>JEMX01000076.1:0-9023 GCA_000585055.1 Candidatus Accumulibacter appositus
AAACTGGTCGAGCGCAAGATGTTGATGCCGATCAAGGAAGGGGCGCGGCAGTACACCCTGGGGTTCAGCAACAGCTATCTGCTGCGCGGTATCGTTCGTGCCTTGTCGGCCGAGGGATTCATTCCAGCAGCGCTTGACCGGGCCGATTAGCCCATGCCTGAAACTGCGCTTGACCGGGCCGATTAGCCCATGCCTGAAACTGCCCGTTCCGAACGTACGACGCAGAATCGGGTGATCGACCTGTTTTCCGACAGGACGCGCGTCGATTCGCTGGCTTACCGCTACCTCGGCGAGTGGTCCAGACGCGAGAATAACCGCGCCATCGAGCTTGCGCTGTTGCAGGACAATCTCGCGGCGCGTGGCTATTCCCCGGCCCACATTGCCGCCGCCCTGCAAAAGCTGGAAACGGCTGCCGACGCCACGGGCATCACGCCCTACCAGGCCAACCTGCGCAGCTACCAGTTACTGCGCTATGGCGTGCCGGTGCAGATTGCCGCCGGCAAATCGCATGAGACGGTGGACCTGATCGACTGGGAGGACCCGGAGAAGAACGATTTTGCGCTGGCCGAGGAGGTGACGCTCAAGGGCGGCTTTCAGCGACGGCCCGACATCGTGCTGTACCTCAACGGCATCGCCATCGCGGTGATCGAACTCAAACGCAGCTCGGTGGATATTGCCGATGGCATCCGGCAGCTCAACACCAACCAGGAAGAGATCTTCAACAAGGGTTTTTTCAGCACCGTGCAACTTGTGCTGGCGGGCAGCGACGCGCAGGGGCTGCGTTATGGCACGACCGGCACGCCGGAGCAGTTCTTTGTGCAATGGAAGGACGAGGCCCCGACTGGTGGCGAGCCGGTGACCGGCGTGGCGAGCCGGTGACCGGCGTACTGCTCGACCGGCCGCTGGCGCAGCTTTGCAACAAGACCCGGCTGCTCGACCTGATCCGCAACTTCATCATCTTCGACGCGGGCCAGAAGAAGATTCCCCGGCCGCACCAATACGCTGGGGTGAAGGCGGCACAGGAGCGCCTCACCCGGCACGAGGGGGGCGTCATCTGGCACACGCAAGGCAGTGGCAAGAGCATCCTGATGGTGCTGATTGCCAAGTGGCTGCTGGAGCACGACCCCGAGGCGCGCGTCCTGGTGATTACCGACCGCGACGAACTGGATAAGCAGATTGTCGGGGTGATGCGCAACGCCGGGGTGATCGGCGAGAGTTCGCCTTCGCCGCGCATCAACTCGCGGGCGGAGTTCGTCGACAAGCTGGCGGCGACCATGCCGCGCCTGCTGTGCGCACTGATCCACAAGTTCGATGTGGCCGACCTGAAAGGGCCGGCGCCGACGGTACATGGCCACTTCTACGTGTTCGTGGACGAGTGCCACCGCAGCCAGGGCGGCGACATGAACAGGCAGATGAAGCGCTGGCTGGAAAGTGCGATCTTCATCGGCTTCACCGGCACGCCACTGCTGCGCAAGGACCGGCTGCTGACGCGCGATGTGTTCGGAAGCTACATCCACACCTACAAGTTCCATCAGGCGGTGGCCGACAAGGTGGTGCTCGACCTCAAGTACGAGGCNNCGACCTCAAGTACGAGGCCCGCGACGTGCCGGAGCGACTGACTTCGCAGAAGAAGATCGACGCGTGGTTCGAGCAGAAGACGAAGAACCTGAACAACTTCCAGAAGGCGCTGGTGCGCAGGCGCTGGGCAACGATGGAGGAGCTGATGAGCGCGGCGGGCCGCAAGCGCGAGATCATTGCCGACATCATCGGTGACTTTACCCTCAAGCCTCGCCTGAACAATCACCGGGGCACGGCGATTCTGGTGGCGGCCTCGATCCATGACGCCTGCCATTACTTCCGGCTGTTCCAGAACACGGGCTTTGGAGCCTACTGCGGAATCGTCACCTCCTTCGAGCCGAACGCGAACGCCATCGCCAGGGAGCCGGCGAACAGCGACGAGCGCTATAAGTTCGACACCTACACGCAGTATGTCCTGAAGCGCGGCCAGACGACCAAACAGTACGAGGACGAGGCCGAGCGCCGTTTCATCGACGAGCCGGCGAATCTCAAGCTGCTTATCGTGGTGAGCAAGCTGCTGACCGGCTTCGACGCTCCGAGCTGTAGCTACATCTACCTCGACAACGAGCTGCGCGACCATAACCTGTTCCAGGCCATCTGCCGCACCAACCGGCTCGACGGCGACGACAAGGATTACGGCCACATCGTCGATTACAAGCAGCTTTTCGGCGACGTACAACAGGCCCTTGCGGTGTATAGCTCCGACGAACTGGACATCGACCAGGGCAACGGCGGCGACACGACCAGGGCAACGGCGGCGACAACAATGTGCACCTCAAGAACTGGCTGGAAGAAGGCAGGACGCAGCTCGACAACGCCCGCCAGGCACTTGGCTACCTGTGCGAGCCGGTGACGCTGCCGCGTGAGGTGGAGCAGTTCCTGCACTATTTCTGCGGCGACGCGGCCAGCGCGAACGCCTTGACCGAAACCGAGGCGCTGCGGGTTTCCTTCTACAAGGCCGTGGCGATCTTTGCGCGGGCCTACGCCGACCTGGCGCAGGATCTGAGCGAAGCAGGGTATTCCGACGCCGAGGCGGCGACTCTGCAAAAGGACGTCGAGTTCTACGCCGAAATCCGCTCAGCCATCAAGAAGCACTCTGGCGAGGAGTTGGACATCAAGCCCTTTGAGGCCGACATGCGCCACCTCATCAACACCTACATTCAGGCCGATCCGGCGGCGGAACTCGGTGAACTAGGCGAGATGTCGCTGACCGAACTCATCATCGAGACCGGCATCCACGATGCCATCGCCAGGAAGCTGAACGCGCAGGGCAAGCTCTCGAAAGCTGAACGCGCAGGGCAAGCTCTCGAAGAATGCCATCGCCGAGGGGATCATCAACAACGTTCGCAAGACGATTATCCGTGAGCAACTAACCAATCCGAGGTTCTACGCGCAGATGTCCAAGTTGCTCGACGATCTGATCAAGCAGAGTCGGGTGGATGCGGCGGCGTATGAGGAATTCCTGCGCAAGGCCGAGGCGTTGGTGAAGCGGCTGGCCGCCAGGCAGCCAGAAGCCGGTATTCCGGCGGCGCAGCCAGAAGCCGGTATTCCGGCGGCGCTGCACGGCAAGACCGAGGCGATCGTGATCTACAATAATCTGCCGGACATCCTCGCGGCGGCGGGCAATGCCCATTTCACGGCCGCGGAACCACATGCCGAGTACGCAGAGGAGCGTCTGGCTTTGGCGCTGGAAATTGATCGAACCCTGCGGGAACACGCGCCGGCCGGCTGGAAGGGCGATCAGGCACGCGAGGCGCAGGTGCTGAACGCACTATTCCGCTTGCTTGGCCGAAACCGCGCGGCGACGCGCGCCCTGTTCGAGCTTGTCAAGAACCAGCCAGGGTATCAATGACCGAGGTCATCCGACTCGGCGACATCGAGATCGCTGTGACGCGCAAGCTGGTCAAGAACGTCCACCTTTCCGTGCATCCACCGGCAGGGAAGGTCACGCTGGTGGCCCCCTCCGGCACACGGCTGGAAGTGGCCCGAGCCTATGCCATCTCCAAACTGGGCTGGATTCGTGAGCAGCAGGCGAAGCTGCTGGCACAGGCGCGAGAGACTCCACGCCAGTTCGTCGAGCGGGAAAGCCATTACCTGTGGGGGCGGCGCTATCTGCTGTCTGTCATTGAGAAGGACGCCAGGCCAAGCGTGACCCTGGATCATCGCCGAATCATGCTCAGCGTGCGCCCGGGCAGTGGGTTGGCCAAGCGGCAAAAGGTCATGCTTGAATGGTCCCGCTCATTGCTTCGCGAGGCCGTACCTACCCTCATCAGGAAATGGGAGGAGAGGCTTGGCGTGAAGGTCTCCGGCTACTTTCTGCAGCGCATGAAGACGAAGTGGGGGAGCTGTAACCACCGGGCGGGAAGCATTCGGCTGAATTCCGAGTTGGTGAAAAAGCCCAAGGACTTGCTTGAATACGTCGTTGTGCATGAAATGCTGCATCTGGTCGAGCCGACGCAATGCTGCATCTGGTCGAGCCGACGCATAGCGAGCGCTTCGTGGCGCTGCTCGACCAGCATTACCCAACGTGGCGGGAAGCCCGTGCCGAGCTGAATGAACTGCCGTTAACCGCGGAGACCTGGAAATAGCTTTGGCGGTTGCTGGTGGCGTTAGCCTGAGTTACCGCGTAAGGGGCTCGATGGTCGCTCGGTCGGGACGTTGCCTCTTACCCGGACTTGCGTTGACGACGTTGCACAGGTGCGGCAGCCATTTTCGCCGACTTGTACCCTAGACGCCCAGAAAGCAAAAAGGCCAATCCGAAGATTGACCTAATTGTTTGAATCTATTGGCGCGCCCGGAGCGATTCGAACGCCCGACCCCTTGGTTCGTAGCCAAGTACTCGCCCGACCCCTTGGTTCGTAGCCAAGTACTCTATCCAACTGAGCTACGGGCGCCTTGCCCTGCTGAAGCGGCGAATTATACAGAGGCGATTCGCCGTGCTCAAGCACTATCTGGTCAATTTTCGCCGCGCGCCAGTTTTCCCGGCCGCGCTGCGTGCTTGCCTTGCAGCGCGGCCGAGTGCGCGACGGCGGCCTTACTGATCGAGCGCCCGGGCGACGATTTCGCGCACGTCGGGCGACAGGCCTTCGAGCGAACGCAGCTTTTCGAGGGCGAAGCTGGCCTGTTGCTGGCGCGGCTCGTCGGCCTGTTGCTGGCGCGGCTCGTCGAACTTCCGCCAGCGATCGAAGCGGCGTGCCAGACGCGCGGCGACCTGCGGGTTGAGGCGATCGAGCTCGCCAATCTGGGCGGCAAGGAAGAGGTAGCCGCCGCCGTCGGCGGCGTGAAAACGGACATGGTTGTTGCCGAAAGTGTTGAGCAGCGCGTAGACCTTGTTCGGATTGCGCAGATCGAAGGCCGGGTGAGCGAGCAGCTCGCGGACCACCGCCAGGGTGTCGGGAAGACGGCTTGCCGCCTGTACCGACAGCCATTTGTCGACCACCAGCGCTTCGTCGTGCCAGCGCTCATAGAAGCTGGCCAGCGCCTGCACGCGTTCCGGGCAGTCGTGCTGCGCCAGGGTTGCCAGCGCCGCGAACTGGTCGGTCATGTTGTCGGCCGACTCGAACTGGCGCATGGCCAGGGCGCGGGACTCGTCGTTGTTCAGTTCGCCCAGATAGCTCAGGCAGAGGTTGCGCAGCGCGCGTCGCCCGGCGGCCGCCGGCGTCGCCTGGTAGGGGCCATCGGCGGCATGCGTCTCGTAGGCCTGCAGCAGCGCGCCACCCAGTTGCTCGGCAACAAAGCGGCGCAGGCCATTGCGCGCTTCATGCAGGGCGCTTGGGTCGACCAGGGCCATCTCTTCGGCGAGTGTCGCTTCGCCGGGCAGGGTCAGGGCTTCGGCGGCGAAAGCGGGATCGGCATCGGCGTGTTCGAGAAGCCGTGCGGCGGCTTCGACGAAGGTTTGCGGCCAGTAGGCCGGGCGGCCGACCGAGATATCTTCGGCGGCCGCCAGGAGCAGGCGGCTGGCCAGGCGTTGACCGGCTTCCCAGCGATTGAACGGGTCGCTGTCGTGGGCCAGCAGGTGCGCCAGTTCCTCGTCGCTCCAGGAGAAGTCGAGGATGACCGGTGCCGAGAAGTTGCGCAGCAGCGAAACGACGGGGGCGGCTGGTAGCTCTTCGAAGACAAACTGCTGCTCGAACTCGGTCAGCGACAGGACGCGCGTCGTCCGGCCGCTGCCGGCAGTGCTGCCCTCGCCGGCGATCATCAGTGGCATATCTTCGCCGTGGGCACCATTGAGGCCGATCGCTACCGGGATGTGAAAGGGGTTTGCAAGCGGATCGTGAGGGGGGTTGTGAGGCGGGCTGTCGAGCGGCTGGATGGGCGACGCCGTGGCGGCGCTCTTGGGCAAGGACTGTGACAGCGTCAGGGTGTAGCTGCGCGCCTCCGCGTCGTAGTTGCCGCTGGCCCAGAGGTGCGGCGTGCCGGCCTGATCGTACCAGCGCTTGAACTGCGTCAGGTCGACGCCGGAAGCGTCGGCCATGGCCGCGACGAAGTCGTCACAGGTGACCGCCTGGCCGTCATGGCGCTCGAAGTAGAGATCCATGCCGCGCCGGAACGCTTCCTTGCCGATCAGCGTTTCGATCATGCGCACCACTTCGGCGCCCTTGTCGTAAACGGTGCTGGTGTAGAAGTTGTTGATTTCGATGTACGAGTCGGGACGCACCGGATGCGCCATCGGGCCGGCATCTTCGGGGAACTGCATGGCGCGCAGGGCGCGCACTTCGCGCGCAGGGCGCGCACTTCGCGAATGCGGGTGACCGCGCGACTGTGCATGTCGGCGCCGAACTCCTGGTCGCGATAGACCGTCAGTCCTTCCTTCAGCGACAACTGGAACCAGTCGCGACAGGTGACGCGGTTGCCGGTCCAGTTGTGGAAATACTCGTGCGCGACGACGCGGTCGATGTTCTGGTAGTCAGCGTCGGTGGCGGTGTCGGCACGCGCCAGGACGTACTTGGTGTTGAAGACGTTCAGGCCCTTGTTTTCCATCGCCCCCATGTTGAAGTCGCCGACGGTGACGATCATGTAGTGGTCGAGATCGCATTCCAGGTCGAAGACTTCCTCGTCCCAGCGCATGGCGCGTTTGAGTGCATCCATGGCATGGGCGCATTGGTCGAGCTTGCCGGGCTCGACGAAGACCGCCAGCTGGACGCTGCGCCCGCTGCTGGTGGTGAACGCGTCGCGCAGCACTTCGAGGCGGGCGGCGACCAGCGCAAAGAGATAGCAGGGCTTGACGAAGGGATCTTCCCACTTCGCCCAGTGGCGGTCGGGCCCCTCGTCACCGCTGCCGACGGGGTTGCCATTGGCCAGCAGCACCGGCAGGCTGGCCTTGTCGGCGTGCAGGGTGACCTGGTAACGCGACATGATGTCCGGGCGATCGGGAAACCAGGTGATGCGGCGGAAACCCTGCGCCTCGCATTGGGTGAAATAGCCATCCTTGGAGCGATAGAGCCCGGACAGGCTGCTGTTGTGGTCGGCATCGATACGCACCTGCGTCTGCAGGGTCAGCGTGTCCGGAGGATTGGCGATGGTCAGCAGCGAGTCGCTGCAGTGGTATTGCTCCGGGCCGAGAACGCTGCCATCGACGGAGATGGCGATCGTTTCCAGCCCCTGGCCGTCGAGTTGTAGCGGCGGCAGCGGAGTTGCCGGATCTGCATCCGCAGCCAGGGCAGCCTGTGGATTGCGCCGCAGTTGCAGCTGGCTGTTGACCAGCACCTCGCCGGCGTTGAAGTGCACGTCCAGTTCAACGCTGTCGACCAGGAAGGGCGGTGGGGTGTAATCCTGGCGGTGGATGCGCGGCGGGGTTTCGCTAGTCATCGGAGGGTCCTTGTCTGTCGGTTTGCCCGACAATGCTCGTCGTTAATGTGAAAGTCGCGCAAGCGACTCACGACGCTCCCTTCTCCCCTCACGGGAGAAGGGTTGGGGAAGAGGGGGCGGTCATGACTTCCATGATCAGGGGTGTCTCGACAGGCCATGACCGGCCGTTAAGGGGATTGCCGGCGTCGGCCGGTGCTCACGGCGCGGTGAGCAAACCGGCCTCACGCAGCTGCTCGGCGATGGCTGCCGCCAGCTGGCGGTAGCCATCGGCATTGGGGTGGATGGGGTCGGCTTTCAATTCCGGGTCGGAGAGAACCTCGGCCAGTGCTTCGGCGACCAAGGGCAGCTTTTCTTCGTTGGCCAGCTCGGCATAGATTTCCGAATCGGGCAGGCGGCCGCTGATCGCGCCGAGCAGCGAGAACTTCGGGACGGCGACCAGGATCACCTGCGCGCCGGAGTGGCGAATGGTGCTGACGATGGCCCGCAGGTCTTCCTTGACGGCGGCTGCCGGGCGCCGTCGCAGGAAGTCGTTGCCACCGAGTTCGACGATGACCAGCGCCGGCCTCGTTGCCGCCAGGGCAGCCTCGATCCGGTCGCGGGCTGCCGCGCTGGTGTCGCCGGGGATGCCGGCGTTGGCGACCTGCCAGTCGCTGAGCGCTGCCAGCTGGGTCGGATAGTCTTCGCCAGGCCGGGCGCCGGTACCGTAGGTGATGCTGTTGCCGAAGGCCAGGACCGTGCTTCCGGCCGGTAGCGCCTGTCCTTTCGTCGCGTCGCCGCAGGCGGTGGCCAGCAGCAAGGCCAGCAGCAGAACGGTAGCCAGCAGCAGCCGCTGTAGCGGCAGCAAATGGAGCGCCGCCGCGGCGGTGCGCAGAGCCGGGCGCACGGCGGCGGGTAGCCCGCTCACGGCAGCTCGTCGCGATGCAGCAGGAAGACGTACTGATCGCCGGCCGCGGTGTCCAGCCAGGTAAAGGCAGTTTCCGGGAAGGCTGCTTCGAGTTCGTCCCGGTTGTGGCCGATCTCGACGACCAGCAGGCCGTTCGGGGTGAGCCGTTCGCGTGCTGCCGCGAGGATGGCCCGGGTCAGGTCGAGCCCGTCCTCGCCGCTGGCCAGCGCCAGTTCGGGCTCGCGCTGGTATTCGGCGGGAAGGCTGCGCATCGATGCGCCATTGACGTAGGGCGGATTGCTGAGGATCAGCTCGTAACGCTCGCTGCCGAGGGCGGTGAAGAGGTTGCTTTCGAGCAGCCGGATACGCTCGCTCAGCGCGTAGTCGCTGAGGTTACGCTCGGCCACGGCCAGCGCGTCGGGCGAAATGTCGATGGCGTCGACCCGGGCCGCCGGGAAGGCATGCGCGGCGAGAATGGCCAGGCAGCCGGAGCCGGTGCACAGGTCGAGAACGGAGGTCACGCCCTCGGGGTCCTCGATCCACGGCGCCAGCTGCTCGCGCAGCAGTTCGGCGATGAAGGAGCGCGGCACGATCACCCGTTGATCGACGTAGAAGCGATATCCGGCCAACCAGGCTTCGTTGGTCAGATAGGCGGCCGGCAGGCGTTCGCTGATGCGCCGCTCGATGACGTGCAGCATGCTGGCGCGCTCGTCGCTGGTCAGGCGTGCTTCGAGAAACGGCTCGAGCCGGTCGA
>JEMX01000076.1:9028-27477 GCA_000585055.1 Candidatus Accumulibacter appositus
GCTCGAGCCGGTCGAGCGGCAGGTGCAGGCTGTGCAGCAGCAGATAGGCCGCTTCGTCCCAGGCGTTGTCGGCTCCGTGTCCGAAGAACAGCCCGCTCTCGTTGAAGCGGCTGACGGCAAAGCGCAGCAGGTCGCGCAGGGTCAGCAGTTCGCTTTGCGCCTGTTCAAACATGGCTCGGCAGCACGGCTTCGAGAATACGGCGGTAGATGGCTGCGAGTTTCGGTAGGGCGGCGATTTCCACGGCTTCGTTGACCTTGTGGATGCTGGCATTGACCGGCCCGATTTCGATCACCTGCGCACAGATCTCGGCGATGAAGCGGCCGTCGGAGGTGCCGCCGCTGGTCGACAACTCGGCTTCGATGCCAGTTTCGGCGCGAATCGCCTGCAGTGAGGCGTCGATCAGCGCGCCGTGCCCGGTCAGGAAGGGTTTGCCGCTCAGATTCCACGCCAGTTCATAACTCAGCTGGTGGCGGTCGAGCAAGGCGCAGGTCCTGGCTTGCAGTTGCTCGGGTGTGCTGGCGGTGCCAAAGCGGAAGTTGAACTGGATGTCGAGGTGGCCCGGAATGACGTTGCTGGCGCCGGTGCCGCCGTGGATGTTCGAAATCTGCCAGGTGGTTGGCGGGAAGAAGTCGTTGCCCTCGTCCCAGACGGTCTGCGTCAGCTCGGCAATCGCCGGCGCTGCCAGATGGATCGGGTTGCTTGCCAGGTGCGGGTAGGCGATGTGGCCCTGCACGCCCTTGACGGTCAGTTTCCCGGACAGCGAGCCGCGGCGCCCGTTCTTGACCATGTCGCCGAGGGTGTTGACGGCGGTCGGCTCGCCGATGACGCAGTAGTCGATGGTCTCGCCACGTTCGCGCAAGGCCTCGGTGACGGCAACCGTGCCGTCGACGGCATCGCCTTCCTCATCGGAAGTGAGTAGCAAGGCGATCGAACCGCCGTGTTCGGGCCGGGCGGCGACGTAGGCTTCGGTGGCGGTGACGAAGGCTGCCAGCGAGGCCTTCATGTCGGCGGCGCCACGCCCGTAGAGCATCCCCTCCTTGCGCAGCGGCCGGAAGGGATCGCTGTGCCATTGATCGAGCGGGCCGCTGGGGACGACGTCGGTGTGCCCGGCCAGACAGAGCAGCGGGCTGCTGCGGCCGCGCCGCGCCCAGAGATTGCTGACGGCGCCGCGCTTGATGTACTCACAGCTGAAGCCGATCGCTTCCAGGCGGCCGGCGATGATCGGCAGGCAACCGGCGTCGTCGGGGGTCACTGAGCGACAGGCGATGAGTTGCTCGGCCAGTGCAAGCGTCACCTCATCGGCGAGTGCCGGCGTGCGGCCCCTGTCGGTGTCCATCTCCCTATTGATCTCGCGCACCGGGCTAGGCTTGCTCGTCAGCATCGTTGAGGCTGAGAGAAAACTCCTTGAAGGAGGCGCTGCTGGGGTCGCTTTCCGAGAGCTCGTACGACGCCGTGCTCAGCGTGTCCTCGCGACGCGGCGCCGGCGGTGCTTCGAAGTTGTTGATCAGCCACGACAGGTTGGTCGGTGAGTCGGCATTGCTCAGCGCCTCTTCCAGGGTAATCACGTCGGCACGGTAGAGTCGGAAGAGCGCCTGCTCGAAGGTTTGCGATCCGGGTGCGAGGCTCTGCTCCATGGCCTCCTTGAGGGCCGGGATGTCGCCGCGCTCGACCAGTTCCTGGACGTGATAGCTGTTCAGCAGAACTTCGACTGCCGGCGCCAGCTTGCCTTCCTTCCGCTTCACCAGGCGCTGCGAAACGATTGCCTTGAGGCTGACCGAGAGGTCCATGTACAGCGCGCTGCGGCTATCCAGCGGGAAGAAGTTGATCATCCGGTTGAGCGCGTGGTAGCTGTTGTTGGCGTGCAAGGTGCCGAGGCAGAGGTGGCCCGTCTGGGCGTAGGCAATCGCTGCCTGCATGGTTTCCTTGTCGCGGATCTCGCCGATCAGAATGCAGTCGGGTGCCTGGCGCATGGCGCTTTTCAGGGCGTTGTTCCAGCCCAGGGTGTCCATGCCGATTTCGCGTTGGTTGACGATCGACTTCTTGTGCTTGAAGAGATACTCGATGGGATCCTCGATGGTCAGGATGTGGCCGGCGCAATTGCTGTTGCGATAGTCGAGCATCGAGGCAATGGTGGTCGACTTTCCCGAGCCCGTCGACCCGACGATGAGGATCAGGCCGCGCCTTTCCATGACCAGGTCGGCGAGGACCGGCGGCAAGAGCAGCGAATCGAGCGCCGGGATATTGCCGAGGATGTAACGCACGACGATCGAGATCGAGCCGCGCTGGCGAAACAGGTTGATCCGGAAATTGCCGAGCTGGGGGACGCCGACCGAGAGGTTCATCTCCTTGGTGGCCTCGAAAGTGTGCGCCTGCTCCGGGTTCATCAGCTCAACGGCGATTTTTTCGATCATCGCCGGTTCCATCAGCTGCTGATTGACCGGTACCGTTACGCCCTGAATCTTGATGTGGATCGGCGCGCCGGCGGATATGAAGATATCCGACGCCTGCCGGTCTGCCATCACATGAAAAAGCTTGTCGAGGATCATGCGTTTTTCCATTGCTTCAGGGCGCGGCGGTGTTCAGTCGCTGCGCAGGAGATCGTTGATGCTCGTCTTGGCGCGCGTCTGGGCGTCTACCTTCTTGACGATCACCGCACAGTAGAGGCTGTAGCTGCCTCCCTTGCCCGGCATGCTGCCAGATACCACGACCGACCCCGGCGGCACGCGGCCATAGCTGACCGCACCGGTTTCGCGGTCCAGGATCTTGGTCGATTGGCCGATGAAAACGCCCATCGAGATCACCGAACCTTCACCGACGATGACTCCCTCGACGACTTCCGAGCGGGCGCCGACAAAGCAGTTGTCCTCGATGATCGTCGGATTGCCCTGCAGGGGTTCGAGGACGCCGCCGATACCGACGCCACCGGAGAGATGCACGTTCTTGCCGATCTGCGCGCAGGAGCCGACCGTGGCCCAGGTATCGACCATCGTTCCTTCGTCGACGTAGGCGCCAATATTGACGTAAGACGGCATCAGCACCACGTTTTTGGCGATGAAAGAGCCGCGGCGAGCGGTCGCCGGCGGCACGATGCGGAAGCCCCCTTTGGCGAATTTCTCGCTGTCGTAATCGGCAAACTTGCTCGGCACCTTGTCGAAATAACGCAGCGGACCGGCTTCGATCAGGCTGTTGTCGGTCAGACGGAAGGAGAGCAGGACGGCCTTCTTGATCCATTGGTGCGTGACCCACTCGCCGTCGATCTTCTCGGCAACGCGCAGGGCGCCTTCGTCGAGCTGCTTGAGAACGGCGGCCACGCTCTGGCGAATGCTTTCGTCGGCGTTGCCGGGTTGCAGCGAGGCGCGATTTTCCCAGGCCTCATCAATGACTTGCTGGATTGCCTGCATGGCTTTTCCCTAGAGTTTTGAAACGAATGAATGGATGCGTTCGGCGGCTTCGACGCAATCGGCGAGCGGCGCGACCAGGGCGATGCGCACGAAACCGGCGCCCGGGTTGATCCCGCATGCATTACGCGCCAGGGCGCTGCCGGGCAGAAGGACCACATTATAGTCAGCGAGCAGTCCGCGGGCGAACTCGCCGTCGTCGATCGGCGTCCGCGCCCAGAGATAGAAACCGGCGTCGGGCTGTGAGGTGTCCAGCACTTCTGCCAAACGCGGGGTGACGGCGGCGAACTTCTCCCGATACTGGCGGCGGTTGTCGACGACGTGCGCCTCGTCGTTCCAGGCAGCGACGCTTGCCGCCTGCACGGCCGGATTCATCGCGCTGCCGTGGTAGGTGCGGTAGAGGAGGAAGGATTTGAGCAGCGCGGCGTCGCCGGCGACGAAGCCCGAGCGCATGCCGGGCACATTGGAGCGCTTGGAGAGGCTGGAGAACATCACCAGGCGCTGGTAGCCGCGACCGAGCAGACGTGCCGCCTGCAGGCAGCCGAGTGGTGGCTGCTTCTCGTCGAAGAAAATCTCCGAGTAGCACTCGTCCGAGGCAATCACGAAGTCGTAGCGGTCGGCGAGGGCGAAGAGCTGCTGCCAGTCGTCGAGACTCAGGACCTTGCCGGTCGGATTGCCCGGCGAGCAGACATAGAACAGTTGCACGCGCTGCCATTCAGCCTCGCTGAGGGTCGCGAAGTTGAAGGCGTAGTCGTTGTCCGGCAGGGTGTTGAGAAAGCGTGGCTCGGCGCCGGCGAGGTAGGCCGCCCCCTCGTAGATCTGGTAGAAGGGGTTGGGGCTGACGATCAGCGGCGTGTGGCCGCGCGTCGGGTCGATGACCGTCTGGGCGAAAGCGAACAAGGCTTCGCGCGAACCATTCACCGGCATCAGCTGCGTTTCGGGATCGAGGTCGTCGAGGCCATAGCGACGGCCCAGCCATGCGGCCAGGCTGCGGCGCAGTTCGCCGCTGCCGAGGGTGGTAGGATAGCTCGCCAGTCCGGCCAGATTGGCGCTCAGCGCATCCTTGATGAAGGCCGGTGTGGCGTGCTGCGGCTCGCCGATCGACAGCCTGATTTCACGCAGGCCGGGGTTCGGCGTGATGTCGGCGAAGAGTTGCCGGAGTTTTTCGAAGGGATAGGGCTGCAGCTTTCTGAGGTGGGGATTCACAGGCGTGATTTTCTCGTCGCGGGGCGCTGGATTGTGCCGAGGATTATAAGGGGCATCGACTGACGGTGAAAGGAAAGGCGCGGCAGATTGCAGGCCCTGGCGGCGCGCGCCAGCAGCGTCTGGCCATTGGCGCCCTGCTCGGCGGGGCGCTGATCTGGGGCGTCATCTGGTACCCCTACCGTCTTCTCCGTGACGCGGGCGTCGACGGCATTGCGTCCTCGACGATCACCTACGCCATTGCTTTCGCCCTTGGCCTGCTGATCTTTCGCCGTTCGCCGTTGGATTGGGCGCCGTCGTGGACGCTGTTCTGGCTGGCGCTGGCGGCAGCTGCCTGCAACCTCGGCTACGTGCTGGCAACGCTCAATGGCGAAGTGGTGCGCGTCCTGCTCCTCTTCTACCTGGCGCCCCTGTGGACGGTCCTGCTGTCACGTCTATTGCTCGACGAGCGCCTAAGCCGCGCCGGGGCCGGCGTCATCGCCCTGTCGTTGCTCGGCGCAGCGACCATGCTCTGGCAGCCACAGGTCGGCCTGCCGGCGCCGCAGGACCTTGCCGACTGGCTCGGCCTGGTCGCCGGCTTCGCGTTTGCCCTGTTCAACGTGCTTTCCCGGCGCGCCGGCCATTTGCGTATCGAAAGCAAGGTCATGGCTGCCTTCGCTGGGGTGGTGATTACCGGCGCGCTGCTCTTGCTGGCTGGCCTCGGCCGTCTGCACCTGCCCACAGCGCCGTCGCTCTGGTTGCTGCTCGCACTGCTCGGTTGCGTGCTGGTCGTCGCCAACCTCGTCGTCCAGTTCGGTCTGGCACGCGTCGCCGCCAACCGCGCGGTAGTCATCATGCTCACCGAAATCGGCTTCGCCGCCCTCGCCGCCTGGCTGCTCGCCGACGAAGCGCTGGCAGCGCGCGACTGGCTGGGTGGGGCATTGATTGTCGCCGCCAGCCTGTTTTCGGCGCGCATGGAGGAGCGCCGTACGGCGGTGTGATCAGCAGCTCGCCGCTTTCATGCCGCGCAGCACTTCTTGAACTTCTTGCCGCTGCCACAAGGGCAGGGGTCGTTGCGACCGACTTTTGCGGTCTCGCGGCGGATGGTCTTGATGCTGCGCCGGGCGAGCCAGAAGCGGTAAATCTCGGTCACTGCCTGTGGCAGGTTTTCCTCGCATTCAAGCTCCAGACGGTCGAGCTCCTCACCCGACAGCCAGTCTTCGCCCGCGGCGAGGGCGGCTGCTTCGGCGTCGCCGGTAAGCATGAACAGCGGGAAAAGCTGCTCGTCGAGGTAGCAGATCTCTTCACTGTCTTCCGTGTCTTCGTCGGCGCCGAGAGCGTCGAACCAGTCTTCGGACGCCGCATCGACACCTTCCAGGTAGCCCTGGCACCAGGGAAGGAAGTCGCCGGCCGCGCCCTCTTCGCCATCGATCGGATAGAGCAGCAGCAGCGGCGCTTCGCCAGCTGCCAGTGCGGCCTCCAGGGCGGCGACAAAAGGGCGCAGCAGCTCGGCGGCCTCGCGGAGGAGGTCTTCACCGCCCGCCTCGGGCTCGCCGAGTACCTCGCTCAGCCACTGCTCTTCAGCCATTGGCTGCGGGCCGGAGAGCGCCGCACAAAGAAAGCCGTGCGCTTCGTCAAGGCGCATCGCCTCAGGCAGGGCCGGATCGCCGAGTAGCGCTTCGAGGCGCAGCAGCTGTGGGTCGGGAAGGGGGGCGGGCAGGCTCATGGTTTCAGTCTCGGGTGGGCGATTGACTGTCGAAGGCGGCGAGCGGAATCCTTGGCGCCGGCGTCCAGCCTAGCTGGCGGTGTTCGGCGACAACCGTCGTGAAGATGCCGCCGCGGACGTAGAAGCGTGCGCTCAGCTGCATGTAGCGTGGCTGGGTGGCACTGACCAGGTCGTCAAGGATGCGGTTGGTGACGTCTTCATGAAAACAGCCAATGTTGCGGAAGGACCAGATATACAGCTTCAAGCTCTTGAGTTCGACGCAGCTTTTCTCCGGGATGTAATCGAGGATCAGCGTCGCAAAATCCGGCTGCCCGGTTTTTGGGCACAGGCAGGTGAATTCGGGGATTTCCATATGGATGTGGAAATCCCTTTGCGGTGCGGGATTGGCGAAGGTGGCAAGCGTTTCGGACGGGGTTGTGCTCATGGTTGTTCCGAGTGGTGGTCCGCGAGAGGCGAGGGGGCGAGCAAGGCCAACACGGCCAAGGGCGGGCAAATTGGCCAGGCAGAATGCTATTATAGGCGACCGATTTTGCGCCCGGCTGGAATGTTGCTTGTCATGAGGCTTGCCGGAGCGAGGCGTCATGCGCCCGCGGCAAGGCTTTTACCGATTTCTCCCAGCGCGGCTGTGCAGGCCGCGCTTCTGTGTTGATGCGCCTGACCAAACTGAAACTCGCCGGATTCAAATCCTTTGTCGATCCCACGAACATCGCGCTGCCCGGGCAGTTGGTCGGCGTCGTCGGGCCGAATGGTTGCGGCAAGTCGAATGTGATTGACTCGGTGCGCTGGGTGCTCGGCGAGTCGAAAGCCTCCGAGTTGCGCGGCGAATCGATGCAGGACGTGATCTTCAACGGTTCGGGATCGCGCAAGCCGGTGTCGCGGGCCGCGGTCGAACTGGTCTTCGACAATACCCTCGGGCGACTTTCCGGACAATGGTCACAATATGCCGAACTGTCGGTCAGGCGCCTGCTGACGCGAACTGGCCAGTCCGAGTACTACATCAACAATCTGCATGTACGCCGCAAGGACGTCACCGACCTTTTTCTCGGTACCGGCCTCGGCCCGCGCGCCTACGCGATCATCGGGCAAGGCACCATTTCGCGAATCATCGAGGCCAAGCCCGACGAACTGCGCGTCTTCCTGGAAGAGGCGGCCGGCGTGACGCGCTACAAGGAGCGCCGCAAGGAAACCGGCCATCGCCTTGCCGACACCCGTGAGAACCTGACCCGCGTCGAAGACATCCGCCTCGAACTGGCGTCGCAGATGGAGCGGCTCGAAGGGCAGGCCGGCGTCGCTCGCCAGTATCGCGCCTATAGCGACGAACTGACGCGCAAGCAGCAGTTGCTGTGGTTGTTGCGTCGCAATGACGCGCAGCTGGAGCGCGAACGACTGGCGCTCGAGGTCGAACAGGCGAGCACCGCTCTCGAGGCCCAGAACGCGGTGCTGCGCGAACTCGAGGCGCGTCTCGAGGAGGCACGCGAAGCACATTTCGCAGCCAGCGACGGCGTGCATGCCGCGCAGGGCGACTTATTTGCCGCCAATGCCGAAGTTGCCCGGCTCGAAGCCGAGATCCGGCATCGCCTCGAATCACAGCGCGAGTACGAAACGCGTCTGGCGCAGCTCACCGCCGATCGCCGGAATTGGCAGGAGCAGGCCGAGAAACTGGCCGGCGAAGAACAGCGCTGGCAGGACTTGCGGGTGCTGGCCGATGAGCGCGTCGAGCAGGGGCAGTTGCGCCTCGAGGCGCAGCAGGAACGCCTGCCGCTGGCCGAGGATGGCCATGCCGCAGCGCGCCAGGAGGCCAGCCGTCAGCGTGCCGGGATTGTCCAGGCCGAGCAGCGGCTGCATGTCGAGCAGGCCAATCGTGGGCACGCGCAGCGTTCCCTGCAGGGTGTCGCCAGTCGGCGCGAACGCCTGGCGCTCGAACGGCAGGCCTTGCCGCGTCCCGACGATGACGAGTTGAGCGAAAAACAGGAGGAATTGCTGGAGATGCGCGCGGCGATCAGCGTCGCTCTCGATGCGCAAAAGGATCTGCAACAGCAACTACCCGCTATCGAGCAAGAGCGGCGCGATCTTCTCGCAGCAGTGCAGCATGCGCAGAAGGAGCGCACCGAGGCGACGGCGCGGCGCAACGCGCTGCAACAGCTGCAGCAGCGGCTGCAGGCGAACGGCAAGCTCGATGACTGGTTGCGTCGGCATGGCTTGCTGAACGGCCAGGCGCTGTGGAAATCGCTGCACGTCGAAGCCGGCTGGGAAGCCGCCGTTGAAGCGGTGCTGCGCGAGCGACTCGGCGCACTGCCGGCAGAAGCTGCCGACCCGGCCTGGAGCACGGATCGGCCGGGCAGCAAGCTGACTTTGCTGCTGCCCTTGCCTGGCGGCACGGCGAGCGTTGTCGCCGGCGGCGAAACCTTGCTCGCCCGAATTCGCTGCGACTCGTCGCAGTTGGCGGCGATTCTTGCCGACTGGCTCGGCGAAGTGCTCACCGCGCCCGACCTGGCAGCCGCACTGGCCTGTCGTGGCGACCTGTCGGCGAGCGCCTGTTGCGTGACCCCCGGCGGCGACCTGGTCAACCGGCAGAGCGTGACGCTGTTCGCTCCGGATGGCGGAGAGCATGGACTGCTCGAGCGGCAGCGCGAGATCGACGGGCTGGCGGCGGTGATCGGCGAGCGCGAGGCGACGCTCGCGCAGGTGCAGGCCAGCCTCGGCGAAATCGAGCAGCGCCTGCAGGATCGCCAGCAGACCCTGCAGGCATCCAACGAGCAGCTTGGCGTGCTGCAGAATCAGGCGCACGCCCTGCAGATGGAGACGCTGAAGCTGGCACAGACACGCGAGCGCTTCAGCGAGCGGCAGGCGCAGATCGACGAGCAGCTGGCCGAGCTGGCCGGCGAGGAAGAGAGCGAAAGTGAGCGCCTGCTCATCGCCGACGAGGCGATCGACGTGCATAGCGAACAGCTGCGCGAGCTACAAAGCCTGATGCAAGCAGCGCAACTGCGGTTCGAGCAAGCGGAAAGCCGCTTGCGTGAGCAGCGCGAGCAGCTCGGCGGCTGCGAACGCGAACTACGCGAAGCCGAGTTCTCGCAACGCGAGTGTGGCAGCAAGCTGCAGGAACTGGTGTCCGGCCGTGCGCTGGCGAGCCAGCAACTGGCACGCGTGCTTGAAGAGCTGCAGCGCTGCGAGGAGAATGCCACGGCCTTGCAGGCAGACGATCTGGAGCCCCGCCTGCAGGGCGCGCTCGATCATCGTGTCGCTCGCGAGCACGCGCTGGCGAGTGCCCGTGACGGACTGGAAATGGCGACCAACAGCCTGCGTGCACTGGATGAACAGCGGCTGAAGAGCGAGCAGAGTCTCGAGCCGCTACGCAACCGGATCGGCGAACTGAAACTCAAGGAGCAGGCGGCGGCACTCAACGTCGAGCAGGCGGCGGCGCAGTTGGCTGAGGCCAAGGCCGACGAGCCGTCGCTGGCCGGCGAACTGGCCGGCTTGCGCGCGGCGCCTCTGCAGGGGGCGATTACCGCGCTGCAGCGCTCGATCGACGCACTTGGCGCGGTCAATCTGGCGGCGCTCGATGAACTGGAAGCGGCGCGCGAACGCAAGGGCTATCTGGATGCGCAGTCGGAAGACCTGACGACGGCGATGGAAACGCTGGAAAACGCGATTCGCCGTATCGACCGTGAAACGCGGGATCTGCTGCAAAGCACGTACGATGCGGTGAACCGCAGTTTTGGCGAGCTTTTTCCGGCGCTTTTCGGCGGCGGCGAGGCGCGGCTGATCATGACCGGCGAGGAAATCCTCGACGCCGGGCTGCAGGTGATGGCCCAGCCGCCCGGAAAAAAGAACTCGACGATTCATCTTCTCTCCGGCGGTGAGAAGGCCTTGACGGCCATCGCGCTGGTGTTTTCCATGTTTCAGCTCAACCCGGCGCCGTTTTGTCTGCTTGACGAAGTCGACGCGCCGCTTGACGATACCAATACCGAACGTTTCTGCTCGATGGTGCGACGAATGTCGATCAACACGCAGTTTCTGTTCATCAGCCACAACAAGATTACGATGGAAATGGCGCAACAGCTCGTCGGAGTAACCATGCAGGAATCCGGCGTCTCGCGCATCGTTGAAGTCGATATGGAAGAAGCGCTACGGATGCGCGAGCAACTCGTTTAGGAATAGATATGACCGACTTGCAGATGGGTTTGATCGGCTTTGGCGGCGTCGCCGTGCTGGGCGTGCTGGCTTACAACAAATGGCAGGAGCGCAAGCACCGCAGAATGGCCGAGGAGCTGCTGAGCGCACGCCAGACAGATGTCCTGCTCGACGAACCGGGAGGTGCAACAGGCGGCGCAGCGGCAGCGGATGCTGCGCATCGCGCCCCGCAGGAACGCGTCGAGCCCTTGTTGCGCTCCGATCCGGAAGAGTTCCGGGAGCCGGGCGAGTCAGCGCTGGGACAGAACACAGCGGCCGACAGCGGCCACACGGCCGCTGCTGCAAAGAGTGCCGCCACCGCCGAAGAGTCGCCCTCTTCGCACTCGTCGCACTCTTCGCCCGCGTCGGTATCGCCGACGCCCGCGGACGACCAGCGGGGGGGGCTCAGGGACAGCCCGGCGCCGATGAGCGTGCTGTCGCCAAAGATCGACTATATCGCCGCGATCCAGGTGGTCGAACCCATCGCCGGCTGCCGCATCCGCGAGGCGCAGCGCGCCACGCTGGAACGGCTGAGCAAGGCAGTGAACTGGATTGGCCACAACGAAGACGCGCATGCCTGGGAGCCGATTCTCGATGACAGCGAGCGCGAGTACCGGCACATTCGTGTCGGCTTGCAACTGGTCGATCGCAAAGGCCCGCTCGCCGACCGTGAGCTGTCGGTCTTCAAGGTCGCGATGCAGGAAATGGCGACCGAGCTGATGGGCCTTGCCGAGCTGCCGGCCCGCGAGCCGGCCTTGCGGACGGCCGCACAGCTGGACGAGTTCTGCGCCGGGGTGGACATCCAGATCGGCGTCAACGTGATCAGCCAGGGGCAGGTTTTCGCCGGCACCAAGCTGCGCGCGCTGGCCGAAGCGACGGGCATGGTCATCGACAGCAGCGGGCGTTTTGTCCGCTGTGATGACGACGGCGATGTGCTCTACATGCTGTTGAATCAGCAGGCCGATGGCTTTTCGGCGGAGTCGATGAAGACCCTGACTACGCACGGGGTGACTTTTCTGCTCGATGTACCGCGCGTGGCCAATGGCGATCGGGTGTTGACCCAGATGTTCGAGCTGGCGCGGCGCTTTGCCGAGGCCCTCAACGGGGCACTGGTCGACGATAACCGCCACCCCTTGTCGGAGGCTGCCCTGGAGCCGATTCGTCAGCAGGTGGCGCAGTTCCAGGCGGCGATGGCGGCGCATGAGCTGCCGGCTGGCGGCCCGCTGGCGCTGCGCCTGTTTTCCTGACGCCGGCAAGTGCCGCGATGAGTGCTGGCGATCGCGTGCAGGTCTTGCGGGAGGCGATCGAGCGGCATAACCGCGCCTATTACGCCCTCGACGCGCCGCTGATCGGCGACGCCGAATATGATCGCCTGTTCGCCGAGTTGCAGGCCCTCGAGGCCGAACATCCGGAATTGCTGAGCGTCGATTCGCCGACGCAGCGCGTCGGTGCGGCGCCGCTGCCCGAGTTCGCGGCGCTGACGCATGCGACGCCGATGCTGTCGCTGAACAATGCTTTTGCCGACGACGAAGTCGCCGCATTCGATCGCCGTGTGCGCGAAGGGCTGGCCAGTGTTGGTGCAGTCGAGCTCGGGAACGAGGTGAACTACTCGGCGGAACCCAAGTTCGATGGTTTGGCGGTCAGCCTGAGCTATCAGGATGGCCGCCTGCTGCGCGGCGCGACGCGTGGCGATGGCTCCACCGGCGAGGACGTCACCGCCAATCTGCGCACCTTGCGCAGCATTCCCCTGCGCTTGCAGGGCAGCGATTGGCCGGCCGTTCTCGAGGTGCGCGGCGAAGTGCTGATGCTGCGCAGCGATTTTGCGCAGATGAACGAAAGGCAGCGCGAGAAAGGCGAGAAGGAGTTCGTCAATCCGCGCAACGCCGCTGCCGGCAGCCTGCGCCAACTCGATCCGCGCATCACCGCGACGCGTCCCTTGCGCTTCTTTGCCTACGGCGTCGGGGTCGCTGCCGGCACCACAGCTGGCTTGCCGGCGACGCACAGTGAGCTGCTTGATCGGCTCGCCGCCTGGGGCTTTCCAGTCGCTCGCGAACGGCGGCGCGTGCTCGGCCTGGCCGGCCTGCTGACCTACTACGCGGAGATTGGCCGCCAGCGAAGCGCGCTGCCCTACGATATCGACGGCGTCGTTTACAAGGTCGATGAACTGGCGGCGCAGGCGCGTCTGGGTTTCGTTTCGCGTGCGCCGCGTTTCGCGCTGGCGCACAAGTTCGCCGCCGAGGAGGCGGAGACCGAACTGCTCGACATTTCGATCCAGGTCGGGCGCACGGGTGCGCTGACGCCGGTGGCACGGCTGAAGCCGGTTTTCGTCGGCGGCGTGACGGTGATCAACGCCACGCTGCACAACGAGGACGAGATTCGCCGCAAGGACGTACACATCGGCGACACGGTGGTCGTTCGCCGGGCCGGGGACGTGATTCCGGAAGTCGTTCGCGTGCTGCCCGAAAAGCGCCCCGCTGCTGCGCGTCGCTTCAGCATGCCGCAGAATTGCCCGGTCTGCGGCTCGAGCGTCGTGCGTAGCGAAGATGAAAAGGGCGAAAGGGACGTCAAAGGCGTCGCCGTGGTCGCGCGCTGTAGTGGCGGTCTCTACTGCCCGGCGCAGCGCAAGCAGGCCTTGCTCCATTTCGCGTCGCGACGGGCGATGGACATCGAAGGCCTCGGCGACAAACTGGTCGAGCAGCTGGTCGACAACGCCATCGTGCGCACGCCGGCCGATCTCTATCAGCTAGGCGTCGTGGCCTTGGCGAAGCTCGAACGTTTGGCCGAGAAGTCGGCCGGGAATCTGCTGGCAGCCATCGAGAAGAGCAAGCAGACGACCTTGGCGCGCTTCATCTACGCGCTCGGAATTCGCAACGTCGGCGAGGCAACGGCCAGGGAGCTGGCGCGTCACTTCGGTGCCCTCGAGCGCCTGCTGGCGGCCGATGAAGCGCAGTTGCTGCAGGTTCCCGAGGTCGGCCCGATCGTTGCACAAGGGATTCGCCAGTTCTGCAGCGAGCCGCACAACCAGACGGTCATCGAGCAGCTGCGCGCCGCCGGGGTGAGCTGGAGCGAAAGCGAAGCCGCCGCGGCCAGCGCTGGCGTTGGCGCCGTCGCCGGCAAGGTCTTCGTGCTCACTGGCGCCCTGCCTACCTTGACACGCGATGCCGCCGCGCAGCTGATCATCGCGGCGGGGGGGAAGGTGACTGCATCGGTGTCGAAGAAGACGGACTTCGTCGTCGCCGGCGCCGAGGCCGGCAGCAAGCTCGAGAAAGCGCAGCTGCTCGGAGTGTCGGTGATCGACGAGGGGCAGTTGTTGGCCATGTTGCAGGCTGGTCCGTTGGCGGCTCCGGAAAGCCAGTGATAAACGGACAAACGGCGATGACGCTGCTGGCGAATGCCGATCTGATCCACTCGGCTGAAACTGTCGCGGCCGCAGTCAATCGCGTGGCGCGTGCGATCACCACCCGACTGCATGCCAGCCAGCCGCTGCTCTTGTGCGTCATGAAGGGTGGCGTGCCGTTCGCTGGCCAGCTGCTGACGCGACTGAGTTTTCCGCTCGATTTCGATTATCTGGACGTCAGCCGCTACGGTCAGGCAACGGCAGGTGGCGCGCTGGCGTGGCGCGTCGAGCCCTCGCTGGCGGTGAACGGGCGTACGGTACTGGTGGTCGACGATATTCTCGACGAAGGCGTGACGCTGGCCGCAATCCGTGATCGCCTGCTGCAAATGGGGGCGGCGGCCTGCTTTACGGCGGTTCTTGCCGATAAACTGCACGGTCGCGAGAAGCCACTGCAAGCAGACTTCGTTGCGCTGACCGTTCCGGATCGCTTCGTGTTCGGCTATGGCATGGACGCTTGCGGCGCGTGGCGCAATCTGCCGGCGATCTACGCCATGCGGGAGGGTTGAAATGCTGGCAATCATCGGTGGCAGCGGCCTGGCGCAGCTCGCCGGGTTCGAGATTTCGCGCCGCCACATGGCGCGCACTCCCTATGGCGAGCCGTCCGCGGCGCTGAGCTTTGGCCATCTTGCCGGTCGACCGGTGGTCTTTCTGGCGCGTCATGGCGATCAGCACAGCATTCCGCCGCATCAGGTCAACTATCGGGCGAACCTCTGGGCGCTGGCGGACGCGCGGGTGCTGGGCGTCGTTGCCGTCGCCGCGGTCGGCAGCATTCGCGCCGACCTCAAGCCTGGCGACCTAGTTCTGCCGGATCAGATCATCGACTACACCTGGGGGCGTCCATCGACCTTCCACGAAGGGCCTGACGCCGCCGTCGCCCATGTCGATTTCACCGAACCGTACGATCACGCGCTACGCCGGCGGCTGCTCGCCGCGGCGGCGGCGATTGGCACCCGGCTCGGCGATGCCGCGGTGTACGCCGCCACGCAGGGACCGCGTCTGGAATCGGCCGCCGAGATCAACCGTCTCGAGCGCGACGGCGCCGACGTCGTCGGCATGACCGGCATGCCCGAGGCGGCTCTGGCGCGCGAGCTGGGGCTGCCTTACGCAGCCATCAACGTCGTCGCCAATTACGCCGCCGGGCGCAGCGAGAGTGGTGCCGGCATCAGCCTGGAGGCTATTCATGCGGTCCTGGCGGGGTCGATGCAGCAGGTGCATGCGCTCATCGAAAGGATGCTGAGCGACGATGAGTAATGTCGAAGTCGCGGACGCGACTCACGAAACTCCCTTGCCGGGTGAGGCGGGGAAATCAGGGAGCATGCTCCCTGCCCGGGAGCATGCTCCCTGCCCGGCGAACGATTCCGGCGTGCAAGCCGGAATCCCCACTGCAGGGAAAGAGGAGGGGATGGTCATGACTTCCATGGTCCGGGGTAGCTCCACACGTCATGGCCGTTAGACCGGTCCTGAGAATGGGCGACGCGCGTCTGTGGCAGCAGGCCAGGGCGGTCGAGCAGTTCGCCACCGCCGAGCTGGCAGCGCTGATCGTCGACCTGGAAGACACCATGCGCGAGCTCGACGGTGCCGGCCTGGCGGCGCCGCAGATCGGTGTCGATCTGCGGGTGGTGATTTTCGGGATCGACGCCAATCCACGCTACCCCGATGCCGAAGCGGTGCCACACACGGTGTTGATCAACCCGGTCCTGACGCCACTGTCGACCGAGGTCGAAGAGGCCTGGGAGGGCTGCCTCTCGGTGCCCGGCCTGCGCGGCTGCGTGCCGCGCTGGAAACATCTGCGCTACAGCGGCTTCGACCCCAGCGGGCGGCCCATCGAGCGCAGCGTTTGCGATTTTCACGCCCGCGTCGTGCAACATGAATGCGACCATCTCGACGGCATTCTCTATCCGATGCGGATGACGGATTTCAGTCGTTTCGGTTTCGTCAACGAACTCTTCCCTGAGGGGGGGTTGGCTACGGCCGAGTAGCAGCGGTCATTGCCGTTCTGCGGAAAGTGACTGTGGCGCGTTGAACTGCTGGATTTATTGAAGGAACACCTTGTGATCGGCAAGACTGCCACGCCAGCTCGCTATCGAATTCTCTTTGTCTGCATGGGCAACATCTGTCGCTCGCCGCTGGCCGCCGCGGTGACGCGTGGCCTGGCTCAGCGCGAGGGCCTGGGAGCTCTCCTGGAAACCGATTCGGCGGGGACGCACGGCCACTACCATGCCGGCGAAGCGCCGGATCCGCGCGCCCGCAAGGTCGGCGCCAAGCGCGGTTACGATCTTTCAAAAATGCGCGCGCGGCCGGTCGTCGTCGCCGATTTCGAGCGTTTCGACCGTATTCTGGCGATGGACCAGGAGAATATGGCCAATCTGCTGCGCCTGTGTCCAGAGGAAGGCCGCGCCAAGCTGGGCATGTTTCTCGACTACGCTCCGGAGCTTGGCGTTACCGACGTACCTGATCCCTACTACGGCGCCGAGTCGGGATTCGAACGTGTGCTGGCGCTCTGCGAAGTGGCGGCACGCGGCCTGTTGGCCGCCTGCGAGCACGGGCAGCTTGCCCGCTGAGCGACGGCGTCCGGGAAATCAACTAGGCTTGCGTGCCTGATTCGTTGTCGGCGCGTATCAGGCGAGGTAGCAGTTCGGGTGGCAGGTGCAGGCGCGAGAGCAGGGTTTCGCGGTTGATGTTGAGCAGTTTTTCGATCGCGGCGAAGTCGTCGGGGATGGCGGCATCGCTCCAGCCGTCGACCGAGTGGCGAGCCAGGTTGACCGCCAGCTTGACGTTCTGCACGCGCGGCTGCTGGGCGTTGTCCTTGTCCTCCATCAGCGCGGTGAGCAGCTCGGGCAGCTGCCAGGCACGGCAAAGCGCCAACTGCAGCTCGGCCAGGGGAAAGCCGAGAACTTCGCGCTGCACGATGCTGCTGCGCAAGCTTTTTTCGGCTTGCAGTCGGGCGCGGATGGCGATCGCCTGTTCGGGAGCAAAGCACCACAGCAGAACTTCGGCCAAGTCGTAGAGCAGCGCCGCGAGCGCGACTTCTTCGACGTTCATGTCGTGCCGGGCGAATGCCCAGTCGTGCGCGTAGTGCGAAGCGCGCTGGCAGCGCAGGATCACCTGCAGCACGCCGAGGAGCGCCTGCGGCTTGCGGCTGAGCATGGTTTCGATGGTCGCCGGCTTCTCGAACTTGCGGAAGAAAGGCTCGACGCCGAGCATCATCACCGCAGTGGCGATGTTGGTGACGTCGCTGCGCAGGTGCTTGCTGCCGAAGGACTGGATGTAGGCCAGCACGCGGATGGCGAGCAGGGGATCCTGGAGCACGATAGAGATGATGTCGCGACCGTTGATGCGGTCGATATGCTGGCGTGCCTCGTCCAGGCGGCGGGCGGTCTGGCGCAGGACGGGCATCTCGGCGCCGCTGAACAAGCTCAGCCAGGCGGCAAGGTCTCGTGGTGCTGGTGTATCGAGCATAGTGGTCGCGCCTTGTACAAGACCGGCCCGTCAGAGTGCCGCGCTGGCCGGGCTTTGCCAGAGGGCGGGGGATCAGGGCAGATGGTAGTCGCAGCGTGCCGGCCCTGCAAGCGCCCAGTGCGCGCTATGACCACCGTCGCGGAGGCGCGAATCCACCGATCGCGCCGCGCTCAAAAGCGCTCGTCCGGGCGCAGATAGCGCCACTGCCCGGGCGGCAGCTTGCCGAGCGAGACGCCGCCGATACGCACGCGCTTGATGTCGGTGACCTGCAGCCCGACCAACTCGCACATCCGCTGGATCTGCCCTTTCTTGCCATCCGGCAAAACGAAGCGCAGCTGCTGATCGCTGAGCCACGAGACCTGCCCCCGCGGCAGTTTGACGTTGTCGAGCGACAGGCCGTGGCGCAGCAGCTCCAGGCCGTCAGCCGCCAGCTCACCTTCGACGCGCACGTGATACTCCTTCTCCAGCCGCGAGTCGCCGCCGCTCAGGCGGCGTGCGACGCTGCCTTCCTGGGTGAAGGCGAGCATCCCGCCCTCATCGGCCTCGAGTCTTCCGGCCTGCGCCAGCCCGCGCAGATGGGTGGGCTGGAAGCTCAAGGGGGTCTGGTCTTCGGCCCAGTGATTGTCGGCGCGAATCAGGGCGGCGATGGCTTCGCGGCCTTCGTCGGCAGCCGGGCCGGGACAGTCCCGCGGTTTGTTGAAGACGATGCTGACCGTCTCGGTGCTGTGCGCGCTGGCCACTTCCTTGATCGCGATTCTTGCCTTCGGGTTTACGCGCGCGCCCAGGCGGTTGATGACCACGCCATCGACGCTGACCCAGCCGTTCTCGATCCATTCGTCGGCCTCGCGTCGCGAGCACTGTGCCAACTCGCTGACCAGCTTCGACAGGCGCGGCGACTCCTTGGCCAGGCCACGGGGTGGGCCGGCCGGCTCCGTCGCTGCTTGCGGCTGAGCGGGCAGTGGCGGGCCTCGCCGCTCCTCGTTTGGCGACGGCGTGCCGTGCGTGTCGGTCGGTGGCAGCGCGGGCTCGCCGTCAGGACGTTCGGGTGCCGGCCGGAAGGCACGTGCGCCGGTGCTGCGCGCCACGCCGCGAGGAGGATAGGCTTTCTTGGTG
>JEMX01000077.1 GCA_000585055.1 Candidatus Accumulibacter appositus
ACCACGTCAGGCTGTGGACGCCAGATTTCTACGGAAAAGCGACGCCGTTAACACCTATCGCTACCTGTTGCGTGACACGCTTTTCATGGCCTGGTTGTCGGCGGCTTATGCAGTGCAACCCGATCTCGAGGTCGGATCGTTGTCGAATCAGTGGGAGGGCGTGCTCTGGGAGGTGATCCAGAAACAGCCTGCGCATCTCCTGCCGGCACCCTTTGCTTCGTGGACCGAACTCGAGCGTGCGGTGCTGAAAACGACCCTGGCTTCCCTGGGCATAGGCAAAGGGGGGGCGGGGCTGGCGGATGCCACCTGGGGCGCGCGCAATATGGCGACCTGGGGCGCGCGCAATATGGCGGCCATCCGACATCCCTTGAGTCCCTACACGCCATTGCTCGGGAAGTTCGTGGACGCGCCGATCGAAGCGCTCGATGGCGACGTCAACATGCCGCGCGTCACCGGGCCTTCGTTTGGCGCCTCGGAACGCATGGTCGTTTCACCAGGCCACGAGGAGCGTGCGATCTTTCATATGCCGGGGGGGCAAAGCGGGCACCCACTTTCTCCCTACTACCTGGCCGGGCATGAAGCCTGGGTGAAAGGCGAAGCGACGCCATTTCTGCCGCAAGCGGCGGAGCATGAATTGAAGCTGGTGCCGCGAGTGGAGCTAGGGATACGCTGAGGGGCAGTACGGCGAGCGCACGCGGCGGCGCACGGGGTCACACGCGGCGCACGGGGTCAGGTCTTTCCTTTTGCCTCTGCGGGGGCTCGCCTTCGTACGCGAACCATCTTGCTTACCCGCGAGTGGTGTAAGCGGAAATAATCGCCAATTTCCTTGAGGGTGTAGCCACCGCTTGCGAAGGCGGCGGCGATCGCCTCGTCGCGATCCGGATGAAGGCGAGCATAGTGTGCCAAGGATCGCGGCAGTGGGCGCGCTCTGGCCTCGGGAACTTCACGCAGGTCTCGGTCCCTCGGGATTTCTCGTTGCATGGCGTCCACGAAAGCATCCGAGCCGAGAAATATTTGTGACTTGAACCGCTCCCAGGGCGGCGACAGGTCGCTGCCTTAGGCAACGAAGCGCGCGTAGCGCTCAGCCGCTTGTCGCCCCGTTTCGCTGAAGGCCGTGAGAATTCGCCGGATTTCCAGCCATTCCGGTAAGTCGGTTTCGCCCACCATTGCGCGGTAACTGTTCCATGGCCACTCACCCGGTGTGTGTACCATCCGCGCGCGCACCGGCTCCAGCACGACATAGCGGGCCGACTCCAGCAAATGAGCGTTTTTCTCCACGGCGATCGCCTTGTATCGACCCTGAAAGACACAACCCCCAACGCAACGCAAGCTGGGTCGGTACGAGAGGCTTAACCCGATCGGGGCAGAGAAGTGTTCCAGACGGCAGGGTTCCACTGCCGCTGCAACCGGAAGCAATCCGCAGTCGCCTGATGAGATATCCAGACTGACCGACCGCTCACCAAGAGCTCCGGAGGCTCTTGGCATTTGAGCGGCCCATGCCGCCGGGGCCGCAGATTGTTGACAGAACGTGCGAACCCAAGCCGCTACCAACGGACTAAAAGAGAGAGGGTGGTGCGGCAATTCGGCGGCTTCCACCGCCAGTTTGAACATCCGGGACCGGTGCTCTCGGCCGGTTACGGGAAAGGGGGTGTGTCGTGCGCCTGCCGCTGGTCATCGCATCAATACTTTGCTCCGTGACCTACCCATTTGCAAGTCATGCTGAGGCACTCAAGAAGCCTTCGAGTAGTCGTAAGCTGGGTCTCACAATCCATGTGGAAGGAGAGGGTTGGGGAAGTGTGCGCAAGGAGACAA
This sequence comes from Candidatus Accumulibacter appositus, assembly GCA_000585055.1. GTDB lineage: Bacteria > Pseudomonadota > Gammaproteobacteria > Burkholderiales > Rhodocyclaceae > Accumulibacter > Accumulibacter appositus. The sequence goes on from JEMX01000077.1 coordinate 1,813, forward strand.
TTGAGAACGTTCTCTATTCTGTCGCCGATGAACTACTGACACGACTGCCGAAGAAGCTGGTGGTCCCGATTGTCGTAACCCATACCAATCAGCATCCGGTGGCCGTTTATCAACGGGGCGAGAAAGGCGAGTATCGCGTGAAGTTGCATGCTAGCGACGCGAACTGGCACCTTTACACCTATGAATTCGCCCACGAGTTCTGCCACATCCTGTCGAACTACGAGGAAAATGTTGGGCCAGGTGTCAGCAGGTATAACCAGTGGTTCGAGGAAACACTATGCGAAGCTGCATCGCTTTACGCGCTGAAGAATCTCGCCGTGACCTGGCAAAACAGCCCGCCCGCTCCTGGCTTGTCGGGAAAGGGCAACAAACTGAATCGCTTCTTTGATCTGCTGATCGCCGAGGGACATCGACAGCTGCCCAAAAACGCACCGCTGACGATCTGGCTTGCCAGAAACGAGAAGCAACTTCGGCGGGATCCCTATCAGCGCAAGAGCAACGAACTGGTGGCCACGCTCTTGCTGCCGTTGTTCGAACGTAACCCGGATAGCTGGTCCGCCCTCAGTTATCTCAATCTGGACCCTGACGATACCGGCAACAGTTTGCGCGACTATCTTCGCAACTGGTACGTTAATGCCCCAGTCCAACACAAGATCTTCATCGCCGATGTTCTCGGCCTGTTTGAGATGGGGGAAGTGATTACCGCAGCCATTCCGGCTGAAACATCTCCGTTCGCGCAAGATGATGCCTTGCAAATGGCGAGCACGAGTATGCGGCAGGAAATGCAAAGCGAGAGGTGACGATTGTCGTTGTTTTTCTCCGCAACGCCTTGAACGTTCCGGGTACCTCCCGGTCAAATTTTCATCCTGATCACTCCCCGTCTTAATATCGGCGACCGATGTGGATTGGGAGGAGACTAGGAAAGTGGCTGGCAACCTGTAATGAGTTGACAGGCCGGCTATAGCGGTTCTAAATGTTGTAGTTGGGGAAGTTGTTCCAAGGAGTGCCATCATGAAAAACCTCATATCTTCGAAGTTAAGCTGTGCTGTAATGGTTGGCCTCTTGATGCCACTGAGTGTGGTCACAGCCTCGGATTATGAAAGCCCGTATGCGGCTTTCAACGATGCAACCTATCCGGAACTGGTACCGGCATCGGAAGGGGCTAGGGGTCCCATTCGCTCGGACATGACCGATGCGTCTGCACGTTCTAATGCGGGTTTCAACGATGCAAGCTATCCGGAACTGGCACCGGCACCGGAAGGGGCTAAGGGTCCCATCCGCTCGGACATGACCGATGCGTCTGAAAGGCCTTATGCGGCTTTCAACGATGCAACCTATCCGGAACTGGTACTGGCACCGGAAGGGGCTAGCGGTCCCATTCGCTCGGACATGACCGATGACCGATGACATAGCCTCTGCTTCCGCAAGCAGGCATCAGGCCAAAAAATCGGGCCGATGAAAAGCTGATGGATGATGTGTAGTCGTGACTCACGGTTTCAACGAGGCTGGCCGGGGATTCCCCGGCTTTCATATTTCAGTCATTCACGCGATTTTCGTGGCCGCCTGGCAATCCTGAATTTCTGCGCGATTGACAGGCGCGCTTGCGGCATCGTTATTGTTCACGCGTTTTTACGCCTCGGAACGTAAGAAAAAAATGACGCTCATCAGAGAGCTTTTTCGCGTCATCAATGTCGGCTTGGGGTCGCTATGGAGAGATTTTTATTGCGACCAGCTACTGCCGCTCAGAAGTTTTCGGCCAACGTCAGCAATGCCGTAATGGGCTAAACAGCTCGCACGGTAATCGTGCTTCGTAGTGGCGCATGTAGTTAGGCGAAGCCCCGGCCCTGTTGCCTATGCTGTGGTTTGAGGCAATATGCTTCATCCACGATAGGAGCAGAGCCATGACCCCCTTGACTCAGAACGTCACGCCACTGCGGCAACGCATGATCGACGACATGCGGATTCGTCAACTCACAGACAAGACAACGAACGGCCACGTGCGCGCGGTGCGGCGCTTCGCCGGCTTCCTTGGTCGATCGCCGGACACCGCCACCAATGAATGCGACTCCCGTGGGTTGGGAAAAAAAATAAAGTTGACTATATCAATCGCCTATACTGTTATCGACGGCGAGTGATACGGTTGAATTCTCTATCCTTGGTCGCGTATGCGGTGTTGATGCGCGCCGTCATCTTGTTTTCTTCTTTAATGTGCAAGTAATCGAAGGAGAATCCCATGAAAAACCTCATGAGCAAGTGCGCAGCCATCCTCCTGCTTGTCCTGTGTCTCCCGGGGCTCGCCGATGCCCGGCCCAAGCAGCATCGATGCACGGAAGATACCCTGAGAGGGCAGTACGTCTTCACGGCGACCGGCTTCACGCGGGTTGTTAACAGTGGAGCTAACACGGCTTGGTATCCCAAGGCGATCCTCGAAGTCCTCGATTTCAAGGGTGACGGTACGCTGAGCACGCCAGTGCTCACCATCGCAAACCCCTTCGGTGACACCGGCTTCATAGTTCATCCCCCCTTGGGCGGTGCCCCCGGCTCGTATACGATTAATGAGGACTGTAGCGGCACTGTGCAGTTTTCTGACGCTAACAGTGTGAAGTTCAACATCTACGTTGATCCCCCCCAGGGCGACACGATCTGGATGATCCAGACTAACCCTTCCGATAACGTATTCCAGGGAACCGCCAAGCGCGTGCGGTGAGTGCTTGCTGCCGGCGGTCAATCGGGAGCGACAAGCGGGGAAGAGCCCGCGCTTTTCGCCGGGGGCGGCAAAGTAGGCACCCGCCTTCTCCCTATTGGCTGGCCGGGCATGAAGTATCGGTGTAAGGCGCAGCGACGCCATTTCTGCCGCAAGCGGCGCCGCATGAATTGAAGCGGGTACCGCGAGGGGGGCTGGCCTCTCCGGCGGCTTAGTTGAGTGCGGTCGGGGCGCGCGAGGGGAAGGCGCTGCTGCTCAGGAAGGCTTCGAATTCGGCGGCGGGCAGCGGCTGGCTGAACAGGTAGCCCTGCATGTCGTCACAGGCCAGGCCGCTGAGCAGCTGCCGCTGGGCTTCGGTTTCGACGCCTTCGGCGAGAATGCGCAAACCGAAGCTGCGGGCAATGCACGAAATGGCGTGGATGATCGACGTCGAGTTGCTGTTGCCGGCGTTGAGGTCGCGGACGAAGGATTGATCGATCTTGATGCTGTTGATCGGAAAGCGGCGCAGGTAGTTGAGTGAGGAATAGCGGGTGCCGAAGTCGTCGATGGAAATCCGCAGGCCGCTGTTGCGCAGTTGCTTGACCATGTCGATGTTTTTCTCGGCGTCCTTCATCAACAGGTTCTCGGTGATCTCCACGTCGAGCGCTTGCGGCGGGATGGCGTGCGCTTCGAGGCGGCGCAGCAGGCGTTCGGGCAGGTCGCTGCGGTCGAACTCTTTCGGTGACAGATTGATCGCCAGTTGCAGCTCGGTAAAGCCTTTGCCACGCCAGTCGGCTAGCTGGCTCAGCGCATGCTCGAGGACCCAGTCGCCAAGGGCGACGATCATGCCGGTTTCTTCGGCCAGCGGGATGAAACTGTCCGGGGCCATCAGGCCCAGTCGCGGGTGGCGCCAGCGGATCAGCGCTTCCATGCCGATGGTGCGGGCGGCGCGGTGGCTGATCTGCGGCTGATAGTGGAGTTCGAATTGATCACCACGTTCCAGCGCCTGGCGCAGCTCGCTTTCGAGCGTGATGCGCAGGCTGTGGCCGCTATTCATTTCCTGCGTGAACTGGAGATAGCCGTTCTTGCCGCGCCCCTTGATCTGGTACATGGCAATGTCGGCGTGGCGGATGAGCTGTTCGGCGCTTTCGCCGTCGTCCGGGAACAGGGCGATACCGACGCTGACGGTGGTAAAGAAGTCCAGCCCGGCGATCTTGAAGGGAAGTTTCAGTTCGGCCAGCAGCTTCTCGGCAATGAAGGCCGCATCCTCGGCGCTACTCAGGTCGGGCAAGAGCACGGTGAATTCATCGCCCCCCTGGCGGGCCAGGGTATCGCCCGAGCGCAGGCAGCTACGCGCCCGTTTGGCAAAGCACTTGAGCAACTCGTCGCCCTCGTGATGGCCGTAGGTGTCGTTGATCAGCTTGAAGCGATCGATGTCGATGAACATCACGCCCAGCCGCTGGCCTTTTCTAGTCGCCTGCGTCAGGGCGATTTCCAGCCGATCCTTGAACAGGATTCGGTTCGGCAGACCGGTGAGCAGATCGTGAAACGCCTGGAAAGCGATGGTCTCCGCGGCCTTCTTGCGGTCGGTGATGTCGCGGGCGACACCCGAGGTGCCCATGAAGTGCTGCGTGGCCGGCCCTTCGCTGGCGGCGTAGATCCCCTGCGAGCTGAGAATGGTGACGATCGTACGGTTCTCGAAGTGGCGGACGCCCTGGGTCTTGGTTTGCAGGCGAATCTCGACATTGGTGCTGGCGCGATCGCCGATACGGCGCTCGTTGAACGCGAAACGCGCATGTTCGAGGTCCTCGGGATGAACGATCAGCGAGTAGTGCTTGCCAAGCAGTTCGCCGCGCGCGTAGCCGAGCAGTGCTTCGACGCGGCCGTTGATGAAAATGAACAGGCCTTCCCGATCGAGGGTGTAGATGATGTCCGGCGACTGTTCGACGAGAAAACGGTGCAAACGCTCGGAGTGTTCGAGGCGCACGGTCATCAACGCGTGTTCGCGTTCGATGCGACGGCGGCGTTGCAGGCGATCGACGGTGTCGATCAGTTCCTGTGGGCTACCATGTTTGCGGACGAATTCGAAGGCGCCGTGGCGCAGCGCGCGGATGGCCGAGTCGATCGATTCGTCACCGCTGAAGACCACCACTGCCGTCGGGACATGCTTGCTCAGCATCCATTCCATGACTTCCAGCCCATGGATGTCCGGTAGATTGAGGTCCAGGATCAGGATGTCGACGTCGCGGCGGTCGAGGCGGCCGAGGGCTTCCATCCCTGTTGCGCACTCCTCGATGTTGCGCCCTGGCGCTGCCAGCAGTTGTCGATAGGCCGCGCGGATTCGCTCCTCGTCGTCGACGATCAGAATGCAGCTGGTCTCCGGTAGCTCCGGGACCTGCGGCGAAAAATCGACGTTTGCTATAGCCTTCATCGTTCCTCCTGACGGGTGTTCGGCGACGCGCTCTCTGTTTCTAGTTGGGTTTGGCTTCGCCGTCGCCCCGGAGCTCTACTCGGACCGGTGTTGGCAACAGCAAGGAAATCATGCTTCCGTGGCCGGCCTTGCTGCGGCAGGAGACCGGGATTCCGAGCCGGTGCGCGAGTGCGCCGACGATCGACAGTCCCATGCCACGCGCCGCGCCGAGCTGGCCGTCGGCGGCGCGGTGCAGGGCACGCATCGCCGCTTCGCTCATGCCCGGACCGTTATCCTCGATCCTCAATTCGCAAACCGGTTGTCCCTGGTGAAGAATGTCTTCGGTCAGCGACAGCTTGAGCCGTTGTCCGGGCGATAGCGCTTCGGAGGCATTCTTCCAGAGGTTCACCAGAATCTGCTTGATGCTGCCGCGATCAGCGGCTATGCGCAGCGGGCGTAGCGGTAGAGCGGTTTCGATGGCTATCCCGCGCTTATCGAAAAGCGTTTCGCGGTAGAGCAGGAGCAATTCGCGCACCAGCTCGCAGACGTCGAGCGCCTGGTCGTCGTCGCTGCCGGCAGGGACTTCGCTCATGCGTCGCACGATGCTGGCCACGCGGTCGATTTCGTCGCTTAGGACCTTGAGTTCGTGGTGTACGCCGGCGCCAGGCGGCAGCTTGCCGTCGAGGATGTGCAGATAGCCTTTGATGATGGTCAGCGGGTTTCCCGCTTCGTGAACCACGCGCCGGGCCTGGCGAGTGAAGCGCGCTGCGACCGCTTCGTCGGACTCCTGGCGAAGCGCCCGCGCGTCGCGCCAGCTCTCCAGGGTGATGCCGGAAATGCGTCCGAAATTGGCCAGGCAAGCCAGGCGGCGCGCCAGGCGGCTGTGCTGATCCGCGCTCTGCCCGGCGACGATCACCCCGATCGTACGGTCGCGGCCGAGCATCGGGATGCATACCAGGCCGCTGCTCGACAAGGCCCTGGCAAACTGGATGTCAATCAGCGACTTCGCGGCTGGCGATGCGTGGTCATGGGAGGAGCAGATCTGGCCACTGATCGCGGCCGCGGCAGCGAGGCTGCGGTGCGCCTCGGCAAGGATTCTGATCTGGCCAAAAATCGCCGGCTGAGCGGCTATGCCCTGGCCGCTGAGGGGGCCGTTTTCCGGCTCGCAGAGTAGGAAAGCGAGGTGGTTGAGGTCAAACAGGATACGTGCCGACTCGCGCAGCGAGAGGAATACTTCGGCGTCGCTTTCAAGGGCACATAGATCCTGCTGCAGGGGCTGCAGCAATGCCTTGTCAGCGATGATCGCGGCGATTTGTTCCTCGGCGTCGGTTTCGCTGCAGCGACGGCGAGCGCCAAGTATCCGCGGCATGCCGTTCGAACTGCCGCCGGCTGCCGCCCTTTCCGGCGGGGCGATACCGATGGCGTCGGCGATGATGCACATCCGCTGCTCGGCTGCGTCGCGCAGACTGCCTAGCCGGTCGCTGCGGTCGCTGGCAAACATCTGATCGGCGAGGGCTGCCAGCTCTTCAGGAATCGTGTCGCACGAAACCAGTGCGTGTGCCAGCCATACCAGTTGCGGCAGCTGGGCGGCGGTGGCGATCTGCTCGGCGGGCAGATGATGGAAGAGAATGCCGTCGGCGAACGGCGAATCAAGATGCCATTGGTCGGCCAGCCAGGTGCCGATTTCGCCATGGTGAACACTGAAGCGCTCGCTTTCGCGGTCGGCAAGCTCTGCCTCGCTGGGGCAGGCGGCGAGAAGCTGCCGGTAGGGTTCGCCCAGTGCCGAGAGAAGAATCAGTTCGCCGACGTCATGCAGCAGTCCGGCCAGGTAGGCCTCGTCCGGCCGCGGATAAGCGTAGGTGGTGGCCAGGCTGCGCGACAATTCGGCAACCAGCAGCGAGTGTGTCCAGAAGGCGGAAAGATCGACTGAACGACTTGCTGCACGCTCGTCGAAGAGATTCTGGACCGAAAGACAGGTGGCGATCGAACGGACCAGGCGGGTGCCGAGGGCGATCAGACAGTTCTCGATACTGCGCAGCTGTGCGCCGCGGCGAATGGCGGGTGAGTTGGCGGCGGTCAGCACACGGGTGCACAATCCCGGATCCTGCTCGACAAGCCCGGCGAGCTTGGCCATGGTCGTGCTGTCGTCGTCGACCATCTGCAGGAGGCGCAGCAATATCTGAGGTGGTGATGGCGCGCGTCCCGACTCGATGGCGTGGCGGACGGGCTCCGGCAAGCTAATCATTGCGTCCTTTAACGGGGAACTCGCGCATGCGACCTACGAAACTCCCTTCTCCCTGCCCGGCAAACGATTCCGGCGCGCAAGCCGGAATCCCCACAGCAGGGGAAGAGGGCGAAACGGTCGTGACTTTCACGATCCGGGGTGTCTCGACAGGTCATGATCGTTAGCGCTAGGAACACGGGTGGTGACCAGCGCGAACCGCGTTTTGACCGGCGGCTGTGATCCCTTCATGGACCTCCCGCGAGACGACTTCGAAGAGCGCGCGGAGAACGAAGTTCATGCCGTCGATGATTTCGTCAACCGACAGCATCGACGGAATGCGGGTGCCGCGGTGTTCTATCGCGCCGCCGATCTGTGTGAGCTTCACGCCCATGCGTGTCAGGTTCGAGGCCAGACGCGGCTCGGTGAGGACAAAGAGGGTCGTCACGCCGTAGTGTCGCGCCAGCGAGATAAGGCAAAGATAGACCGCCAGAGCGAGATAGGGCTGGCGCGGTCGCTTGGCTGTGCCGAAGTCCTCCTCGGAGATCGAGATGGGTCGTTCCTTCTCGCCCGGCCGGCGGCGGTAGCTGCCAATCACCGCCAGGCGTGAGATCTCGGCGATTCGCGAGCGGTCCAGCGTCAGCGGATCGACCAGCGAGCGGTCCAGCGTTTCCGCGCAGCTGACTTCCAAGGGTAGCCTGGCCTGCAGGGCAATTTTCGGATCGATCAGCACCAGGCGCGCGCAGCCAACAAACTCCCCCGTCGAAACCGACTGCACCAGGCAATGCAGCGATTGCTCATCATAGGCATCCGCTTCAAGTCCCTCCGGGCGCAGCGGCTCATAACCCAGTTCCTGGCAATACACTTCGTGGCGGATGCGGTAGTTCTCGGCGCGCAGTTCATCGGTCAGTGCAGGCACGACCTTGAAGAACCGCCGGTAGCCCTGGCTCATGGTCAGTTCTGTCAAGTTCGAAAGAAACATCCGCCACCCCTCTGGTCTATTCTGGCTCGCCGGCGAGCTGCCGACTGCAGCTCCGCATACTACTACGATGTGCCAGCTGCAGACCTGGCGAGTGCCCCCTAGTCAAGCTTCTTGAGGTAATCCTTGGTGAAGATCTTGTCCGGCAGATCGCGCAGCTTCATGCTTCCGTAATCCATGATTGACTGCTCGCCGCCGCGCAGCGCATCTTCCATGACCAGTCGCGTCGGCCGCTTCCTGCCCTCCATGGTCTGGTAGTTCTCGTACTTGCAGGATTTCAAAAGGCGATTGGAAAGCGAATAGAATTCCGCGCGGTACGGCCAGGAGTCCTTTTCGCGCACCCAGTAGAGCACCCGTTGGTAGGTGACGCTGCGGTCTACCCCTGTCAGTTCGAGCACGTAGAAGTCGTCACCGCCGATCTTCTCGCTGCGCAGCAGCTTCGGCGTGTAGTCGGCAGCGAAGTTGGCGCGCGCCAGATCGCCATTGGCCACCTGACCGGTCAGCCTTTGCGAGAGCGCGAGCCGAATTGGCTGCGAGACTTCAGGCATGAAGACCCACAGGTCGCGGCCTTTCATCAGCATGATCTGACCACGGTCGGACGCTGGTTCGATGACCATCACCACGCTGTTGGTGTTGCCCTTCGATAGCACCCGATACCTGCGCGAGTCGGAACTGCCGCCGGTTTCGGTCGTGGTGATTGTGACGTCCACCTGAAAGCCTTCGGCAGGGAAACGCACTTCGTCGGCTTTCTGGACGATCATCCGAGCCATCGCCTCGTTGTCGCTCAAGTCTTCGTCCGTCGCCGGTGCAGCCAAGGCGACTGCTGACCAAGTGGAAAAAATTACCACAAGAAGCGCCAAGGCAGTCTTGACACCAGAATGGCGGATCGTCATGCTTTCCATCGTTTTCACCCCATTGTGCTGACCGTTCAGTCGGTTGGCCGGAAGTGCCACCGTATGAGCGTTGTCCGTATCGAACACGTCTGCAAGGATTATCAGCTCGGTGAGCAGAAAGTCCAAGCCCTCAAGGATATTACTCTGGCCTTCGACGCGGGTGTTTTTCTGGCGATTGCCGGTCCGTCCGGCAGTGGCAAGACGACCTTGCTCAACCTGATCGGCTGCATTGACACGCCGAGCAGCGGCAAGATATATATCAACGAGCAGGACGTCAGCGGCCGGACGCCGAACCAACTGGCCGATCTACGCGCCCGGACGATCGGTTTCATTTTTCAGACCTTCAATCTCTTGCCGGTGTTGTCGGCGGCCGAAAATGTCGAATACCCGCTTTTGCAGCGCAGGGATATGTCGGCTGCGGACCGCCGCCGGAGGGTGGCCTACTTTCTCGACATCGTTGGCCTTTCGAAGTTTGCGACCCACCGCCCGAATCAGCTCAGCGGCGGTCAGCGCCAGCGCGTGGCCATCGCCCGGGCCTTGGTAATCAAGCCGGCCATTGTGCTGGCCGACGAACCAACCGCCAACCTGGATCACCAAACCGGCGAGGAGATCCTCTTGCTGATGAAGAAGATCAACCGGGCACTGAAAACGACTTTCATCTTCTCTACCCATGACAAGCGCGTGATTGCCAAGGCGGATCGTCTGGTTCGCGTCGAGGATGGCGAGATTGCACTGCTCGGCGTACGTTCGAGCCGAAAATGGTCGGTCGCGCGTCATCGCCCGGCGGAAGCCGTTGCCGACAAGGCAGCGAGCAACGCGGCGAGCGAGGTGCCGACAGCAGATGGCCACGACAAACAGCACTCAGGGCCGACCGAGGCGCCAGATAATGACCGGGAAAACCGCAATGCAGATCAGAAGTAGGCCGCCTTTCAAAGTTCTCGTCGTCCTTCTCGCAAGCCTGCCGCTGTCGGCCCTGGCGCAGCAGCAGCCGCCGGAGGGCGCTAATCCATTCGCCGGCGACTTCGCCCTCGCGGCCTCGGCAAAGCCAACGCCACTCCGCCTTGCGGCCAAGTCGGGCGACCTGCCGACGAGCAGAGGCGACTTGTTCGGCAGCGACGAGCCGGCTGCCGCTCCCTCTGCGACCCCGGTCACCGCCCCGGCAAGCGAAGCGCCTCTCAGCCGCGACGCCTTGTTCGGTACCGATGAGCCAACCGCCGCCGCTCCGGCAAGCGAAGTGCCTCTCAGCCGCGACGCCTTGTTCGGTACCGATGAGCCAACCGCCGCCGCTCCGGCAAGCGAAGCGCCTCTCGGCCGCGACGCCTTGTTCGGTACCGATGAGCCAACCGCCGCCGCCCCGGCAAGCGCAGCGCCCCTCAGTCGCGACGCAATGTTTGGAAGCGATGAGCCCGCCGCTGCGGCGCCCGCTGGCGAACTGCCGCTCAGCCGCGGTGCCTTGTTTGGCGACAGCGACGATGCCGCGCCGAAAGGGGCGGCCGAACAGGCAATTGCCAAGTCCACAGCACGGCCGGTGCGCTACGGCGGCTTCATCCAGAACATCATGGCCTACACCACGCCCGAGCCGTCGCACTGGTCAGAGGCGATGACGCGCGCCGATCTCAGTGCGCAGGGGAGCTTCAGCAGTGGCGTCAAGTGGCACCTGGGAGTGCGCGTCGACTTTGACGCCGTTTACGCGGTCAGCGACTTCTATCCGCAGGATGTGAATGATAATCAAACGTTGAATGTTCTATTGCGCGAGAACTACATCGATATTGGCGCCGGCGACTGGGATTTCCGCCTCGGCCGGCAGCAGATCGTCTGGGGCGAAATGGTCGGTCTGCTCTTCGGCGACGTCGTGTCCGCCAAGGACATGCGGCATTTCGTGTTGCCGGAGTTCGAAATATTGCGCATTCCGCAGTGGGCGGCACGTGCCGAGTACTTCAAAGGCGATTTTCACGCCGAAGCGATTTGGATCCCGGTTGCCAGCTATGACAACATCGGCAAGCCGGGGGGGCAGTTCTACGACTACACGGTGGTGCCCTACGGCGAGGCCACTTTCCTCAACGAAAAGATCCCTACCCGCAACCTTGCCAACACCAACTATGGCATGCGCCTGTCGGTTCTCCACAACGGCTGGGATGTGGCGGCTTTTGCCTACAGCAGCATGGCCGTCGCGCCGACCTTCTACCGGGAAATCATCGCTGGACCGCAGCCAAGCGTGGTCTACCAGGCCCGCCATGAGCGCATCGATCAGTACGGAACGACCTTTGCCAAAGACCTCGGTTCAATGGTGCTGAAGGGCGAAGCGGTCTACACCGGTGGCCAGAAGTATGAGGTGACCGATCTGACGGACGCCGATGGCCTGGTCGAGCAGAACACCATCACCTGGGTGCTCGGCCTCGACTTTTCACAGTTTGCCGATACCCGGATCAATGTCCAGATATTTCAAAATCATTTCTTTGACCATGACCCGAATATCATTCCGTCGAGCAACGAAAACGGCTACAGCCTGCTCGTGAACCGCAAGTTCGGCGACCACTTCGAGGCCCAGGCGCTGTACGTCGCCAGCCTCAACCGCAACGACTGGATGCTGCGCCCGCGCGTAAGCTGGAACTTCGAGAAGAACTGGGACCTGGCGGTCGGCGTCGATATCTTCAATGGGCCACCCGACGGATTCTTTGGTCGCTATGACGACAGCGACCGCGTCTATTCCGAAGTGCGCTACAGCTTCTGACGGGCTGCGTTCTGCTCCGGGATCAAGACCGCGGCAGCACGGATTCGGCCGTCGCGTAGCTGCTGCAGGGCCTCGTTTGCGGCGTCCAGCGGGAAGCAGCTCACTTCCGTTCTGACGCCGGCTCGGGGCGCTATCGCGAAGAAGTCCTCGCCGTCGCGCCGCGTCAGGTTGGCGATCGAGCGCAGGCAGCGCTCCCCCCAGAGAAGGGTGTAGGGGAACTCGGGGATATTGCTCATATGGATGCCGGCGCAAACCACCGTGCCGCCCTTCGCCGTGTGACGCAGCGCCTGGGGAACCAGTTCACCGACCGGGGCAAAGATGATGGCCGCGTCCATTTCCTGCGGCGGCGCCTGATCTGCCCCTCCGGCCCAGCGCGCACCGAGTTGGCGGGCAAACTCCTGGCCAGCGACGTCTCCCGGCTTGGTGAACGCGAAGACCTCACGTCCCTGCCAGCAAGCGACCTGCGCGATGATGTGCGCGGCGGCACCGAAACCATAGATGCCGAGACGCCGTCCCTCACCCGCGGCGACCAGCGCGCGATAGCCGATCAAACCGGCGCAAAGTAGCGGCGCGGCTTCAGCATCCGAATATTGCTCGGGCAGCGAAAAGCAGTAGCCTTGATCGGCCAGCGCGAACTCGGCGTATCCTCCGTCAAGCGTGTAGCCGGTAAACTCGGCGGCGTCACAGAGGTTTTCCGCACCACCGGCGCAATAGCGGCAACGACCGCAGCTGTGTCCGAGCCATGGCACGCCGACCCGCTGGCCAAGCGCAAAAGCCTGCACATTGGCGCCTTTTTCAACGACGATGCCGACAATTTCGTGCCCAAGGATCAAGGGTAGCCGGGGGTGCCGAAGCTCGCCGTCGAGCACGTGCAGGTCAGTGCGGCAGACGCCGCAGGCGCGCACTTCGAGCAGGATCTGGTCGGCTGCGGGGACTGGCCGCGGCAGCTCGGTGAACTTCAAGGCTTCGCCCGGAGCATTCAGAATCATCGCTTTCATGACCTCTTTCCCTCACCGTTGTTGGCCCGGCAAACTCCGCACCACCACGCTACTCGACTAATGCTCGGCAACGACTACCACGCCACCACGCCTGCGGTCGCCGGCGCCGTACAGACGCCCATGGCCGCTGGCGACGCAGTTCACCCCGCCGAAGAACAGGCTTGCCTCGTCGAAGCGGGTGGCTGCGGGCCATGCTGCTTGCAGGGCAGCGGCGGCCCCGGCGCCGAGGCCGTGGCTTTCAAACCACAGCCGGTCGCCTTCGACATGCAGACGAGGGGCGTTTACTGCTTCCTTGAGTGGGCGGTGATAGGCCAGCAAATTGAGCAGGGTTTGCAGGATCGCACTGCGAATCCGGTTCGAGCCGCCGCTGCCGAGGGCGAAGCACGGTCGTTCGCCGGCGACGACGATGGTCGGAGACATCATCGTGCTCATCCAGGTTCCCGGCGCCCGTTGATGGAAACCAGCGGGGTTGATGTCGTCTTCGCCGAGGAAGTTGTTGACGTGGACACCCAGCCCCGGCAGGGCTTCACCGCAGCCTTCGCCATTGCTGGTGGTCATTGCCGCGGCCATGCGGTCGGCGTCGATGACCGAGATATGGGTGGTTGCGCCGAGCTGGTTTTCGGCAATCAGCGCTCGTGTGCGCTTGGCCCAGGCCGGAATGCCGTCGCCAGCAGCCAGGTCGAGGATCGAGCCGGGGTCGGTGTAGAGGCGGTGGTCGTAGTCGGCCTGACGGATTTCCGAGACGGTTGCCAGCAGCGCCGCCATCGCCAATTGCTGCTCGCGCGACAGGAAGGCTTCCTCGCCGAGGTCGAGGCGATCGGCGATCCGCAGGCCGGCGCCGATCAGTCCGCCTCCGGCGGCAGGCGGCGGGTTGGTGAGCACCGTGTACGGGCCGAAGCCGACGCGCAAGGGCTCGCGGATGACCGGCGCGTAGGCCGCGACGTCCTGCGCGGTGATCAGTCCGCCTTGCGCCGGGCCGAAGTTGTCGACCAGGGCTGCCCAGTATCTGGCGACGTGGCTGTCGGTGTTGCCCTCGCCAAGGGCGTGCAGGAAGTCGCCGAGCTCGGGGTTGCTCAAGCGATCACCGGCTTGCGGCAGGATTCCACGCGGGAAGAAGCGGCTCGCCACCGCCGGCGAGCGGCGGGCGATCGGCGCAACGAGGGCAATGATCATCGCGATCTGCGGGCTGACCGTGAAGCCGTCACGCGCCCAGGCCGCAGCCGGAGCGACGACTTCGCGCAAGGGTACGCGGCCGGCGCGGCGATGCAGTTCGAGCAGGCCGACCAATTCCCCGGGAACGGCTGCCGCCGCCCGGCCGACGTGGAAGACCTGCGTGGTGCGTCCGAAATCGACCGTCACCGGCGCGAAATCGAGGGGCGGTGGGTCGCCGGTGAGGCCGCGCCCGGGCGTTGCCGCAAAAAAATCGAGGACCTTGTAGCCATCGTCGGCGTCGCCCCAGACGCAGGCGCCGCCGCCGCCCAGCGAAGTCAGCGGCAGTTCGGTGACCGTTGCCGCGAGTTTGGCGGCGACGATGGCGTCGACGGCGTTGCCGCCGCGGCGCAGAAGACAGGCGCCGGCCTCAGCGGTATGCGGCTCCGATGCCGCGATGACTCCAAGAATTCCCATGCGCGGAGAATACGCGATGGCGGTGCGCGAGTGAAGCAGGTTCGTAGGCAAGATTCAAGAGAAAAGTTGCCGCGCCTTGGCCTGCTGTGCGTGGCGTCGTCGTGACCAAGCCGAGCGCTTCAGGGAACGCCGAGCGCCGCACTGCTGCGCCCAAAGGCGAGCAGCGCACCGGGGATCTGGTCGAGTGGCATGACCTGCTCGGCGCCACCGTGCTTGATCGCTTCCTTGGGCATGCCAAAAACGACGCAACTCGCTTCGTCCTGGGCGATCGTCCTGGCTCCGGAGTCGCGCATTTCCTTGAGGCCGCGCGCGCCATCGTCACCCATGCCGGTCAGGATGATCCCCAGCGCGTTGGCGCCGGCATACTTGGCGACGGAGCGGAAAAGGACGTCGACCGACGGCTTGTGGCGGTTGACCAGCGGCCCGTCGAGCACTTCGACCAGATAGTGGGTACCGCTGCGTCTGAGCAGCATGTGCTTGTTGCCGGGCGCAATCAGCGCCCGACCGGCGCAGACCCGATCGCCATTGCACGCCTCGCGCACTTCGATTTGGCAGATCTCGTTGAGGCGCTGCGCCAGCATCGCCGTGAAGCGCTCCGGCATGTGCTGAACGATGACCATTCCCCGGCAGCTTGTCGGCAGCCGACGCAGCACGAGCTCCAGTGCCTGCGTGCCGCCAGTCGACGCACCAATGGCGACAATCTGGTCGGTACTCCCGGCGATGGCCGTCGATGAGCCGGCGGCAATCATCACGTCGGCCGAGTTCTTCGGGCGCAGCAGCGCCGAGTCGGCGGCGATCATGACCTTGATAGGGGGATTGCTCATGGGCGGGGAGGAACCTTCACCTGAGCATGATTCCACTCTTCTCCGAAGGCGGCAAGTGACGGATATCGCCGCTGCCAGCGATGCCGCTGCGGCAGCGGCTATTTCGATGCGCGTTTCGCGGTCGTATGCGTGCCGGCCGGCGCCAGGTGTTGCCGTTTGCTGTGCGCTTCGCGATGCGCGGAAAATCCGGCGATCCTGGCGACGGCGGTCTTCGCCGCCTGGTAGTCGGGACGTGCGGCAAGCGCTGCCTGTAGCGCGGCCAGCGCCTGTCCGTAGCGGCCCAGGCGGAAGAACAGCAGGCCGAGGTCGTACCACGCGCCGGCCAGTGCCGAACCGTGGCCGCTTGCCGCGCGCAGGCACTGTGCCGAGGCCCGCAGATCGGGGGGCACTGCAGCTGCTGGTGGCGCCGCAGAGGTATCGATGTCGGCGGCGTTGAAGGCCTGCATCGCTTCGCTGCGGCGTGCCGTCCGGTATAAGAGCAGACCGAGAAACTGCAGCGAGACGATATCGTCCGGGATCGCCTGCAGGATGCTACGTGCGATCCATTCGGCCTGTGCCAGTTCGCCACTTTGATAGAAGGTACCCAGAAGGTCGAACAGGGCTTCGATCATTTGCGGGCTTCCTTTCCAACAAAGGCCGGCGCTGCAGGTGGCGTGATCGCGCCACCTGCAGCCGGCTGGTGCCAGGACCCGCTCAACCGATGTCGACCGGCACGAAGATCTTCGCATCGTCGCGCTCGATGAGCAGGGCAACCGTCTTGCCGGACTTGTCGAGCAGGGCGCGCAGCTGCTCGACGTCGCGCAGCTCCTGGCCGTTGAGCGACAGGACGATGTCGCCACGCCGGATGCCGGCCTTGGCGGCCGGACCGCTGACGTTTTCGACGAGCAGGCCGCCGGCTATGCCGCTTTGTTGCTGCTCCTGCGGGTTCAGCGGCCGCAGCGCCAGACCGAGGCGTGGATTGGCGGCCTCGGCGTCTTCTGCTGCCGCTTGCGCCGGAGTGGGGATTTCGCCGACCGATAGCGCAATATCGCGTGCGCCGCCTTTTCGCCAGATTTCCAGCTGGATCTGTGTGCCCGGCCTGATCGCGGCGACGATTGGCGGCAGTTCGCTCGAGCGCGCGATTTCGGTGCCGTCGAGTTTCAGGATGACATCGCCTGCTTCGAGGCCTGCGGCCGCGGCGGGGCTGCCTTTCTCAACCGAGCTGATCAGCGCGCCGGCGGTATTCTTCAGGCCGAAGGACTCGGCCAGGGACTGCGAAACCTCCTGGATGGTGACCCCAAGGCGACCGTGACTGACCTTGCCGGTCTTCAGCAACTGCTCCTGGATGTTCATTGCCACGTCGATGGGAATGGCGAATGACACGCCCTGATAGCCGCCGTTGCGGCTGTAGATCTGCGAGTTGATGCCGATCACCTCACCGTTCAGGTTGATCAGGGGGCCGCCGGAGTTGCCGGGATTGACCGCGACGTCGGTCTGGATGAACGGTACGTAGCTGTCGCTGGCCAGTGAGCGGCCTTTTGCCGAGACGATACCGGCGGTGACGCTGTTCTCGAAGCCGAAGGGCGAACCGATGGCGAGCACCCATTCACCGACCTGGGCGCTACCCGGGCTGGCGAGGCGAACAACCGGCAGATTGTTGGCGGCAATGCGCAGCACGGCGATGTCGGTCAGTTTGTCGAGTCCGACGACCTTGGCCTTGAATTCGCGCTTGTCGGTCAGCTTGACGGTGACCTCGTCGGCTTCGCTGACGACGTGGGCGTTGGTCAGAATCAGCCCATCGGCGCTGACAATGAAGCCCGAACCCATGCCGCGCGCGGGCGTGCCGCCCTCGGGCATGGGCACGCCAAAGCGACGGAAAAGTTCAGGGAGGCGCTGATCGTGGTCGCCGCCGGAAAAGGCCGTTTTCGACGGCCCGGTGGCGCTGATGTTGACCACCGCCGGGCCGCTGTGCGCGACGATGGCCCGGAAGTCGGGTAGCCCGACGGCGGGGCTGGCCAGCCCCGCCGCG
>JEMX01000078.1 GCA_000585055.1 Candidatus Accumulibacter appositus
GTGATCAACCGCGGTGAGAAGCGGCGCAAGACAGTCGAAAAGTATGCCAAGAAGCGTGCCGAACTGATGGCGGTCATGAATGACCAAAGCTTCTCGGTTGAGGATCGCTTCGAGGCACGGCTGAAAGTGCAGGCGCTGCCACGCAACGCGAGCCCGGTTCGGCTGCGTAACAGGTGTGCGTTGACCGGCCGTCCTCGTGGTGTTTTTCGTAAGTTCGGTCTGGGTCGTGGCAAGCTTCGCGACTTCGTCATGCATGGTGAAGTCCCTGGAATGATCAAGGCTAGCTGGTAGGCAGGAGAGAACAAAATGAGTATGAGCGATCCGATCAGCGATATGCTGACACGCATCCGAAATATGCTGACACGCATCCGAAATGCCCAGATGGCAAACAAGGCCTCCGTCGCCATGCCGTCTTCGAAAGTAAAGATCGCCATCGCCCAGGTGTTGAAGGACGAAGGCTATGTCGAGGATTTCGGCGTCAGTCCTAATGACGGCAAGCCGATTCTGGAGATTGGCTTGAAGTACTACGCCGGTCGTCCGGTGATCGAGCGAATCGATCGCGTTTCGCGGCCAGGCCTGCGGATCTATCGAGGCGCCGACAACATTCCTCCGGTCATGAACGGTCTTGGCGTGGCTATTGTGTCGACGCCCAAGGGTGTCATGACTGACCGCAAGGCACGCGCCAGCCATATCGGCGGCGAAGTGCTCTGCGTCGTCGCGTAAGGGGTAGGTGCTCTGCGTCGTCGCGTAAGGGGTAGCTATGTCCCGCGTTGCAAAAAAACCAATCGTTCTTCCGCAGGGTGTCGCGGTGGATCTCTCGTCGGATCGAATTTCGGTGAAGGGCCCTCTGGGCGCCCTTGAATTTGCCGCCCATCCGGCGGTCATGATCTCGCTTGAAGACGGAAGCTTGTTGTGCAAGGAAGTGCCCGGAGCGGCCGAGTCGGTCGCCATGTCGGGCACCATGCGTGCTGTTGTGGCAAACATGGTGACCGGGGTGAGCGCCGGGTTCGAGCGCAAGTTGAGTCTAGTTGGCGTCGGCTATCGTGCCCAGGCGCAAGGTGACACTCTGAATCTGACGCTCGGGTTTTCGCACCCGGTTGCCTACAAGCTGCCGAAGGGTATCACCGCGACGACACCGATCCAGACGGAAATCGTCATCAAGGGTGTTGACCGGCAACTCGTTGGCCAGGTGGCCGCAGAGCTTCGTGCCTATCGTCCGCCAGAGCCTTACAAAGGCAAGGGTGTGCGCTACGTCGACGAAGTAGTCGTGATCAAAGAAACGAAGAAGAAGAAGTAAGGGTGCTGAGATGATTGACAAGAAACAGGCGCGTTTGCGCAGGGCTCGCAAAACCCGAGCCAAAATTGCCGAACTGAAGTCGGTACGTCTGTCGGTTCACCGCAGCAACTGCCACATCTACGCACAGGTAATTTCTGCCTGTGGGAGCAAGATTCTGGCTGCGGCCTCGTCGCTAGAGCCGGAAGTGCGCAAGAGCTTGCCGAACGGTGGTGATGTCGGTGCCGCGAAGGCGATTGGCCAACTGGTTGCCGAGCGTGCCAGGAAAGCCGGGATCGAGCAGGTCGCCTTCGATCGTTCCGGGTTTCAGTATCACGGGCGGATCAAGGCGCTTGCTGAGGCGGCTCGTGAAGCCGGCCTCAAGTTCTGACCGCCGCACCCAGCAAAGAATTGGAGTAATCAATGGCTAGACCACAAGGCAGAAAACCTCAGCAGTCTGACAGGCCCGATGACGGCATGCGCGAAAAGATGATTTCGATCAACCGCGTGACCAAGGTCGTCAAGGGTGGTCGGATTCTCGGCTTCGCGGCATTAACGGTCGTCGGTGACGGGGACGGGCGTGTCGGTATGGGCAAGGGCAAGTCTCGCGAAGTGCCGGTGGCTGTCCAGAAAGCCATGGAAGAGGCGCGGCGCAACCTGATCAAGGTTAGCCTCAAGGACGGCACGCTGCAGCATACCGTCTTCGGCCGTCACGGGGCGTCGACGGTGATGATGCAGCCTGCACCGGAGGGTACGGGAATCATCGCCGGCGGTGCGATGAGGGCTGTATTCGATGTGATCGGAATGACTAACGTGGTGGCCAAGGCACACGGGTCGACCAATCCTTATAACGTTGTCCGGGCAACGATCAACGGGCTGCGCTCGATGACGACGCCCGCTGAGGTCGCGGCCAAGCGGGGCAAGACCGTCGCCGAGATTCAGGGGTAAGAGATGGCTGAGAAGAAAGTGAAAGTGACCCTCGTCAGGAGCTTGATCGGTACCAAGGAGTCGCATCGTGCGACGGTACGTGGCCTGGGTCTGCGGCGGATGCATAGCAGCGCGATACTCGAAGACACTCCGGCGGTTAGGGGGATGATCAACAAGGTTGGCTATCTCTTGATGATCAACAAGGTTGGCTATCTCTTGAAGTGTGAGGGCTGAGATGGAACTGAATACTGTTCAAGCTGGCGAAGGCGCCCGCACAGACAAGAAGCGTGTCGGCCGCGGCGTCGGTTCGGGCTGGGGCAAGACCTGCGGGCGCGGTCACAAGGGCCAGAAGTCGCGTGCCGGTGGTTTCCACAAAGTTGGTTTCGAGGGCGGCCAGATGCCTTTGCAGCGCCGGCTTCCCAAGCGTGGCTTCAAGTCGCTGACGGGTGCCCGCAATGTCGAGGTTCGGCTGTCGGAAATCGAGCGTTTGCCGGTCGATGAGATTGATCTTGCGACGTTGCGTCAGGCTAATCTGGTACCGCAGCAGGTGTTGTCGGCGAAAGTGGTTCTGTCGGGCGAAATCACGCGGAAAGTTTCGCTCAAGGGTGTTGGCGCGACCGCCGGCGCTCGGGCCGCGATCGAGGCCGCCGGCGGCAGCGTCTCCGAATAACGTGTTGGCAGGGGTGATATTTTTTGGCAACTAGTCCTAGCACGGTCAGCAAAGGCGGGAAGTTCGGCGACCTGAAACGCCGACTATGGTTCCTGCTTGGCGCTTTGGTTGTGTACCGGATCGGTTCGCACATCCCCGTTCCGGGAATCGACTCGCAGGTTCTCGCCGAGCTCTTCGGTCGGCAACAGGGCGGCATTCTGGGCATGTTCAACATGTTCTCGGGCGGGGCTTTGTCGCGGTTTACGATTTTTGCTCTGGGAATCATGCCGTATATTTCGGCGTCGATCATCATGCAGTTGATGACCCATGCCAGCCCGCAGCTGGAGGCGCTGAAGAAAGAAGGGGAAGCCGGAAGGCGCAAGATCACGCAGTACACGCGCTACGGTACGGTTGCTCTGGCCCTGTTTCAGGGGATCGGTATTGCCGTGGCGGTGGAGTCACAGCCAGGCTTGGTACTTGACCCTGGAATGATGTTTCGCTTCGTCACCGTCACCACGCTGGTCACCGGGACGATGTTCCTGATGTGGCTCGGCGAGCAGATCACCGAAAGAGGTCTGGGCAACGGAATTTCGTTGATCATCTTTGCGGGTATCGCGGCGGGATTGCCAAGTGCCATTGGCGGTCTGCTGGAACTGGTCCGGACTGGCGCGATGCATCCGCTGACGGCGCTTGTGATCTGTGTTCTGGTGGTCCTGGTCACTGCCTTTGTAGTCTTTGTCGAACGCGGCCAGCGCAAAATTCTGGTGAACTACGCAAAGCGGCAAGTGGGTAACAAGGTCTATGGTGGGCAAAGCTCGCATCTGCCGCTGAAACTGAACATGGCATCTGCCGCTGAAACTGAACATGGCGGGTGTGATCCCGCCGATCTTCGCCTCGTCGATCATTCTCTTTCCGGCGACCATTGCCGGTTGGTTTGGCAGCGGTGATTCGGGCCGTTGGCTAAAGGATGTTGCTGGCGCGCTGTCGCCGGGGCAGCCGATTTACGTGATGCTTTATGCGGCGGCGATTATCTTTTTCTGCTTCTTTTATACGGCGCTGGTTTTCAATTCCAGGGAGACTGCCGACAATCTGAAGAAGAGTGGGGCTTTCGTTCCGGGTATTCGGCCGGGGGACCAGACGGCGCGCTACATCGATAAGATCTTGATGCGTTTGACACTGGTTGGCGCTCTCTATATCACCATCGTCTGCTTGCTTCCGGAGTTCATGATTCTGAAGTGGAACGTTCCGTTTTACTTTGGTGGTACTTCGCTGCTGATCATCGTCGTTGTGACGATGGATTTCATGACCCAGGTGCAGGCCTACACGATGTCTCACCAGTACGAGAGCCTGCTCAAGACACCAGTACGAGAGCCTGCTCAAGAAGGCTAACTTCAAAGGCTCCGGGTTACCGGCGAAATAGAATGGCAAAGGAAGATCTAATTGAAATGCAGGGCGAGGTCATCGAGAACCTGCCCAACGCGACGTTTCGGGTGAAACTTGAGAACGGCCACATGGTTCTTGGTTTTATCTCTGGCAAGATGCGCATGCACTACATCCGCATTCTGCCAGGTGACAAGGTGACGGTCCAACTGACCCCCTATGACCTGAGCAGAGCGCGAATAGTCTTCCGCGCGAAGTGAAGAATCTCTACGCAACAATTCGGTATCAGGCTGGCTGCGCCTGTTATCGGGGAATCAGGAGTTAACGATGAAAGTGCTGGCCTCTGTGAAGCGTATTTGCCGGAAGTGCAAAATTATCCGGCGTCACGGCATTGTGCGCGTGATCTGTACGGATCCACGTCACAAACAGCGTCAAGGTTGATCGCTGAGACCCGATTCATGGGTCATCAGTCGGTTGAAGGTATAACTGTAAGATTTGGACTAGTTGGGGTGAATCAATGGCCCGCATCGCAGGCGTAAACCTACCGAACCACCAGCACGCCGAGATTGCGCTCACCGCGATCTATGGTATTGGGCGTCCGCGCGCACAGAAGATTTGTGATGCTGCTGGGGTTTCACGTTCCACCAAGATGAAGGATATGACGGAAGCGGAGCTGGAGCGTTTACGCGATCAGATCGGCAGATTCGCCGTCGAGGGCGATTTGCGCCGCGAAGTCACGATGAGCATTAAGCGCTTGATGGATCTCGGTTGCTACCGTGGCCTTCGTCACCGCAAGGGCTTGCCGTCACGCGGTCAGCGCACGAAGACCAACGCCCGTACCCGCAAAGGTCCGCGCAAGCCGATCGCCGGCAAGAAGTGATTAGGAAATAGGATCTGACCATGGCCAAGACCGCTGGAAAAGTTCGTAAGAAAGTCAAGGTAAAGAAGAACGTGGCTGAGGGCGTTGCCCATATCCACGCGTCCTTCAACAATACCATCATTACCATTACCGACCGTCAGGGTAACGCGTTGTCATGGGCAACCTCGGGTGGTGCCGGTTTCAAGGGCTCGCGCAAGAGCACGCCGTTCGCGGCGCAGGTGGCTGCTGAGGCGGCCGGCAAGGTGGCTGTCGAGTGCGGCGTCAAGAACCTCGAGGTGCGCATCAAGGGCCCTGGTCCCGGGCGTGAGTCTTCGGTGCGTGCGCTTAACGCGCTTGGCATGAAGATTACGGCGATTACCGATGTGACGCCGGTTCCGCACAACGGCTGCCGTCCGCCGAAGAAGCGTCGGATTTAAGGAGAAGATAGAGTGGCTCGCAACCTAGATCCGAAGTGCCGTCAGTGCCGCCGCGAAGGCGAAAAGCTGTTCCTGAAGGGTGAAAAGTGCTTTACCGACAAGTGCGCCATCGAGCGTCGCTCGTATGCGCCGGGGCAGCACGGCCAGAAGTCGGGACAACGCCTCTCCGACTACGGCGTCCATCTGCGTGAAAAGCAGAAAATTCGCCGTATCTATGGCGTCCTTGAGGGACAGTTCCGCAAGGTCTACAAGGAAGCAGACCGTCGCAAGGGTGTGACCGGCGAGGTGCTTCTGCAGTTGCTGGAAGCGCGGTTAGATAGCGTCGTTCATCGCATGGGCTTCGCGGCTTCGCGTTCGGAGTCCCGCCAACTGGTCAGGCATAATGGCATGCTGGTGAATGGCCGTCGGGTCAATATTCCCTCGTACCAGGTCCGCCCAGGCGATGTCGTCGAAGTCTGCGAGAAAGCGAAGGCGCAGCTTCGCGTCAAGGCCTCACTCGCAGCCGCCGAATCGCGGGGTTTCCCCGAGTGGGTTGAAGTGGACGCCAAGGGGCTCAAGGGCACCTACAAGGCGCATCCGGAACGTAGCGAACTGCCGCCAACGATCAATGAGAGTCTGGTCATCGAACTCTACTCTAAGTAGTAGTGGCTAGGCTTGTCGGTATCAGGCAAAGGACAGTACATGCAAAGCAGTGGACTATTTAAACCGCGCATCATAGATGTGCAGAGCTTGTCGCCGGTGCATGCGCGGGTGGTCATGGAGCCGTTTGAACGCGGCTACGGACATACTCTGGGCAACGCGCTGCGGCGGATCCTGCTCTCGTCGATGCCGGGCTACGCGCTGACCGAGGTGAGCATTGACGGCGTCCTCCACGAGTACTCGTCGATTGACGGCGTTCAGGAGGATGTGGTCGATATCCTGCTCAACCTCAAGGGCGTGGTCTTCAAGTTGCACAATCGCGAGGAAGTGGTCGTTCGTCTCGCCAAGGAAGGCAAGGGTGTCGTGCGGGCGGCCGATATAGAGGTCTCACACGATGTCGAGATCATCAACCCCGAACACGTGATTGCACACCTTTCGGCCGGTGGCAAGTTGGCCATGGAAATGAAAGTGGAGCGGTCGCTCGGCTATCTGGCGGGCAATCTTCGTGATGTTGGCGAGGGCGGAAAAAGCATCGGCAAGCTGGTTCTCGACGCTTCGTTCAGCCCGGTCCGTCGGGTCAGCTATACCGTCGAGAGCGCTCGGGTTGAGCAACGCACCGACCTTGACAAGCTGATCATGGAAATCGAGACCAACGGAGCGATTGAACCGGAGGAAGCGATTCGCACCGCGGCCCGCATTCTGATGGAGCAACTTTCGGTGTTCGCGGATCTTGCCGGAACGGCGTTGCCCGTCGAGTATCAGAAGACGGTTCAGGTCGATCCACTGCTGCTGCGCCCGGTGGATGATCTCGAGCTGACCGTGCGTTCGGCGAATTGTCTGAAGGCGGAAAACATCTACTATATTGGTGATCTGATTCAGCGGACCGAGAACGAGTTGCTCAAAACGCCTAATCTCGGGCGCAAGTCGCTTAACGAAATCAAGGAAGTGCTGGCCGCGCGCGGCCTGACGCTTGGCATGAAGCTTGAGAACTGGCCGCCGGCCGGGCTCGAGAAATAAGTCGCCGGACAAGAACAGGAAGGAATTGATATGCGTCACCGTTTGGGTCTTCGCAAACTGAATCGTACCAGCGCCCATCGGCTGGCGATGTTGCGCAATATGACTGTATCGCTGCTGCGTGAGGAGGTCATCAAGACAACCTTGCCCAAGGCAAAGGAACTTCGCCGGGTGGTCGAGCCGATCATCACCCTTGGCAAGAAGCCGAACCTTGCCAATCGACGCCTGGCGTTTGATCGCCTGCGTGACCGTGACATGGTGGTCAAGGTGTTTGACGAGCTCGGCCCGCGTTTCGCCACGCGTGACGGCGGCTATCTACGGATTCTGAAGTGTGGTTTCCGTGTCGGTGATAACGCGCCGATGGCGCTGGTCGAATTGCTGGACCGGCCGGAAGCCGAAGCTGCCGCCGCCGTTGCCGAGTAGGGCTTCGGAGTTGGGCGCTGGCGGGACGCTACGCCGATGCGATAAAAAAGCCAGGCTTTGCCTGGTTTTTTTTGGCCTGCTGTTTGGCGACGGCGCGGCCGAGCAGCGGGCAATCGCGCGGGGCTCCCGGCCGGCAGGGTGTGGCTGCGGGTTTTACTATGCAGTCGTTGGCGTCATCTCCTCCTGCTGCTGCAGTTCCCACATCTGGGCGTAGAGGCCGCCGGCCTGCAAGAGTTGCGGGTGCGAGCCGCGCTCGACGATACGCCCGGCGTCCATGACCAGGATCTGGTCGGCATTCATGATCGTCGACAGGCGGTGGGCGATGACCAGCGTGGTTCGTCCGCGTGCCGCGTTGTCGAGGCTGGCCTGGATGGCTTTTTCGGTTTTCGAGTCCAGAGCCGAGGTGGCTTCATCAAAGATCAGTACCGGCGGGTTCTTGAGCAGCGCGCGAGCGATCGCCACCCGCTGCTTTTCGCCCCCGGAGAGTTTCAGGCCACGTTCCCCGACGCGTGTTTCGTAGCCATCAGGGAGCTGCTCGACGAAACGCGCCAGTTGCGCGGCCGCAGCAGCGGCCAAGACTTCGTCGCGGCTGGCGTCCGGGCGACCGTAGTGGATGTTGTAGTAAATGCTGTCGTTGAAGAGCACGGTATCCTGCGGAACGATGCCGATCGCGGCGCGCAGACTGGCCTGGGTCAACTGTCGCAGGTCCGCTCCGTTGGCCAGGATTTGGCCGGCGCTGACGTCATAGAAGCGATAGAGGAGGCGCGCCAGGGTCGATTTTCCTGAACCCGACTCGCCGACCACGGCGACCGTGCCGCCGGCAGGGATGGTGAAGTCGACGCCGTGAAGGATCTGGCGGTTCGCCTCGTAGAAGAAGTCTACGGCACAGAAACGAACCTGCAGCGGGCCGGGCTGCAGCGTGGTGGCGGCAGGCACGTCGGCAATTTCACGGTTGACTTCGAGCAGGCCGAACATGCGCTCGATGTCGGTCAGCGACTGGCGAATTTCCCGGTAGACGACGCCGAGGAAGTTGAGTGGCATGTAGAGCTGAATCAGAAAGGCATTGACCAGTACCAGATCACCAATGGTCATCGTGCCATCGACGACGCCGGCAGCGGCTCGCCACATCATTGCGGTGACCCCCAGGGCGATACTGACCTGCTGACCAAGATTTAGCCAGGAGAGCGAGATGCGGCTTTTCGTTGCGGCGTCCTCCCAGTCGCGCAGTTGTTGGTCGTAGCGCTGCGCCTCATAGGCTTCGTTGTTGAAGTATTTCACTGTTTCGTAGTTGATCAGGCTATCGATGGCGCGTGTGTTGGCGGCCGAGTCGGTTTCGTTCAGCTTTCGTCTGATAGCGATTCGCCAGTTGCTGACTTTCACCGTAAACACCACGTAGGCGCTCAGCGAAGCCAGGGTAATCAGGACGAAGACGCTGTCGTAGCGGGCGAACAGGATGGCCAGGACGAGGCCAATTTCGACCAACGTGGGGAGGATCGAATAGAGCGTATAACTGATCAGATTGGAAATCGAGCGGCTGCCGCGTTCGATATCGCGTGACACCCCACCGGTTTCGCGATGCAGGTGAAAGCGCAGCGACAGCTCGTGCAGGTGGCGAAAGACCTCCAGGGCGATGCGCCGCACGGCGCGTTGCGTGACCCGCGCAAAGAGGATCTCGCGCAACTCCGTAAACAGGGTGCTGGAAAAACGCAGTGCGCCGTACAGAGCGAGGAGCATGGCGGGCAGAACCAGCACCTGCTCTTCGCCGCTCAGGGCATCGATCATGTCCTTGAAAACCAGGGGCACCGCGACGTTGGCAAGCTTGGCGCTGAACAGGCAGGAAAGCGCCAGCAGGACACGCCACTTGTACTGCCAGAGATACGGAACGAGCTTGTTCAGCGTCAGCCAGAGGTGGGTATCGGCGGGCGCTGGGCGATCGATAGCGGCGGTAGAAGTGGTGGAACGGCGCATAGGGCTGGGGAGCTGTGGTGGTTGGCCAGCGCTGCAGTATGCCTGCTGTTGCCGCGCGGGTGAGCGCGGTGGAGCGCGGTCGGCGCAGAAAGATGAAAAAGGCCTTGCATTGGGCAGCTACTCACCCTAACATTCAAACGAACGTTTGAACGAGACGTCGGTGCCTTCTGCAGTTTTTCCACGGCCGTTTCATCAAAGCACTTCCCGGTGAACATTTTAGGGTCAGCAATCTCATGTCCGACCAGAAGATCAACCACGATACGCGCGAACGCATCCTCGATGTTGCCGAGCGGCTGTTCATGGCGCGCGGTTATGAAGGGACGTCGATGCGCATGATTACCGCCGGTGCCGAGGTCAATCTGGCCGCGGTCAATTACCATTTCGGTTCCAAGGAAGCCTTGCTGCGCGAGGTTTTCCGGCGTCGGCTCGGCTGGCTGAATCGCGAGCGTCTGCAGGTGCTCGACGCTCTCGAGGCAGAAGCCGCGGGCGTGCCGCTGAAGCCGTCGCAGATTCTGGAGGCCTTTTTTGGCACGCTCTTGCGGATCGGCGAGGATTCCTCCCTTGGTGGCATGACCTTCCTGCGCCTGCTTGGTCGCACCTTGACCGAACCGGCGGAGTTCATCCGCACTTTCTTTGCCAGTGAATATGCAGAGGTCATTGAGCGCTACAAACAGGCCTTGTTCAGAGCCTTGCCCGATGTCCCGAAAGCCGAGATCGTCTGGCGCCTGCATTTCATGCTCGGTGCCATGTCCTACGCGATTGCCGGCACCGATGTGTTGCGGGTGGTCACCGGCTGTGAGTTGGGCGATCTGGCGGGCGAGGGCGCGGCTGACGGTGTCGACGACCCGGCGCTGGCGCGGCGTCTTGCGCAGCGATTGATGCCCTTTCTGCTCGGTGGCCTGCGCGCCCCACTGCCCTCGGGCCTGGAATCGCAGCCTTCTTCACTGACATCGTCCAGCGAAGGCGATGCGCAGGATCAAACCTCGAATCACTTACAGGAGAAACAGTCATGATCACCACAATCATCTCGGTGCTCATCGGAATCGCTCTGCTGAGCATGGCCATACTGGTCAGCGTTCGCCCCTGGCGGCGGGCTCTGATTAGCCGTCGGGTTTTCGCGACCTACAAACGCATTCTGCCGCAGATGTCGGACACCGAACGCGAAGCGCTCGAAGCCGGTACGGTCTGGTGGGACGGCGAACTGTTCCGCGGCGACCCCGACTGGAACAAGTTGCTGGCCTACCCTGTACCGAAGCTCAGCCCTGAAGAGCAGTCCTTCATGGATCATGAAGTGGAGCACGCCTGTTCACTGGTCGATGACTGGAAGGTGACCAGCGAGGACTTCGACATGTCGCCGGAAGCGTGGCAATACATCAAGGACAAGGGCTTTCTCGGGATGATCATTCCGAAGAAGTACGGCGGCCTGGAGTTCTCGGCATTCGCGCACTCGCAAGTGGTCACCAAACTGTCGACGCGTTGCTCGGCCTTGTCGGTGTCGGTGATGGTGCCCAACTCGCTCGGCCCGGCCGAACTTCTTCTGCACTACGGTACCGATGTGCAGAAGAATCACTACCTGCCGCGACTGGCCAGGGGCGTCGAAGTGCCGGCTTTCGCGCTGACCAGCCCGTGGGCGGGCTCCGATGCCGGCTCCATCCCCGACGTCGGCATCGTCTGCAAGGGTCTCTGGAGGGGCCAGGCGGTCATCGGCATGCGGGTCACCTGGGACAAGCGCTATATCACGCTGGGCCCGGTATGCACCATCCTTGGCCTCGCCTTTCACCTCTACGATCCTGATGGCCTGCTCGGCGACAAGAAGCATGTCGGTATCACCTGCGCGCTGGTCCCACGCGACACGCCGGGTGCCGACATCGGCCGCCGCCACGTGCCCTTGAACGCCATGTTCATGAACGGTCCGACGCGCGGCAAGGATGTGTTCATGCCTCTGGACTACGTGATCGGTGGTCCGGCAATGGTCGGGCAGGGCTGGCGGATGCTGATGGAGTGTCTGGCAGCGGGTCGCTCGATCTCGCTGCCGTCATCCAATGCCGGTATGGCGCAGCTGACGGCGCGCACCGTCGGGGCCTACGCCCGCGTTCGTAGCCAGTTCAAGATGGCCATCGGACGCTTCGAGGGCGTCGAAGAGCCGCTTACACGCATCGGTGCCTACACCTACATGATGGACGCCGTGCGCAAGATGACTGCCGGCGCCATCGATCTCGGCGAGAAACCGTCGGTGGTTTCGGCGATCGCCAAATACCATGTCACCGAGCGTGCTCGCCAGGTGGTCAATGATGGCATGGACGTTGTCGGCGGCAAGGGAATCTGCCTGGGCCCGTCGAACTTCATCGGCCGCGCCTATCAGCAGTTGCCGATCGGCATCACCGTCGAAGGCGCCAACATCCTGACGCGCAGCATGATTCTTTTCGGTCAGGGCGCCATTCGTTGCCATCCTTACGTGCTGAAGGAAATGAAGGCAGCGTACAACCCGAATGCGGAGCAGGGCCTGCACGACTTCGACGAGGCTTTCTTTGGGCATGCGCTCTTTACCCTCAAGCACGCATTCGGTGCGCTGGGGAAGGGCCTGACCGGCTCGCATTTCGTTTCGGTACCCTCCGGTGTGGCGCCGGAGACCAAGCGCTACTACCAGCAACTGACGCGCTTCTCGTCGGCTTTTGCTTTCCTCGCCGACATCTCGATGCTGGTCCTTGGCGGCGAGCTGAAGCGGCGCGAAAAGCTCTCCGCACGTCTGGGTGACATTCTCTCGATGCTCTATCTATGTTCGGCGACGCTCAAGCGCTACGAGTCGGAAGGCCGTCAGCAGGCTGATGCGCCGCTCATGCACTGGGCCATGTGGGACACCATGTACAAGGCGCAAATGGCTTTCGACGGAGTGATCGCCAACTTCCCCGTGCGCTGGATCGGGCGCATGCTGTATCGCATCGTTTTCCCGCTTGGCCATCCGTACGATGTGCCGTCAGACCGGATTGGTCACCAGGTGGCCAAGCTGATGATCGAGCCGTCGGCGGCGCGTGATCGACTGACTGCGGAGACCTATTTGCCGAACGTCGCCAGCGAACCGGTCGGTGCGGTCGAGCTTGCGCTGCTGGCAACCTTGGAGGCGGAGCCAATCGAGGCCCGGATTCGGGCGGCGGAAAAGGACGGCGCGTTCAGCGACAACCCGGACGCCAATGTCCGCGATCTGGCGCATGCAGCCTTTGCCGCCGGCATCGTGACTGCTGCCGAATATGTTGTCCTCAAGCGGCGAAATGAACTGCGCGACATCGTGATTCGTGTTGATGATTTTCCGCATGATCTGGGCCGTTCGCGGCAGGAAACCGTGCTTCACAAAGAAGCCGCGTAGAAGCGATCAAAGCTCGGGACAGAGGCGCGGCACGTGCTTCGTGTCGTCGCCTCTGCTCGGCAGTGAGCCGCAAGAAAGGAGTGGAAATGGAATTTCAGCCGGTGTATGTCGTGGATGGCGCGAGAACGCCATTTCTCAAGGGGCGCAACGCGCCCGGGCCATTCTCGGCGAGCGATCTGGCGCTGCAGGCCGGGCGCGCGCTGCTGATTCGCCAGTGCTTCGCGCCGACCGACCTCGACGAAGTGATTCTCGGTTGCGCCAGCCCTTCTCCGGACGAGGTGAATATCGGTCGCGTTGTCGCTCTGCGACTCGGTTGCGGCCACAAGGTGCCGGGCTGGACGGTGATGCGCAACTGCGCCAGCGGCATGCAGGCGCTCGATTCGGCGATCGCCAATATCCAGAACGGACGCTCGCAACTGGTCCTGGCGGGTGGCGTCGATGCCCTGTCGCATGCGCCGCTGCTGTACTCGGAAGCGATGGTGCGCTGGTTCGCACAGATGATGCAGGCCAGGACGCTCGGCCAGAAGGTCGGCGTTTTCGCCAAGTTGCGTCCGGCGCAACTGCTGTCACCGGTGATCGGGCTGCTGAAAGGCTTGACCGACCCGAACATCGGTTTGCTGATGGGGCAGACCGCCGAAAATCTCGCCTGGCGCTTCGACATTTCGCGCCATGACATGGATCAGTTCAGCGTCGGCAGCCACCAGCGTGCCGTCGCCGCCCGCGCTGTCGGCCACTTCGGCGAGGTCGTTCCACTGGTCGATGGCAAAGGCACGGTCTATAGCGAAGACGACGGTGTTCGCGCCGATTCGAACCTCAATAGCCTGAGCAAGCTGAAGCCGTTTTTCGATCGTCGCTATGGCCGCGTCACACCGGGCAACAGCTCGCAGATCACAGACGGCGCCGCCTGGCTGATACTCGCTTCGCAGGCTGCCGTCGATCATTGGCAGCTCGAACCACTCGGCCGCATCAGTGATAGTCAGTGGGCGGGTCTCGATCCGGCGCAGATGGGCCTGGGTCCGGTCCACGCGGCGACGCCCATCCTGCAGCGCAACGGACTGGCGCTCGAGGATATCGACCTCTGGGAAATCAATGAGGCTTTCGCCGCACAGGTGCTGGCCTGTCTCGCTGCCTGGGAGTCGGACGACTACTGCCGTGACCAGCTTGGCCTGCCGCAGGCGCTTGGTGCGTTACCGCGGGGGCGTCTCAACGTCGATGGTGGCGCGGTGGCCGTCGGTCACCCGGTCGGCGCCTCCGGTGCACGCATCGTGCTGCACCTGCTGCACGCTATGCGCCAGGCCAAGGTCAGGCGCGGTGTCGCGGCGATTTGCATTGGTGGCGGCCAGGGCGGGGCCATGCTTATCGAGACCACTGCCTGATGGCCGTTAATGTGAACGTAGCGTATGCGACTCACGAATCTCTCCCCGCTGCGGGAGAAGGGCGGGGAAAGAGGGGGACGGTCATGACTTTCATGATCTTGGGTATCTCGACATGCCATGACCGTTAGCGGAAAACAGGAGACGAACGCATGAACAAGGATGAAAATAACTATCAGAATTGGCGGCTGGCGGTGGACGCCGATGGGCTGGCCTGGGCAACTCTCGACAAGGCCGGCGAATCGACCAATTCGCTCTCCAGTGCCGTGATGGATGAACTGGCGCTGATTCTCGACCGGCTCGACAGCAGTCCGCCAAGAGGACTGATTTTCCGCTCCGGGAAGTCGGCCGGTTTCATCGCCGGCGCCGACATCCAGGAGTTTACGCAGCTCGACACAGCGGCAAAAGGGGTGGCATTGGTCGAGCGCGGCTGGCAGCTTTTCAATCGCCTGGCCGCGGTCACCTACCCGACGCTGGCGCTGGTACGCGGCCATTGCCTGGGCGGCGGTCTCGAATTGGCACTGGCGTGTCGCTACCTGCTGGCGGTCGACGAGCCGACCACACGACTCGGCTTGCCGGAGGTGATGCTGGGCATCGTGCCCGGCTGGGGCGGGATGCTGCGCCTGCCCGCGCGAATCGGTCCGCAGGCAGCGCTGGACATGATGCTCACCGGCAAGTCGCTTGACGCTAAGCGCGCCAAACGCGCGGGTCTCGCCGATGACTGCGTGCCGGCACGGGTGATGGACAATGCGGCGGCGCTGCTGGTCCTCGCCGATCAGCCCCGCCGCCGTCCAGCCTTGTTGCAACGGCTGCTCAACGGCGGCCCCTTGCGGCCGCTGGTCGCCCGGGCGGCGCGCAAACAGGTCGGCAAGCGCGCACGTATCGAGCATTACCCGGCGCCCTACGCGATCATCGAGCTCTGGGAAAAGCACCAGGGCAACGCGCTGGCCGCCCCCGAACTGATCGACAGGCTTGTCCGTTCGCCGACCGCTCGCAATCTGGTACGCGTGTTTTTCATGCAGGAGCGGCTCAAGGGATTCGGCAAAGCGAGCAACTTTCAGGCGAAACGGGTGCACGTCGTCGGCGCCGGCGTGATGGGCGGCGACATTGCTGCCTGGTGCGCCCTGCGTGGGCTGACGGTTACCCTGCAGGATCAGGGAATGGAGCGCATCGCGCCGGCCTTGCAGCGTGCTTACGCGGCGTACGCGAAGCGGATCAGGGATCCGTACGAGTTGCGCAGCGCCATGGATCGCCTCATTCCGGACCCCGAAGGGCATGGGGCCAGGAGTGCCGACGTGGTGATCGAAGCCATCTTCGAAAACCTCGAGGCCAAGCGCGCCTTGCTCGAGCAGCTCGATGCGGTGATCAAGCCCGACGCGGTGCTGGCGACCAATACTTCCAGTCTCCGGATCGAGGACTTGAACAGTTGCTTGAGCCGGCCGGGACGCCTGATCGGCATTCACTTCTTCAATCCGGTGGCCAAGATGCCGCTGGTCGAAGTCGTCGCTGCCGACGGCGCCGATGCAGAAACGCTGGCGCGAGGCACGGCCTTCGTCAAACAGATCGATCGCCTGCCGCTGCCGGTCAAGAGCGCACCCGGATTTCTGGTCAACGCCGTTCTCGGGCCCTACATGCTCGAAGCCATGCGCGCCGTCGACGAGGGGCTCGCCCTGGAGACCGTCGACGAAGCGATGCTCGCCTTCGGCATGCCGATGGGGCCGATCGAGCTGGTCGACATGGTCGGTCTCGATGTCGCCATGGCTGCGGGCAAGAGCCTCGCTGGTGGAAATGCAGAGCCGCCACGCTGCCTCGTCGAGCACTACAATGCGGGTCACCTCGGCAAGAAAGCAGGTCGCGGGTTCTACCAATACCGGGCAGGAAAAGTGGCCAAGGGCGTGCCGGGAACCGTGCCGGCTGGGCTTGCCGAGCGTCTGCTCGCACCCTTGCTCGACCAGACTCAGAAGCTGGTTAGCGACGGCGTGGTCGCCGATGCCGATCTGGCTGATGCAGGGGTCATTTTCGGCACTGGCTTTGCGCCGTTTACCGGCGGGCCGCTCCACTATATGAGGAACCGTAGCGCCTGAAAACCTCGGTAACTGCCGGACAAATTACTGTAAAGCCACTGAAGCCGCGCTCAGCCCTGTTGTAATTAACCAACATGGGGACAAGCAAGCGCTGCCGAACGTCGTGTAACTAGAGATTTTTCTGGTAGCTGGCCTTAGCATGTGCTTGTCCAAAGCAAATCGTGTGTGGCGAAAAAGCCACGCGAGATCACATTCAAGGGGGAGACAAAAAAATGGCACAGCGGATTTCGATGAGGGTGATGCCGGCACTGCTTCTGGCGGCGTTTTCGGGCGCGGCGAGTGCCTCGGGTTTTCAATTGTTGGAGGCGGGCAGCGGTCTTGGCAATGCCTACGCCGGTTCAGCGGCCAAGGCCAGCGACGCCAGCACGATTTTTTGGAACCCGGCTGGAATGACGCAACTGCAGGCGCGCGAAGTCTCTGGCGGTTTTACGGCGGTGCGGCCGAGTTTCAAGTTCAATAACCAGGGTTCAGCTGTCGGGGTCTTCAGTAGTCCCGCCGTTGGCGACGGTGACGATGCCGGTAGCTGGGCGTTTATCCCGAACGGCTATATCTCGTGGGCGCTGAACAAGGACCTCTATATCGGTCTCGGTATCAGCGCGCCGTTCGGCAATGCGACCAAATACGATAAGCCGTGGAAGGGTAGTGCGCAGTCGAACGAGTTCGACATCAAGACGATCAACATCAATCCCTCGATTGCCTATCGGGTCAACGAAAAGGTATCGCTGGGTGCCGGCTTCAGCTGGCAGAAGATCGAGGCCGATTACTATCGGCAGGTGGCTGTTCTTCCTGCCCGGCGCTTTGGGGCGCTGCCGCAGGTGGAATCGCACATGAGCATCGACGACGATGCCTGGGGCTGGAACATCGGTGCCTTGTTTACACTTTCGCCATCGACCAAGGTCGGCTTGTCGTATCGCTCGACCGTCCAGTTCCATACCGACGGAAAAGTCAAACTGAATGGCGATGGTACTGCAGCTGGCAATGCCACCGCCTTGGGCCTGGCAAATGCCGGTGGGGCGAGCGATGTCGAGGCCGACCTCAAGGTTCCGGATACCTTCATTCTGAGCGTTTCGCAGCAGCTGAGCGACCGCTGGGAGATGCTGGGCGATGTCTCCTGGACGGGATGGAGTTCGATTCAGGACGTCGACATCATCCGCACCTCGGGGCCGCAGAGCGGTGCTCCTGCGCAGATCCTGCATGCAAATTTCGACGATACCTGGCGTGTCGCCATGGGCGCCAACTACAGGTACACGGACGCCATCAAGTTCATGTTTGGAATTGCCTACGACCAGACTCCTGTCAAGAGTTCGAGCACCCGTTTGACGTCTCTGCCCGACAACGATCGCACCTGGTTTACCGCCGGAATGCAGTGGAAGCCGGCCAAGGAGCAGACGCTTGAACTCGGTGCGGCCTACATTTACATCCCGAATACGAAGATCAACCAAAACGAGACCACGACGAATCCCTTGACCAATCGTGGCACGGTTACCGGCGATTATGACTCGAGCGTCTGGCTTTTCGGAGCGCAATACTCGCTGGCTTTCTGAGCAAGCGGCAGGCCTTAGAAAAAACCCCGGATTCCGGGGTTTTTTTTTGACCGCCGTCGGGTGGGCCTGTGCATCACCCTATTTGCCGCTGCCCTTGGCTTGACGATGAAAGCTGGAAAGGTATAATTCAAACGTTCGTTTGAGTGTTTTTTGGCAAGTGCGCAGCGGGGTCTTCCCGGTGCGCGCGGATAAACCGACAGGAATAGGAGGACAGCTTGAGCAACTTCATCGTACGCAAGGCCGCGGTACTCGGGGCGGGGGTGATGGGGGCACAGATTGCCGCGCATCTCGCCAATGCTGAAGTGCCGGTACTGCTTTTCGACCTGCCCGCCAAGGAGGGCGACGCCAACGGAATCGTCAGCCGCGCCATCGACGCACTCCGCAAGCTTGAACCGTCGCCGTTGGCCAGCAAGGATCGGGTCGCTTACATCGACGCCGCCAACTACGCGCAGCACCTTGAGCAGTT
This sequence comes from Candidatus Accumulibacter appositus, assembly GCA_000585055.1. Lineage (GTDB taxonomy): Bacteria > Pseudomonadota > Gammaproteobacteria > Burkholderiales > Rhodocyclaceae > Accumulibacter > Accumulibacter appositus. The sequence continues at coordinate 18,398 of JEMX01000078.1, forward strand.
GCGCGATTGCGATCTGATCATCGAAGCCATCGCCGAGAAGAGCGAGTGGAAAGACGATCTCTATCGCCAGATTGCACCCTTCGTCTCGCCAGCGGCGATCATTGCTTCGAATACCTCGGGTCTGTCGATCAACCGTCTCTCGGAAGCCTTGCCTGAGGTCTTGCGTTCACGCTTTTGCGGCATCCATTTTTTCAATCCGCCGCGCTATATGCATCTCGTCGAACTGATCGCCACGCAGGGCACCGACCCGGTGCTGCTCGACAATCTCGAATCATGGCTGGTCTCGCGTCTCGGCAAGGGCATCGTGCGTGCCCGCGATACGCCGAACTTCGTCGCCAATCGCGTCGGCGTCTTCTCGATCCTGGCGGTGATGCACCACACCGAGCGCCTCGGCCTCGGCTTCGACCTCGTCGATGCGCTCACCGGTCCAATCATCGGGCGTCCGAAGAGTGCTACCTATCGTACTGCCGACGTCGTCGGTCTGGATACCCTGGCGCACGTCATCAAGACCATGCAGGACACCTTGCCCGACGATCCCTGGCACGGCCATTACGCCGTTCCGGCCTGGCTGGCGGCACTGATTGCCAAGGGCGCGCTCGGTCAGAAGACGCGCTGCGGGATTTTCCGCAAGGATGGTCGGGCGATCAAGGTGCTCGACCTGGCGGCGCAGGATTATCGCGAAAGCGCTGCCGAGATCGATCCGACCGTGCTGACGATCCTCAAGAACCGCAATCCGGCCGAAAAGTTCGCCCAGCTGCGCGCCAGCGAGCATCCGCAGGCGCAGTTTCTGTGGGCGATTTTCCGGGACATCTTCCACTATGCCGCTTTCCACCTTGCCGAAGTTGCCGATAACGCCCGCGATCTCGACTTCGCCATGCGTTGGGGCTTTGGCTGGGCGCAGGGGCCGTTCGAAAGCTGGCAGGCGGCTGGCTGGCAGGCGATCGCCGCGGCGGTCAAGGCCGACGTCGATGCCGGTCGGGCGATGAGTCCGGCAGCGCTGCCGGCCTGGGTCTTTGGCCAGGTCGCCGCGAAGGGCGTGCACACACCGCAAGGCTCGTACTCGGCGAGCGCCGACGCTTATCAGCCCCGTTCGGCGCTGCCTGTCTATCAGCGGCAGATTTTCCCCGAGCGGGTATTGAGTGAAGCCGAGATCAGTGGTTCGCCAGTGTGGGAGAACGACGGTGTTCGCCTGTGGACCCTTCCGCAGGTCGACGACGGCATCGCCATCGTCAGCGTCAAGACGCGCAACCATACCCTCGGACGTGAGGTGATCGTCGGTTTGCAGGAAGCTGTCGCTCGTGCCGAAGCCGATTACCGTGCGCTGGTGCTCTGGCATGAGGCGCCATTTGCCTTTGGTGCCAATCTCAAGGAAGTCAGCGACGCGATCGCCGCGGGTCAGTTCGAACTGCTCGAAAAGTACGTCGCCGAATTCCAGAACACGTCGATGGCACTCAAGTACGCCAAGGTGCCGGTGATTGCGGCGGTACAGGGCATGGCTCTCGGCGGTGGCTGCGAGTTTCTGATGCACGCTGCCAAGCGGGTAATCGCGCTGGAGAGCTACATTGGGCTGGTCGAAGCTGGGGTCGGTCTGATCCCGGCCGGTGGCGGCTACAAGGAGTTCGCTATCCGCGCCGCGCAGCAGGCCGCGAAGACCGCCGGCAACGACCCCTTCGAATTCATCCAGCCGGTGTTTATGACCGTCGCCATGGCGACGGTTTCAAAGAGCGCTGCGCAGGCCAGGGAACTGGGTTTCGCCACCGAGTCGGACAACATCGTCTTCAACGCCAAGGAACTGCTTTACGTCGCGCTACGCGAGGCGCGCGGACTTGCGGAGGCCGGCTATTACCCGCGTCTTTCACCGCGCCAGATCAAGGTCGCCGGTCGTACCGGCATCGCCAACTGCGAAATGATGCTGGTCAACATGAAGGAAGGCGGCATGATTTCGGCGCATGACTACGCGGTTGCCAAGGCAGCAGCCACCGCGCTCTGCGGTGGCGACGTCGAGACCGGATCGCTGGTCGACGAGCAGTGGTTGCTCAGCGTCGAGCGCCAGCTCTTCGTCGAACTGCTGAAGAACGAGAAAACACGGCAACGCATTGAGCACACACTGGCTACCGGCAAGCCGCTACGTAACTAAGCCACTGCGCACGCAAGGAGAACAGATCATGAGTAAACAGATTCAGGACGCTTACATCGTTGCCGCCACACGCTTGCCGGTGGGCCGACGCAAGGGCATGCTCGGGCACGTTCGGCCTGACGACATGCTGGCGCACGCCATCGCCTCGGTGCTGGCGCAGGCACCGGCGATCGACCCGGCAATGGTCGAGGACGTGATCGTCGGCTGCGCTATGCCCGAGGCCGAGCAGGGAATGAACGTCGCGCGGATCGGCTTGCTGCTGGCCGGCATGCCGAACACCGTCCCCGGGGTAACTGTGAACCGCTTCTGCGCATCCGGCGTGCAGGCGGTGGCCATGGCCGCGGATCGCATTCGGCTCGGTGAAGCCGAGGTGATGGTCGCTGCCGGTACGGAAACGATGTCGCTGATGAACCAGATCATGGGTAACAAGATCGCTCTCAATCCGGCCCTCTTCGAAAAGGAAGAGAACTACGCGATTGCTTTTGGAATGGGTCTCACCGCCGAAAAAGTCGCCGCCCAGTGGAAGATTTCGCGCGACGATCAGGATGCCTTCGCGGTCGCCTCGCACCAGAAAGCCTGCGCGGCCATCGCCGCCGGCCATTTCAAGGCCGAGATTTCACCGTACGCGGTGACTGCACGGTTGCCGAATCTGCAGACGGGTGACGTGCAGGTCAAGGAGTTCCTGGCCGAGACTGACGAAGGCCCGCGTTCGGACAGCAGCGTCGAAAGGCTCGCTCGCTTGCGGCCGGTATTCGCCGCGCGCGGCTCGGTTACCGCCGGCAACAGTTCGCAGATGTCCGACGGTGCAGCGGCGGTGCTGGTGGTGTCGGAAAGAATTCTCAAGCAGTTCAATCTGCAGCCGCTGGCGCGTTTTGCCGGCTTCGCGGTGGCGGGCGTGGCACCCGAGATCATGGGCATTGGCCCGGTCGAGGCGATTCCGCGGGTGCTCAAGCAAGCCGGTGTCCGCCAGGACGACGTGGACTGGTTCGAGCTAAACGAGGCCTTTGCCGCGCAGGCGCTGGCCGTGATGCGCACGCTCGAGCTCGACCCGACGAAGGTGAATCCACTCGGCGGGGCGATTGCCCTGGGCCACCCGCTGGGGGCGACCGGCGCCGTCCGGACGGCGACGCTGGTGCATGGACTGCTGCGCACCGGAAAGCGTTACGGTATGGTGACCATGTGCATTGGCACCGGCATGGGTGCTGCCGGGTTGTTCGAGTCCATGCAGTAGACTTGCGCTACTCGCCCGGCAAGAAGACCCTTTCGACGGTGTTGGTCTATGGCACAATCGCGGCAGGGTCGTCGTCGGCGGTGCGTGCGAAGCGCTGGAACGGTCGCTTGAACGCGGGAGGCCGTGGCAGGCGAAGGCCTCGGCGCGGTGAGGTGAGCAGTCAACGGCAGTTTCCGGGATAATGTCTGGCAAACACAGTCACTAGGGCGCGCAATGGATTTCGAGCTACTGGGCAGTCTGGGCTGGCGCGAAGGCTTGATTCTGGTCATCGTGCTACTGCTGTCGTACATCGTCATCCTCTTTCTGCGCATGCGTCGCCTGCAGAACGAACGCGGCGCCGCCGTAGCGCCGCTGCTTGCGCAGTCAGCGCTCGCTGCTTATACCGGCATCCAGGAAACGGATGCTGCGGTTGCCGGGGCGCCAGCGCCAGCGCCAGCAGTGGCGGGGGCTAAGGCCGAAGCCGGTGATTCTCACGCTGCGGCAGAATCAGCGCCCTTGGCCGGTGCAGCGGAAGCGGCTCCGCCAATTGCCGCCGAGGAGCTTGACTTCGCCTGGAACGAACCGCCGCCGGAAATTCCCGGGCAGGCGCTGATCGAGGCGCTGCAGGAAGACGTCTATCAGTTGCGCTGCGAGGTCGACGATTTGCGCGAAGGCTTGTTGGCTGCCCGCGAAGACTTTCGGCACCAGTTGGCGCAGATGTCGCAGATTGCGGAGTCGTCAGCGCAGGTGGCTTCGCCGCTTTACAACGATGCCATGCAGATGGCCACCCAGGGGCAGGACGCCGCGACGATTGCACAGCACTGTGGCATCGCTCGCGCCGAGGCGGATCTGGTGGTGGCGCTGGTACGCAATCGCAACGACGGCAGTTGATGCGAGAGTCGCGCATGCGACTCATGAAGCTCCCTTCTCGCCTGGCGGGAGAAGGGTTGGGGAAGAGGGGAAAACGGTCACGACTTCCATTGTTTGTGGTGTCTCGACTGGGTAGCGACCGTTAACAGAGGAGCAGGGGGCAGATGCTGGCTCAGGGGACTAAGGCCAAGGCCGCAAACGTTCAGGCGGCGCCCAGCGTGGGCCCGGCTCAAGCGGCCGCCGAGGGGAGAGCCGATCTTAAGCGCCAGTTGCTGTGGCGGATGGGACTGGCCGGTTTGATGATTCTGGCACTGCTTGGCGTGCTGGCGCTGTTCGACTATGCCAACGCACCGGATGATTGGCAAACGGGACAGCAGTTCACGGAACCGGTACCGGTCAGGAAGAGAGAACCGGTGCAAGCACTGACGGCAGCCGAGACGCCGCTTGCATCGCCCGTTGAAGAGCCGCCGGCAGCAAGCGAGCAAGCAGCCGCTAGTGAAGCTGCCAGCGAAGTCGCAAGCGATCCCGGTGCGGAAAGCTCCCCTGCCAAAAAGACGGATGCCGGCAGTATTCAGGCGCGCGCGCCAAAAGCCGCTGCTGCTGCAGGCGACAGCGCGCTACCGGTACCGCCGCCGCCGCCGCGCGTGGCCGCCACACCGGCTTTGCCGCCTCCCGCCACACGGCCCACAGCGAGCTCCGCAATCGCGGCTACGCCGCCTCCATCGGTGGTCGAACCGCCGCCCACCGTGGCCGTGCGGCTGGTCTCGGGCTACATCGTGCAGTCGGGACTATTCTCCGATCTGGCTCTGGCCGAGGAATGGCAGGCGCGACTGGCGCAGGAAGGAATCCCCGCAACGCTCGAAGCGCGCTTGCAGATCGGTCCTTTCAAGAATCGCGCCGAGGCCGAGGCGGCTCGCCGGCAACTCAAGAGGCTGGGTATCGATGCGCCCAGTACGGTGCGCAAGGTCGGCAAGCCCTAAGCCGCTTCAGCGGTCTGGCGCCGCCAGTTGCTGTTGCACGCGACGTGCGAAAACGCGCATCTCCTTGGCCGCCTGAAGGTCGCCTTTTCCTTCGGCGACGAGGATTCCGTGTTCATAGGCGGCCAGGGCTTCCTCTGGGTGAGAGCCTTCGCTGAGCGCTTTACCGAGCAGTTTCCAGGCGGCGGAGTAGCTCGCGTCAGCTTCGATCGCCGCACGCAAGTGCCTGGCCGCCTGCTCGAAATCGCCGGCCTTCAGGTGCTCGTTACCCAGCGAATAGCGGAGCAGGGCGCCGTCGCGCGGACCGCCGAGCAATTTTTCGAGATTGGTGATGATCGCGGTGCTCATTTACACTCTCCCGTTTAACGTTCATGACATGGCGAGATAACTCGGATCATGAACGTCATGACCGCCCCCTCTTTCCCAAGCCTTCTCCCGCGACGGGAGAAGGGACTTTCGTGAGCCGCTTGCGCGACTTTCGCATTAAACTCGAATCATTGTAGAGGACACCACCATGGCAAGAACGATCATTTCGACAAGCGACGCGCCAGCTGCTATCGGCACCTACTCACAAGCGGTAAGAGTGGGTGATACGGTCTACCTCTCCGGTCAGATCGGCCTCGACCCGGTGAGCATGGACGTTGTTGACGGAATCGATGCGCAGATCGTGCGCGTTTTCGACAACCTCAAGGCGGTCGCCGAAGCCGCTGGTGGCTCGCTGGCTGATGTCGTCAAACTGAACGTCTATCTCACCGATCTGGCGCATTTCGCGAAAGTCAACGAGGTGATGAAGAGCTATTTTGCGGAGCCTTTTCCTGCGCGTGCGGCGGTCGGTGTCGCGGCTTTGCCGCGCAACGGGCTGGTCGAGGCCGACGCGGTACTGGTCCTCGGCGGCTGATGCCGCCTGCGGACGAGATCGACGCGCCGCCAGCGATCAGGAGCCGCCTGCACAAGCTCGGTATCGAGCGGCGCGAAGACCTCGTTTTGCACCTGCCCCTGCGCTACGAGGATGAGACGCGCGTCACGGCCCTTGCCGAGGCGCCGCTGGGAGTGCCGCTGCAGATCGAGGCGCTGGTCGGCGATGTCGCGATCAGCATGGCACCGCGCCGCCAGCTGCTGGTCACCGTCAGCGACGCCTGTGATGTTGCCGATGCCCCTTCGGACACTGACGAGAAAAACCTCCTCCGCCTGCGCTTTCTGAGTTTCTACGGCAGCCAGCAGAGGGCTTTCGAGAACGCGCGTCAAAACCGGCTGCGGCTGCGCATCTTCGGCGAGATCCGTGACGGCTTCCTCGGGCTCGAGATGGTGCATCCACGTTACCGCATCCTGAGCACTCTGAACGCTCTGAGCGCAGCGACCACCGATGAGGCACTGCCGCAGTCGCTGACCCCCGTCTATCCGACGACCGCCGGGCTGGCGCAGGGGGTCTTGCGTAAACTCATTGCACGAGCCATGCGCGCGGTCGATCTCAGCGAGCTCCTCGACGCCAACTGGTGCGCGGCGCATCGCCTGCCTGCCCTGGCAGCGGCGCTGGGCTTGTTGCATTCGCCACCGCCCGAGCTTGCCGCAGTCACGCTGCAGAGTCGCAGCCATCCGGCCTGGCGGCGAATCAAGTTCGACGAGCTAATGGCGCAGCAGCTGTCCTTGCGGCGGGCCTATCTGGCGCGCCGGCGCAAGGGCGCTCCGTTGCTGCTCGCCGCCGGGCGCCTGGCGGCGAGTCTGCTGGCGGCACTGCCATTTGCGCTGACCGATGCGCAGCAGCGCGTTGCCGGCGAAATTGGCGGCGACCTCGAGCAACCGTTTCCGATGCAGCGCCTGCTGCAGGGCGACGTCGGCTGTGGCAAGACGATCGTCGCCGCCATGGCCATCTGTCAGACCATCGAGGCCGGTTATCAGGCGGCTCTCATGGCCCCGACCGAAATTCTCGCCGAGCAGCACTTCCTCAAGCTGCGCGCCTGGCTGGAGCCACTGGGTGTCGAGGTGGTGTGCCTCTCGGGTCGTCTCGGCGCCAGGAGCCGGCGGGCGCTGCGCCAACAGGCGGCGACGAGTGCGCAGCTGGTCGTCGGAACACATGCCCTGATCCAGGAAGGCCTGGATTTTGCCCGCCTCGGTCTGGCGATCATCGACGAACAGCATCGTTTCGGCGTCGTACAGCGGCTCGACTTGCGGCGCAAAGGGGGCAATCCGCACCAGCTGATGATGTCCGCAACACCGATTCCGCGCACCCTGGCGATGAGTTACTACGCCGATCTCGATGTTTCTCTGATCGACGAAATGCCGGCTGGTCGCTCGCCGGTGCGCACCCGGCTATTCTCGGATGCGCGCCGTGAGGAAGTGACTGCCGCCGTGCGCGGCGTGGTTGCTGCCGGGCGACAGGCTTACTGGGTTTGCCCCTTGATCGAAGAATCGGCAAAGCTGCAGCTGCAGGCGGCCCTTGATACGTACACGGCTTTGCTCGGCGAACTGGCCGGTCTGCGCATTGGCCTGGTTCACGGCCGCCTGAGCGGTACCGAGAAAGCAGCAGTGATGGCCGCGTTTGTTGCTGGCCAGATCGACGTGCTGGTGGCGACGACGGTCATCGAAGTCGGCGTCGACGTGGCCAACGCCAGCCTGATGGTCATCGAACACGCCGAGCGCTTCGGGCTCGCGCAGCTGCATCAGTTACGCGGACGCGTCGGGCGCGGCACGCATGATTCGCTTTGCGTCCTGCTCTATCAGCAGCCGTTGTCGGCAATGGCACGGGCGCGCCTGAAGATCATTTTCGAGCACACGGACGGTTTCGAGATCGCTCGCCAGGACCTTCGTCTGCGTGGCCCCGGTGAGTTCGTCGGCAGCCGCCAATCGGGCGTGCCGCTGCTCCGCTATGCCGACCTCGAAGCCGATGCCGACCTCGTCGAGCTGGCACGGGAGATGGCAGTACAGCTACTGCGCAACGATCCCGCGTGCGCCGAACGCCATCTCCGGCGCTGGCTGGGAAATCGCGACGAGTTGCTGAAAGCCTGAAGCGCGAGGCGCGGGCAGTGTCCCGGTCGGCGTGGCTTCATGCTTCTCTCCCTCCGTGGCGCAGCCCTTGCTCGTCTTCAGGTGACACGAAAATAGGCGACCACTTCACGCAAGCGGTTGGCGAGGCCGTTGAGGGCGCTCGCCGACTCGGCATTGCTGTGCATGGTGGCATTTGTTTCCTCGGTCATCGAGGCGATGTTCTGCACGTGCCCGGCGATGTCGTTGGCCACCGTCGCCTGTTCGCGGGTGGCGGTCGCCACCTGCTGCACGCGTTCGCTGGATTCATGCGCCTGCCGGTGAATCGATTCGAGCATGTCACTGGCCTCGCGCGCCTTATCGAGGCTACGGCTCACCTGCGGAGCCGCCTCACCCATGGCGCCGACTGCCAATTCGGTATCGGCCTGGACGCTGACCACCATGGTACTGATTTCGTTGGTGGCCTTGCTGGTCCGTTCGGCGAGCTTGCGAACTTCGTCGGCGACGACCGCGAAGCCGCGGCCCTGCTCGCCGGCGCGGGCTGCTTCGATGGCCGCATTCAGTGCCAGCAGGTTGGTCTGCTCGGCGATCTCCCTGATCACCTCGGCAATGCCGCCGATGTCGCGTGAGCGTGTTGCCAGCTGCCGTATCTGCTCCGACGAACGGGCGACGATTTCCGCGACCTTCTCGATTTCCGCAGCAGAGCTGCTGACCAGCGTGCGCCCCTGTTCGGCGCAATTGGCGGCGGCGCGGGAATTCTCGCCGGTTGCCTGCGCGTTCTGCGCGACTTCGTTGATGCTTACCGTCAGCTCTTCAATCGAAGCCGCGGTGGCCGACGTCGAGTTGGCTTGTGCCTCGGCGGCGTGGCGCGTCTCGTCGGTGGCTACTGAAATCTCGCTGGCGCTGTTGGCCAGAGCGCTGGACAACTGGTCGATCTCGGCGATGATTCCGCGCAGGCGGTTCTGCATTTGTGCGATGGAATGCAGCAGGCTGCCGCTGAGTCTTTTCTCGGTGGTCATTTCCTGGCCAAGGTCGCCGCTGGCGATGCGCAGCGCGATTGCCGATGCCTCGGCCGGTTCACCGCCCAGTTGGCGCAGTACGCTGCGCCCAATCCACATCGATACGCCGGCCAGGACGCCAATCACCAGAGCGATGATGATCAGGGCGTTGAGTGCTTCGCGAGCGAAGGCCTGGTCGACATCATCGAGATAGATGCCGGTACCGATGACCCAGCCCCACGGCTTGAAGTGGGCGGAATAGCTGAGTTTGGGGACCGCTTTGTCGCTGCCGGCTTTGGCAAAGGAATAGTCGACAATGCCTCCCTGCTCGCTGGCCTGTGCGACGCTCACCAGCTCCTGGATGAACAATTTGCCGTTCGGGTCGCGCAAGTCGGCGCCGCTCTTGCCTTCCAGCGCCGCTTTCGCCGCGTGCATCACGAACTGATGCTGGCTGTCGAGGACGAAGAAATACTCCCCGTTCGCGTAGCGCATCTGGCGCACGGTTTCGAGTGCCTGCCTTTTTGCCTCGTCTTCACTCAGTGCGCCACTCTTGGCCAGCTCGTGAAAGCGGGCAACGACGCCAGTGGCCACCTCGACCAGCGCGTGGATCTTGTCCTTGCGATCTTCCAGCATGCCCTTGCGCAGTTCATAGAGCGAGTTCAGGCCGAGCGCGGCGAGGCCGAGCACCGCCACGACCAATACCACGACGAAGCGCGTCTTGATACTCCATTCACCGACCTTCATTGCCATTCTCCCGGGGTAGTTGCCGTCAAAGCGGCTTGTAGGGTGGATCATCGCCAGCCGCTGATTGGGCCATTCCTGCCGCTTGCGAACGCTCGCGCAGGGCGGCGCCCATGTTGTTCGATGTCACGCGCTGCGCAAAGTCGCTGGCAGTCTGCTGAGGCTTGAACAGACATGTCAGCAGCAATGGATTGCATAACTACACTATGCTAACGGCCAGCGGGCAACGAACTTTAGCGCAATTGCCTCTGCCCCTGCGGCGCGGCCAGTGCCGGGTAGCGCCTATCGTCGCCAGAGTCTCCGCAAGAAGGTGTCCCAGCGCAGCGACCAGCGATCGGGAAGCTCGCGAACGATCTCCAGAACATCGTCGCCCTGGTCGCTTTCCAGAATCGCGAAACGCTGCGCCCGTGCCAGATCGAGCATCGGCCTGTTGTCGGCCAGCACATGCCCGTGCATGCGCCGCAAGCCGCGCCGTGACGCTTCGCGAATCAGCGCCTTGAGGATCCGGCGTCCGATGCCCTGGCCTTGCCAGGGGTCGCCGATGAGCAGGGAAAAGGTGCAATCCGGACGCTCATCCTCGTGAACGAAGCGGCCGCCGGCAATCGGGATTTCAATTCCATCCTCGCGCCGTAAAACGACCAGCAGGTACTCCCTGGCCGGATCAATGTCGATCAGTCGGTGCACCGCATCGTCGGAGAATTCGGCGATCGAGACGAAGAAGCGGCGACGCCGGGTATCGGCCGACAGTGTGTTCAGCGACGCCTTGACCTGCGGCGCGTCGCTTGGCCGCATTTGGCGCATTTCGAGCCGCGTTCCGTCGAGTGACTGCCAGCTTTCGACAAGGTCATTCACGGCGACGCCGCTTTCGGGGAGCGAAGAGCGAGAAACATGCTCGGCAGTATGCCTGCAATTTGCGGGCGCCGTCGAGCAGCCGAGTCATGGTGCTGAAACATTCGCTCCGTAAGATCAATCGCGTTGCTACTGCAGCACGAACTCTCACTCAATGGAGAAATCATGATCGTTTCAAAACGCGTTTTCCTGAAGATTTCCGGCGTCGCCGCGGCCATGGCCATGGGCTTCGGGTCGATCGCTGCGCAAGCCGCCGACCTGACCGGCGCCGGCGCGACCTTCCCCTACGCGGTGTATACCAAGTGGGCCGAAGCTTACCAGGCCGCCACCGGCAAGTCGGTCAATTACCAGGGTATCGGTTCTTCCGGTGGTATCAAGCAGATCAAGGCCAAGACCGTTGATTTCGGCGGCACCGACGCGCCCTTGAGCGCAGCGGATCTGAACGCTGCCGGCCTGGTGCAGTTCCCTTCCGTGATTGGCGCGGTGACCATTGTGCTCAATCTCCCTGGCATCTCTTCCGGGCAACTCAAGCTGGATGGTCCGACGGCTGCCAATATCTTTCGCGGTGCCATCACCAAGTGGAACGATCCTGCCATCACCAGCCTGAACCCGGATCTCAAGCTGCCGCCGACTGCGATCACCATCGTCCACCGCTCGGACGGCTCCGGTACCACCGACGTGATGACCCGCTACTTGGCCAAGCAGTCGGCTGACTTCGTGCGCGACGTCGGTGTCGGCAAGAGTGTCAACTGGCCGGCCAATGAGATCGGTGGCAAGGGCAACCCGGGTGTCGCGGCAAACGTCCAGAAAATTGCCGGCACCATCGGCTACGTCGACTACGCCGATGCCAAAAAGAACGGTTTGGCCTTCGCCGCGCTGAAGAACAAGGCCGGAAATTTCGTGTTGCCCAGCGGCGAGGCCTTCGCGGCGGCCGCCGCCGGCGCCGATTTCAAAGTCAAGGGCATGGCACCTGACATGCTCGACCAGACGGCAAAGGAGGCCTGGCCGATCGTCAGCGCAACCTACATCCTGGCCTACGAAAAAGGTGAAGACGCTGCCAAACAGCAGGGCGTGGTGGACTTCTTCAGCTGGGCGCTGAACAAGGGCGGGACGCTGGCTGACGAGCTGGACTTTGTCCCCCTGCCGGCCAACGTGGTGGGCACCATCGAAGCCGAGATGAAGCGCATCAAGTAGTCGTGCGGTTCGCCAGGCAATTGCGGCGGGCTTCGCAAGACGCCGCCTCGCCAGCGTCGGGGCGTCCGCGCAAGCTGTGTTAGGCGACTGAAGTCGATAGTGGGAAGGGGCGGTATGGAAGAGAGCATGGCGTGGAAAACAGTGAGAATGACTGATTCGGCAGCGCACGCGCAGGTAGATGCGTACGCTGTCCAGGTCAGGATCTTCAAACATCAGGATTCGATCTTCCACAAGCTCACTTTCCTGTTCGCCTTTCTGGTGCTGGCGGCGCTGGCCGGGATTCTGATTTCACTGGCCATCGAGGCGGCGCCCGCGTTCCGCGCCTTCGGACCCGCTTTTCTGTGGAGCGAGGCGTGGAGCGTGCCGGACGACGAGTTCGGTGCCCTGATCTCGATCTACGGCACGCTCAGCACGTCGCTCATCGCGCTGCTGATCGGGGTGCCGGTGAGCTTTGGTATCGCGCTGTTTCTCACCGAGAGTTGTCCGGGCTGGCTGCGTCGGCCGCTGGGGACGGCCATCGAATTGCTCGCCGGGGTTCCCTCGATCATTTACGGCATCTGGGGCCTGTTTGTTTTCGCACCCTTGTTCGCCAGGAATGTTCAGCCCTGGGTGCAGGCAGGCTTTGGCGATCTGCCGGTGATCGGTGGCTGGTTCGCCGGCCCGCCGCTCGGGATCGGCATACTGTCGGCAGGCATCGTGCTGGCGCTGATGGTGATTCCCTTCATTGCCTCGGTAATGCGTGACGTCTTCGACACCGTGCCAGCGGTGCTCAAGGAATCCGCCTACGGCCTTGGTTGCACGACCTGGGAGGTGGTCTGGAACATCGTCTTGCCTTATACACGTGTCGGCGTCATCGGCGGCATCATGCTCGGCCTCGGACGCGCCCTGGGCGAGACGATGGCCGTCACCTTCGTTATCGGCAACGCCAATCGCATCGCCGGCAGCTTCTTTGCGCCGGGCAACTCGATTGCTTCGCTACTGGCCAACGAGTTCGGCGAGGCGGATCCGGGGCTGCATACCTCGTCGCTGTTTGCGCTCGGCCTGGTGCTGTTCGTCATCACCTGCGTCGTCCTCGGACTGTCGCGCTGGCTAGTCCATCGCGCCAGCGCCAGGCAGGGCGTTTGAGACGCCACAGGGGCTGCAATGGAACATTATCGTCGTCGAATGTTAATCAACCGTCTCGGTATCGGCTTGTCAATGCTGGCCATGGCCTTTGGTCTGGCGGCCTTGATGTGGATACTGTGGACCCTGTTTTCGAAAGGCTTCGCCGCCCTGAGCTGGGATTTCTTTACCCAGGACACGCCGGCACCGGGTAGCGAAGGCGGTGGGCTGCGCAATGCGATCGTCGGCAGCGTCATGATTGTCGGTTTTGCGACGCTGGTGTCCACCCCGATCGGTATTCTTGCCGGCATCTATCTGGCCGAGTACGGCGACACCTCGAAGTTCGCGGCGACGACCCGCTTCGTCACCGACATCATGCTGTCGGCGCCGTCGATAGTCGTTGGTCTCTTCGTTTACGCACTGATGGTGGCGACCGTGGGTGGTTTTTCCGGCTGGGCCGGTTCGGTCGCGCTGTCCCTGATCGCCATTCCCGTCGTCGTGCGCACCACCGAGAACATGCTTAGACTGGTGCCGTCGAGTCTGCGCGAGGCGGCTTTCGCGATCGGCGCGCCGCGTTGGCAGGTGTCACTGAAAGTGACCCTGCGCTCGGTCAAGGCCGGTGTGGTGACCGGCGTCCTGCTGGCTATCGCGCGGGTCACCGGCGAAACGGCGCCACTGCTGTTTACGGCGCTCAACAACCAGTTCTTCAGCGCTGACATGTCGGAGCCAATGGGCAATCTGCCGGTGGTCATTTTTCAGTTCGCCATGAGTCCCTACGACAACTGGATTGAGCTGGCCTGGGGCGGCGCCCTGCTGATCGCCTTGCTGGTGTTGGCGATCAATATCGGTGCGCGTGTCCTCTTTCGTCACAAGACCTGAACTGCGGAGCATCGAATAATGTCCGAGACCTGCGACCACATGGTCCAAATCAGCGAACAAGCCATTTTGCAGGTGCGCGAACTGGATTTCTACTACGGCGACTTCAAGGGTCTGAAAGCCGTCAGTCTCGATGTCGCTCGCAACCGTGTGACCGCCTTCATCGGGCCGTCCGGTTGTGGGAAGTCTACGCTCTTGCGTGCTTTCAACCGCATGTACGATCTCTATCCGGGGCAGCGCGCCGAAGGGCAGATCGTTTTCAATGGCAAGAACCTGCTCGACCGGAAACAGGACGTGAACCTGGTGCGGGCGAAGATCGGCATGGTTTTCCAGAAGCCGACTCCGTTTCCGATGACCATCTATGAAAACATCGCCTTCGGTGTTCGGCTTTACGAGAAGTTCAGCAAGAGCGAACTCGACGAACGGGTGGAATGGGCGCTTAACAAGGCTGCCCTGTGGGATGAAGTCAAGGACAAGTTGCAGCAGAGCGGCCTGTCCCTTTCCGGCGGCCAGCAGCAGCGCCTATGCATCGCCCGGGCGGTGGCGGTGAAGCCCCAGATCGTGCTCCTCGACGAACCGACCTCGGCGCTCGATCCGCTGTCCACGGCCAAGGTGGAGGAACTGATCAACGAACTCAAGAGCGAGTACTCCATCGCCATCGTCACTCACAACATGCAACAGGCGGGCCGGATTTCCGACTACACGGCCTTCATGTACCTCGGCGAGCTTGTCGAGTTCGGCCGCACCGAAGAGTTGTTCGTGAAACCGAAGGTCAAACACACCGAGGATTACATTACCGGTCGCTTCGGTTGAGCCGGCAAATCGTCGCTTGCTTGTCCGGGGTGGCGACGGCGTGCTGGCGGGCGCGAACGCTCGCTGAGCTCGCTCAAGGCGGTTGCGTTTGGCTGGCGAACGAGGCAAGATTCGCCCTCCGCGGGAACTCAGAGTCCGCGCCCGAAAAGCCTTACCTCGCGTCGTATATGTCTCTTTCTGCAAGCCCACGCGCATCGGCAAGCGCCAAAGTCCGCAATCCGGTGCTCTGCGCCAGTGCCTTGGCGCGCCTGCTCTGGGCATTCGCTGTGCTGCTGCTGCTGTGGACGACGGTGTTCTGGGCGCTGCACTGAACGCCGCGCCAGCGATGCCCGACAAGCCTGCAATCACCTCAGCGAACGGCCAGCCGATCCTGCGCTTCGATAATCTGACGCTTGGCTACGATCGTCATCCGGCGGTCCACCACCTGCAGGGGGAGGTTGCCGCCGGCAGCCTGCTGGCCATCGTTGGTCCCAACGGTGCTGGTAAATCGACGCTGCTCAAAGGCATTACCGGCGAACTGCGGCCCTTGCAGGGCCGCATCGAGTTGCTTGGCGTGCAGCGCCGGCAAATCGCTTATCTGACCCAGCTGACGACGCTCGACAGCAGCTTTCCGATGGTCGTTCACGACTTCGTGGCCATGGGCCTGTGGCGCGAGATCGGTGCCTTTGGCGGCCTCGACCGCGCCCGGCGCGAACGCATTGCTGCGGCCATCGACCTGGTCGGCATGACCGGCCTCGAGAGCCGTCCGATCGGTGCGCTCTCGGGCGGTCAGTTGCAGCGTGCGCATTTTGCCCGCGTCCTGCTCCAGGATGCCCCGCTGGTGCTCCTCGACGAGCCCTATGGCGCCATCGACGCGGCCAGCGTTCGCGACCTGGCGGCGCTGGTGCGACACTGGCATGGCGAAGGGCGGACGGTAATCTCCGTCCTGCACGACCTCGAGCATGTCCACCAGGAGTACCCGGAAACGCTGCTGCTGGCTCGCGAGATCGTCGCCCGGGGCGATACCGCAACGGTGCTCAGCGACGCCAATCTGCAGCGCGCCCGGCGGATCGCCGAAGGGCGCGGCGATCACGCACACGCGCCCATCTGTCATGCCGACCAGGACGCCGGATGAACGAAACGCTGTCCAGCATTCCCTTGCTCTCGCCGTTCATCGAGTTTTCTTTCATGCGTCGGGCCTTGGCGGGTTGTCTGGCGTTGTCGCTCGGCGCGACGCCGGTCGGCGTCTTCCTGATGTTGCGTCGGATGAGTCTGGCCGGCGATGCCATGTCGCACGCCATTCTACCGGGGGCCGCGATCGGCTACCTGATTGCCGGTCTATCGCTGCCGGCGATGACCATCGGCGGCCTGGTCGCCGGTCTGGCGGTGGCCATGCTCTCCGGCGGTGTTGCTCGCAACTCGGTGATCAAGGAAGACACCAGTCTGGCGACTTTTTACCTGATCTCGCTGTCGGCCGGCGTGTTGATCATCTCGCTGCGCGGCAGCAGCGTCGACCTGCTGCATGTTCTTTTCGGCAGCGTGCTGGCGCTTGACGACGCCGCTCTGCTGCTGCTCGCAGGCTTTGCTTCGCTGTCGGTGCTGGCGCTCGCACTCGGTTTGCGCCTGTTCGTCCTCGAAGGCTGTGATCCTGCTTTTCTGGGGCGCATTAGTCGTCTCGGCCCGCTTGCGCACTATGGTTTCATGGTCCTGCTGGTGCTCAATCTGGTTGCCGGCTTTCATGCTCTGGGGACCTTGATGGCGGTCGGGATCATGATTCTGCCGGCGGCTGCGGCGCGCCTGTGGGTGTGCAATGTCGGACCGCTGCTGTTGATCGCCGTGTTAGTCGCACTGCTCGGCTCCTTCATCGGCCTGTTGCTCTCGTATCATGCGGACCTGCCGGCCGGTCCGGCGATCGTGTTGACCCTTGGCGGCCTCTATCTGCTCTCGCTGCTCGCCGCTCCGCTTGGGCCCCTGGCCAGTCGTTGGCGGTCGGGTTGGCACTTTGAACGCTGAGTCGACCTCGCGGGGAAAAACGATGAGAAAACCCTTCCTCAACGTGCTCCAGCGCTGGCTGGCAACGGTTTTTCTGCGCCCGGCTCCTCTGCTGACCGCTGCTCTGGTGATTCTCCTGGGTGCTCAGCCTGGCCGGGCAAGCGCGGCCGAGTTGCTGCCGGTGGTCGCCAGTTTCAGCATTCTCGGTGACCTGACGCAGCGGGTCGGTGGCGAGCATGTGCAGGTGTATACCCTGGTCGGGCCGCTGGCGGACGCGCACGTGTACCAGCCGACTCCGGCCGACGTGAAGAAGCTCGCGCGCGCACGGCTGGTGGTCGTCAATGGCCTCGGTTTCGAAGGCTGGATCGATCGCCTGATAATGTCCTCCGGCTATCGCGGGCTGATCGTGGTTGCCAGCAAGGGCGTCAATGTACTTCAGAAAGAAGCGGCACATACCGGCAAGCATCGCAGCCACGATCACCCGGCCGATGTCGACCCGCACGCCTGGCAGGATCTGGCTCAGGCGCGCTACTACGTCGACAATATTGCTGCCGCACTGGCGCAGGTGGATCCGGCAAACAAGGTGAGCTATCAGGCCAACGCCGCCGCTCTGAGGCGAGAGATCGACGTGCTTGACAGCGAGATCCGCAGCAGCCTCAGCAAGCTTCCTGTCGAACGGCGCGTGGTGGTCAGCTCACACGACGCTTTTGGCTATTTTGCCCGTGCCTATGGAATTCGTTTCCTAGCGCCCGTGGGGCTCAGCACTGATGCGCAACCTTCAGCGGCCGCCGTCGGCGGGATCATCCGGCAGATCCGCCGCGAAAAGATCCCGGCAATGTTCATCGAGAACGTCAGCGACGCACGCTTGCTCGAACGCATCAGCGCTGAATCAGGGGCGCGCATTGGCGGCGTCCTGTACTCCGATTCCTTGGCCGCTCCCGGGACGGCAGCCGACAGCTATCTCGGCATGATGCGTGCGAACGCGAAGACCCTCGCCACGGCACTGGCCGACTGACGGTCGCCGCTACCGCCGGCAGTTGCGGCCTTGTGCCCCTGCTGGCGGCTGCGCGTCGCGCACTGTCATCAATCTGTCACAAAAGCAGCGCATTCTCCCCCCCGTCGTTACAAAGAATTACCCGAGTCGGTCGGCCGAAACGCATCAGTGAATCAAGCTGCGCGACCTTCCGGCGGGTGTTCCGTAAGTTGCCAGGGGGAATCTTGATGTCGTCAGCAGCCACTCTTTCCAGTGCCGAAGCGATTCTCGCTGCGGCCAAGGAACTCAAACTCAGAAGACTTGCCTCGATGCCGGCGCCAGAACCGCCTGCTAAAGCCAAGAAAGCGCGCAAGCCCACACAGACCGTTCGCTGTCGCCTGCGAATTCCACACAGCGAATACCGGCAACTCATCAAGCTCAAGAAGCGCCTGGCCAGCCGCGGGGTTCCCAGCAAGAAGGGAGAGCTTTTTCGCGCCGGCCTGCTGCTGCTCGGCCATGTCGACCTGATCGACCTCAAGGTCGCGATTCGCAATGTCATTGCGCCGGAAGCGCGGCTTTACAAGGTGAAGTAGCTCGCGCCCCTTTGATTTACTGTGCCCAGGTGAAAAAAATGAACAAGGAAGTTGTTGCAACATCGTCGACATTTGCCAAAGAACGCAAGCGGGTGGCCCGGGTGGCCAAGGCGGCGCGTGGGAAGAGTTCTGGTGGCGCAGGTGATGCCAATCAGCCTGTAGAAATCGCGCCAGGTGTCTCCAGCAAGGCGAAAGTTCGCCAACCGGGCCGGCGCGGCCCGCAGAAGCTGCCGACCAAGGTGGCGGTGACCGTACGCTATAGCCCGGAAGTCCTTGATTACTTCAAAGCCAGTGGCGATGGTTGGCAGACGCGCATGAACGACGTCCTGCGGCGCCATGTTGAAGAGGAGAAGCGGCACGAGCAGCATCGCGCCGCGTAAGACGAGCTGCCAGCGAAAGGTTTGCGCCGATCCGGGAGGCGCAGGTTTCAACAGGCGATGGTGGCGCGGCGGCTCACTGAGCGATAATCCTTTTTTCGTCAGATTCGGATGGACGCAAGCGATGGACGACAAGGACCTGCTCAGCAACGACGGCGCGAACCCGCACTTCGCGCAGCTTCTCACGGCGCTTTCGGCCACCGCCACTACGCGCCGGCGCTTGCTGCAGGCCGGTCTGGGTAGTGCCGCACTGTCCTTCTTCGGTCTTCCGGCGCTGGCTGGGCCGACGGGCCGGGCGGGAATCGGTTTTGCGCCGATCAGCATCTCGAGCGACGATGTCGTGCGCGTTCCCGATGGCTACATCGTGCAGCTGCTCTACGCCTGGGGTGACCCGATCGCGGACGGACCGGCGTTCCGCGCCGATGCGGGCAACAGCGCCGGCGAGCAGGCCGAGCAGGCCGGGATGCATCATGACGGCATGCACTTCTTTCCCTGGCTGGTAGACGGCAAGCCGTCGTCGACCCACGGCCTGCTGTGCATCAATCACGAATACACCGACGATGGCCTTCTGCATCCCGACGGGATGGTCGACTGGAGTCACGACAAGACGCGCAAGTCGCAGAACGCGCATGGCGTTTCGGTGATCGAGGTGGAGCTTCGGGAGAGTGGCGGCGTCCTGCGCTGGCAGCTCTTGCGACCGTCGCCGTACGCCCGTCGGATAACTGCGCGTACGCCGATACGCATCGCCGGTCCGGCGGCCGGCACGCCAGATATGCGCACCCGCGACGACCGGCGTGGCAACGTCGTCTTCGGGACGCTGGCCAATTGCGCGATGGGGCACACGCCGTGGGGCACCTACCTCACCTGTGAAGAGAACTTCAACAGCTATTTCAACGGTCTTGTCGAGCCGACGGCCGATCAGAAGCGTTATGGCATCCGCGCCAACGGCGCCGGCTTTCGCTGGCACGAGCACGACAGTCGTTTCGATGTCGCCACGGAAGCCAACGAAGCCAATCGTTTCGGCTGGGTCGTCGAAATCGACCCCTGGCAGCCTGCGCAGGCCCCGGTCAAGCGCACCGCCCTGGGTCGCTTCAAGCACGAATGTGCCACCGTAACGCTGGCCAGCGACGGCCGGGTGGTGGTGTACATGAGCGACGATGAAGCTTTCGAGTACCTTTACAAGTTCGTGTCGAGCGATCGATTCAAGGCCAGCGAAGCGGCTGCTGGCGGCCGCCTGCTCGACGACGGGACGCTGTACGTGGCGCGCTTCGACGGCGATGGCAAAGGTCGCTGGATCGCCTTGCAGTACGGGCAGAATGGGCTCGACCCAGGCAATGGCTTTGCCGATCAGGCCGACATCCTGATCCGCACCCGCCAGGCCGCCGATCTCGTTGGCGCAACGAAGATGGACCGCCCGGAGTGGCTGGCCGTCGATCCGCAGAATGGCGAGGTCTATTGCACGCTGACCAACAACCGCAAGCGCCTGGTCGCCGACGCCGCCAATCCGCGCGCGGAGAATGCTTTCGGACACATCATTCGCTGGCGCGAGGAGCAGGCGGATGCGGCGGCCGGTGTCTTTGACTGGGATGTTTTCGTGCTCTGTGGCGACCCCGAGAATGCCGACGCGGCCAGGCGCGGCAACATCAAGGGCGATGCTTTCGCCAGCCCGGACGGCCTGTGGTTTGACCGCGACGGTCGGCTGTGGATCCAGACCGACGCTTCCGGCAGCGTCCTCAACCGTGGTGACTACCAGCGGCTGGGCAACAACCAAATGCTCGTCGCCGACATTGCCAGCGGCGAGATTCGCCGCTTCCTGACCGGACCGAAAGCCTGCGAGATTACCGGGATCAGCGCCACGCCCGATTCGCGCAGTCTGTTCATCAACGTCCAGCATCCCGGTGAAGCCGCTGGTGGGCGTTCGTCGCCGTCGGCGCCGCTGGCCGGGTCCGGATGGCCGGCCAACCAGTTCCCCGGTGTGACCGGCGGCCGGCCGCGTTCGGCGACGCTGGTGGTCCGGCGCGCCGATGGGGGTGTGGTCGGTAGCTGAAGCGCCGATCGCTGCCTGCCGCGGCGCTGCGCGCATTCGCCGGTTTGGCTAGTGGGCGCTTGTTGGTCGCTTGTTGGTCCGTTCCAGGTCGTTCATTGACCGTCTCGTGCGCCGCTGCCGAACCACTTTTGTTCGAGGCATAGCCGTAGTCCCATGCGTGCGCGATGCAGCACCACCCAGCAGTTGCTGGTGCTCATCGACAGTTCCTGGCAGATTTCGCTGGTCTCCAGGCCGAGTATTTCGCGCATCATGAAGACGCGCGCGGTGGCCGGCGGCAGGCGTTGCAGGCAGGCATCGAAGACTGCCCAGAAACTGCTGTTTTCGAGAGTCTTTTCCGGATTTCCCCAGTCCGAAGGCCGTGCATCACGCTGCCAGTGGCCATTGCTCTTGAACAGCGGGTCGAAATCGGCGTCGTCGATTTCCTGCTCGACGGCTTCGTGGATCGGCTCGCGAACCCGCCGCCGGATGATGTCGACGATCTTGTTGCGCAAGATCGAGAACACCCAGGTCTTCAGCTTGGCGCGCTCGGCAAAGCGCGCAGCGCCCTGCAGCGCGGCAAGCATGGTTTCCTGCACGGCATCCTCGGCGCTCGCCGGATCACGCAACTGCAGGACCGCAAAGCGCAGCATGTCACGGCGAAAGCTGGCTAGCTCCGTGGCCATCGTCTCGGCAGCGGCGGAGAGCGCCGGGCCGTTGGCGTCCGGCGACGTGTGTTCCTTGCAGTCGCGATCCTTGCTGTTCATCGGCTTCGGCTATCGGGGGAGGGCAGGTCGCCGGGTTCGGCGACTGGCAGTTTATACGCAAGCGCGCAGCGGCGATAGGCGCTTAGATGCCTTGGCGTGCTCCGGGTGTCGTGCTGCGGGATTGTTTCCGAGTACTAAGCATCCGCCCGCACGCTTCCCGGGGGCGCTGTCGGACGACCGAGGAGCATGACATGCAAAAAACCGGTTCGCCCTGCCGAAATGACCTAAGATAATCGGCCCCGAAAGCACAATAAGGAGACAGCGATGCACATTGGCGTACCCAAGGAGATAAAAAACCACGAATACCGTGTCGGCCTGACCCCGTCATCGGTTCGCGAGATGGTCGCGCACGGTCATGCGGTGAGCGTTGAAACCGGCGCTGGGGCGGGCATCGGCGCCGCTGACGCGGTCTACGAGAAGGCCGGAGCGACGATTGCCGCGACGGCCGCGGAGATCTTTGCCAAGGCCGAAATGATCATCAAGGTCAAGGAGCCGCAGGCCGGCGAGCGCGGCATGCTGCGCGAAGGGCAGATCCTCTACACTTACCTGCATCTCGCGCCCGATCCCGCGCAGTGCGCCGATCTGGTCAGCAGTGGCGCCGTCTGCATTGCCTACGAAACAGTCACCCAGCCGGGCGGCGGCCTGCCCTTGCTGGCGCCGATGTCGGAAGTCGCCGGCCGCCTGTCGATCCAGGCCGGCGCCTACTGCCTCGAAAAGGCGCACGGCGGGATGGGCATCCTGCTCGGCGGTGTTGCCGGCGTGCCATCGGCGAAGATCGTCATCCTCGGCGCCGGTGTCGTCGGCTCGAACGCCGCACAGATTGCCGTCGGCACTGGCGCACAGGTGGTGGTCATCGACCGTAGCCTCGATGTCCTGCGGCGCCTCGATCGGCAGCTCGGTGCGCGTGTGATCACCGTCTTTTCGAACCGCGACAACGTCGAGCAGCACGTGCTGAACGCCGATCTCGTGATCGGTGGCGTGCTCATCCCGGGTGCCGCGGCACCGAAGCTGATCACTCGCGATTTGGTCAATGAGATGCGGCCCGGATCGGTGATCGTCGACGTGGCCATCGACCAGGGGGGCTGCTGCGAGACCGCCAAAGCGACGACGCACGCCGATCCGACCTACGTCGTCGGCGATGTGGTGCACTACTGCGTTGCCAACATGCCGGGTGGCGTTCCGAACACCTCCACCTACGCGCTCAACAACGCGACCCTGCCGTTTGCGTTGCAGATCGCCGACAAGGGCTGGCGGCAGGCGCTGCAGGATAACGAGCACCTGCGCAATGGTCTCAACGTCGCTTTCGGCAAGGTCACCTGCCGTGAAGTCGCCGACGACCTCAAGTACGAGTATCACGACGCGCTATCGGTGATAACAGGCTGAGGAGGCTCGAGCAGCGGGTCGACTGAACAGGGCAGCGGGGTACGAGCGTGCCTCGCTGCCCTTTTTGCCATTTGCAGGAGTCGAGCCAGTTACAGCCGCCCGGCCTCCAGAAAACTGAAGTAGCCGCTTCGGTTGAAGATGATGTGATCGAGCAAGGGCACGCCGATGATGCTGCCGGCGGCCTTGAGCTGCTTGGTCACCTCAATATCGGCTGGCGAGGGATCGAGTCCGCCGGTGGGATGGTTGTGCGCGACGATGATCGCTGCGGCGCGGTCTACCAGGGCGTCCGCGAAGACCTCGCGCGGATGAACCGGCGTTCGATCGATCAGGCCGATCGAGATGACCCGGATGTTGAGAATCTCGTTGGCCCCGTTGATGCTGGCACAGAGGAAATGCTCCTGCTTGCGGTCGGCGTAATGTCGTACATGCGGGAGGATGTCGGCGGACGTTGTGATCCGCGAGCCCTCGGGTTTGATGCGGCGGCGCGCAAACTCGACGGCAGCTAGGATCAGCGCGGCCTTGGCGTCACCGACGCCCGGGTAATGGGTGAGATCCTCGTGCCGAAGCTGCAGCGGCCGAGTATTTCGTCGATCATCTCCCCGACCGAGACTTTCCTCAGTGGCGGTGGTACCCCCTTTTTCCCGCCGCCGCGCTCTCGGCAGATCGCGGAAGACTTCTTCGCGCGCATCGCCGGAGCAATCGTTGGCCAGTGTCGGGAGCTGCCCGGCCTGCGTCGCCTGCAGGAAGGCCCAGGGCTGGCCTTCGGCGATGCAGTGCTCGCTGTCGCTGATTTCCGCCTGTTCCAGTACGCCGTAGCCGTGCACGCGCACCAGGAAATCGGCGATGGGTTGCTGGAAACTCAGTTCCGGCGTTCTCGCGCGTGCCATGGCGGCATTCAGCCGGGGCGGGACTCGAGGCGTTCGAGCCATTGGCGGAAATGCGGACACTGCTCGCGGATTGCCTGCAAGCGCGGCGCCAGGTCGTGGCGCCGGATACCCGCGGCGAAGCGGGTGCAGTCGCGGGACAGAAGCCCCTCGAACTCGTGCATCGTCACGTAGGGCACGAAGCGCGCCGCAATGGAAGCGAAGCCCGACTGTGTCCCGATGTCGGCCATCAAGGGGTGCTGTACCGTGCCCGCCTTGCGGGCGAACGGCAGCCTGGCCGCCTCGGATCGCCCCGTCCATGCCTTCTCGCCTGTTTGCGGTAGCCGGTAGTAGTCGACCATCGTCGTCGCCAGGCAGCCGGAATCCTCCTTGAGGTGGTTGAGAATGTCCTTGCGAACCCCACTCCAGCCACGGATTCCGCCGCGCCGGTCGCGTTGCCGCGCGTTGCCAAGCAGGCGAGCGCTGACTTTCCCATAGCCGTACGTGTAGAGGTGAGGAGCAAGAACCTCATTGACGAAGCTTTCCTCCGTTTCGCCTTCGACGTGAATGAGCAGCCGGGTCATTCGCTCACTCCCCGCTCGGGCGGCCACCGAGTTCGTTCTTTTCCCAGAGCTGGCCGAGGCTGTAGTCCTCCAGCCAGCTTGCCAGCCGGGCCGATTCCAGGCGCGTGAATCGCGTTCCGCCGCCAACGCGGTCGGCGACCAGAACGTCCTCGGGCTGGAAGTGATCGAGCAGCAGGGGCGATTGCGTCGACAGAATGACCTGCGTCGTGACGGCGGCCTGTTTCACCAGCGAGGCCAGCAGGGTGATCGCGTAGGGATGCAGGCCAAGCTCCGGTTCGTCGACCAGGATCAACGACGGGCGAATGCTGTCGGGTTGCAGGAACAGCGTCGCCAGCGCGATGAAGCGCAGCGTCCCGTCGGAGAGCGACGAAGCGTCAAAGTAGGCGTCGGAGCCCTTGTGCCGCCACTCCAGGCGGATCTTGTCCGGATTGAGCTGCTGCGGTTCGAGCACGAAGTCATCGAAGAACGGCGCAACGCGCTGAATCGTGCGGCGGATCAGGCTGTACGCGGTGTCGTGCTTCAGGCGCAGGACATAGAGGAAGGCGGCTAGGTTCGAGCCGTCAGGGCGCAGGTAGCGGTTGTCGTTGAGGTCCGCCGTCTTCTTTATCGGCGAAGTCGAACTGGTGTCGTGGAAGTGGTAGAGCCGCCAGCGATTCAGGTGCTGGCGTACGTACGCGCCCGTGCCCGATCGTTGCGCATCGCTGATGCCGGCTTCCATCCCGCGCGCGGCGAGATCTTCTGCATAGGTTGCGGGATGCCGCTTGTCCCAGAAGGAGACGGTTTCCGATGCCGGGTGAAGCTGGTCTGCCGCTGTCGGTTCCAGAGCGATGACGTATTCATTGACGCCGTCCTGGAAGGATGCGCGGATTTCCAGCTTCCCAGTTATCTTGGAACCGAAATGCAGGACCTTGTCGGCGCCACCTGCCTTGATCACATAGTCCTGCAGAAGCCCTTCGCGGATGGCGTGCAGGAAGGCAAAGACACCGATGAAATTCGACTTGCCCGATCCGTTCGGCCCGATGACAACGTTGATCGCCCCGAGCTTGAGCTTCTCGATCGCGGCGATGCTCTTGAAGCCCTTGACGGTGATGGTGTCGACTTCAGGCATGGGTCGGTTCCGGGCGCGCTTCCACCGGGACTCCAGCAGTTTGACTGTTGACTGCGCGCACGTCCGCCTCCGAAATACGCCGTTGGCCGGTGATGTATTAGTGGATTACAGCCTTCCGATACGCGATCAGCGTCTCCATCTGCTGATTAAAAGAACCTTGTTGGAGATGGAACCCTATCACTCGCCTTATGAAACGATGCGACTGCGTCAACTCGTGAGCAAGCTACATCCAAGAAGGCCCGCGATGAACTTCTGCTCGGGAACTTGCTGCGAGCGCTTGCCCGATTCCTCAGCTCCTGAGCATGGCTTTTCAAGGTCGCGCTGCGGCTTCAGGCCTGCAGCCCCGGCGTACGATGGCTGTCGATCACCTGCAGCAGTTGCGCGAAGACTTTCGGCGTGCCGGCGACGAGGTTGCCGGACTGCAGGTAGCTTTCGTTGCCGGCGAGGTCGCTGACCAGGCCGCCGGCTTCGGAGATCAGCAGCGTGCCGCCGGCCATGTCCCAGGGTGACAGGCCGAACTCCCAGAAGCCGTCGAAGCGTCCGCAGGCGACGTAGGCCAGATCGAGCGCGGCGGCACCCGGGCGCCGCATGCCGGCGGTCTTTTGTGCCAGCTCCTTGAAGATGCGCAGGTAGGCGTCGATGTGGTCGTACATGCGATAGGGGAAGCCGGTACCGATCAAGGCGGTTTCCAGTTTCAGGCACTTGCTGACGCGGATGCGGCGGTCGTTCAGGAAGGCGCCGCCGCCCTTGCTGGCGGTGAACATCTCGTTGCGCAGCGGGTCATAGACCACCGATTGGGTGACCTGGCCGCGGTAGGCGAGGGCAATCGAGATTGCGTACTGGGGAAATCCGTGGATGAAATTGGTCGTGCCGTCGAGTGGGTCGATGATCCACTGATACTCGCTGCCGCCGCCCTGGCCGGCGGTCAGGCCGGACTCTTCTGCTAAAATGCCGTACTCCGGATAGGCCTCACGCAGGATATCGATGATCGCCGCTTCCGCCGCCTTGTCGACTTCGGTGACGAAGTCGCTCTGGCGCTTGGTGGTGATCTGCAGGTGCTCGAGATCGAGTGCCGCACGGTTGATGATCTGGCTGGCGCGACGCGCCGCCTTGATGATGATGTTCAGAGCTGGATGCATGATTTTGCAGAGGCGACGGGTGGCTGATGCTGCCCGATTGGTGTAGAGGACCCCGATTCTAATATGAACAGGCCCACAGGGTCGTATTCTTCCGGCTCAGCGCTCGCCCGCATCCGCGTCGTCCTTTCGCACACCAGTCACCCCGGCAACATCGGTGCGGCCGCACGGGCGATGAAAACCATGGGCCTGGCGCGGCTGTCGCTGGTCAATCCGAAGCACTTTCCCGACCCGCAGGCGGTGGCGCGTGCTGCCGACGCCGACGATATTCTCGAACAGGCGCAGATCTGCAGCAGCCTCGACGAGGCGCTGGCCGGGACGGTGCAGGTGTACGCGCTGTCGGCACGGCACCGCAACCTTGGGCCGCCGGCGCTGCCGGCGCGCGAGGCGGCGAGCGACATTCTCGGCTGGGCCGGTGAGGGCGAGGTGGCACTGCTCTTCGGTAACGAGACGGCTGGCCTGTCGAACGCCGAGGTGCAACGTTGCCAGCGGACGGTATTCATTCCCGCGAATCCCGACTACAGCTCGCTGAACCTGGCTTCGGCAGTGCAGCTGCTGTGCTACGAGCTGCGTCTGGCAGCCTTCGACGGTCGTCCACCGGTCATTACGCGGGCCGTGCCCTTCGACTCGCCGCCGGCACCACACGAGGACATCGAACGCTTCTATCAGCACCTTGAGCGGGTGATGGTCAGCAGCGGTTTCCTCGACCCGCAGCGACCGCGGCGGCTGCTGCCCAAGCTGCGCCGACTGTTCGGGCGCGCCGAGCTCGAGCGCGATGAGATCAACATCCTGCGTGGACTGCTCGATGCGGTCGAACGGACGGCCGGAGAAAGGGAAGCAGCGGGCGGCGCTGCGGGCGATGCGCCGGACAGGCAAGTGGGAACTGTTGTCGGAAATAGTGTACTAAAATAGTGCGGTATTTGTTATAATCGCTGCCATCGTTCTAGGGCTTTCTTTTCATGTTCAGTCGTCTTCGCGAAGACATCCAGTCCGTTTTCACCCGTGATCCTGCCGCGCGCACTTTCTGGGAGGTGCTCACCTGCTATCCCGGCGTGCACGCTGTCACCATGCATCGTCTCGCGCATTGGCTGTGGATGCGCGGGCTGCATTGGCTGGGCCGCCTGGTTTCGCATCTCGGACGCTTCTTCACCGGTATCGAAATCCATCCCGGAGCGAGTATCGGTCGGCGCCTGTTCATCGATCACGGGATGGGCGTGGTGATCGGCGAAACGGCGGTGATCGGCGACGATGTCACCCTCTATCATGGCGTCACCCTGGGCGGCACCTCGTGGAACAAGGGCAAGCGGCATCCGACCCTGGAGAACGGTGTGGTGATCGGCGCCGGGGCGCAGGTACTCGGCCCGATTACCGTCGGTGCGTCGGCCAAGGTCGGCTCCAATGCGGTGGTCGTCAAGAGTGTTCCGAGTGGCGCGACAGCGGTCGGCAACCCGGCGCGAATCATCGACAACGAGCAGGACCAGAAGCGCGAGCAGATGGCCGGGCAACTGGGCTTCTCGGCCTACGCGCTGGCGGCCAATCAGGATGATCCGCTGGCCAAGGCGATTCATGGCCTGCTCGATCATGCGGCGGAGGCCGATCGGCGCTTCGAACTGCTGCTCAAGAAGCTTGAAGACGCAGGGGTACACGTCAATGGCGACCTGGCGACGGCGGATCGGTTCGATCCACAATACCTGAGTAAAATAGTTGACTAATAGCTGGTCGCTCACTATAGTGCATAGTGTAGTGATTTGATCAACAATTATTATTATTGTTTTTTGTAGCAATGGAGGAGGAAGCATGAGACTGACAACCAAAGGACGTTTCGCAGTGACGGCGATGATCGATCTGGCTCTGCGCGGTAGCGACGGCCCGGTTTCCCTGGCTGGCATCAGCGAGCGTCAGAAGATTTCGCTGTCGTATCTGGAGCAGCTGTTCGGCAAGTTGCGTCGTCATCAGCTGGTAGGCAGCGTGCGCGGTCCAGGTGGCGGTTATTGTCTCGCGCGGCCGACCAGCGCGATGACCGTTGCAGACATCATTCGCGCCGTCGACGAGCCGCTGGATGCCACGCAGTGCGGTGGTCGCGAGAACTGCCACGACGAAGAGCGCTGCATGACCCATGACCTGTGGGCAACGCTGAACGTCAAGATGTTCGACTATCTGAGTTCGGTGACGCTGGCGGATCTCGTCGCGCAACAGGGCGGCAAGGATGGCGGCGAGGTGGCCGTCATGCATCAGGAACGGCGCAAGGCGGATGAGCGGCGCAAGGGCGTGCGGCAGCGCGCCAAAGTCGTCGCCATCGGCGGCCGCTAGGACTGGAAGAGGCCGCGCAGCGCCATGTTCGCTCCCGTCTATCTCGACCACAACGCAACGACCGCTGCCGATCCGGCGGTGGTTGAAGCGATGTTGCCTTTCCTTACGGGGCTTTGCGGCAATGCTTCGAGTCGTCATGAGTACGGCCGGGCGGCGCGGCGAGCAATCGATGAGGCACGCAGCAAGGTCGCGGCGGCCGTCGGTGCGCATGCCAGCGAGGTGGTGTTTACCAGTGGTGGTTCGGAAGCCAACAACCTGCTGATCAAGGGGGCGGCGGCCTGTCTGAAGCCTGGCCTGCTGGCGGTTAGTGCGATCGAGCATCCGTGCGTGATCAGGCCAGCCGAACAGCTGCGCAAGCGCGGCTGGGCCTTGCACAAGCTGGCGGTGGACGCCGCCGGGCGGGTTGACGCTGCCGACTACCAGGCGCTGATCGGCGAGCGACCACGCATCGTCTCGGTAATGCTGGCCAACAATGAGACCGGGGTGGTTCAGGACATCACATCGCTCGCGGCGCAGGCCAGAGCGGTCGGGGCCTGGTTTCATAGCGATGCGGTGCAGGCGGTGGGCAAGATCCCCGTCGACTTCCGCCAGCTCAACGCAGCCGGTGTCAATGCCCTCAGCCTGTCGGCGCACAAGATCGGCGGTCCCAAGGGGGCGGCGGCACTGGTGCTCGACAAGCGACTCGACATCGAGCCGATTATTGCCGGAGGCGGTCATGAGCGCGGTTTGCGTTCGGGTACCGAGAACGTGGCGGCCATCGTCGGTTTTGGCGTCGCCTGTGAATTGGCTGCGGCGCGCCTGGCGGAAGTGGCGCCGCGACTGCTGGCCCTGCGCGAGCGGCTCGAGGGCGGGCTTTTCAGCCTCGGCGCGACGCTCTTTGGCCAGGCTGCCGAGCGCTTGCCGAACACGCTCTATTTCGCGTTTCCCGACCTTGACGGCGAGACGCTGGTCGGCCACCTCGACCGCGCCGGTTATGCCGTGGCCAGCGGCTCGGCCTGCTCGAGCGCCAACCCGGAGCCTTCGCATGTGCTGCGGGCGATGGGTGTCGAAACGGAGCTGGCGCGTGGCGCGGTGCGCGTCAGTCTGGGTGCTGCCAACAGTGCAGCCGAGGTCGATAGCTTTCTGGCGACGCTGCGGGCTACCGCCCTCAGCTTGCAGCGACTGACCGCGATGGCCGTCTGAGCAGCAAACGGCCGCGGACCGCGGAACCAACAAGCAGGATAAAGAGTCAAGAGTCGCGCGTAGCACGCAACCTGTATACATCGGAGCAAGAGCAATGCTGAAACTGCCTATCTATCTTGATTATTCGGCGACGACGCCAGTCGATCCGCGGGTCGCCGACAAGATGATCCCCTATCTGGTCGAGAAATTCGGCAATCCCGCCTCGCGGTCGCACGCCTTTGGCTGGGAAACCGAGGCCGCGGTCGAAGAAGCGCGCGAAGAAGTGGCCAAGTTGGTTAACGCCGACGCCAAGGAAATCGTCTGGACCTCGGGTGCAACCGAGTCAAACAATCTGGCGCTGAAGGGCGCAGCCCAGTTCTACGCCGGCAAGGGAAAACACCTGGTGACGGTGAAGACCGAGCACAAGGCCGTGCTCGACACCTGCCGGGATCTCGAACGCCTCGGTTTTGAAGTGACTTACCTTGATGTCCAGGACAACGGCCTGATCGATCTCGAGGCCTTCAAGGCCGTCTTGCGCCCGGACACCATTGTGGTGTCGGTGATGATGGTCAATAACGAGATTGGCGTCATCCAGCCGATCGCTGAAATTGGCGAAATCTGCCGCGCCAAGGGCATCATCTTCCACGTCGATGCGGCGCAGGCGACGGGCAAGGTGGTGATCGATCTGGCGACGCTGAAAGTCGACCTGATGAGTTTTTCGGCGCACAAGACCTACGGCCCGAAAGGCATCGGTGCGCTCTACGTACGCCGCAAGCCGCGTGTTCGTCTGACCGCGCAGATGCACGGCGGCGGTCACGAACGTGGCTTTCGCTCGGGAACCCTGGCGACGCATCAGATCGTCGGCATGGGTGAAGCTTTCCGCCTTGCGCGTCTGGAGATGGGCGCCGAGAACGAGCGCATCCGCATGCTTCGCGACCGCCTTTACAAGGGCCTTTCGGACATCGACGAGGTCTATGTCAATGGCGACATGGAGCAGCGAGTGCCGCACAATCTGAACATCAGTTTTGCCTACGTCGAAGGCGAATCGCTGCTGATGGCGGTCAAGGATCTGGCGGTGTCGTCTGGATCAGCATGCACTTCGGCGTCGCTGGAACCTTCGTATGTGCTGCGCGCCCTCGGCCGCGAAGACGAACTGGCGCACAGCTCGATCCGCTTCACTCTCGGTCGTTTCACCACCGAGGAGGAGGTCGACTACGCGGTCAAGCTCTTGCACGAAAAAATCAGTCGGCTACGCGAGCTTTCGCCACTGTGGGAAATGGTCCAGGAAGGCGTCGATTTGAGTACGGTCCAGTGGGCCGCCCATTGACAAGGCATATCAGGCATCAAGGAGAATCATCATGGCATACAGCGTAAAAGTTCTGGATCACTATGAAAATCCACGTAACGTTGGCTCGTTTGGCAAGGAAGACGAGGGCGTCGCCAAAGGAAGACGAGGGCGTCGCCACCGGCATGGTCGGTGCGCCCGCCTGTGGCGACGTCATGAAGCTGCAGATCAAGGTTGGCAAGGGCGGCGTCATCGAAGACGCCAAGTTCAAGACCTACGGTTGCGGTTCGGCGATTGCCTCGTCTTCGCTGGTCACCGAGTGGGTCAAGGGCAAGACCGTCGAGCAGGCACTCGACATCAAGAACACACAGATTGCCGAAGAGCTGGCCTTGCCGCCAGTGAAGATCCACTGCTCGATCCTCGCCGAGGATGCGATCAAGGCGGCGGTCGCCGACTACAAGAAAAAGCACGTTGATCAGGCCGCCGGCTGAGTCCGCAAGTCCGCAGTATCGGACGAAAGCCTGCAAACGCAACCTAGCAAACGCTATTACAGCAGGAGGTTTTGATGGCAGTGACGCTTTCTGAAAGAGCCGCCAGCCACGTCGCCAATTTCATGATCAAGCGTGGCAAAGGCATCGGCCTGCGCCTCGGCGTACGCACCAGCGGCTGCTCGGGCATGGCTTACAAAATCGAGTTCGCCGATAGTGCGCAGGCGGACGATGTCGAGTTCGAGTCGCACGGCGTGCGGGTGCTCATCGATCCGAAGAGCATGCCGTATCTCGACGGCACCGAGTTGGACTACGCGCGTGAGGGTCTCAACGAAGGCTTCAAGTTCAACAACCCGAACGTCAAGGACGCCTGCGGCTGCGGCGAGAGTTTCAACGTTTGATTTGGCAGGGCGCTGGGCGGGCGGCGGTTTAACGGTCATGACCTGTCTACAGATCGTCGATTAGGAGAGTCATGACCGCCACCTCTTCCCCAAGCCTTCTCCCGCGAGTGGAGAAGGGAGCTTCATGAGTCGCTTACGCGACTTTTACATTAATGACTGCGCCGACGACCGCTCGCTGCCTGCTTCGACCACCCTCTTGACCGGAACGCATGGATTTCAACACCGACCATTTCTCGCTGTTCGAGCTGCCGACCCGATTCCGGCTTGATTCCACGCTGCTTGACCAGCGCTACTTGGAAATGCAGTCGCGCGTGCACCCCGACCGCTTTTCGCGAGCTGGCGACGCGGAAAGGCGCCTCTCGCTGCAGTGGGCGACGAGGGTCAATGAAGCCTATCAGACGCTCAAGAAGCCGCTGTCCCGGGCGAGATATCTGCTGCATCTGTCAGAGCACGACGTCGGTAGCGAGAACAATGTCTTGATGCCGGCCGACTTTCTGATCGAACAGATGGAATGGCGTGAGGCTGTGGCCGAAGCACGTGCGGCGGGCGAACATCACGAACTCGAGCATCTCCACCATCGGCTGCAGCACGACATCGCCCAACGTTATGACGAACTTGCCGCGCTGATCGACGAGAGTCACGACCTCGAGCAGGCGGCGGACCGAGTCCGGCGCCTGATGTTCATCGAGAAGCTGCTCGTCGAACTCGACGAGGCGATGATCGCCTGCGAAGAGTAACTAGCCGCTACTGAACACCAGGCAGCGAATGTAAGGCGGTCGCCTAGTCCTTGGCTTTCCTTGCGTCGTAAACCTTATCCTCACCCCGGTAACACGTCTCAGGACCCCAATTTTTTCATGGCCCTACTACAGATTGCGGAACCCGGTGAATCAACCGCGCCGCACGAGCATCGACTGGCGGTCGGCATCGACCTCGGGACGACCAATTCATTGGTGGCGACCGTGCGCAGCGGCCTGGCGGTCGTCCTTCGCGACCAGCTCGGCCGTCCCCTGCTGCCCTCGGTCGTTCGCTATTGCGCCGATGGCAGCAGCGAAGTCGGCTACGAGGCGCAAGCGCAGCAAGCGCTTGACCCGCGCAACACGATTGGCTCGGTCAAGCGTTTCATGGGCCGCGGCATTGCCGACATCGCCAATCGCGAGGCCATGCCCTACGTTTTTCAGGACGCTCCGGGGATGCTGCGCCTGCAGACCGTCGCTGGCGTTAAAAGCCCGGTCGAAGTCTCGGCCGATATCCTGCGTGCCCTGCGCTTGCGTGCCGAGGCCGCGCTGGGCGGCCCGCTGGTTGGCGCGGTAATCACTGTGCCGGCGTACTTCGACGAGGCGCAGCGGCAAGCCACCAAGGATGCGGCGAAGCTCGCCGGCCTGCCCGTGCTGCGCCTGCTCAACGAACCGACGGCGGCAGCGATTGCCTATGGCCTGGACAACGCCGCCGAGGGCGTCTATGCGGTCTATGACCTTGGCGGCGGGACCTTCGATATTTCGATTCTCAGGTTGTCGCGGGGAATCTTCGAGGTCCTGGCGACTGGTGGTGACTCGGCGTTGGGTGGCGACGATTTCGATCATCGCATTTTCTGCTGGATCATCGAAGCAGCTGATCTCAAGCCGCTCTCGGTCGAGGACGCCAGCATGCTGCTGGCACGGGCCCGCGAAGCAAAGGAATACCTCACGGTGCATGGCGCGGCACCGATCAGCGCCCGGCTGAGCAGCGGCGAGCGGGTGGAGCTGCAGCTGACCACCGCGATCTTCGCCGAGATCAGCCAGACACTGGTCGCCAAGACCATTCAGCCGGTCAAGAAAGCTCTGCGCGACGCCGCCCTTTCGGTCAGCGACATCAAGGGCGTGGTCATGGTCGGTGGTGCAACGCGCATGGCGCAGGTACAGCGCGCGGTGGGAGAGTTCTTCCGGCAGGATCCGCTCAACAATCTCGACCCCGACAAGGTTGTCGCCATCGGCGCGGCGACGCAGGCCAACCTGCTGGCCGGCAATCGTGCGGCCGGTGACGATTGGCTGCTGCTCGACGTCATTCCGCTATCGCTGGGTCTGGAAACGATGGGCGGCCTGGTCGAGAAGATCATCCCCCGTAACTCGACGATTCCGACGGCCCGCGCGCAGGAGTTCACGACCTTTCGCGATGGCCAGACGGCACTGGCCATTCACGTTGTCCAGGGCGAGCGCGAATTGGTCAGCGATTGCCGTTCGCTGGCCCGTTTCGAGCTGCGTGGCATCCCGCCGATGGTCGCCGGCTCGGCGCGCATCCGCGTCGCTTTCCAGGTGGACGCCGACGGCCTGCTGGCGGTCAGCGCCCGCGAACAGGGGTCCGGGGTTGAAGCGAGCATCGTCGTCAAACCCTCGTACGGCCTTTCCGACGATGAAATCGCCGGCATGCTCAAGGACTCGATGGCGCACGTCAAGGACGACGCGCAGCGGCGTGCGCTGAAGGAGTCGCAGGTCGATGCGCAACGTCTGCTGGAAGCGGTACGCGCGGCGCTTGCTGCCGACAGCGAACTGCTGGCAGCCGAGGAGCTGGCGCGCGTCGAGAAAGACATCGTCAAGCTGGAGAGCGCGGCGCTTGCCGACAACCGCCGCCAGATCATGCTGGCCATGGACGATCTCGAAGCCAGCACCAAGGACTTTGCCGCGCGGCGCATGGACAAGTCGATCCGGCGGGCCTTTGCCGGCCGCAACATCAACGAGCTTGACGTCGATTCCACGGCCAGCACGACGGGAGAAACTGCATGACCCAGATCATCGTTCTGCCGCACCAGGAACTTTGCCCGGACGGCGCCGTGTTCGAAGCCAGGACTGGCGAGTCGTTGTGCCAGAACCTGCTCGAGAATGGCATCGCCATCGAGCACGCCTGCGAAATGTCCTGCGCCTGTACCACCTGTCACGTCGTCGTTCGGGAAGGCTTCGAGGCTCTCGATCCTTCTGACGAAGTCGAGGACGACCTGCTTGACAAGGCCTGGGGCCTGGAGCCGAATTCGCGCCTGTCGTGTCAGGCGATGATCAATGAAACGCCGCTGACCATCGAGATTCCGCGTTACTCGATCAACATGACCAAGGAAGGCAAGCGATGAAATGGACCGATATCAACGAGCTGGCCATCGAGCTCGTCGAAGCCCACCCGGAGGTCGATCCGCTGAAGATCAACTTCCTTGACCTGATGAACTGGGTCGTTGCCTTGCCCGGCTTCGAAGACGATACCCGCCACTGTGGCGAAAAAATCCTCGAGGCGATCCAGCAGGCCTGGATCGACGAGCTGGCATGAAGCCCGACGATAGCGGTGGGCAGCAGCGCAACGTCCTTGGCGGCCTGCTCGGCTCGTGCAGCGAGAAGCCGATGACCGGATTCTTCCGCGATGGTTGCTGCAACACCAACGAGGAAGATTTCGGCAGCCATACCATTTGTGTAGTCGCCACTGCCGATTTCCTGGCTTTCTCCAAGGCCAGCGGCAACGACCTGTCGACGCCGCGGCCGGAATTCGGATTTGCCGGATTGCAGCCCGGCGATCGTTGGTGCCTCTGTGCGGCTCGCTGGCAGCAAGCCCTGCTCGCCGGCAAGGCACCACAGGTGGTTCTCAATGCCACCAACGAAGCGGCGCTGCTGGTCGTCAGCCTCGACGACCTCAAGCCGCACGCCATCGATCTGAACTGAAGCACTGCGCACGGAGCGGTGAACGCCGACGACCCATGCTCCGGGCGTCGTCCCGCGGGCGGCCCGAGCGCTTCCGGCTGATGGCTATCGCCAGCGCCGGGCAGGTGCGACAATGGCGTCGCCACTTAAGGGCTTGCGTTGGGCGAACTGTTTTCGATTACCCGACACTCACCGATTGCTACTTCGAGTGCCTGCTGCCTTGACCTCCTTGCAAACCGCCAACGGCCGTGCCCGGCCATGAATATCAGAGTCGCTACCTACAACATCCATAAAGGTGTTACCGGCATTCGTGGTCGGCCCCGTATTCATGACGTGCGCCAAGCCTTGCAGGCGATCGACGCCGACATCGTCTTTCTTCAGGAAGTGCAGGATCGTAACGAGCGTCTGGCGCATCACCCCGACCAGCCGCTGGGAACGCAGCTCGAGTACCTTTCCTTCGGTGCCTATGCGCATCGCGCCTACGGCATGAATGCCGTCTATCCGCATGGCCATCACGGCAACGCCATCCTTTCGCGTCACCGCATCGTCAATTTCATCAACCACGACATTTCTGACCACGTGCTCGAAAAGCGCGGCCTGCTGCATGCCGTACTGCGCGTCGGTCGTGGCCGGGGCTCCGAGGTGCATCTGATCTGCCTGCACCTCGGGCTGATCAAACGCAGCCGCGTTCGCCAGGCGACCTTTCTGGCCGATCTGGTGCAGCGCGAGGTTCCTCCCGATGCGCCGCTAATCATTGCCGGCGACTTCAACGACTGGCAGCAGCGTGTCGATGGCCTGCTGCGCACCCGTCTCGGCGTCGAGGAGGTCGCCGTCGCGGCCCGGTCGACAACACGTGCCAAGACGATGCTCAACTGGCTGCTCACCTGGCGCAGCGGCAAGCAGCCGGGCGCCGGCGTCTCGCGGACCTTCCCCAGCTTCGCCCCGTGGCTGACCCTCGACCGCATCTACGTGCGCGGCTTCGAGGTCCTCGACATGCATGTTCCCAACGGCCTGGCGTGGGCGCGTTGCTCGGATCACGCGCCGCTGATTGCCGAGCTCAGACTCTGAGCAGCCTGCGGGTGAATGCTGACATCTGCAGGCGCACTAGATCGAGATAATCGGGATCGTCGGCGGCAAGCAGGCTCGCCTGGCGCGCCTGCCATGACTGTGGCGTTGCAGCAATCGTTGCCGCCGTGGGAAAGCATGCCGCCGGCGCGCGGTGCGCTGACGGGCTAGAATCGTCGGGAATCACGGTGGTGCACTGCACCAAGAATGGTGCTATAGTGAAACCTGTCGTTCACCCCACTACGGCTGTCCAGACGTTCCATGTATATCGTAGATGATCCAACCCTGGCCTTGATTACTCGTTTTTTGGGCGATCTCGCGCCTCAAGGCGGCGCTGACGAAGAGTTTTTCCGCCGCCAGCTCGCCGCGGTAGAAGCCTATGTCGAGCGCTTTCCCGAGGGTGAGCGCGACACACGAGCTCTGGAGTGGGTCGAGGCCAACGCCATGCACTATCGTCAGCAGTGGCAGAAGCAGGCGGCGGTCAGCGCCTTCGCGAGTCGGCGCTGTGCCGATTGTCCGCTGGCCGGTGGTCATCAGGACAAGCCCTGCGCCATCCATCGTCGTTGGCTGAAACTACTCGAGCGCTACGCCGCGGACGAGCTTTCTTCGCATGACTATGTGGAAATGAGTCTGGCGCTGTTGAATGCTCACAAGACCTGGCTGAAGGTGACTCGCTGCCACGAGCCCGCGGAATCCACGGGCTCGCCCACCTTGGTTGCCGGCTGACCGGCTAACCGGCCGCGCGAGCAAGCGAGCTCGCGTATTTGGTGATCAGATCGCGGCGGCCGGCTCGCCACCGAGAGCCGCACGCAGATCATCGAGCAGTTGCGCGACTTCACCGCTCATCAGCGTGAAGTCGATGTCGAAGCGTTCGTCTTCATTGTCCGCCTGGCCGTCCGCCTGCTCCTTGAGGATGTCGAGGAAGGCCAGTCGTTTGATCTGCAGATTGTCGTCGAGAACGAAGGAAATGCGGTCGTTCCAGGTCATCGCCAGACGCGTGACGACCTTGCCGGCCTCGATATGCTGCCGGATTTCCTCGCCTTCCAGGCTGTGTTTGACGTAGCGCACGGTCGCCTTCTCGGCCGAGCGCAGTTCGAGATCCTGGTCGAGCGTGAAGCCGGTCGGCGCTTCGCCGCCGGCGACCCAGCTGGTCATCGCCGCCGATGGCGACTGAATGACCTTGAACACTTTGGCCGGCACGCCGTCGACTGACTTGCGCAGATGTTCAAGGAACTCCTCGGCTTTCGCCGGCGACGCCGAGTCGATTACCAGCCAGCCGTTGCTGCGGTCTATCCAGGCGAAAGTGCTGCGTCGGCGAACGAAGGCCCGCGGCAGCAGTTCGAGGGTCATCTCTTCCTGGATTTCACGCATTTCCTTGCGGCCAATGCGGCGCCCTTCTGCTTCCTCGATGGCTTTCGCCTTGTCGCTGGCGAAGCGCTTGACGATCGACGCCGGCAGCAGCTTCTCCTCGACGCCAAGGGCAAACAGCCATTGCTGGTTGACCGAATGGATCAGCGCACCCCCGTCGCGCGGCGCGACCCAGCCCATGCTGCGCGGATCGGTCGCACTGCAGCCTTGCAGCGTCAGCCGGGCAAGCTGTTCTTCCAGGGCTGCGGCGTCAATGGCCCAGTTCTTGGGGAGGCGGTAGAGATAAAGGTTCTTGAACCACATGGGCGGACTCGAAATCGTAAAAAAGGCGGCAATTATAGGCCTGAATCGGTAGCTTCTTGCCAGCTCACCACGGCACGCCCGCCCATGACGCCCATGAACCAGTCCGTCGGCCGCTCATCGGCAGGGTGATGAGGCGAGGACGCGCGAAGGAGGCAGAGCCAGGTCGTGCCTTCCTCTACCGGCCAGTTTTGCACGCGGATGCTGACAGCGCTGGCTGGTCGCGGTTAGAATGCCGCACTTGCGCTGGCGCTTCGCGTCGGTGTGCTTGCCAGGTCGCCAAGCCGGTGCTGCGGTGCAGCTTCGTGGAGGTGCTTGACTTGGTGGCTGGCAGCGCCCAGGTGGCGAAATTGGTAGACGCAGCAGGTTTAGGTCCTGCCGCCGCAAGGTGTGGGGGTTCGATTCCCTTCCTGGGCACCAAACAACAATCCAAGGTAGTCCGTAGTACTCCAGAGAACCCGCCTAAGTGCGGGTTTTTTGTTGTCTTTTTGTCCGCTGAGGGGTAACTTAGTCCCATTGCATCCGGATTCTGGTAGGGGTAACTTTCGGGGTAACTTCCCGTCCTTCTGGGGTAACTTCCGGGGTAACTTCGGTTTCGGCTGGGGTAACTTTCAGGCGCGTAACCGAATTCAGATCATGGAGGACGTTATGCCGCTCACGGATACCGCAGTACGCAACGCGAAACCAGTCGCCAAGCCGGTCAAGCTGTTCGACGGCTTGGGGCTGTTCCTCATCGTCACCCCTGCCGGCGGCAAGTGGTGGCGCTTCCGATACAGTTTCGACGGCAAGGAAAAGCTGCTTTCTCTTGGCACCTATCCCGATACCAGCCTCGTGAAAGCGCGGGAGGCGCGCAGCGCGGCGCGAAAGCTCATTGCTCAGGGGATTGACCCTGGCGCTGATCGGAAAGCGGCGAAGGAAGCACAGGCGGCGCTGACCGAGAACTGCTTTGAGACCGTCTGCAGGGATTGGCTGGAACAGCGTAAGGGGACGGTCGAACCGGCGCAGCACGTCAAGACACTTGCGCGGATGGTGAACGATGTCTTCCCTTGGCTGGGGGCAAAGCCAATCAGTGAGATTTCAGCACCCGATGTGCTCGCCGTACTGCGGCGGATCGACGAGCGCGGCGCGCGCTACACGGCGCACCGGGTGCGCAGCGAGATCAGCCAAGCATTCCGCTATGCCATCGCCACAGGACGCGCCGAGCGCGATCCATGCCCCGACCTGAAGGGCGCGATACCTTCGCCCAAGGCTGAACACTTCGCATCTATCACGACACCGAGCGAAGTTGCCGAACTGCTGCGCGCCATTGATGGCTTCCGAGGTACGTTCGTCGTCAAGAGTGCGCTACTGCTCGCGCCCTTGCTGTTCGTCCGACCTGGAGAACTACGGAAGGCGGAATGGACCGGCTTCGACTTGGACAAAGGCGAATGGCGCTACCTTGTCACCAAGACGAAGACACGGCATCTAGTACCGCTGGCACCGCAAGCCGTGGCACTCCTGCGCGAACTGCACCCGCTGACCGGGAGCGGGCGGTATGTCTTCCCTGGGCGAGATCCCCACAAGGCCATGAGCGAGGCCGCCGTCAACGCCGCGCTGCGGCGCATAGGGTACAACACCAAGACCGAAATCACGGGCCACGGCTTTAGGGCGATGGCGCGAACGATTCTGCACGAGGTGCTGGGCATCAAGCCCGAAGTGATCGAGCATCAGCTTGCTCATGCCGTACCGGACGCCCTGGGCGGCGCCTACAACCGGACGAAGTTCCTGAAGGACCGGCGCGCCATGATGCACCAGTGGGCCGACTATCTGACCAAGCTAAAGGCCGGGGCGGAAGTGATCGCCATCACGACGGCAGCGTGACCGACTGAGCAAAACTGAGCAAAGCCGCGCCTATCCCGACGGGGAGAAAACCGGGAACCCTTGCCCGGCTGGCGCGGCATCCTGTCTCAAGGGCGAAGCGTGAAAGGGGCGCTATGGAAAACGAGATCGACCCACTATGGCATCTTGCGGACACCTTGACGGTGCGAGAAGCGGCGGCATTGATTGCGGGGTATGACCCGGCGGACATTGCGTGGATGAATGATGATTTGTCCAGCAATCAGGATTGGCCGCGCCATTACCCGGCGGAAGCGTCGCTGCGAGGCGCAGTGTTGTCTGGAGCGATCAAGTCGGAAAAAGCATCAACCGGCAAATATCATCACATCCGCATGGTTGGCGAAGAGTCAGAAGGTCATTGGGAGCCGTTGAACGAAATTAGTGCGACGGGAACACGCATCAATGTCGACGACCTGAGGGAATGGCTAACAATCCGTGGATTGCGCACGGGCTTCTTTTTTCCGACTGCGACCGATACCCCCGACTACCTTGACGCACGAGATCCACGCTACGCCCCAAAGCTGGCGGCGGCCGTGCGGGCATGGCTAGCAGTGACCGATACCGGCAAGACAAGCCCGAAGCGGGC
The DNA here is from genome assembly GCA_000585055.1 of Candidatus Accumulibacter appositus. Classification (GTDB taxonomy): domain Bacteria; phylum Pseudomonadota; class Gammaproteobacteria; order Burkholderiales; family Rhodocyclaceae; genus Accumulibacter; species Accumulibacter appositus. Next base: position 59,410 of record JEMX01000078.1, read on the forward strand.
GCTGGTAAAATGGTTGCGAGAACATGCGGCGGAATTCGGCCTGTCTGACGACGAAGGCAAGCCCAACGAAACCGGAATCGAAGAAGTTGCGAAGGTGGCGAACTGGCAACTTGGCGGCGGCGCCCCAAAGTCATAACCCACCCACCCCTGAAAGCCTTGCAAATACTGGTTTTCTGATCGTCCGCCGCGTGCAACCTACCCCCTCGTTCCGGGAGAACCTACCCCTCCATTAGCCGATTTTCTGAGCATGTTTTCGTAACCCACCGTCCTATTCAGACGGCGCCAGAACAGCTCCAATGCTCGCCATGTTCAACACGGCCAACGACGGCCGTAACCGGAGAAACATGGCTAGCACACTCCCCGAAACAGGCTTCCTTCGCCTGTCGCAAATCATCGGCAACCCCAAAGCCGTTCCGCCGATTCCCGCACTTATCCCCATCAAGAAGTCCTGCTGGTGGGCAGGCGTCAAGTCTGGACGCTTCCCGGCGCCGAAGAAGCTTGGCCCCCGCGTCACCGTCTGGCGAGTCGAGGACATCCGCGCCTTGATTGCTACGGCGTAAAGGGGGCTGCACCATGACCGCTAATTCACGCGTCCCGGCGGGGGCTGCCATTCGGCACTTCAAGGGCACCAGCAGCGGCGACGAGATCATCGCCGAGATCCCCAAGAACAGCCGCGAGGTGTACCGCATCATGCGGCGCACGTTCAAGGGCTACAAGCTGGTCGACGTTCGCGTCTGGTTCGACGACGCCGATACCGGCGAGCTACGACCAGGCAAGGGGGTTTCGCTCAAGCTCGAAATCCTGCCGGAGATTGTTGACGCCCTGGCCGGGCTGATCGCGGGGGGCGCGCGCGATGAGTGACCCTATCCAGGAATTCCGCGAAGCGATCCACCAAGGCGGGCTGGTCCCCCCTGAAGTGATCGAAGCAGATGGCAAACTGCGACGCTTCGCCAGCAACGGCCGACGCAATGACGACGCAGGCTGGTACCTGTTATACGGCGACGGCATACCCTCGGGTAGTTTCGGCGACTGGCGCACAGGCCTGACGCAATCCTGGCGGGCCGATATTGGCCGCGCACTGACGCCGGTAGAGGAAGCAGAACACCGGGCAAAGATCAAAGCCATGCGTCTCGAGCGTGAAGCCGATGACGCGCGGCGGCGGACCGAGGCAGAGACGACGGCGGCGGCGATCTTGACGTCGGCAACGCTGGCGACCGATGGCTACGCCTATTTGATCCGCAAGCGCATCAAGGCGAACGGCACACTGCTGCACAAGGGCAGGCTAGTCGTTCCCATGCGGGCCGACGGAAAGGTGCGTTCGCTTCAATTCATCGGCCCGGACGGCGACAAGCGCTTCCTGACAGGCGGACGGGTGGCGGGCTGCTATTTCGGTATTGGCAGCGTGAAGGACTCGGCGAAACTGTGCATCGCCGAAGGCTTCGCAACCGGAGCGAGCGTGCACGAAGCGACCGCCTACCCGGTGGCCGTGGCATTCAATGCCGGCAACCTGCTCGCCACTGCGCAAGCCATGCGTGCGAAATTCCCGACTTTGCCGTTGATCCTGTGTGCCGACGATGACTATCGCACTGCGGGCAATCCGGGCCTTGCGAAGGCGACCGAGGCGGCGAGCTCCGTCGGCGGGCTGCTGGCAATCCCTGACTTCGGCGCCGAGCGGCCGCTCGGCGCGACCGACTTCAACGACATGGCGCAGCTATGCGGAGCGGAAGCGGTGAGGCGCGCCATAGCGGGCGCAACGAGCCTGACAAGGGCAGCCTGCCCGCCGGATGGTGAAAGCACGCCAGCGGCCGATTCTGCAAGCGGGGCATGGCTTCGTGCCGTCGCCAAAGTGCCCGTGGAGCCCGAGCCCTGGCGCGACCCGCTGCCGATTCCTTCCGCGCTGCTGCCCGTCGAGCCGTTCGACGTGGAACTGCTACCGATCGCGCTGCGGGCATGGGTGGAAGACATCGCGGAGCGGATGCAGTGCCCTCCTGACTTCCCGGCTGTCGGCGCCATGGTGGCGCTATCGTCGGTAATCGGCAGGAAGGCGTGCATCTGCCCGAAGCGGCACGACGACTGGCTGGTGGTCCCCAACCTTTGGGGGGCGATTGTCGGGCGCCCTGGCGTGATGAAATCCCCGGCGCTGGCTGAGGTACTGAAGCCGCTTGATCGGCTAGCGGCCACTGCCGGCGAACAGCACAGAGCGGCAATGCGGGAGCATGAAATCGGGCTGAAGCTGGAAGGGATGAGCGCCAAGGCCGTGGACAGCAAGGCGCAAAAGATGATCGCCAAAGGCGACCGCGCTGGCGCGGAGCGCCTGCTGATTGAATCGGCCGACACTGAAGCCGCAGGCAAGCCGGTACTGCGGCGCTACAAGATCACCGACGCCAGCGTCGAAGCCCTGGGGGAAATCCTGATGGAAAACCCATGGGGAACGCTGGCCTATCGCGACGAGCTGAACGGCCTCCTGCGCAGTCTCGACAAGGAAGGGCAGGAAGGCTCTCGGGCGTTCTACCTGCAAGCGTACGACGGCAACCAGGGCTACACCTCAGACCGCATCCTGCGCGGCCGGAATCTGCACATCGACGCCGTGTGCATCGCCATGCTTGGCGGTATCCAGCCGGGCAAGCTGCAGGCGTACATCCATGATGCCGTGAGCGGCGGTGCCGGCGACGACGGCTTGCTGCAACGCTTTGGCTTGCTGGTCTGGCCCGACGTAGACGGCGAGTGGCGCAACGTCGATAGATACCCGAACGGCGACGCCAAGAACAAGGCGTTTGAGACGTTCCAGAGGCTTGACGACCTCCCGCCGGGCGTCGATCCCGAGAGCGGAGATTCCGTACCCGCCGTCTATCGTTTCGCTGCCGACGCTCAAGTGCTATTCGACGACTGGCGGCGGGAGTTTGAACCCGCCTTGAGATCCGGCAATCACCATCCGGCGATGGAATCACACCTTGCCAAGTATCGGAAGCTGGTCCCCGCTGTTGCGCTGGTCTGTGCGCTGGCCGATGGTGAGAGCGCGGTCAGCAAGGATTCACTGCTGCGGGCGCTGGCATGGTCCGAATATCTGGAAACGCACGCGGCGAGGGCTTACGCGGCAGGCACCAGGCCAGAGACGAACGGCGCTACCGCCCTGCTCGCGAAGATCACGGCCGGCGCGGTGGTGAATGGGTTCAAGGCGGCGGACGTGTACCTGAAGGGCTGGTCGTATCTGGGCACGCCGGAAGTCGTCAACGCGGCGGCGAGGATGCTTTGCGACCTGGGGCACCTCCGCCGGGCGGAAAAGAAATTCGGCACCGGCACTGCTGGCGGAAGAACATCGATTTCTTACCAGATCAATCCGGCAACGCTGGCGAAGGGCTGACCGTGGGATACCTTGCCGAGCTGAAAAAAAATCTCAATGTGCCAGATGACGGCCCTAAAAAACCAAAAGAACCTGGAAAAGTGAGTTGTTTAGGTTCTTTTGGTTCGTCATCCGGGGTGTTGGAAAAAATTCATATTGCCAATTCCTGCGATCGCCAGCCGGTCCCGTTGGCTGATCGCGACCCGTCGGAGGCGCCAGCGGCGAGCGCTGCTGAAGTTCGTGCCAGCTATCCGGATGCGCGGGCGGCCGAGCCGTTCGAGTCGATCGCCGTGCGTGAATCCGAACCGATCGCCGGCGACCAGGACGCCGCCATTCGGGCATGGCTGGCGCAGATCGGCGAAACCGACGCGACGACCATCGACGAGGTATTGACCAGGTGCAGGAACGACAGCGACGCGCGGGCGTGCTACCTTGGCCGAGCACGTCACGCGGCAACGGATGACCTCGACGACCGGCGAGCCTGCCGCCAATGCTGCAACCTGCGGTCTGGCGTCTGCATCGTTGCCAAGCCGGGGGGCATTGTCTCGGCGACACGGGGTTACAGGCCTGCGGCGCCGGAGCTGCCGCGACGATGCGACGGGTACGCGCCATGAGCGAATCGACCCCGGAGAAGCGGCGGCGCTGGCGCGAGTATCACGAACGGTGCTCGGCTGTTCATCGGCTATGGCAAGAGCGTGGCTATCGGCATCCTCTGCCACCTTGCCCAGCGTTCCCCGCCGATCTGATTGGCCTGGCTTGCGGCGCGAAGACGCGAGCCGGAACACCCTGCAAGATTACGGCGCTGTACTTTGGGGGCCGGTGCAAGTGGCATGGTGGCTGCTCGACCGGTCCGAAGACCGAGGCAGGCAAAGAGCAAGCGCGCGTCAATGGCAGGAAGGGCGGCCGGCCGAGAAAGCAGAAACCAGAGTGATAGAAGGGAAGGTTGGGGGAAGGTTTGACTCGGCGGCGGCCACAAAGAAATCCCAAGTCATAGATGGGCAAGGTAACGGCAAGGTCACCCCAAGTTGACCCAAAGGTTCAGTCGTCGGCGTGGCGACCGTGGCAACCGAAGCTGTAAGGCTTGACAAAACCTGGCTTTCGCCACACACGAGAGGAGCCGAAGCCGGACGATCTGCCAGCCGGTGTGGATGATCTTTGGCGCGCCATCAAAAAAGTGAACGACAGCGTGTGATGGTTACGGCGTGACGTCTGCGCCGATCGGGCGCCGGCGACGCATGTCGGGCTGTGGGCCGATGGTCACGCGGTCGCGCCGTGAGGTTGCCGAGAAGCCGAACGCTGGCGCGTTCGAAACGGTGGCCGGCGAAAATCGACGAGGCAGTCGGGGCAGTAATCGCCGCACTGGTTCGCCCACCAAGTCGCCTTGGCCTACCCGCTCACACCGAGGACTGGGCCGCTCTCAACCGCGTGATCGACGGCATCGAGACTGGAAAGTTTAAGAAGCGGAACAAATCGCCATTTAATTGAAACAAAACCGCCAAAAATCGGAACGCATGCTAGGATTTGCGCTCCACACCGGGAATTACAATGGATCATCTCAATGAAGTGCTAAAGATTCTTGAAGGAGCGCTGCAGCACAATGTCCGCAAGGCCGCCGACTACGCCGGCTTGCTGGCGGAAAAACTCGAATCCGACGGCGAGATGCGCCAAGCCGGCATGCTGCGCCAGAAGCTCGCGCGCGTGCCTGCCCAGACGCTGGCGCCGGTCTCGCTGCAACATTCCCTGCCGGTCGATTCGGAGAGCCAGTTGCATACGCTGGATGAAGAGCTGCCCGCGCGCGCCGACATTGCCCTCGTGCTGCCCGAGAATGCCGCCGAGCGCATCGAAGAATTCGTACAGTCGACCCGCGCCACGGAGAAGCTGGCCGCCGCCGGCATCCGCCATCCGGCGCGCCTGCTGTTTTCCGGCCCGCCGGGCTGCGGCAAGACACAGGCCGCGCGCTTGATCGCCGCAGAGTTGGGCTTGCCGTTGCTTACCGTGCGCTGCGATACGCTGGTTTCGTCGCTGCTTGGCCAAACCAGTCGCAACCTGCGCCGGGTTTTCGAGCACGCCGAAAACCGGCCCTGCGTGCTGTTCCTCGACGAGTTCGATGCCCTGGCCAAGACTCGCAGCGACGAACGCGAGGTGGGCGAGCTGCAACGCATCGTGATTTCATTGCTGCAGAACATTGATGCACTCGCCCCCGAAACTTTGCTGCTAGCCGCGACCAACCACGCCGAACTGCTGGACCGCGCCGTCTGGCGCCGTTTTGCCTGGCGTGTTGAGCTGTCACTACCTGACGTCAATCTCCGTGCGCACATCTGGGCAATGAAGCTTGGTCAGTACGCTCATACCGATTTATCCAGCGCGACGCTCGCCGAGCTCTCGGCCGGACTTTCCGGCGCGGCGATCGAGCATGCAGCGCATGATGCTATCCGCGCCGCTATCCTGCGCGGCAATGACACCATCCAGCCGATCGATCTGTTGCGCCGTCTCGGGCTGGTGATCGCTATGCACAACGGCATACAACTCGATTCACGCGAAAAGGAAATCGAATTTCTGCGTAACTGGGCGCCACGGTGGCTTGCACTACGGAAACTGGCGGATTACTATGGCATTTCTGTAAGACAGACTAATAAAGCAGCATCCGGGGGGCAGCATGAAGGCCAAGAAGGAACACCCGATTCTGGTCGTCGCCCCACGGGCAAACGACCTTAAACAAAAAGTCATCGGCGGCTTCACCGAACCCAAAGAGCTGGTTCCAGTCAACAGCGCGCTCCGCGACGGGTTGATCGATCAACTGGGCATGGTGAGGCAAGCGGTTGCCGGCACGCACGCCAAATATCCGGAGATCCCGACCGTCATTACCCTGCGGTTACGCACCGAGGCGATGGCCAAATCCAACCGTCCCATGCAATTGCTGGACCGGGTGGGCATGCTGCCAATCGGCACCCAAGGCCTGGGGGAATTACTACTCCCTGCGACTACCCACAGCCTCTCTCAGCTGGCCTGCGTCATCAGCGACAACAACGCCAAAGGCATCCGCGCCAACATTTCCACCATTGAATCCTTCACCGCCTACGGCGCCGACCAGGCGCTGCAGATCGGCAAGCGCTTTCGCCAACTAAGTGACGTCAAGGCTTGGATTAAGGCCGGCAAACCCTTCGTTTTGGAACGCTTTTCGAATACCGACGAAAGCATTGACGCGCTGATCGACGAGCAGTTGCAGGCCCTTCTGCGCAAGACCGAATGCCGCGTCAGCAAGCAACAACCGGCGATGTCGCGACGGGCGCAATTCGTCGAGATCAAGTCGCTCGATGCCGCCTTGACCATTGCCGCTTTCCCCGGGGTTCGCTCCGTGGCGCCAGCGGAAGAATTCTCGCCGATCCGTATCACACCGCAGTGGTTCGTTCCGGTCGGCACCGCGCCGGCCGGAACGCTACCGGCGCCACCGGCTGACCTGCCGGTGGTCGCCGTAGTCGATACGGGGGTCGATCCGAAACACAAGCTTTTGAATCCCTGGCTGGCCGGGCGCGAAACCTACGTCCTGCCGCGCGATACCGACTACCTGCACGGCAGCTTCGTGGCCGGACTGGTGGCAGGATCACGCGCGATTAACGGCGGCGACACGCATTTTCCGGCGGCCCAGTCGCGCATTCTCGACATCGCCGCGCTAGCCACCACCGGCAACACCACCGCCGACGAAATGATCAACGCTATTACCGAAAGCCTGAAGAAACATCCGGAGGTAAAGGTATGGAACTGCTCGTTTGGCAGCCCCAACCCCGGCGACCCTGATGAATTCGGCCAACTGGCAAGGGAGCTGGATGCGCTGTCTGACAAGCACGGCGTGCTGTTCGTGATCGCCGCTGGCAATTTCAACGGCGCGCCGTTACGAGCCTGGCCCAACCCGCCAGATTTCGACGGCAAGGATCGCATCTCGCCGCCCGCGGAATCGGCGCGCGGCCTCACCGTCGGCTCGGTGGCACACGTGGATGCCCATGTCACGGCCGGCAGCCCTTCGCCTTTTTCGCGGCGCGGACCGGGTCCGGCAAAGACGCCAAAGCCAGATATCACCCATCGCGGCGGCAACCAAGATTCCACGGGCAAGTTCGGCGGCGCGGGCGTGCGCTCGCTGCTACCCGACGGCCGCATCGGCGAATCCATCGGCACCAGTTTCGCCACGCCATTGGCTGCCACGCTGGCGGCCAATGCCTGGCAAGTCATGGAACAGCAAGGTCACGCCGTGCGCCCGGACATGGTGAAGGCATTGATGATTCACGCCGCAGCATTGAACTCACCCCGCTTCACGCCGGACGAACGCAACTACCATGGCACCGGCGTGCCAGATTCCGTGATGGAAACCCTGTTCTGCCGCCCGGACACGTTTACCCTGCTGTTCGATGCGGAAATGTACGACGGAGTTTTCTGGGAAAAAACACCCTTCCCCATTCCCGTCTGCCTGCATCCCGGCGGCACGCATTTCAAGGGCGAGATCATCTTGACTCTGACCTATGCGCCCCCGGTCGACGGGCGACACGGCGCCGAGTACATCCGCGCTAACGTCAACGCGCATTTCGGCAGCTACGATCCCGATGCTGATGGCGTCATCAAGCATCACGGCATCGTGCCACTCGACACCCCGGACAAGCAGGATCTCTACGAAGCGGCGATGATCGACCACGGCTTCAAGTGGTCGCCGGTCAAGGTATATCGAGCCCGCTTCCGCCAGGGCAAGGCGGGCTGCAACTTCCGGCTCTATCTGGAATTGCTGCGCCGCGCCGGGGAAGCCCGCCAACCGGAACCGCAGCGCGCCATCGTGCTGATCTCGATGCGAGGCATTAGCGACGATCAGCCGGTCTACACCGACGGCATCCGCGCTCTGCGCGCGGTCAACTGGATCACCAACCGCATCGCCACCGCCACGCACATTCGCGTATGACAGCGCCAACGCAACAGAGCGCAGTAGCGCATTGGGCGCTGGGCGCGGGCCTCGCGTGACTCACTGTCGGCCTGGGAATGCGGATTCCGAACAGTCTCGGGATGTGGAACGTAGTGCTCCGTCGCAGACGAACTCTACGGCGCTGCTACGGACTTCAACGTAGATTTCGAGCTACGCCGGGGATCCACGGTTCGTATATCATTCATGTTCTTCCGAGCAAGGCTCGCTGTCCAAGAAAGGTTGACAAAGCGCTCTCTCCATGGACCAACTCCTTGCGAAACTAACGAATTTGGGGTACGAATTCTTCGGCGTGGTCTTGCCGGGGATCGTCACTGTGTTGTTCTTGGTGTGTGGGTGGGGCGCGCTGGGTCCCCTCCCGTCATTTTGCTCCTTCGGGGTTTTCCCTGACCTATCAGCTCAAAACGCGGCCCGATTTTTCGAGCGGCTGAGCGTACAGAGTGAGGTTTCCGTCGCTGTTTCCGGTTTTGCGATTGTCTATTTCGTCGGACACATCGTGTTATGGATTTCCCGAGCGAGCAGGCCCGATGACGGCGGCAAGACGAGCGCGCCGCGTAGAATTTGGACCTCGCTTGTGTTCAAGATCCCGAGGCCTAAAGATTCCTATGACTCGAACTTGGAAGAGCTTTTCCAGGCAGTCAACGCAAAGTTTTCGATCAACGGCACGACGATGACATGGCGACAGTTCTATCCGGTTGTTAAGAGTTTCCTGTCCAAGAACCTGACTTATTCGTTGGTCGCGACGTACCAGAACAAGTACACCCTTCATCGTTCGATAACTGCAGCCGCAGCGTTGCTATTCTGGCTCACTGTCGTGGGAGCAATGGTGGGAATTGTCACTGGGCATTTCGCCGGTGTTGCACCGCGCTGGGGACTTTTGATTACGCTGGCGTGCTTGGCCTTGGTTCTGGTCTGGGGCTTCTCAGATAGCTACGCCTACCACTGGAAAATGTTCGGAAATACTATCATCACCGAAGCTTATTCCGTGATCTACGGTCCCAATGATGCTCAACAATCTAAATAACAGAGATCTTGTCGCCATCGATGTCGAAACTAGTGGGACCAACCCTTTTAGACACGATGTCCTCGCCGTGGGTTTGGTTCCCCTCAATAGAGAACTACCATCCGCTTTAGTATACGTTCGCCCTGGAGCGACTGAGTGGAACGACTTCGCAAGGCAAAACTTTGAACGGTTTTCTTCCGAATGGGAAGCTGGGGCGCTTGTGCCGCACGAAGCCTGCGACGCTATCGAAGCCTATCTTGCAGAAACATTCGGAGGGCGAACCGCGACTCCGATCGGCCACAATGTCGGTTTCGATCTCGCCTTCCTTCGCCGACTTGCTTTCCTTGGGGGAAGGGAGCAGCTTGACGGACTGTCTCATCGAGCCATCGACACACACACCCTGCTTTACCTATTGACCGTGCAAGGTAAGATTCCAGAGGACGCGATTACGTCGGACGGTGCGTTTAGGTATTTCGGAATTACCGTGGCAGATCGCTTGCGTCATACCGCCCTTGGGGACGCTACCGCGACGAGCGAACTGGTAAAGCGCGTTTTTGAAGCCATTCTGGGGACAGCAGGCTCTCCGGCACCTCCTTGTCGGCGTGGGTGATGCCCGCCCGTGCCATAGCCATGACTGGCGCCATGCTCAGGTGGCCGATGTTCTCGGAACGTACCACCAGCGTGGTTTTTGGATATACGAACGGCGTGAGGGTGTACGGTCTGGACAAGGGGCTTTCCTGCGACCATGAATCCCGGATCAGCACCGGCAGCTCGTGCCACTTGACAATGGACTCGCCCATGCCGATGGGCGTGGCGTGTTCGCGGCCAAGCTGATTGAAGGAGATCAGCCAGCGGTGCAGGGTCAGCGACTGGGCGGCCGGCGCTGGCGCTCCAGTTGATTGAGCGGGCGATGATCAACGACCTCGCTTGAGCGCCCAGGCAATTCCCCATTTGCAGGCCGCCCGTTCCCGGCGTATGCTTTTCCGGTCGCTGCACATCAGCGATGCGAGATTGGCGTCTCGGACAATTGGCGGACGAGCCGCCCTGAGCGGTATTTTTTCGTCTGGCGCATGGTGTCCAAGTTTTGGGCGGCCGTGTGGGGAGCCTTCGGGCTCGCCGGTGCCAATTGCCGGTACGCCAACCCGCACGGTCGGCCCTCCTCGATTGGCGTCGGGGAAGGCGGAAAAACAAACCGCTCAATTGGAGTCTCACCATGCCCAGTATCCCCGGCGCCGACGCGCGCCAATCCCGCACGCTTCAAAGTCTCAAGCGCTTCACCCCCGGTGGAATCACCGCCCTGGCCGCCGTCGGGCTGGTCCTGCTCGACGCCATCAACAAGGCGCACCTCGCCGTCAACGAGGCTCGGCTATCGCTCGAGCTGGCCGTGGCATGCCGGCGCATGCTCGAAGACCTGTACGACGTTCAGGACGCTCTGCACGGCGACGCAAGCAAGCTACCGGCTGCCCTGGCGGCATTCCTTGCTACGGCGGAAGGAGGGTGCCAGCAATGAGCGCCAGCAGCCCTATCCAAACCAGTTCCATCTACACCGTTGGCGCCGAACTTTGCGCGCCCTTCTCCGTTGTCCTGACGATCGACACCAGCCAAGTGGACGCCGAGCAGTTCCGCGCCGACCTGCCGCGGATTGCGGCCAAGCTGGAGGCCTACATCACTGAGGCGCGAGAGGGGGCCGCGCGGAGCAAGCGGCGCTGAGCGTGACGCTTCCTTGATGCGCTCGCCCGCTACCGCTTCGGTGGTGCGTGCGTTTGGTATACTGGCCGCCGAACGCCCCCCATTGAATCTTCTGGTGGCAGCGTTCTTGGTAGCGCGGTGGCAGTTCAGGGGGGCAGCGTCGAAAAAAGCGGGGTAACTTTCGGGGTAACTCGAAAATGCAATTTGCGTATGGCTAGTATTTGTAAAGCGTGCAGTCGCTTGTTCGATTCCCTTCCTGGCACCAAAGAGAAGTCCGAGTCGGTGAAGGTGTCGGCGATGTGGAATTCCATGTCGCATCAGCCGTTGCGGTGGAAGTCCGGAATGGCTCGTTTCATGAACTCATCAAACAATGGCACGGTGAACGCCATGTCGCCGTAGGCCGGGCTATAGATCATGCCTTTCCTGATCAGCTTGGAGCGTACCGGTCCGATGCTGGTTACTTTCACCCCCAGGCAAGCGGCAATATCGCCGGTTCGGCTCGCAGCCGGTCCCAGTTCCGCCATGGCACGCAAGAAGTTCTTCTCGCCGGGCGTCAGGCGATCGAAGCGAACGCGGAAAAAATTCTGGTCCAGCCGCTGTACCGCGTGAGCCGCAGCCGACTCGACAACCGCTTTGTCGATCGGACTGCTCTGTGCCAGATTCCAGGTCTGATAACCCCATTCCTGAATGAAATACGGATACCCCTTGGTCAGGCGCCAAGTCTCCTCAAGCGCCTCCTGACTGATCTCCACACCGGCGGTCAGGGCCGGTTCGCTAATGGCCCGGATCGAATCCTCCCTGGAGAGTGCGCCGACATCCGGGAACGCGAACAGACGTTCCGCGTAGGACTTCGAATCGCCGGCCAGCCCTGGCAGCACCGGCAGCCCCGCGGCAAGCAGAACCACCGGCAGTTGCTGCTGCTGCATGCGGTGCATGGCCATGATCAAGGCACCCAACTCCTTCGGATGGAGGTACTGAATTTCGTCGATCAATACGGCAACGGCACTGTCCTTTTCCCTGGCCGCATCGCCCAGCGCCTCGAAAAGATTGGGCAGATCGATCTCGATGTCGCCACTGTCGGCGGCGCCGGTCTCAGGCTCGATGTCGAGTCCGATTTCGACCTCGCCCAGTTTCACCTTCAAGCCGCCGAGAAAACTGCGCAGCACCCGCAGGCCGCGTTTCACGCGATCCCCCGTTTGTGCCATGCGATCGAGTTCGAAGAACATCGATTTCAACGGCGATGCGATCAGCGCGCCGAGCGGCTTGTCTTCGTGCGCCTCGATGAACACCGTGCGATAGCCCGCCTCCCGAGCCATGTGGCGGATTTCATTGAGCAGCACGGTCTTGCCGACGCCGCGCAAGCCGGTCAGCAACAGGCTTTTTTCCGGCCGCCCCAATCGGGTACGGCCCAGCAGGATGCGCGCCTCCTCAAGAAGCGGTCCACGCCCGGCCAGTTCGGGCGGTGGCGAACCGGCACCAGGGGAAAACGGGTTCTTGATCGGGTCCATGTTCTACCAAGTTATTGGTGGTTATAGCTTATTTCAAGTATAACCGGATAAACTCGCTATAAGCTGCGACACCATACCTTGACGACCGTCATCACCTCGTCGCCAAGGCGCTCGAACGGCCGCTGTAATTCCTTCCGAACCTGCCGGGAAGCCAACTCACACAGCGCGCCTTGAGCGGCCATCGGCCAAGCCACGCTTGCACGCCCGGATTGCTCTGCCGAACGACCCTCCAAGCGTGTCTCTGGACGCCGCGGTGATTTAGTGTTTCGCAAAGGCTGGTCGTTTGAGGCATCATTCCCCTTTGTCATCACCGAAGAACAAGAACCATTTTTCAGCAAGCCTTCAAGAACGTCGACGACGTCCTCTGGAAAGAGGCGGGCTGCACCACCGAACTGGATTACACCGAGGGTAAATAGGAACGACAACTTATCGAGTGCCGGTTTTTGGCTCGATATTGGCTAGAACCAGAGATTTCGACCATGACCACTCACCTCGACCGTCTGCTGTTCGCCCAAGGGGGCCAATGCTTCTTCTGCCGCAAGCCACTGCCGAAAGCCGAAGCTTCCGTTGAACATCTGGTGGCCAGCGCAAACGGTGGCACGAACGACGACGGCAACTGCGTGGCATGCTGTAAGGCCCTAAACCACCTGCTGGCCTCCAAGTCCATCAAGGACAAGATGCAGATCGTCCTCAACCAACGCGGCCACATCGTCTGTCCAGATAATGTTTCCCCACAGCCGAACCCAGCACCGACCGTCAGTCCAGCGACGGCTGCCCCAAAGCCAACTCCGGCAGCGGTAAATGGAGCAAGCACAGCCATCGACCTTGTGCAGTCAGACCTGAAGAAACGGGGCGCATCGCGACCACGGAAAGTCTCGACCTTGACCAGTACCATCAAGGCACTACTCAAGCAGCAACAGAAGCCCAATTCTGATGCTGAGGTCGCAAACTTGATCGCGGAGCTTCAGAAGCGGGGCAAGGTGATCGTCAGTGATACCAACGTTACCTACAAGCTAGGCTGACCGCCATTCGGGTGGATGCCAGCCATGAGCGCCAGCAGCGCTATCCAAAGCGGGTCCGGCTACACCTTCGGCAGGCGTACATCACTGAGGGGCGAGCGATGTTAGCAGTTGCGTAGACCCGCTGAAATTCGCCGTCGACGGACGTCGCCATTTCCGCTCGCGTCAATCCTGCGATCTCGGCGGCCGGCAGTCAACCGCTTGGCGATAGACCGAAAGAAGTTCACAGCGGCTCATTTTTCGGCCAGAATCTTGCCCTGCTTTGGGCGCTATCGCAGCTCTGGGCGCAGATTTCGCGGATTCGCTCAAGGAAGTAATTCAGTTGGCAGCAGGGGCAAGCCCGACTTGTCAGGGTGCGATTCCGTTTCCGGCGCTGCTGACGTCGAAGGCGACCGAGGGAACTGCAGCTAGCCTAGGCCTCGTATGGCGATGCTTCCTATTGCTGTCGTCTTGGCGAGAGCGTTTCAACGGAGGGCCACGGATGCGGAACAGCTCACTCGCGAAGTCCGGGCGCAACTCGCCTGACCGACTTGGACTCGCCTGTCGAGACGCGCTTTCCGTGGGCTGGAATTCATGGAATTCAAAACTGTCGCCTTTCGCGACCTACGATGGATCGTCATGAGCAAGATCACCGGCATCAAACCGACCCCCAGGCAGGCCATGGAGTGGGTCAAGGAAGTCGGCAACGGCAAGCGGCGCCTGGTTTTCAGCGAGCCTGCCGAGGTGCGGATGAAGCACCGGCACATCGGTCGCCGGCAGGTGCTGGAGACCTTGAAGAACGGTCTGGTCAGCGAGCCGCTGCACATGGATGCGCACGGCGACTGGCGGTGCAACCTGAGCTGGTTCCATGCCGGCGCTCGCTTGACGGTCGGCGTAATTTTCAGGCTTGCCGAAGCCCCTGAAGGTAGGGAGGGTGCCGAGGACCGCGAGAGCGGTGCTTTGGCCGTGGTAGCGACGGTAGTCGAGGGCTGAGATGAGCGACATGCTGAAGTATGAAGACTGTGGGCTGAAGAACATCTGGTTGGCGAGCGGTTTCAGCTACGAGGATGTCGATGGGCTGGGCCCGTGCCTCGAGATTTACGATATCGATGGTCTGCACCGGACCATCGGCCACCACCTGGTGGACTACAAGCGGCGCCTGACGGGCGTCGAGATCCGCTTCCTGCGCCTCGAAATGGGCATGTCGCAGAAGCGGCTTGGCGATTGCCTGGGGGTCGACGAGCAAAGCGCTTCGCTCTGGGAGCGCGGCAAGCGTCGGCCAACCCTTGCCGCCGAGCGGATGCTGCGGCTGATGTACCTCGAGCATATCGACGGCGCGACGCGCGTGACCGAACTGATCACGCAGTGGAATGAGACCGATCGCCAGAAGGACGAAGCGCGCCAGGTCTTCGAAGAGACCGAAGCTGGCTGGCGCTTGGCCGCGTAGACCCTCGCGCGCCCGCGTGGCGCCCGCCCGGTCGGGCGCGCCTTGGTGCTTGCCTGAAGCCGTTACGGATGTTGTTCCGGGTTCGGACTTGGCGTTATCCTGCACGCCTTGTGCTCCACGGACTCACCGTGCACTCACTGAACCCGGCTTTCGAATTACCCAATGGAGACAATCGTGCCCGCACTCCTTCCCCAACCCGATCCCGATGGTCTGCTCGAATACTCCGTGGTCTATACCGACCGCGCCCTCAACCACATGTCACGGCGCTTCCAGGGCGTGATGAATGACATCTCGCGGATCATCAAGACCGTCTACAACGCCAAAGCCGCGATCGTCGTTCCAGGTAGTGGCACCTTCGGCATGGAAGCCGTCGCCCGTCAGTTTGCCACCGACAAGAAATGCCTGATCATCCGCAATGGTTGGTTCAGCTTTCGCTGGACGCAGATCCTGGCCATGGGAGGAATCGCCTCGGAAAGCGTGGCCATGGTCGCCCGGCCAGTCGATCAGGAACGGCAGGCCGCGTTTGCGCCGCCGCCGATCGAAGAGGTGGTGGCCAGCATCCGCGCCGAAAAGCCGCAGATCGTCTTCGCGCCGCACGTCGAAACCGCCTCCGGCCTGATGCTTCCCGATGATTACCTGCGCGCCATCGGCGCCGCGGTGCGTGCCGTCGATGGTCTCTTCATCCTTGATTGCGTCGCCTCCGGTACGGTCTGGGTGGACATGGTCGCCAACGACGTCGATGTCCTGATCAGCGCGCCGCAGAAAGGCTGGACCGGCTCCCCGTGCTGCGCCCTGGTTGCGCTTGGCGAGCGCGCCCGTGCGCGCATCGACGAAACCACCAGCAGCAGCTTTGCCTGCGACCTCAAGAAGTGGTTGCAGATCATGGAAGCCTACGAGAAAGGCGGCCATGCCTACCACGCGACAATGCCTACCGACGCCCTGGCGTCCTTGCGCGACGTGATGCTCGAAACCGAACAGTACGGCTTCGAGCGCGTCCGCAGGGAGCAGCAGGAACTCGGTCGTCGGGTCCGCGAGCTGCTCACCAGCAAGGGTTTCAAGAGCGTCGCCGGCGAGGGCTTCCAGGCCCCCGGGGTGGTCGTCAGCTACACCGACGATCCGGATATCCAGTCCGGCAAGAAATTCGTCGCCATCGGCGTGCAAACCGCCGCCGGCGTGCCCATGCAATGCGACGAACCGGCCGATTTCCGCAGTTTCCGCATCGGTCTGTTCGGCCTCGAGA
Organism: Candidatus Accumulibacter appositus; assembly: GCA_000585055.1. Classification (GTDB taxonomy): domain Bacteria; phylum Pseudomonadota; class Gammaproteobacteria; order Burkholderiales; family Rhodocyclaceae; genus Accumulibacter; species Accumulibacter appositus. The sequence continues at coordinate 75,592 of JEMX01000078.1, forward strand.
AGCTGCACAATCCGGACCGGACAGTAAACAGCCTTGCCGCTGCGCTCGATGCGGTGAAGGGCTGAGGAGCGGTGTGGCCAGCGAGCTTGGCACCTGGCTTGCCGTCGCGTAGCGGAAAAAGAAGCTGCGGGCGATTGCAGGAGCCGTCACTGAAACGCTAGAAAAGCAAAGGAAACACGCATGGAGAATGGCACGGTCGCGGCCGTCGAGAAAGCCGCTGCGCAAGTCCTCGATTACACCAACGTTGACCAGGCGATCATTCTGGTGACCGAGCAGGGGATGTCGATCGGCCTGAAAGTGGTCGCCGCAGTCCTGATCTTCGTCGTCGGGCGATGGCTCGCGAAACTGGTGACCAATCTCGCGCGCAAGGCTTTCCAGAAGACGGGCATGGAGGACACCCTTGAGAAGTTCCTCTGCAACATGCTCAGCGCCGTGCTGCTGGTGGTGGTGATCATCGCCGCCATCGGCGCCCTGGGCGTGCAGACGACCTCGCTGCTGGCGGTGCTCGGCGCCGCCGGACTGGCCATCGGTCTGGCCCTGCAGGGCTCGCTGTCCAACTTCGCGTCCGGGGTGCTGATCGTCGCCTTTCGCCCGTACAAGGTCGGCGACTTCATCGAAGCCGCCGGTGTCGCCGGGACTGTCAAGGAAGTGCAGATTCTCACGACCATCATCCACTCGCCCGACAACAAGAAGATCCTGGTGCCCAACAGCCAGATCATGGCCGGGACGATCATCAACTATTCGGCCAACGACACGCGGCGTCTGGACATGATCGTTGGCTGCAGCTATGGCGACAATCTGGACGAAGTTCGCCAGGTGTTGAACGAGCTCGTCGCCAGCGACGAACGGATCCTCAAGGATCCTGCGCCGACGATCGAAGTGGTCGCCCTCGCTGACAGCAGCGTCAATTTCGTCGTCCGCCCGTGGGTCAATTCGGGCGACTACTGGGCGGTGCACTTCCACCTGCACGAACAGGTCAAGAAGCGCTTCGACGCCGCCGGGCTGAACATCCCCTTCCCGCAGCGGGATGTGCATGTTTATCAGCAGCGGCCTGGTAGCTGATCTTCGGGGTGCGCGACAGGGCAGGGGGGCGGTACTGTTTGCTGTGCCAAGTGCCGATTCCCCGTTAGCCCGCAAGCCGTCGGTGGCGAGCTGATATGAGACGCGGTGACATCTGACTGGTCTCGCTTGATTCGACCGAAGGGTGCGAGCAGCGTGGTAGCCGTCCCGTCCTGATCGTGTCGCCTGCCGAGTTCAACGAGGCAACGAAGTTGCCGGTGGTTTGCCCAATCACCACTGGCGGTGACTTCGCGCGGCGAATTGGCGTTGCTGTCCCCGTGACTGGCATCAGAACAAGCGGCGTCGTTCGCTGCGATCAGCCGCGTGTGCTCGTTCCTGGCGCTCGCAATGCGCGCAAGTTGGGCTGCGTGCCAGCAGCGATCATGGAAGAGATGCTGGCGAGACTTGCCCCGATTTTCGAGGAAGCAAGAACAAGGCGCGTCAGCGGACGCTCTGCTCCATCCAGTCTACAATGAGTTCTTTTCCTTGCTCCCCCTGTTTCGCCAGTGCGCTGGCCATCGCCTATTCCGTATTCCGTATTCCCTCTCATGACCCTCCATTCGAACATCGATCAGCACAGCGGCCCGCTGGCAATCCTGCTGCAACTCACCGAGTTGCTGCCCGAGAATTACGCGCAATATCGCCCGCTGGTTGCGGACGGCTTGGCTTTCTTCCTGCAGCGCCTTTCGCCGCTCCGGCAGCAGGCCATCGTTGCCGCACAACTTGAACTGCCGAGTTCTGCCAGTCGTGAGCGGCGCGTGCTCAGCCTGTTTCGCCTCTGCCCGACACTGCACAAGCTGGGGCAGGTGGTGGCCCACGATCGGCGCCTGTCGGCGGATTTGCGCCAGCGTTTGCAGGAACTCGAAACCCTGGCGCCGACCGATTCGCTGGCGGCGCTGCGGCCGCTGCTCGATCGCGAGGTGGGCCCTGTCGCCGGTCTGCAGTTGGGGACGGAGACAATCGCCGAGGGCAGCGTCGCCGTGGTCGTGCCTTTTGTCTGGCGTCACGCGACGGATGGACTGCCGCAGCGGGGCGTGTTCAAGGTGCTGCGCCCGGGAGTGCAGGACAGACTGGAGGAAGAACTCGCCATCTGGCCGCTGCTTGGGACATTCCTGGAAGAACGCTGCGTTCACCACGGCCTGCCGGTGCTCGACTATGGCAATACGCTGGAAACGGTTGCCCGTCTGCTGGCCAACGAAGTCCGCCTGGACCAGGAACAGGAGCACCTGCGGCAGGCGGCCGATTTCTACGCCGCTGCACCGGATATTCTCATCCCCCGCCTGTTTCCCTTCTGCACGCCCTTGGTCACGGCGATGGAAAGGGTCGATGGCTGCAAGGTGACCCACCAGGATTTGCCGGCCGGGGAAATGCGCCAGCGTGCCGAGCGGGTGATCAGGGCCTTGGTGGCCCAGCCCTTCTGGGGCAGTGACGAGGCAGGAGCCCTGTTTCATGCCGACCCGCACGCCGGCAACCTCTTCGCCACCCCGGATGGACGCCTGGCGATCATCGATTGGGCACTCACCACCCGGCTGACGAAGGCGCAGTGCGAGGCGGTGGTGCAACTCGGTCTGGGTGCGGCGACGCTCAACGAAGCGCGTGTATGCACGGCAATCGCGGCGCTGGGGCAACTGCGCGACGAAGCCCGGGTGCGAGTGGGGGTCAGCAAAGCGATTCAGCAGGTACGTGCGGGCCGCTTCCCCGGTTTCGACTGGATGACGTCGCTGATGGATGGTCTGGCAGCGACCTCGGCGGTGCGTTTCCCGGAAGAGATCGCGCTCTTTCGCAAGGCCTTGCTGACGCTGTCAGGGGTCGCCGCCGATGTTTCCGAGCAGATGGCAATGGATGGCGTGCTCGTCCGCCATGGCGCGGCCAGGTTTCTGCACGGCCTCCTCTGGCGGCGCCCCTGGGCCTGGGCGGATTCCCGCGCTGTCGGTGCCCACCTCTCGACGGCCGACCTAGTCGGGCTGTGGGTTGACCTGCCGGCGACCACGCTGCGCTTTCTGGCGGGCAATCGCGGCGATAGGGGCAAAATGGGCGATCACCGCAGGCCTGGCGGCGGACTGGCGCGGCAGTAGCCGGTCTCCTCGCGGGCATCCTTGATGAGCGCGAGTCGACAAGGCTTCACGGCCTCCGCCTCGATTCGCAAGCCGCGACGCCTGTCTGGAACTCGACCCCAGAGATGCCCCACGGCCAGGCATCGGTATATCCCGACAAGATAGGCGCCCGAGAACGCAGGCAGGCTGCTATGAGCTTTGCCGCTCGCGTTCTTTCTGGTCCTCAATCGCTTTGTCCAGAAGCAGAATCCCCTCCGACAAGCCGGGCAGGTCGATGCCATGGTCGACCAGAGTGCTTTGCAGCGTGTTCCGAAAGCTCTCGATCTGCCAGGTCGCCGTCGAGCGCTTGATCCCTGCCTCGAGGTGCGTGATGAAGCCGTCCTGTTCGCGTCGGTAGAGATGGATCTCGGCAAGGTCGTAGAAGCACCACGGCGGATCTGCGGGAGGCGTGGCTTGCGCCTGTGCCTTGCGCATCGATTCCGCGCGCTCGAGCCGGTCACCCAGGGGGGCCAAGTCGATCTTGCCCGTCCGTGCCGCTTCGAGCTTGATCGCGTTAAGCAGCGGGTAGGGATGTCCGTCGGACACCTCGGCGGCCTTCATGTACATGCGATAGGCGCCGTCGGGGTCTTTTCGAACCTTGCTCTCGACGCCCCCGAGTGAGGCCCAGGCGTCGAAGTCGTTGGGGTTCAGCCGGGTCGCGCGCTGCAGTGAGGTGCTGCCGTCGGGCATCCAGCTCGCCTTCTTCCGCTGCTCCGCAGGAATCATCCGCGCAATCAGTCCCTCGGCGATCCCCTTCTCCTTCCAGGCCTCCGCGTAGTCCGGAGCCAGCTTGCTGAGGGTCGTGAACTCTTCGAGCGCCTCATAGTTGCGCCCCTGCTGCTTGAGGACCAGTCCCAGCCGCATGCGCGCCAACAGATTCGTGGCATCGAAGCGCAGTGCCGCCCAGTAGTGAATTCGGGCGCTCTCCAGCTCGTTGACCCGAACGGCTTCCTCTGCGTCGCGCATCAGGTTTTCGACCTCCTGCTTTCGCCACTCGGACTGAAGCGCCTGCAGCGCGGCCTGGCTTGCTGCCCCGTGCGGGCGCAGCGGATCGTTAGACTGATCGGGCGCAGAGGGCGATGCACCGCCGTGGCGGGGCGGCTCTGCCTGGCCGCTCCATTGCGACCGTAGAGCGAGGCGAACAGGGCTGTCGAGGCGATTTCGTTTGAGCGTGTCGGTGAGCACCTTGGTGATGAAGTCGCGGGACTCGCCGGCCTCGGGGATGGTCGGGTCGCAGTACTCGAAGACCTTGATGGTCGCGATGTCGAAGGGAATCGAGTGCCCTTGTTGGCGAAAGATGACCGTGCCCGCTTCCTGGGTCGCGTGCCGCGCGCCGATTTCGTAGAAGACGTTGGGGTTCAAGCCACTGATGTCCGCGAAGGCGAGGCGGCTGTACATGATGTATTCGAACATGTCCTGGTTGATCGAGCCCGCAAAAGCCTCCATGTCCGTTCGCTTCGGAATCAAGGCCTCGCCTTCGGGCGTCCTGGCGGCGTTGATTGCCGGTTCGAAGAGCTTTTCGTAGATCGCCGTGAAATCGACCTTTCGTCCGGCCACCTCCTTGAGGCCAAAAGGCATGATGACGAAGCAGGTGCGTTCGAGGTCCTCGATCCGTGAGGCTTCGTGGGCAGGGCTTGGGTCGGACTTGTTGATCCTGTCGTGGCTCATCGTGACGTCTCCTTGTTCAGTGTTCGCGCGACTCTGCAACGCCGAGATGGGGTCGGCTGCCGACTCCAATCGCCAGTTCGCGAAGTGCGCACTCTTCGTGGTGCAGGCAACTCTCTCCTGGAAAGGGCTCGATCGACTTCTGGTGAGGACCCTGGGCTACGGCAGCAAGCGCTTGATCTGGCCAAGTTGCAGGAAGCGCTTGTCGAAGACAGCGAGGTGAAGCTTCGCCACGGCGAACCCGATGAGCGCCATTCCGATCCCGAAGACAATCTTCGTTACCGTCTCGCGCAAGCGCGCGATGCGCATGATGCCCTTGCCGACAATCATGCTCGCCACCAGGGTCAGCAGCGCAATGCCGATCGTCTGGTAGGTGATCACCGCCTCGTCGCGGTGCGCCCACAGGACCCACGCGGCGCAGGCGCCGAGGACGGCAATAAGGATCCAAGCGAGAATCCGCAGTGGCGGGTACAGCTTCCAGACCTTGAAAGCTCCCTGGTCGGCCACCGAGAGCACCTCCATCAGCTTGCCGGAGTTCTCGCCACTGACCATCGCCGGCTCGACCGCGAGAAACGGCCACTGCACGGCTTCCTCCCTAGGGGCTGCGCAGCCCGACACGGTGCGCGGAAACTCGAATTCGGTCATCCGGTAGCCGCTGACCATGAGCGCGTAGGCTTCGCTATCCGAAAACGAGTCGAGGTCGGTTCGGATGGCCGCCAGCCGCCGCTGCACGCTCTTGAGAATGCCGTAGCGCGTGCGTGTGCCCCGCAGCTCGGCCGGGCGAGCGTCGTCCGAAGCCTCGACCGGCTCGTCGCAGCCAGCCCAGCTGACCGCCTCCACGTCGAGGTCCTTCTTGAGGTGGACGAACATGAAGCCGCGCAGGAGCGACGCGCTTCGGCGCGCCACCAGGTCGTCGTACTCCGCTTCGCGCACGCGCGACATCAGGATGCTGTTCGCGCGCAGGGGGACGCCGATGACGCCGTTGCTCGGCTCGTCCTGCGACTCCATCTGCCCGCTCGCGTCACTCACCAGCAGCACCGTGCAATCCTGCTCCAACAGGCCGACGACACCCTGGTTGTCATGCACGCCGCCATCGACGAGGCGCACTGTCTTCCCCTCGTAGACCCCGCGCAGCACGATCGGCTCGAACAGGCCGGGAACGCAGGCCGAGGCAGCCACCGCCGTCCCCAATCGTACGCCGCGTCGCTGGCCATCCTTGGTCTCGACGCCGCGTGCATCGCCATAATAGACCCGACGCAGCCGGTAGTTCGCGTCGACCGCGGGATCGACAGACCAGGGTGACTCGCCCATCCACGAGGCCGTGAACTGCCAGTTGTGACCGGTGTTCAGCGTCGTCGCGTTCAGGATCAGCGTCGGCACCTTGTTCTTGCGACGCCAGTTGTCGCGTTTTGGCGTGAAGTCCGTCACGCAGCCCTTCGGCTTGACGAAGAGGTCCTTCATGAAGCGCTCGCTCCCCTCCTTGCCGTCCTGAACGCGCGCGTAGAGGCACTCCTCGTAGAGTTCCGCCAGCCGGTCGGAGCGCGAGTAGCTCGGGCGGAAGATCATCTTCAGGTTGGTGAGCAAGGACGCGGCGACACGCGAGCGGATGTTCTGTTGGACGCCAGCCAGAAAATCTCGCGCCAGGCGTTGGACGATATCGATGTAGTCCTGGCGCGTGATGTCGACGTCGGTCTTGGTCTCGAGCAGTTTCTGGACCTCGAGGTAGTAGTGGGCCCCGAGAATCGAGCCCCCGGAGACGCAGGAGATGACTTCGACGTGGCGCAAGACATCGAGCTCCGCAAACCGTGCGAGTACTCCGATGTGGTAGAGGGAAGCACGGAAGCCACCGCCCGAGAGGGCGAGACCGAACTTGCCGAGGTATGCCGATTGCAGGCCGAGCGCGTCGTCCCCGAGGAAGGCGAGCAAGGTCCTGCCAGCCGGGGAGTTGCGGAAGCTTTGGCCGCTGTCCATATCGCCAGCGGACTGCAGCCGCGCCAGCTTGGTGAGCTGCTGTGCTGTCGACTGGAACTCCCACTCCGAGACATCCTCGATAGCTGCGGCTCGTCTTAGCCATTCGGTCGCTTCGCCGTAGCGAGCGAGGCCGAAGTAAGCCTCCGCGATGCTGCAGACCACCCACCATTGCCCGGAAAGCGCGTTCCCGGGCGCTTCCGCGAGCGGCACCAGCGACTGGATGATGTCCTCGCGAATGGCGCGCGCCAACTTGCGATACGCCGCGCTGGTTTGCGAGCTCAGCCCGCCTTTGGCGTTCGCCGCGGGCTCCATTCCGAGCAGGTCGGCGACGTAGGCGGCGTTGATCGCCGTGTAGCCTCCGTCCGGCTCGACGCCTTCCTCGTAGCCGCGGCGGTAGAAGCTGAGTGACCATTCGAGGTGGTCGCGCTGGCCGCTGATCTCCCACATTCGCTTGTGGATCGCACCGGCAAGCCCAAGTGTTTCCTGGTTCCTGGTCGCGGCAAGATCTTCACCCGTTCCGAGGATCTCGAGCGCGAGCTCGAAGTGCGTCGAAGCCGGCAGGTCGGGGTCCTTGTAGGTGCACAGGGCGTGTTGCTGGCGCAGCCAGGTCACGAGATCCGCGTTGTCGACCTTGCCCTTGCGCGCGCGCGCCAGGACCTTGCGCGCGTAGCCAAAGGCGTGCTCGTGCTTGAGCTGTTTCACCAGAATGCATGCGTCGGCGGTCGAGAACTCACGGCCACCGAGCATTTCTTTCGCGAACTGGAGCGCCGTCTTGTCCTTGAAATTCATCGTCTTTCCTCCAGACGGATGGCCAACGAAAATCCTGTCAAAACAAGCCGAACGACCGGTCTACGGCAGCAGCCCCGGAAAGACGTCAAATCCAAGGGTCCCATGAACCATATACGCGACTGCGCATGGTCAGTGGGGGGCCGCACCGATACCGCCGGGAGCGTCGAAGATTGCCAGCTTGGCTGGCCTGGCGAAGCAAGCTCATGGAAACGCTCCTGTTTTAATCAACGGATGCCTGATTCGTGCGAAGAGATGCCTCTGACAGATTCGCCGCTCTACAATCCTTGCACACCAATACGCTCCAGGCCGCAGATTCGAAAAAGGCATGAACGCGTTCGCGGTTCGAGTCAATTGGATGCGCATTTTTCGCTCCGAAGCCTGATTAATGAGGGAGGCGTCGAAAACGCTCTCGCTGGCCTTTGGTTCGCCGTTTACCCCCGCCCGCATTGAGTTGTTCAATCCTCTGGCTGGTACGGTCGAGAACTACCCGGCAAATTGATGGCTGCCAGGCTTCGCCGCGGACCGCTTGGCGGTGATTGGCCCAGATATCGTCGCTCCTTCAGTAGATTAAAGCGTATACGCTCCTTGCGTTTGGAAAATCCCTGGCAGACCGTTGCGAGTCGCTTGCCGTCCTCGTCGCCGCCGGCCTGTTAATTCGCGCCGCTGTCGTGCCACATTCCCGAAGAGGCTTCGCGGCCGCACGAACGACTGGCAACGCGGTTGCGGTCGTTAAAAGCGCTGTGTTAGATTTCTTCGCGCAAGAAAAACCAAGTTACGCGCGCATGCGCTGAACAGATTGTATGACCGGGGAGAACCTGCAATGAACATCCGCCTACGCAATTTTCTCGTGGCTGTGCTGGCATTGGCTGGCCAGCTTGCATTGTCGACCCCGGTTGCCGCTGCCACCACCGACCCTCTGCCTTCCTGGCGCGAGGGGCCGGCCAGGCAAGCGATCGTCAAGTTCGTGCAAACGGCCACCGACAAGGCCAGCGCCGGATTCGTACCGCCCGCGGAGCGCATCGCCACTTTCGACAACGATGGCACGCTGTGGACGGAGCACCCGATGTATACCCAGCTGGCCTTCGCGCTGGACCGCATCCGGCAACTTGCACCGCAGCACCCGGAGTGGAAGACCCAGCAGCCCTTCAAGGCGGTGCTCGACAACGATCTCGAAGCGCTGGCGGCGGGAGGCGAAAAAGGGCTGCTTGAATTGGTCATGGCCTCGCACGCCGGCATGAGCACAGCCGAGTTCGAGGTGATGGTGAGCGACTGGTTCAAGACGGCGCGCCATCCGCGCTTCAAGAAGCCCTATACCGAGCTGACCTTCCAGCCGATGCTCGAACTGCTGGCCTACCTGCGATCGAATGGTTTCAAGACCTATATCGTATCCGGTGGCGGTATCGAGTTCATGCGGCCGATGACCGAGGCGGTCTACGGAATCCCGCCCGAGCAGGTCATCGGTTCGAGCATCAAGACCAAGTACGAGATGCAGGAAGGCAAGCCGGTGCTGACGCGGCTGCCCGAGATCAACTTCATCGATGACAAGACCGGCAAGCCGATCGGCATCAATACGTTCATCGGCCGGCGACCGGTCGCGGCCTTCGGCAATTCGGACGGCGACCGCGAGATGCTCGAATGGACCGGGGCCGGCAAGGGCGCGCGGCTGATGATGCTCGTGTCGCATGACGACGCCGAACGCGAATACGCCTACGGCCCTGCCAACGGCTTGCCCGACACCAAGTTCGGCACCTTCTCCCAGTCGACGATGGACGAAGCCAAGCAGAAGGGCTGGATCGTCATCAGCATGAAGAATGACTGGCAGCGGGTTTTCTCTTTCCAGTCAGAGACGAAGAACCCGGCCAAACAATAGAGTCGTCGGCCCTTTATCGATCCAGCATGACCTAAGGGCGTTTGGCAGGACGTCTCCCCCGACTCTGGCTACACCCCCTTCCGCGGCACCAAGGGAACGCTGCGCGAAGGCGGCAACCGCGTGCCGGCGATCGCCGTCATGTCCGGCAAGATCAAGGCCGGCGCACGCAACCACGACATCGTCGGCGGCCTCGATCTGGTGGCCACCTTCGCCAAGTTGGGTGGCGTCGAGTTGCCGAAGAACGACCGTGAGGGCAAGCAGATCATCTTCGACAGCATCGACATGTCGCCGCTGCTTTTCGGTACCGGCAAGTCGCGGCGCAAGTCCTGGTTCTACTTCACCGAGAGCGAGCGGAGCCCGGGCGCGGCGCGCGTCGGCAACTACAAGGCGGTCTTCAACCTGGGCGGTGACGACGGTCAGGCCACCGGCGGCCTGGCGGTGGATTCGAATCTCGGCTGGAAGGGGGCGGAGAAGGACGTTGCAACGGCGCCGCCGATCTTCGACCTGTGGCAGGACCCGCAGGAGCGCTACGCATCCCCCTTCACCGCTGGCACGCCGCGTTGCGCGAGCGCTTGGCGGCCCTAGCGCGAGCGGGCGACGCGCTTCCCGCGCATGTTCCGACCGCCTGATCGATGTCGATACCGGCGAGCGTGAGCTGCAGCCCGCTTGGCTATCGATGCCCGCCCACGCCCACGGGTTTTCATTTGCGGTATCCGGATGCCGGGCATTTAGCAATCGCTCGTTTTTGGGCGTAAAAAATTCAGCCAAAAAACATGGTAATGCGAATGATTCTCATGTAGAGTTCATGGGCGCCGCCTTGTAGCCTCGCTGCGATTGGGCCGCCGGGACAAGCGTCCTGCCTCGCGAGGCAGGATCACGCCACTTTTTTTGGAAAAAACATATGTTCATGCTCAAGCCTTCTCTCAGAGCCGTGCGCAGCGCGCTGCTGCTCTCTGTTCTTTTCGCGCAAGCCCTGGCCGCGCATGCTGCAGATGCGCTTGCTCCCGGGGCGTTGACACGGGAGGGGGAAGTCCGGGACGGCGAGGGCGGGCCGGCGCGCGAGGCCGGCTCTGCCGAGAGCGGCGTCGTCGCTGCGCCGAACTGGCGGGAAAGCACGCTCGGCGGCGACTGGGGTGGCGCACGTCAGCGGCTGTACGAGGCCGGCGTCGAGCTCGAGCTTCTCTATACCGCCGACTACCTGCGCAACAACAGCGGCGGTAGCAAACGCGGCGGCGGCTATATGGGGCACGTCGACCTGATCGTGCAATTTGACGGCGAAAAGCTGTTGGGCTGGCAGGGCGGATCGGCCTACCTGCAGTTGATCAGCAACAGCGGCGCGCGCGTCAATCTCGAATACGTGGGCAGCCTGATGGGCGTGGACAACATGGAAGCACCGGTCAACCGCAGCGGCATTTTCCAGGCCTGGTTGCGGCAGTCCTTCCTCGACGACAAGGCCTCGCTACTGCTTGGCCTCTACCCGATCGATTCGGAGTTCTACGTCACCGATTCGTCGGGCGTGTTCTTGCATCCGTCCTTCGGGATGTCCGCCGAAGCAGGTGACTTTGGCACGCTGGCCGGCCCCTCGATCTACCCGACCAGTGCCTGGGGTGCTCGCCTGCGCATCGATCCCGACCCGGCGTGGTACGCGATGCTGGCCGTGACCCGCGGCGTGCCGAGCGCGCGCGCGGCGACGGCAGGCCCCAACATCAGCTGGCAAGAGGGCAGCGGCAGCATGCTGATTGGCGAAGTCGGTTTGCGTCCGGTCGAGCTGGGCGTGACGCGCGGCGGGGCAGATCCGGCAGTAAGCCAGGCGGACGGCTTCGTACCGATCAGCAAGCTGGCCCTTGGCGCCTGGCGCTTTACGCCGCAGTTCCCGGAGCTGGTAGCCGTCGACTCGGCCGGTGATGCCAAAACCACGACGCACTGGGGCGCCTACATCCTCGGCGAACAGACGCTCTATCGAGTACCCGGCTCCAGTCGCAATCTGAGCGCTTTCGTACGCTATGGTGTCACCGATGGCAAGACCAACAATATCGATTATTCGGTCAGTGCCGGTATCGCCTGGCAGGGGGTGTTCGCCGGGCGCGAAGAGGATATTTTCGGTATCGCCGCGACACGTGCCCACGTCGGCCCGCAAGGGCGCGAATTTCTCGCCGGCGAGCTCGGCACGCCGCTGTCGTCGAGCGCGGAAACCGTCGTCGAAGTGACCTACCAGGCGCAGCTCGCGCGCGGCGTGATCGTGCAGCCGCTGCTCCAGCGGATCCTCAATCCGGGGCTTTCGCTGCCCGACGCCACGGTTGCCGGAGCCCGTCTGCAGCTGGCGTTTTGAGCTCTTCCGGTTCGCCCGGCTGTTTTCCCCGCTGTTCGCCGAGCAGCGCTACTGGCGCTGCCCGCGTGGTCTTTTGCTAGACTGGTTCGTCGGCCGAACTCGAAAAGCGTTGCTGCATGCAAAAAAAACCAAGACTCCCTGCTCGCGCGGTGGTGCGCCGGGTCCTTTTTGGCGGGCTGCTGCTGGTCACGTTGGCGGCGTCATGGGGGTATTGGCAACTGCGCGCCAGCCTGCCGGCCCTGGATGGCGTCGTGGCGATTGCCGACCTGAACGAGCCGGTCAGCGTCACACGCGACGAGCTGGGCATGGTGACCATCGCGGCGAGCAGTCGTACCGCCGTGGCCAGGGCCATGGGTTTCGTGCATGCGCAGGAGCGCTTTTTCCAGATGGACTTGATGCGCCGTCAGGCGGCTGGCGAGTTGTCGGCCTTGTTCGGTGGCAAGTCAGTCGAGGCTGACAAGGATGTTCGGATTCACCAACTGCGTGCGCGTGCTCGCGTCATCGCTGCTCAGCTTTCCCAACCCGAGTCCGAAATCCTGGCGGCCTATGTGGGGGGCGTGAACGAGGGCTTGCACCGCCTTGGTTCCAAGCCATTCGAATACTGGGTACTGCGTGCGGACCCCGTCGACTGGACGGCCGAGGACAGCATCCTGACCGCGTACGCGATGTACCTGGTCCTGCAGCCGCCCACACCGGAAAAGAAGTTGACGCGGCTGAACGTCAAGGAGCATGTTCCCGAGTCCCTCTATGCCTTCGTGCGCGGCAGGGGAACCGAGTGGGACGCGCCGCTGTGGGGCGAGCCGCTGCTGCCGCCGGCGATTCCCGAGGAATCGAGCCTGGCGAACTGGTCCGCAAAGCTGGAACTGCCGCTGCAGGCGCGCGACCGTCCGGAGCCGTCCCTCCCGGGGAGCAATAGCTGGGCTGTTTCGGGTGCCTTGAGCGATCACGGCGGGGCGATGCTGCAGAATGACATGCACTTGAAGTTGCGGGTGCCAAATATCTGGTTTCGTATGCAGATTCGCTATGGGGAAGAGGAGCCAGGCGGGAATCGATACCGACATCAGGTGACCGGCGTTTCCGTGCCGGGGGTGCCACTCATCGTCGCCGGGAGCAACGGAAAAATCGCCTGGGGTTACACCAACAGCTATGGCGACTTCAGCGACGTAATCGTCCTTGAACAGGAACGTCCGGGAAGCTATTTGACGCCGCACGGCGAACTTGCCCTGGAAATCCTTGAGGAAAGCATCGACGTCAAAGGCCAGGCAGCGCAGTCGGTACGCATTGAAAAGACGATCTGGGGACCGGTGGCCAACCCCGGCGACGATGGTCGCAAGTTCGTCGTCAAATGGTTGGCCCATGACGTCACGCAGGCCGTTGATTTCGGCATTCTTGGCCTGGAGACAAGCGCGAATGTCGCCGATGCGATCCCGGTGGCCAACAGGGCGCGTCTGCCGTCGCAAAACATTCTGCTGGTCGACAGCGCCGGCAATCTCGCCTGGACGATTATTGGCGCCCTGCCAAGGCGTGTCGGCTGTGACGGTGAGGAACCAGTCAGTTTCGCTGACGGATCCTGTTCGTGGCAAGGCTACCTGCCGGCGGCGGAATACCCGCTGCTGATGAACCCGGCGGCGCTGCTGATGAACCCGGCGGCAGGCCGCCTATGGACCGCCAACAACCGCGTCGCCTCGGGCGAGATGCTCCGGCGGATCGGCAACGGCGGCTATGACCTGGGTGCGCGCGCCAAGCAAATCCGCGATGCCCTGTTCGCCCGCGATTCCTTCACCGAGCGCGATTTCCTGGCCATCGCGCTCGATGATCGCGGTTTGTTGCTGGCGCGCTGGAAAACGCATCTGGAACAGCTGCTGGCCGAAGAAGACGCCGGGCAGGGAAGCGCTGCGCAGGGAAGTGCTGAGCAGGAGAGCGCGGCGAAGGCCTTGCTCCGGCAATTCCGCTCCGAAGAGGAGTTGCATGCGCGCAGTGATTCCGTGGCCTATCGGGTCGTCAGGGCCTATTGTTAGCGGCTGAGTAGATCCGCAGAAATCTGGCGGCAACAAATGGCGGCGGGTTTTTGGCG
>JEMX01000079.1:0-828 GCA_000585055.1 Candidatus Accumulibacter appositus
CTGCTTTTCGGCCGTTTTCGTTCCTACCACCAGGAGTTCTGGGCGTTGCGGGGTGTCGATCTTGCCATCCGGGCGGGGGAAGTGGTGGGTCTGGTGGGCCGTAACGGTGCCGGAAAATCCACCCTGCTACAGATGATCTGCGGTACGCTGGAGCCGACGGAGGGAAGCTTGGCGGTGCGCGGGCGGGTCGCAGCGCTGCTGGAACTGGGCGCCGGTTTCAATCCCAATTTCACTGGCAGGGAAAACGTCTATTTCAACGCCGCCATCCTCGGGCTGAACAGCGACGAAGTGCATAAGCGCATGGACGACATTCTGTCCTTTGCGGACATCGGCGATTTCGTCGACCAACCGGTCAGAACCTATTCCAGCGGGATGTTCGTTCGCCTGGCTTTCGCTGTGGCGACCAGTGTGGATCCGGACATTCTGGTGATAGACGAGGCGCTCTCCGTGGGGGATGGCGCCTTCGCACGCAAGTCCTTCGATCGCATCATGGGCATGAAGGAGGCCGGCAAAACCATCCTGTTCTGCTCGCACTCGATCTACTCGGTGGAGGTGCTGTGCCACCGGGCCTTGTGGATCGAACACGGCCGCTTGCGCATGCAAGGCCCTGCGGCAGAAGTGACCTCGGCCTACGCTGCCAGCCTCGAAAGTCCCGCCGGAGGCGAGGAGACCGGGCGCGCCAGACCCGTGGCTCACGCTGGCGGAGGGCGCATCATTCGGGCCACTGCCTGTGCGGAAGGCGTATGCGGCACCAGGGTCAGCACCGTATCCGGGGTGAGCGAGCTTTCGGTCACCATCGAGTTCGCCATCGACCCGAGCCTGCTTCCT
>JEMX01000079.1:877-1599 GCA_000585055.1 Candidatus Accumulibacter appositus
GCGCACAGGGTCGTAGCCAGCGCCAGTTCGCATAACGACGGGGTGACGCTGTCGATGGATGCGCAGGGGCATGGCCGCTGCGTGGTGGTCTTCCCGGCCTTGCCGTTGCTCAAGGGGCGCTATTCGATCACTTCCTACCTGTTCTGTGAGAAGGGATTACACATCTATGACCTGGCGGACCAGAGCATCAGCCTCGACGTGACGCAGCAAGGCGTTGAGCAGGGGGTGGTCACCTTGAAGCACGCATGGCTCACGGCATGATGAATTTTGACCAAAGCATGCGCATTGGCGAATTGTCCTTCAGCCGTCGGGATATCGTTCTCGAAGACCAGGCCGACGTATTGGCGCTGCACAACCGGGTGTTCAGCGCGGGCGCCACTCCCGCCTGGTTCCGCTGGAAGTATGGCGATGGCGGTGCGGAGGCGACGGGCCTCTGGGACGAGCATGGCCACCTGGTGGCACTCTGCGGAGGAACGCCACGTACCCTGCTGCACGAAGGAAAAGCCGTGGCCGCGATACAGCTTGGCGATGTCATGGTCGCGCCCGAAGTCCGAGGCCTGTTGACCCGTCGCGGACCGTTCTTTCAGGTCTCCAGTCATTTTTACGAGTCGCGCATCGGCAGCGGTCGACCCTACCGAATCGGCTTCGGTTTTGCCAGCAAGCGTCATGTACGGCTGGCTGTCGCCCTGCGGCTGGCCTGGAATGAGGGGACTCTACAGTCA
>JEMX01000080.1:0-1386 GCA_000585055.1 Candidatus Accumulibacter appositus
GGGTCACCGCAGGCCAACTTGAGGTTGGAATAGCCGATATCGATTCCGAGAACTGTCATGTCAGGTTTTCTCCTGGGTCACGTCATTACCCAGCGTGCCCGGAAGTGGGCAGCGAAGCCTGGCAGACGCACTGCAGGAAACCTGCAGGCACACAAGAGGAGCGTTCAAGGTTCCTTCGCGCGCTCAGTGCGCCGCCAGTGCACCGGATGCTATGGAAACGGTCGGCCCAGCGGGATTCGAAAAGCGACCACGAAGGACGAATTTCGCCGAGGCAGGGAAGGGCTCTTCAGCCGCCTGCACACGTCGCAGATCCCCCCGCTTGACGGGCGCGTTCACGGCCAGGTTGTGAAGATTTGTTCACACCCCTGAAGAAATAGGAACGTCCCGGTAGAAAAGCCGCCGGCCTGTGACGAAACTGCCCCCGCGTCGCCTTTGAATCCTCCACGGCACTTGGACGACCATGGATTCCATGCCGAACCGGGGTGCGGACCGATCTTCCCGACCCCACGGCGGGGCACTCGTCCCATTCATCGAAGATCAGCCCGTGGGGAGAAACATCATGTCGGAACAGCTCACAAAGATCGCTCAAAACGTTCGCAACGCGCTGGGTTGCGCGGCGACTGGTGCCGGTTCGCTGGCTGTCAGCTGCGGCAGCGCCATCCGTCGTCACGCCCTTGGTCTCACCACGCTCGGTGTGCTCACCGCCGGCGGTTACGCCCTCTACACGAATCCCCCGGTGCAGAGCATCGGTCGTGGGGAAGTCGGCATCCGCCTCAATCAGCTCACCGGCGATTCGGTCGAAGTGCACGAAGGCGCCGCGGTCGTCATTCCCCATATCCACGAGCTGCGGCGCTTCTCGCTGCGCGACCAGGTCTATCGCCCGATCGATGGACTCGAAGCCAACGGCCCGGCGCCTTTCCAGTCGGTGGAGGGGCTTTCACTGGGCATCGACATCTCGGTACGCTACGCGCTTGACCCGAAACAGATCGCGGCCGTGGCCCGGAACCTGCCCGAGGACGTCAACGGTGAGATCGTCGAGCCGGTGGTGCAAGGTGTGCTTTACAAAACCCTGTCCCGCTACACCGTACGCGAGATTTTCTCCAGCAAACGCCAGGACATTCAGGAGTCCATCGAGCGCGAACTGAAACCCCGCCTGGCGGCCGACGGGATCGTTCTGGAATCGGTGACCCTGGGCAAGGTGGACCTGCCGCGCGACTACCGGTCAGGCATGGAAACCCTGCTCGCCGAAGAACTTGCCAGCGAAAAGATGCGCTACACGCTGGAGCTCAAAGACAAGCAGGTCAAGCAAAGCGAACTCGAAGCGCTGGCCCAGAAGGTGCGCCGGGAAACCGCTGCCGAGGCCGCCGCCCAGGAGCGAATCATCGC
>JEMX01000080.1:1418-2460 GCA_000585055.1 Candidatus Accumulibacter appositus
GAAGCGATGAAGCACGTCCTGCCCTTCAAGCAGAAAGAGATCGAGCAACGCGGGCTCGAAGCAGAGGCCGAGAAGGTGACCCGGATCAAGCGCGCCGAAGCCACCGCCCAGTCGCGTCGCATTGAGGCGGCCGGCGAAGCCGATTCGCGCCGGCAGCTGGCCGACGCCGAAGCGTATCGGCAGGAGCGCATGGGAAAAGTCGCCAGCGAACAGCTGGCGCGTGACGGCGCGCTGATCGACAAGCATCCGCTCCTGATCCAGAAAACGATGGCCGACAAGCTCTCCGACAAGATTTCGGTGATCATCGCGCCACCACCGCGCGACGGCGGCTTTATCGGTGCCGCCCTGCTCGGTAGCGGCCGAGTGACGCCTGCGCCATCAGGACGCTATGGGGCGCCGGACGGTCGCGCAGCGGAGGATAGTTCCGAGGGAGGGCAATGACCATGCTGGCTACCGCACTCACCATCATCGCCATCGTCACCCAGGATCAGGCCGGTCTGCGTGCCGCCCCGAGGGAAAGCGCTGCCCAGCATGCCGTGCTGTGGCAGGGTGACAGCCTGGAAATCCGTGGCACCAAGGGCGACTACCTGCAGGTTTACGACCATCGCCGGGAACGTGCCGGCTACGTTCGCGCGAGCCAGGTTCGGCCGCAGTCGCTGAAACCGGAAAACGCTCCCGAACTGCTTGCCGTGGTCCGTTTTCTGCGCGACACGCCAGGGGCGGAAGCCCTGGGCATCAGCTATGCCGCCGCCTATCTCAAGGCAGCACCCGCCGAAGCCATCGATGGCGAAGTGTTCGACGCGCTCGGCACCTTCGCCGAACGTCTCGCCCGAAGCGCCAGCTCGCGCCGGGCAAAGAGACCCGACAGCGCCGTTGGCGAACATCTCGAAGTCGCCGCCGCTTACGGCGTGACCATGGTCAGCGTCGAGCGCGACGATCAAGTCCAGCTCTGCTACGACGGCGACGCCTTCCGCCGTGTTCTCGCGCTGCCGGCGAGCGATCTGCAGAAAGCGCTGGCAGCGCTGGCGCTCACTCGTCACGA
>JEMX01000080.1:2486-2811 GCA_000585055.1 Candidatus Accumulibacter appositus
CGAGGCTGACGCCGGTCGAGCGGTTCGCCCTCGACAACTGGCGGGCCGAAGTACTGGACCGGATCGAAACGTCCCAGCTCCCGGAGGTCCTCAAGAACCGCCTGCACCTGCGCAAGGCCGGGGTGTGGGCAAGTCTCGCCTGGCAAAGGGCGAGGCGCTCCGAACTCGGCACCGCGGCCGTTGCCGAGGCAGGCAACCGCGCGGTGAACGAACTGGCGGCGATCAACCAACACGAGTTGGCGGAAAGCGATGCCGCGACCTACAGCGACGCCTCGATTCGTGTGGGCGCTTCGCGCTGGGCTACCGAGCCCGGGCTCCCGCTCGA
>JEMX01000080.1:2850-3540 GCA_000585055.1 Candidatus Accumulibacter appositus
CTCGGGATCGTCACCACTCCCGGTGAGCCAGGCGAGACCTGCGTTCATCTGGTCGATGCGCGCCACGACGTGAAGAACCCGCTTCTCAGCCGCTGTACCTACGGCATCGTCTGGTCGGCATCGGCCGTCGCCCACCCCGAGCGTGCCGCCCTGACCCTGGCGGTTCAGCCGCTCGACACCTGGCGCGAGATGTGGGTCTTTCGCCAGGAACCGACGGGCTGGATCCTCGATGTCGTACCGCCGGCGACAGACACCCCCGAGCTTGCCTACGTCGAATTCGCCGGATGGGTGCCGGGGCCGGATGGGTGCCGGGCCGCACGAAGATGCTCGCCGCCCGTGAGGCGAAGGTGGACGGCCGTTACAAGGTAAGTTTCGAGTTGCTGAGCGTGTCCAGCCTCGAAGTCGAGCGCTGGGCCGACAAACCGACGTCGCTGTCGGCCTTCTACCGGTGGCAAGCGCCGACGTGGAAGGCGCGGACAGTGAGCATTCGCTGAGCTTTTCTGGTGGGGCCTCTGCGTTGCCCCGCAGGTGGGGTTCCGGGGCACCCTCTTTCAGGCGATTGATCGCGGACCCAACTGGTTGCGGTCCATCGCCTGCTGCACGTCGGCAGGCTTGAGCCTTGTTCGTTACGCCGAACTGCGTTGGGTCGGTAGAGGGGATGACGCTTCACTTGCCGGAAGCGGGAGCAGA
>JEMX01000080.1:3610-3741 GCA_000585055.1 Candidatus Accumulibacter appositus
CCGGGGAGTTATTCCCGCTGGTCAAGAATCATGGCGTGTTGATACAGATCGACGGTCAAGGCGGCAAGGTGTTCCGGTGTCGCGCGCTCGCCCTGGGCTTCGAGGACGGCCTTCAGGATGCCTTCGAGCAC
>JEMX01000081.1:0-41295 GCA_000585055.1 Candidatus Accumulibacter appositus
GTGGCGGCGGCGGCGGTGACTACGACAGCCAGGATGCCTTCATCGATCAAATCCACGAACTTCAAAAGACGCCGGGGCGGCGAACAATCGCCCAGCGCGAACGTCGGCTAAGTGGTCCGGAACCCGCCGCCCGGCTCTGTTCGCTGTCGGTCCGGTTCTCGGCCGTATGCAAAGCATTGCATACGGCCGTTTAGATGGCTGCTCTGGCGGATAGGCGCACGGCCGCAATTGGCCGTTATGGATGGACGTTGAGAACGGCCAAGCGGCGACGTTGACGATGGTGCAAGTTGGCGCTCCCGAACGGCAGCTGCAGCCGCTCGGTTGATTCCAGGCAGTGCATCAAGAGGCCGATTCTTGCCTTTTTCCTGGAGCGATCAACACGAAATCGGCCACGAATTGCGCTATTGACTACCGCTGACGGCGGCGAGAGAATTTGCCGATGTGCCGCTGACAGCCGTCGGAAATTGCTTGCATTCCCCCATTTGGAGGAGCCGCCATGATCACTGTTCAATTCACGTACCTGACAGGGCTGAAGCGGGACATCTTCAGCAACCCGCAGCTCGTGGGCAGTTGGAACAACTGGGTCCCCACTCCCATGACCCCAATGACCGGTGATGACGGGTGCCCTGCCTTCACCACAACGGTGACGGTTCCCGACGACCGGGCGGGCGAGATGCACCGCTGGGGGGTGCGATTTGCCGGGCCGGGGGGCTCCAACACCTGGGGAATTAACCTCGAGGTCAATGACGCCAACGCTCAGGACCGGAACCGCCGGGTCACCTTTCCGGCGGCCGGGGAGACGGCGGGCGAGCGGTACTACTTCACCTATGCCCGCCGGCTCGGAGCCCAAAAGAGCTACCCCCCGGACGGTGGTCCGCCTCGCCTGCGGTTTTCTCTCTGGGCTCCGCACGCCTCGGAGGTGGCGGTCGTGTTCGGGCGCACGGACAACGGATACATCACCAACAGCGGGGACGGGACGGATCCGGCGCGCCAGGCGGTCCCGATGCAGCCCGTCGGCGGCGGAATCTGGGAGGGCGTCCCCGCCGGTCACTTCTCCGACTACGTCGGCGTCCCGTACATGTTTCGGATCAAGAACGCACAGGGGACCACCGTCTACCGGACCGACATCCATTCCCGCTGGCAGATCGGCCGCGGCGAGCACAACCCGGACGGTGGGACGTGGGACGGACACCCGGACAGCCTCGACGGAACAGTCAGCTGCAGCGTGGTTATCGACCAGGACGTGGTGCGGAAGGAGTTCGAACCGACCACCGAGCCGCCAGCCCTCATCACCGACGACGAGTTCTGGGCGAGGGAGTTCACCCCAGGGAAGCCGGTTCCGAGCAGGCCCAACGACCTCGTCATCTACGAGCTGCACATCGGGTCGCTCGGCTACCCTGACACCGGACCCGGTACTCTCGACGATGCGATGGGGCTGCTCGACTACCTCACCAGCCTCGGGGTGAACGCCGTCGAGTTGCTGCCCGTCTCCGAGTTCTCCGGTACCCTGGCCTGGGGGTATGGGGACACCCACCACTTCGTCATCGAGTCGAGCGCCGGCGGGCGGGACAAGTACAAGCACTTCGTCCGCGAGTGCCACCGGCGCGGGATCGCGGTCATCCAGGACGTCGTCTACAATCATTACGATGGGAACGCCGAACGGGCGCAGTGGCAATATGACTCGACCACGCCCGAGCAGAACATTTACTACTGGTACGAAGGGCAGAGTTCCGACTACCCGTTCCCGGCCGGCGGATATCTGAACAATGGGTCGAGCGGGTATACACCGCGGTTCTGGGAGGAGCAGGTCCGGCAGCTCTTCATCAGCAGCGCTGCTGAGTTCGTCGAGGAGTTC
Organism: Candidatus Accumulibacter appositus; assembly: GCA_000585055.1. Taxonomy (GTDB): domain Bacteria; phylum Pseudomonadota; class Gammaproteobacteria; order Burkholderiales; family Rhodocyclaceae; genus Accumulibacter; species Accumulibacter appositus. The sequence continues at coordinate 1,856 of JEMX01000081.1, forward strand.
CACATCGACGGCTTGCGGGTGGACTTGACGCAGGCTATCCATCGCGACAACAGCCTAAACGCCAACGGGTATGGCGTCAGTGCCGCCAACCAGTTCGGGGCGAAGTTCCTCCGCGAGTGGAGTCGGACGCTAAAGATGCTGCGGCCGTCGGTTCTGCTGATTGCGGAGGACCACACCGGATGGGACGCGGTGACGAAGCTGCCGCACGTGGGCGGGCTGGGGTTCGACACGACGTGGTACGCCGCGTTCTATCACTCCCTTATCGGTGACGCGAACACGGAGGCCGCCCGTGTGCTGCGGGAGGCCGGGTTCGGGCACGACGGGCCGCTCCCGCTCCAGTCCTTCGCCAGCGAACTCCTGATGACCCGGACCGGGAAAGTCGCATACCATGAGTCGCACGACGAAGCCGGGAACGCTGAGAACAGCGCGCGGACCAGCTTGGTTGCGGTAAACCGCGCGCCGCTCGTCGGCGGCACCCGCGCGTGCGCCGAGGCACGTTGCCGCGTAGTCGCCGCGCTTTCGATCCTCTCGGCGGGCACCCCGATGTTCTTCATGGGTGAGGAGATCGTGGCGCAGAAAGCGGCGAAGTACAACACGATCAGCACGAGCAAGGAGGACTTGCACGGGGAGCGGGCCGGGGCCGGAGCGAAGATGTTCCGCTACTACCAGGACCTTATCCGGCTGCGGCGGTCGAACCCGGCGGCGAAGTCACACCACCTCGACGTAATCCACGCCTGGAACCCGTCCCGGGTGATCGCGTTCACCAGGCGGGAGGGCAGCAATGACCTACTTGTGATCGCGTGTTTCCGCAACACCCCCTATTGGGATGGGTACGTGATCGATACGTCGAGCGATCGCCTCCCCTCGGGCTGGTGGCAGGAGACGTTCAACAGTGACGCGGGGTTCTACGGTGGCAGCGACGTCGGAAACTTTGGGGCGGTCATCCCGGTGTCGAACGGGCGGATTCAACTTCGGCTTCCGGCGAACGGTCTTTTGGTCCTGCAGCGTCGGTAGCCGACACCGTGTGGAAATGGGATTCTGTCTTTGAGCTGGGTCGGCGTCACTGTCGTTGGTGGACGTTTCTATCAAGCGGCCGCGGATCGTCGCCAGAAGTCGATCCACCGGCTGTGTTCGCCGCGGTACGGCGCGCGAATGTCGCACACCGCATGCGTACCGACTTCGCTCCAGCGTATCCCGGACCCGTTCAGCCGCTGGTCTCATTCCTCGGGGTAATTCATGCGGCCTCGCTTGGCATGCGATTTCTTGCGTTTCGTGAACTGGCCCCATGTGAGGCGGCTAGCGAGGACGCCGCCTACCCATCAGGCGCCGGATAGAGTCGGTAACGACCAATCTGTGGATAAAGTCGCCTGCGGCGAGCGCTTGCCCGCCATTCCCTGCCCCTAGCCTGCAGCGTCAGGCAGTCGTTCGAGCTGATTTCCGACCCTACCACCGGCGACCTATTTATTTCAACCGCTGGAGGCGCAGCATCACTATGACCCCTCTGGCCAGCTTCCAGAGCGTCGCTGGGCAGGGCCATCCGGCAGGTCATCGGCGAAATCGGCCGCTTTCACGGCTTCAGCGCCAATGCCGTACTGAGCATGCTCGAATCAGTCATCAACGGCAACGGCAGCATGACGCAGTTCACTCACCCCGGGTTCTAAGGCTCTGGTCGGTGGATGCGTGGCGGCATGATCGTCGTCTCGGACATCTTCGACAACTACCTGAAAGAGCGCGTCGACGGCCAGTGCAAGGAGCTGTCGAAGCTGGTCGCCACGCAGTCCGGCCTGATCCGCAGCGGCAGCTTTCAGCTACAAGGCCAGGGCAGCCATCTGCCCAACGAGTGGCAGAACCACTCGGGGAGCGAACAGCAGCAGGGCGACTGCGGGCCAATCGCTGCGGTCATCCTGTGCGTGCCGCCAGGGCCCGGCAGCTCCGGTGACAGCCGGCCGATCTGCGCGCAGCGACGAGGCATTCGCGGCCAGGAAAACCGAGCTGCTGAGTCGCATCTGACGCAGCCCTCCCATTTGCGGCGCGCGTGCTGTTGCCATGATTCCGTTCCATACGCGACTTATACTGGCGTCCCGAGCCGCGCATTTCCCTGCGCATAGGCTGCGCGGACCCATTTGCCCTGAGCACCGCGCCGCCATCACCCTCCCCCAGCCGCCACCGATGCCTGTCGATCACTACGAAAACTTCCCTGTTGCTTCGCTCCTGCTGCCGCGACGACTGCGCCGGCCGATTGAGGCCATCTACCGTTTTGCGCGCGGCGCCGACGATATTGCCGACGAAGGGGACGCCAGCGACGCGGAACGCCTGCAGGGTCTCGCCGACTATGGCCATGAAATCGAACGTATCGAACGCGGCGCAGCGCCCCTGCGGCCGGCGTTCAACGAGCTGGCCGAAGTCATCGCCGAGTGGCAGCTGCCGACAGCCTTGTTTCGCGACCTGCTCGACGCCTTCAGCCAGGATGTGGTTACCAAGCGCTACGCCGACTACCCGCAGTTGCTCGACTACTGTCGGCGCTCGGCGAACCCGGTCGGACGCCTGCTGCTGCACCTCGTCGGGCGTGCCAGCGAAGAAAACCTGCGCCGCTCGGACTGCATCTGCACAGCGCTGCAGTTGGTCAATTTCTGGCAGGATATAGCCATCGACTGGCAGAAGGGCCGCGTCTACCTGCCACAATGCGACCTTGAACGCTTCGCCATCTGCGAAACACAGATCGCCGCCGAACGCTGCAGTGCGGACTGGACGGCACTGCTCACCTTCGAGGTGAGGCGCACACGCGACTTGATGAACGCCGGCGCAGCGCTGGTCCACCAGCTGCCGGGCCGCATGGGCTGGGAAATCCGCTTGACGGTGCAAGGCGGTCTGCGCATCCTGGAAAGGATAGAGCAGGCTCGTGGCGACGTTTTCCGGCAGCGTCCGCAGCTGGGCGCGGCTGATTACCTGTTCATCGGCAGCCGCAGCCTGCTCATGTAAGTGCGGCAAGGCGCGCAAGTCATGTGAAAATTGCGGCCACGTGCCCCTCTAGAGATTGCGAATGACCCCCGACGACTACTGCCAACAGAAAGCCGCCCGCAGCGGTTCCAGCTTCTACTACAGCTTTCTCTTCCTGCCGCCAGACCAGCGGCGCGCGATCACCGCGCTCTATGCCTTCTGCCGTGAAGTCGACGATGTCGTCGACGAATGCCACGATCCACAGATCGCGGCCACCAAGCTGGCCTGGTGGCGCCAGGAGTTGAGCAGTGTCTACGGCGGCAAACCACAACATCCGGTCAGTCAGGCGCTGCAGTCGGCCTGCGCCTGCTTCAACCTCCCGGAAGAGCAACTGCAGGAGATCATCGACGGCATGGAGATGGACCTGCAGCAGTCACGCTATCTCGACTTCAAGGCGCTGTCGCTCTATTGCTACCGCGTCGCCAGCGTCGTCGGGCTGCTGGCGGCCGAGATTTTCGGCTACCAGGACCGCAAGACGCAGAAGTACGCGCACGATCTGGGCGTCGCTTTCCAGCTCACGAACATCATTCGCGACGTCGGCGAAGACGCGCGCATGGGACGCATCTACCTGCCGATCGACGAGCTGCAACGCTTCGAAGTGCCCGCCGCCGACATTCTCAACGCGCGCCACAGCGACAACTTCGAGCGCCTGATGGCTTTCCAGGTCGAGCGTGCCGAGAGCTATTACGCGCAAGCCATCGACGCCCTACCGGCCAGCGATCGGCGCACGCAACGTCCCGGCCTGGTGATGGCGGCGATCTACCGTACCTTGCTCGATGAGATCAAGCGCGACGGCTATCAAGTCCTCAGCCAGCGCACCTCGCTGACTCCGATACGCAAGCTGTGGATCGCCTGGCGAACCTGGGTGCGGGGATGAGAGCGGCGATCGTCGGCGGCGGTTGGGCAGGTCTCGCCGCCGCCGTCGAGCTGGCCCGCGCAGGCGCACAGGTGACCCTGTTCGAGGCCGCCAGACAACTCGGCGGCCGGGCGCGCAGCGTCGAAGCGCACGGCCAGCGTCTGGACAACGGCCAGCATCTTCTCATCGGTGCCTACCGCGAAACGCTGGGCCTGATGAAGGACGTCGGCGCCGATCCCGAGCGACTGCTCAAGCGCCTGCCGCTCGAACTGAATTTCCCCGCCGGCAGGAACAGCCACTTCCGCATGCGCCTGCCCCGGCTGCCGGCCCCCCTGCACCTCGCGACAGGCCTGCTCGGTGCGCGTGGGGTCAGCTTTGCCGAGAAGATCGGCGCGGTGGGCTTCATGCGTTCTCTGCAGCGCGTCGACTACCGCCTCGATGCCGACTGCACGGTCAGCACGCTGCTCGACCGCCATAAGCAAAACGGCCCGCTGCGCCGGTACCTGTGGGAGTCGCTCTGTCTGGCCGCGCTGAACACCTCGCCGCAGCAGGCATCGGCGCAAATTTTCGTCAATACGCTACGTGACACGCTCGGCGGAGGCCGCGCCGCCACTGACCTGCTGCTGCCGGCAGCCGATCTCGAGCAGGTGTTTCCGGCCGCAGCCGCCCGCTTCATTGCCGCGCACGGTGGGCAGATCCGCCTGTCGACGCGCATCGAGGCCATTGACGACGGTTTCGAGCTCGCTGGCGAACGCTTCGACTGCGTACTCCTGGCCGTCGGCCCGCAACACGCGGCGTCCTTGCTCGCCGGCCAGCAAGCCACGGCCGAGACCGCACGGCTGCTTGCCGGCTACGGCTTCGAGCCGATCGCCACCGTCTACTGTGGCTACTCCCCGCCGCTGCGCCTGCCTTTCCCGATGCTTGGCCTGGCGGCGCCTGACAGCGGTCAAATCGGGCAGTGGGTTTTCGATCGCGGGGCGCTATGCGGCACGCCTGGAGTGATCGCCTTCGTGCTCAGCGGCCATGGCGCCTGGGAGGAGCTCGACAGGCAGACACTGGCCGCGCAGCTCGACGGCGAACTGTCGGCAGCCCTGCACACCCCGCTACCGGCGATCGAATGGCAACAGGTGATCCGCGAACAGCGGGCAACTTTCTCCTGCCGCCCCGGTCTGCAGCGCCCGGCCGCACGGACCGCGCGCAGCGGCCTGTGGTTGGCCGGCGATTATGTCTGCGCCGATTACCCGGCAACGCTCGAAGCGGCCGTGCGCAGCGGCCTTGACGCTGCCCGGGGCATGCTGCGCGAAAACCGCACCTGAGCGCGCGCTCAGGCGGGCGTTTTCCAGCCGTCGATGCGCGTCCGCGAACACTCGACGGTCGCCGGGGTGAAGAGATCGGCGTGGCGCAGGACGACTTCCTCGAAAGCGTAGTCCTCGAGACCCAAGTTGAGCAGCGCCGCATAGCCGTTAACATCCGGTTCGCGACTCACGGCACGCTCGACGGCGCCGATGATGCCATGACGCTTGATCAGCTGCCACGTACGCAGGTCGCGCGTGGCCTTGCCGTTCCTGGCAGAGAGCACGCCTTCGTAGGCATAGACAGCCTCCAGACAATGCCGCTCGGGCTCGCTGCCGGCGCCGTACTTCTCGGCACGTAGTTCGAGCGCGCGCTTGCGCGCCGCTACGGCCAGATCGGGGCGTCCGCGTTCGAGCACATTCTTTTCGAACATGGCGCACTCTTCGGGCGTCTTTAGGTTTGCTACTCGTTCGACCATCAGCGACATAAGATTCCTAAGCTGTTGAACTACCGTGGTTACTGCCAGCGCGGAAGGAAAAGGGGGCATCTCCTTCCTCGGCGCCTCGTTTCTCGCCCAGCCTGTTACGACATTTTCAGCGACTCGCTGCCGATTTCTTCCAGTTGCCCTGCCTCCATGCGCAGACGACGCGCGCAACGGGCGGCAATTTCCTCGTCATGGGTAACCAGAATAAGCGTCGTCGCGCTCTCGGCATTGATGGCAAACATCAGGTCGATCACCTGATGCCCGGTCACCGCATCGAGGTTGCCGGTCGGCTCGTCGGCCAGCACCAGTCTTGGCCGCGGGGCAAAGGCACGCGCCAGCGCCACGCGTTGCTGCTCACCGCCCGAGAGATGTTTCGGATAATGCTGCAGACGGTGTGCCAGCCCGACGCGCTGCAACCAGCGCTCAGCCTCACTGCGAGCGTTGCCCGCAGCCGCCAGTTCCAGCGGCAACATGACATTTTCGATCGCCGTCAGCGACGGCAGCAATTGAAAGGTCTGAAAAACGAACCCCAACATTCGACCACGCAATACGGCACGCTCATCCTCATCCAGCATCCCCAGGTTCTCGCCCGCCAGAGTCACCGAGCCCTCGCTCGGCTGGTCGAGGCCAGCCATCAGACCAAGCAGGGTCGACTTGCCGGAGCCCGAGGCGCCGACGATAGCCACGGTTTCGCCCGCCGCGACGGCGAACGAAATCTCGTGCAAAATGGTCAACGGCTGGCCGCCGCTATCGACCCGTTTGGCCAGATCGCGGACCTCAATCACTTTTGCTGCTACTTCTCCTAGCACACTACTATGCTCCGTTTCCCGATATTTAGCTCCCTGCTGCTCGCCGGACTGTTGCTGCTTGCCCCGGCTGCACAGGCGGCGCGCACCATACTGGTCTTTGGCGATTCGCTTTCCGCGGGCTACGGTATCCGCCAGGATGCGTCCTGGCCAGCCTTGCTAGCCCGACGCCTGCAGGAGAAAAAGCTCGATTATAGCGTCGTCAATGCCAGCATCTCGGGAGAAACATCCGCCGGAGGCCGCACACGCATCGCCGCGGCGCTGAAGAAGTACGCGCCGCAGGTAGTAATCATCGCTCTCGGCGCCAACGACGGCTTGCGTGGCCTGCCGGTGGCACAGCTGCGTGCGAACCTCAGCGCCATCGTCAGCAGCGCCCAGAAGAACAAGGCGCAGGTGCTCCTGGTCGGGCAGCGCATCCCACCCAACTATGGTGCTTACGCGACTGAATTCGAGAAGACTTTCGGCGCCGTCGCTGCAGCCCACCAGGCCGCGCTGGTCGACTTCCTGCTGGCAGGGGTGGCAACCAAACCACAGCTGTTTCAGGCCGACAATCTGCACCCTACCGCAGCCGCACAGCCCCAGCTGCTCGACAACGTCTGGCAAGGGCTGGCGCCGCTGCTAGAATAGCGGGTTGTCAGCCAAACGGTCATCACGGTCGAGATACCCCAGATCATGAAAGCCATGACCGTTTTCCCTCTCTTCCCCGACCCTTCTCCCGCGAGGAGAAGGGAGCATCGAGAGTCGCTTGCGCGACTTTCACGGTAACGCCAAGGACTCGCAGAGCATGCACGCAGCCCTATGAAACGCGATATTGCAACCCTCGAGCAGCTCAGCGATCTTTTCTCCTTTGACCAGATCATCGACGTTCGCTCGCCGGGTGAGTTCGCCGAAGACCATATCCCGTACTCGATCAACTGCCCGGTACTCGACAACCAGCAACGTATCGAAATCGGCACCCTCTATAAACAGGCGTCGCCCTTCGAAGCCAAGAAACTTGGCGCGGCCTACGTGTCCACCAACATCGCCAGGCATCTGCAGGCGCAGTTCCTCGACCGCCCGAAGAACTGGCGGCCGCTGATCGTCTGCTGGCGTGGCGGGCAGCGCAGCGGCGCCATGACCCACGTTTTCCGGCGTATCGGCTGGGACGCGCAGCAGCTGGAAGGCGGCTACAAGGCCTATCGCCGACTGGTCGTCGAAGAACTCGCCGAGCGACCGCGAAAGCTGCAGTTCAAGGTCCTCTGCGGCGCCACCGGCAGTGCCAAAAGCCGCATTTTGCAGGCCATTGGCCGGCGCGGCGAGCAAGTGCTCGATCTCGAGGAGCTTGCCTGCCACAAGGGTTCGGTGCTCGGCGTCCTGCCCGACTCGGCGCAGCCCTCGCAGAAGATGTTCGAGTCGCAACTGCTTACCGCGCTGCGCGCGCTCGACGCCGACCGCCCGGTCTATGTCGAAGCCGAGAGCCGCAAAATCGGTTCGCTGCAAGTGCCGGCGGCGCTGATCGAAGCGATGCGCGGCGGCGAATGCTTCACGATTGAAGCGTCTTTTTCTGCCCGGGTCGATTTTCTCTTGCGCGACTACGACTATTTCCTGCTTGCTCCCGAGCGACTAAATGCCTGCCTGCACCCCTTGCGCAAGCTGCACAGCGTGGAAACCCTCCAGCGCTGGCAAGACTACGTGCGCCACGCGCAGTGGCGAGAACTGGTCAGCGAACTGCTCGAACTGCACTATGACCCGCTCTACAATCGCTCGCAAACGCGAAACTATGGTGGCTTCGCGACGCCGGCACTGTTCACCAGCGACGACCTGTCGCCCGCTGGCGTCGAGGCCCTGGCGCTGAGAGTCTGCGGTGGATAGTTAGCTAGCCGGGTAGGCGAGGCATCACCGGGAGTCCCTCAGAGCAGGACCGCCGACGTCCCTCGGGTGGCGCACAGGCGCTGTACCATCGCTGGTTTCGGCACATCGACCTGACCTTCCTCGAAAGCCACCACCTGCCAGCCGCGCTGCTGCACCCAGCCGAGCATCTCCTGCGAGCGCAGCAGAAACGCCGGATTCGACGGCCTGCCGTGGCGCTCATTGCCGACCATAAAGGTTTCGTAGAGCAGGACCCCGGGTTCGGCGAGACAGGCCAGGAGGTCGTCGAGGCGCGGACGAAACAGGTAGTTGGTGACCACGATGCCCGCGAACAGGCGACCGTGGTACGGCCAGCTGCCGTCTTCAAGATCGGCCTGGCGTGGCGTCACCCGCCCGAGGCCCTGCAGCGCGGCAAGCCCCAGGGGGCTGCGATCGACCGCCTCGACACGGTAGCCGAGCCCGGCCAGCAAACGCGCATGGCGACCACTTCCACAGGCCAGATCGAGCACCTCGCCGTGCTCTGGGATCAGGCGCGCAAAACGACGCACCCAGGGCGATGGGGGCGATTCATCAGGAGAAGCTGCCATACGCGGTCTTCCTTCCTTTATCATTAGGCAAAACTTTCGGAGAGCACAGCATGGCACAAGAAAAAGCGCCCGTGGTCGTCAGCGAAAACGGCCGGGGGCCCTACCAACAAACGGTTCATGTCGGCAAGCACACGCTAATTGCCGACGAACCGCCAGCCTTGGGTGGCGAAGATGCCGGCCCCGAACCCATGGACTTCCTGCTCGCCGGCCTCGGTGCCTGCACCTCGATCACCCTGCGCATGTATGCCGAACGCAAGGATTGGCCGCTAACCGGGGTCAGCGTCGCGCTGACCCACGACAGGCTCGAGCTTGACGACGGCCGCGGCATGGTCGATTGCGTCGGCCGCGTAATCACCCTCGAAGGCGAGCTGTCCGCGGAGCAGCGGCAGCGACTGCTGGCCATTGCCAACAAGTGCCCGATGCACCGTACCCTGCAATCCAACACCCGCATCGACAGCCGGCTCAGCGACTTCTGCGCGGCAGCGGCCGCTGCCTAGGCCGAGCTCCTCGGTATTGGGGAAGAGCCTAGGTCGGGGCACAACAACAGCGCCAAGGGCGCGCCTCGGCGCTTGCCCACGGCCTGCTCAAGGCGTGACAAATCTCACACGCAGGGGTCAGCGAGTCCGTCATATTTCGAGACTCGGCGGGCCATCTGTGGTAAATTGATGCGGTGCAACATCAACCTGTCTCGCGCCTCCAAGACACGAGGTGAAAGTCTCCAATGCTAGAACATCACTACCTCACCACACTGTTTGAACCCAAGTCTGTCGCGGTAATCGGCGCCTCCGACCGAGAGAGCTCGGTCGGCAACGTGCTCTTCAAGAACATCCTCGATTCCGGCTACAAAGGTCGTCTGTATCCGATCAATACGCGGCACGACACGGTCCAGGGCGTGCCCGCGTACAAGTCCATCGAAGAGATCAGCGCCCGCGTCGAGCTGGCGATCATCGTCACCCGACCGCAGACGGTGCCGAAAATCGTCGAGCAATGCGGCCGCAGCGGCGTCAAGAACGCCATCGTCATCTCGTCCGGCTTTGCCGAAGCAGGTCACTCGGGTGCTGCACTCGAACGTAAGATGATGGAAATCGCCCGCAGCGACGGAGTCCGCCTGCTGGGCCCGAACTGCCTGGGGATCATCCGTCCGGATCTGGGCCTGAATGCCACTTTTGCGAGCGTGCACGCACACGTGGGCAATCTGGCCCTGGTGGCGCAGTCGGGCGCCATCTGCTCGGCCGTTCTCGACTGGGCCGCCAGCAACCGCATCGGCTTTTCCAGCGTCATCTCGCTGGGCGGCACCGCCGACGTCGACTTCGGTGAAATCCTCGACTACCTGATCTACGACAACCGCAGCCATTACATCCTGCTCTACGTCGAAGGCATTCGCGACGCCCGCCGCTTCATGAGCGCGCTGCGCTCGGCCGCCCGCGTCAAGCCGATTGTCCTGCTCAAGGCGGGTCGCCACGCGGGCGGACTGGCGGCCGTAGAAACGCACTCGGGCATGGCGGCCGGCTCCGATATCGTTTTCGATGCAGCCGTGCGCCGTGCGGGTGTCGTGCGCGTAAAAAACATCGGGCAGCTGTTCTACGCGGCCAAGGCACTGGCTTCAAAATTCCGGCCGCAAGGAAAGCGTCTGGCGATCATCACCAACGGTGGCGGCCCGGGAGCCATGGCCGCCGACCGTGCCGGCGACCTCGATATCCCCCTTGCCGAATTGTCACCAAGCACCATGCAGGTGCTCAACGCGAAGATGCCGGCGACCTGGTCGCAACGCAATCCGGTGGACATCGAAGGCGATGCGACAGCCAAGCGTTATCACGACGCGATTCTCGCCGTTGCCGAGGACAGCGAAGTCGATGGCGTTCTGGTCATGCTCTCACCGCAGGCCATGACCGAACCGATGGAAGTCGCCAAAGCGGTCATCGAAGTCGACCTGCTGACCGCCAAGCCGATTCTCACCTGCTGGATGGGCGAGGAGCAGGTCGCTGCATCACGCACCATGCTCGAAGAAGCCGGTATCCCGTCTTTCCGGATGCCGGAAACCGCTGTCGAGCTCTACTACCATATCTCGACCTACTACTGGAACCAGAAGCTTCTCCTGCAGACGCCGGCGCCCTTGTCCAAGGACGCGCGCCCGGAAACCGAAGGTTCCAAGATGTTGATCGACGCGGTCCTGCACGAGCGCCGCAAGATCCTCTCGGAAATGGAATCGAAAGCGATCCTGCGCGCCTTCCGCATCCCCGTCGCGCAGACCATGGTCGCGCACACGCCGACCGAATCGCTGCTGCTGGCCGAACAGATCGGTTTCCCGATTGCCATGAAGATCGATTCGCCGGACATCGTCCACAAGAGCGAAGTCGGCGGCGTGCGGCTGAACATCACCAATGCGCCGGCGGTTCGCAACGCCTATCACGACATCATCGAGACGATCAAGAAGCGACACCCGACGGCGCGCGTCAATGGCGTCTCGATCGAACCCTACCTGGCGCGCCCCAACGGCCGTGAGCTGATGATCGGCGTGTCACGAGATCCAATCTTCGGTCCGATCATCACTTTTGGTGCCGGCGGCACCGAAGTCGAGGTGTTCAGCGACCGGGCCGTCGCGCTGCCACCGCTCAACCGCTTCCTGGCCCGCGATCTGATTGCTTCGACGCAGGTGTCAAAACTGCTCGACGAGTTCCGCAACATGCCGCCGGTCAACCGGGAAGCGCTGGAAGATGTCCTGCTGCATGTCTCGCAAATGATCTGTGAGCTGCCGTCCTTGCAGGAACTCGATCTCAACCCGCTGATCGTCGACGAAAACGGCGCCATCGCCGCCGACGCGCGCATCGTGATCGACTACGCCGCGCCATCCGGTGACCGCTATTCGCATATGGCGATCCACCCCTACCCGGTGCATCTGATCCAGGACTGGGAACTGCCTGATGGGCGCATGGTCACCATCCGCCCGATCCGCCCGGAAGACGCAGAGCGCGAAAGGCAGTTCGTCATCTCGATGTCCGAGGAGAGCAAGTACTACCGTTTCATGGACACCATCCGCGAGCTGACGCAGACCATGCTGGTACGCTTCACGCAGATCGACTACGACCGCGAAATGGCGCTGATAGCGACGATTCTGGACGCCGAAGGCAAGGAAGTGCAGATTGCCGTCGCCCGCTACGTGACCAACCCGGACGGCGAATCGGTGGAGTTTGCTCTGGCCGTCGCCGATGACTGGCAAAAGCACGGCGTCGGCCGCAAGCTGATGAGCGCCCTGATCGCCTGCGCACGCGCCAAAGGCTACCGGACGGTCGTCGGCGACGTGCTGTCGATGAATACCAAGATGTTCAATCTGATGACCAAGCTCGGTTTCACCATCCATCCGCACCCGGACGACCCGGCGGTCAAGCGCGTCATCAAACCACTGAACAGCTAGGGCGCAGCCTATCCCCTATTCCCAGCCGGGCAGCCGCGCGTGCCGTCGCTGCATGCCCGTCGCGGCCCTGGCCTTCGAGCAAGGTCCGCGAAAAAGGCGACCAGCCCCTGCGCGGGCCGGTCGCCTTTTGCCGCAAACTCCCGGAAGACGCTTACTGCTGTTCGAAATTCACGTCGTAGGGATAGGGGCGAGGCGGCTCGCTGGCTTCCCGGTAGGCTTTCTGCTCGTCGAGATCGGTCTTCTTGTCCCAGAAGATCGCACGACCACGGCTTTGGTCTTCGAGCCACTCCGGATGCTTGGCCAGCATTTCGCGCATGAACTTGGTGTGTTCGGATTCGTACAAGGCCATCTGGCCTACTCCCCATGAAGAAACGGCTTTAATCAGCGACATCGTCCAGCCATGGATTATACGCTGGCTGCCGGCGGACTGTCAGCGATGCCCACCCTCACGTGCCGCGGCGCGGCCAAGCGCGGCCGGTCCAAGCGGCGAACCCAGAACAGCTCGTGCCGACGAACGGCTTTGCGGAAAAACTCGTTTTCACCGCTCGCCGGCCACTGCCGAGCGGCGAGCCGTTTCTGAATCGCCCGCCGCAGGCGTTTCTTGAACGGTAGCCGCCCTTGCAGGTCGTGTTGCATGGCCAGAGCCATGGCCTTGTCGAGCTGCACTGCATCGCTCAGGCAGGGGCTCCACAGGGCATCGGGTGGCAAGGGTGCCAACGCTGGCGGCAGGGCAATGCCCTGTCCGGCCGGGCCCATCGGCCAGCGATCGTTATCGTGCAGGTGATTGGCGTAGAGGAGGCCAATTTCCGGCTTCCACGACGAGCGCTCGACGGCCTGCAGCAGCGCCTGCGCGCCGGCCACATGGTCGGCGTGCGGATCCAGCTCGGGGTGCGGCATGACGACAACTTCGGGGCGGAACTGCTCGAGCAAGGCGACCAGATCGGCCAGCAGATTGTTCCCGCACGGCAGACCGTCGGCGTCGGCCGGCAGGGGAAATGGATTGTGCGCTCGTGCCGAGCGCACATCGGCTTCACCCGACTCGCGTGAAGGCCACGGCCGCTCGGGTTCGGCGAGCATCGCCGGCAGTTGCAGGCAGTAGTAGCCCAGGTGCACGCAACGGCTTTGCGGGACACCGCCCCAGAGGGGCACGGCCAGGCTGTCCCAGGTCCGCAGGCGCCCTTTCAGGCGCGCCGCGGCAGCCGCATCCAGGCCCAGGCAGCGATAGCGATCGGCTTCGATCTCGCCCTGGGTCAGGGTGACGATGCTGAGCTGCGCTCCTTGGCCAGCCTCGGCAGCCAGGGCAGCACCACTATAGAGGCCAAAAGCGGCCAGTTCGGCGTCGTCGGCGTGTGGCGCGATGATCATCATTCGCCGTTGCGCGTAATCGGGGTTGTCCAGCACGTAGAGGGTGGCGGTCGCCGGCAGGCGACAGAAGCGACCGCAGATCGATAGCTGGCCGCTGGCCAGTGCCGCCGCTTGCCCGGACAGGTTCAGATAGCGCCGCCCTCGCACGCCGCGCTCGAAATCCTGCCGGTCATCGCCCAGCACGACGTGCGGATCGAGACAACGGCCGAGGACGGTGCTGCGCAGGTGCAGCTCGATAAGCAGCGTCTCGCCGGCGGCCAGCGGCGCACTCAACTGCACGCGTCCGTCGCTCAGCGTGACGCTCTGTCGCGCCGTGCCGGCCGGGAAAGCATACTGATAGTCTTCCTGCGGCGAATAGAAGAGATGGTCGGCGAACCAGGCCTCGTGCGCCACCCAGGCGCAGAGCAACAATACCGGCAACAGCCACCAAGCGACGAAGATCGCCAGGGCGGCGAGCAGCAGCACGGCCGCCAAAAGGAAGAAACGCTTGCGCTGGCGATGTCGCTGCAGCAATTGCTGTTTTCTTGAAGTCATGGACCTGCTGCTCTCTAGATGTGATAAGCCGGCACCCGGTGGCACCAGCGATCCTTGTACTCACGATCGGCACGACCAAAGGAAAAGCGCAAGGGTTTGCCGAGCGCGCGCGCGTCGGCCCAGGCGCTCTGCGTATTCAGGTAGCTGAGTACGCTTCCCGGGCTGAACTCACGCGTTTCGGGGTCGACACCGCCATTGATGTATTCCAGCGAAATCCACGCCGGGGCTTCGACACGGTAGAGAATCTGGACGGCAATCGGCTGCTCCTTGCGCAACAGGACGGCACCGGTCATGAATGCACGCAGCAGCGCGAACACTTCCGTCAGATGCGCGTGCCCCCTGGCCGCGAATCCCCAGCGGCGCAGGAAGAGATCGCCATACATGGCGGCCTGCTCGGACGGCGAAAAATCGAGCATCTGGCGTACCTGTCCGCCGGCCTCTTCGAGCAGGCGTAGCTCACGACGCTGGTTGTAGCGAAACTTCTTCGAGTAGTCCTCGGGCGCACGCGCCAGCGCCAAGCCTTCGGGCTGCGCCTTGAGTTCGCTGATCCGTTCGGCATTGAGCTCAGACACGTAGCGCATGCGCTGGCGCACCGGCACACAGGCCTGCGCATCGATCGGCAGGATCACCTCGGCATTTCCCAGGTCGAAGAGGCCGCGCTGACCACGTTTCTTCAGCACCTCCTTGGACAAGGCGAGGTAGCGTCCCCAGCAGGGAATCGCCGCGAGCAACTGCTCGCCGGAGAAATAGCCAAGATAACGCACCGGGATCCCTGCCAGCGCCGAGAGTCGCTCGACGACCAGCGGGTGGGTGAACACGCTGCCGCCCAAGCGCTGCCAAGCGGCGGCATAGGTGGCAGCGTCAATTTCTGTCCAGCCGCGCTCGCGCCACATTCGCAAGCGATTCAACATGCCTCGCCCCAGCCCCTCTGGCGCGCAAGCCGGAAGCCGCACGACAAGCGGAGGGCGACGGTGATGACTTGCATGGCCTGGGATAGCGTGAGTGTCACGGTCGCTATCGCCGAAAAAAAACGAGAATTCATGGTTTTCTTGTCATCGCTGACAGCGCTATTGCGGAAGGCCAAGGCGCCGAAAGATCACCAGCGACGCTGGCCGGCGGCTCCCATGGCTTGCACCTTAGCGCAGATTGTGGACAATGCGAGTGTCTTGGTCGGCATCGCTCGGCAAGCGTACTATAGACGAGGTGGTAGATCTTGCAGGCAAGACGTGAATCTGGCGGAGTCGAAAGGGACATGCGGGTGCCGAGGATGAAAATTGCCGAAGACGCCAAAGCCAGCGCCGCACCTGAAATAGGCCAAGACGCGCATGATTGAACGAGTCGAAGCCCTGATCAGCGTCATCATTCCGACCTACAACTACGCCCGACTCCTGCCACGCGCTCTGGACTCGGTGCTGTCGCAGCAGAGCGCAGACGTGGAAGTGATTGTGGTCGATGACGGCTCGACCGACAACACCGCCGCTGTACTGGCGGACTACGCCGCCCGCCACCCGCAGTTGCGGCTTGTCCGGCAGGCCAATAGAGGGGCCGCGGCCGCGCGCAACGTGGGCGTCCGAGAGGCACACGGGCCTTATGCACTGCTGCTCGACGCTGATGACGAGTTGCTGCCCGGCGCCGTGACTGCTCTGCGCGCGGTTCTTGCCAAACATCCAGCGACGGGCATGATTCTCGGTGGCTATATCTCGGTCTATCCTGATGGCCACGAGCGAACGCGCATGCCGACGAGCGTTCCTGTGGCATCGCCAGCACAACTGGTAGAGCGCTATCTGCTGGACAAGAGCGTCGGCATATCCCACAGCTGTTCGCTGTTTCGCCGAGACCTGCTCTTGCAGCGGCCCTATCCGGAAGACCTTCGCGGCGGAGAAGATGTGGCGGTATTTGCCCACCTGTTGGTCAGTGCTCCAGTGGCCGTCAGCAGACAAGCGCTGGCACGTATCTACAAGCATGCCGACAGCTTGCGCCACAATCGGGACAATGAAGAAGAACGTGCCCTCGCCATGACCTCAGAAATCTTTGCCGGCCTGCCAGCCGAATGTCAGCCGCTGCGAGAACGCTATGCCGCACGGCGCTATCTGTCGCTTTTCCGTACTGCGCTGCAGGCCGGCGACCGCGCCAACGCCAGGCGCTTTTTTCGTTGTGCCTGGCGACTAAGCCCGCGTCAGGCCCTGCGGTGGCGAAATCTTAGCAAGGCTCTGCGTTTGCTCAAGCGGTCACCCGCGTGAAGCCGCTAGTCATGGACAGGACGTTGATTCCCAAGGCCTGGGGATTCGCCCAGCGGGTTCCGCCCGTCGCCCTGGCCTTCGTGGCGAGCTTGTTACTATCGGCAGTGGCGGTTTCCGGCACCATCCTCGTTGGCCGAGACGCAGCACTCTATCTGCACGTCGCCGAACAAGTCCTTGAGCAGGGCCCAGGAGTTGCGAGAACTCTGTTTGACTGGCCCTGGTTTTCTCTATTGCTGGCCGGAACCAATTGGCTTCTTGGCCTGCCGCTGGAGCAATCGGCCTATCTGTGGTGCGCCTTGTTCATGGCCGGGAGCTGCGCCCTGCTGGTAGCGATTACCGAGCGAACTTTTTTGGGCAGCGGCTACTGGGCATGCCTGGTAGTCCTCTCAGTGCCGGCGTTCAACCAGTTTCGCTATGACATTCTCAGGGAATTCGGCTTCTGGTTCTTCTGCATCTTGGCTCTGTGGTTGACGCTCAAGTGGTACGAGCGGGGCGACTGGAAATGGGCCGCGCTACTGCAACTCGCCATTGTTGCGGGCGCACTGTTCCGCCTTGAAGCAGTTTTTCTGATGCCCGTTCTTGCCTTTTGCCTAGCACCCGAGCTGAAAACCCGCCAAGCCTGGGCCAGGCTCCTGCAGCTCAGCGTACTGCCGATAGGCTGCCTGCTGGTCATCCTGATCCTGGCCCTGGCTGGCAGCGACGCCCCTACGGCTCGCTTCGCGAACTTCTGGTCCTTGCTCAGTCCACAGGGCATACTGACAAGCCTGGACGCCCTGGGCAAGGGCCTTGCCCAGGGGGGGCTTCAAGAGCACGGCCCGGATGATGCCAACCGGATCGTATTTCTGGGTTTGTCGGCGCTCATCGTCAGCAAGTTCTTCACCCTTTGCGGCCCTTTCGCAGTGCCGTTTCTCTACCCTGCCAGCTGGCTCGCCGTGCGCGACTTCTGGCAGCGATTGAGGCCGTTTGCCTGGGCCTGGCTGCTCTATTTCTGCATCCTGGAGCTGTTTTTTCTGCGCTACGGATTCCTCAATTCGCGCTACATCAGCTTCCTGAATCTACTTGCCGTGCCGTTACTGACCGCGGCACTGGTAGTGCTTGTCGGACGCTTTCCGCGTTACGCAAAGTTCTTGCTAGGCCTGGCGCTGCTGGTCATGCTTGCCAACGTAATATCGCTGGGTAGCAAGAAAACTCATTACCGCGAGGCCAGCGCCTGGATCCAGCACAACACGCAGCCGTCAGACACCATCTATTATGACGATTCGCGGATCGCCTATTACGCCGGCAGAGGTTACCCGAGGATGTTGCCGCCTCAAGAGCTCCTGATGGCTGCCGAACCAGACTATCTGCGGAGTGTTCGCTATTTCGTGATTTCCGCAAAGGAAAACGACCCCTCGCTAGAAAACTGGCTAGCCGGACAGGGGAAACGGGTTCTGAGCAGGTTCGCCAATCGAAAAGGCGAGACGATCCTGATTCTTGGCGATTGACGCTGCCGATCACTGGCGTTGACGAACAACAACGCCTGCTTCGTCATATTTCGCCAGTAGCAAGGGGCGCGCGGTATCAGTCGCAGCCGGTGCGTCTCGCCGCCCCGCCGTGGCGTAGAACACGGCGCCTCGGCTGACAGCTGCTGACGCTCACGCTGCCGTAATAGCGGCAGCGTCGAGTACGGGGTAGTCGATGTAGCCTTTCGCGCCCCCCTTGTAGACCGTCGTCGAGTTCCAGGGCGCCAAGGGCGCCCCGATGCGCAAACGCTGGACGAGATCCGGGTTGGCAATGAAGTGCTTGCCGAAGGCGATCAGATCGCCATACCCGGCACGCAACGCGGCCTCGGCGCGCGCGCGGTCGAAACCTCCGCAAAGAATCATGGTTCCCGGAAAACAGGCCCGGAGGTGCGGCAGCAACTCGCACTGGCGATCGTGCATCCAGCTCCCTTCCTGGTCATAGACGTGCAGATGCCCGACCCTCAAGAGCTTCAGCCGGGTCGCGAGATAACCATAACTGACCAGGGGATCCGGGTCTGGCTGCATCTCGTGCGCGGTACCCAGGGGCGAAATACGCACACCGACTCGTGCGCTGCCGATCGCCGCGGCCATGGCTTGAACCGTCTCGAGCAGAAAGCGCCAGCGATTGGACATCGAACCGCCGTACTCGTCGGCGCGGTCGTTCACGTACGGGCAGCGGAACTGATCGAACAAGTAGCCGTTCGCGGCGTGGATCTCGACGCCGTCGAAGCCCGCGGCGACAGCATTGTGGGCGGCGCGAACAAAATCGGCGCTGATCAGCCGCACCTCCTCGGTCGTCAGCCCACGCGGCGCCTCGCAAGGCACCATCACGGGCTCGGCACCGCCGTTGAGGATCGGTACTCGATCACTGTGCAGACCGATTGCGGTCGGCCCCACTGGTGGCGAGCGATCCGCACGCAGGCTGCTATGGCCGACGCGCCCGACGTGCCAGAGCTGCAGGTAGATGCGGCCACCGGCATGGTGCACCGCTTTGGTGACCTTGCGCCAACCGGCGACCTGCGCGCCACTGTAGATTCCTGGCGTGCGGGCGCAGCCGCGAGCCTGCGGCGAGACCGGCGTTCCCTCGGCAACGATCAAGCCGGCCGAGGCGCGCTGCGCATAGTATCTGGCGGTCATTGCCGGCGGCGCGAGCTGCCAGTCGGTCGCACGATTACGGTTCATTGGCGCCATGACCACGCGGTTCGGCAACAACTGACCACCGAGCGAATGACGAGAAAACAGTTTCTTAAACATCGTTTGCCTACCTCCCTTGATGGCTGGGCATGTCAGCATCAAAGCAATTTGCGTGCCGCGAACCATCAGTTTTACTACCAATTATTCAGGATAATGCGCTACCAGAGTGTGGCGTTCGCCGCAGCGAACAACAAAAGGGTTCTCCGGACGGCGGCGCCATCATAAGAGCTACAAGTTTCGTAGTTGTGGCAGCGGAAAGCGCCGGCCGGAAGGCGATGATCATCCCGCCCCAGAGGCACAGATCGAGGCGCCAAATGCGGGATGCGGAGATCACGCGCCGCGTTTGAGAGCGCTTTTCGACACGCGAGCACGGAGGAAAGTTTCGTCAAGCCTGAGTACTTCTGACGCGGCTTCCGGTCGCGCTACGCGGGCGAGGCAGGCTGGCCAGCTAGCTCCCCTCGTTCTTCGGGTCACGGTTGAGCAGTCTGTCGACCGCCGATGCGGCCGCTTCATCGCGATAGAGGATGGCCTCAACCGCCTGCGTGATTGGCATCTCTATCGCCAGTTGGCTCGCCAGGTGAGCCACTTCACGCGTCGTGCTGACACCCTCGGCAACATGGCCAAGGTCGCGGAGTATCTGCGCCAGGGTCTTGCCGGCCGCCAGTTCCAGACCGACCCGTCGGTTGCGCGACAAATCGCCGGTACAGGTCAGGATCAGATCACCAATCCCGGCCAGACCCATGAAAGTCTGCGCCTGTCCGCCGAGAGCCACGCCAAAACGCGCGATTTCCGCGAGTCCGCGCGTAATCAGGGCGGCCCGGGCATTGAGACCGAGGCCAAGACCGTCGCAGACGCCAGAGGCAATGGCCATAATGTTTTTCACCGCTCCACCGACTTCAACACCGGGCAAATCGTCGTTGGCATAGATCCGAAAGCGCGGGCTATGCAGCGCCAAAGCCGTCTGCTGGCCGAAGACAAGGTCGTTGGCAGCCAGGGCTACCGCCGTAGGCAGGCCGCGCACCACCTCGTCGGCAAAGCTCGGCCCCGACAAAGCTCCGCACAAGCGCTGCGCGCCGAGAACTTCGCTGACGATCTGGTGCGGCAGAAGGGCCGTGTCGGCCTCCAGGCCCTTGCATGCCCAAATCAGCGGGCTCGCCACAGCGGCATCGCGCAAACGGCAAAGCGTCGGTCGCAAACCAGCGATCGGCGTAGCAATTAACAGCAGATCGGCATCACCCACGGCGGTCTCGAAATCCTCGCCGATACACAACGCTTCGGGAAAACGGTGGCCTGGAAGATAGCACGTGTTTTCGCGCCTTGCGCGCAGCCCGCACCGCACTTCCGGATCGCGCGCCCACAGCGTCACGGAATGCTGATCACTGAAAGCAGCAGCCAAGGCGCTACCCCAAGCGCCGGCGCCCAGTACCGTCAACTTCATGTTTCACAGACCCCAGATCTGATCGGCGCGGACGTAACCCGACGCTCCGTCGCGATGGCGCACCTTAACCCAGCCGCTCGCTGCGGCTTCGAGGTAATCGAGTGCCACGTTCCGTTCGGCTTCGAAGACCAGATCCGCCGATTCGTCGGCGCTTTGCCGAATTTGCGCACGTGGCGCGGTAACCACCACCGAATGTCGCATCGCGAGATACTTGCTCTCCAGCCAGGCCATGCCGCCTTCCGAATCGCGGACCTTCGCCCAACCTTCGAGGAGAACGACCAGTTCGACCGGTGTATCGCGCTTGATGACGAATAGCTTTTTGCCTCTTGGCGACGGTGCGTCGTAGAGCACCGTCGCCGTGGCGACAGTGCGAAATTCGACCGCCAACGCAGGCAGTACAGCAAGGCCTGCCGCGAGCAACACCGCCAGCGATCGCGTCATCGATCGACCGGGGTTTCGCTATAGGCGAGCCCTTGTTCCTTACTGGATGGTCGCGTCGCCAGGTTCCGTCTGAGGCGCATTCTTCGCCGCTTCTTCCTGCTGCTGCTGGAGGCGAGACATGTAAAGCGCTTCGAAATTCACCGGCTGCAGCATGACCGGCGCAAAACCAGCGCGGGTCACGGCGTCGGAAACGACTTCGCGCGCATAGGGGTAGAGAATGTTGGGGCAGGCAATCGACAGCAAGGGCTCCATATTTTCGCTCGGCACATTCTGCACACGGAAGATTCCCGCCTGACCAACTTCAACGAGAAAGACAGTCTTCTCTTCAATCTTGGAGGTCACGGTGGCCGTCAATGCGACTTCAAAGAGGCCTTCGCCGATACCCTGCGCTTTGGTCTGCAGCTGGATGTTGATCGTCGGCGTCTCGCGGTCAAGAAAAATCTGAGGCGCATTCGGCACTTCAAGCGAGAGATCCTTGACGTAGATCTTCTCGATGGCAAAGACAGGATTCGGGGCTTCTTGTTCGCTCATGGTGTTTTTCGACCTATGGTTGGGGATTGAAAACAGACTGCGGGGAGGTGCTGCGCAATGCCGGGCAGCGCGATTACTCGGTGAACTGCTGTCAGAGCGCATCACCCGCCAGCAAGGGCAGCAACTTGCCCGCTCGATCAAAAGCAAGGAGATCATCGAAGCCGCCGACGTGGGTCTCACCGATATAGATCTGCGGAACGGTACGTCTGGCCGTCCTGGCAAGCATCTCGGCACGGCGTTCGGGGTCGAGATCGATGCGGATCTTGTCGATCGTGGCGACACCCCGGCTAAGTAGCAGTTGCTCGGCGCGGACGCAGAAGGGGCAAACGCCCGTCGAGTACATCAGCACCCGCTGCAAGCCGCTCACTTCCGCGAACCCTTTTTCAGCGGCAGGCCGGCATCGATCCACGCGGCAACGCCGCCTTCCAGGGAATGCAGCTTGGAAAAGCCGAGCTTGGCCAGCTTGGAGCAGGCAGCCGATGAGCGGGCGCCCGATTGACAGATCAGAATCACCGGCGTGTCCTTGAATGGCGCCAGTTCGTCGACGCGCTCACCGAGCGATCCGACAGGGATATTGCGCGCGTCTGCCGGGTGCCCGGCAACGTAATCACTTGCTTCACGGATGTCCAGCAACTGGGCATTCTCGCGGTTGATCAACATCGTTGCCTGGGCGGTCGTCACCGATCGCGAGCCGCCGGGACGATACACCGTTAGGACGAGGAGCAGCGCGCCGCTGACCACAGCGACAGCCACCAGAAGAAGGTTCTGCTGTATGAATTCCAATCGAAACTCCAGAAATTGACGCGAAAAATAACGACCCACGGGAGCAGACGCGGAACGCTTCCCGAGCGCGTCTGCCCGCGAGGACAGGCGCAGCGACAAAGCCCCGCTAATCGCCGCAGAACACCTCGCGCATCATGCCGATCAACTGCAGCGTGCGAGCGTCGCCAACACGGTAGTAGACCCGGTTGGCATCCTTACGCGCCAACAGAACGCCCTTTTCGCGCAGAATGGCAAGATGCTGGGAAATGTTGCTCTGCGACGTCCCTACAGCGTCGACGATCTCCTGAACACAGGCATCCTGGTCGCCGATCACACACAGGATCTTGAGACGCAAGGGATGGGATATCGATTTGAGCGCACGTGCCGCCTGCTCGATATGCTCCTGCTTGTCGATGATGCTGGTCCGGATAGGCACGTTACGCCAGACTCGCCGTTTATCATATAATCGGCGATTATAGAACAAAACCGCCCGCCAAGGTGTGCTGCGCACGCTTGCACGTGACTGTAGAATACGCCGCTTGCCGGTCTCGAAGTGCAGCCATCGCAGCCATCGCAGCCATCGCAGCCATCGCAGCCATCGCATTCTCGCGCTCTCGTCCGTCCAGCTCCCTCCAGCCAACTCACGTTTCAGCCAGGCGTGCGCCGCTCATTGACCGAAACCACTACCATCACTGTCGACGCTGCAACGGCGGGCCGCGCTGCGGCCAGGCCCGGCCTTGCCACGCAGCAAGCGGCAGCCGCTCACGCGGCAACTGGCGAGCTCGGGCGCCTACTTGGCATCGCCTTGCTCGTCAGCGCACTGCTGGCACCAAGAGTCGCCCCTGCCGGCGACAAGGACGAAGCAGATTCCCGCGCGGCCTCACCGACTGCCGTCGCCGAAAAACAGGGCGACTTGAAGTCCTTGCGCAGCCAGATCGAGGCCCTGCGCCGGGAGATGGTCGCTGCCGAAGGTTCGCGCCAGGAATCGGCGGATCAGCTCAAGGACTCGGAGCGGGCAATTTCATCGACCCAGCGTGATCTGCACCTGCTGAAGGAAAAGATCGCCGCGCTGCAGAACACACTCAAGGACCTTGACGGGCAATCGAAAGCACTCGAACAGGGACTCGGCCTGCAGCAGCAACAGCTTGAACAACTACTCTACCGGCAATACCTGCGCGGCAACCCGGATGCGCTGCAGTTGTTTCTCAATGGTGACGACCCGCATCAACTGGCACGCGATCTGCACTATCTGGAAGCGATTGGCCGGGCACGCAGCCAACTCCTGCTGGAGATCCAATCCAGCCTGCAGCGCCAGAAGGCGCTGGCCGCCGACAGCCGAGAACAGGCAGCGCAACTCGCCGCCGCAGAACAGAAGCAAGCTGAGGAACACGCCAAGCTGCTGGCACAGCGCGCGCAACGGCAGGCAACGCTGGACGGCCTGTCGGAACAGATCAGTACGCAGCGGCGTGAAATTGGCAAGCTGCAAGGCGACGAAAAGCGTCTCACCAAGCTCATCGATCGCTTGTCGAAAATTATCGCCGAAAAAGCCGCCGAAGCACGCCGGGAAGCACAGCGCAAGGAGGAGCAACGCCGCCAAGCAGAGCGCCGGGAAGCTGCCCAGCGAGCGCTCGAACGTGAGGCGGCCGAACGGCGCGAACGCGCCTTGGCGCAGCAAGAATTGGCCCGCCAGGAAGCGCAGCGCGCAGCCCGGCAGCAGCACACGCAGACCCACCAGCCGGACCCTGCTGGCGCAGGCCAGGAACAGCCCGCAAGCACGCCGCCACGCCCGGAACGGCCCCGCGAGACGGCCCCCGAAGTGGCCCGAGAAGCGCCCCCGGCAGCGCGCCCGGAGGTAGCGCGTGAAGCCTCGCCAGCGGAAGCTTTCGTCGGCAATCTGGCAAGAATGAAGGGCTCATTGCGCCTGCCGACCAGGGGCACGGTAAGCAATCGCTTTGGTGGCGCGCGGCAGGAAGGCAGCACCTGGAAGGGATGGTTCATCCGCGCCGGGACCGGCAGCGAGGTGCACAGCATCGCCGCTGGCCGCGTCGTCTTCGCCGAATGGATGCGCGGTTTCGGCAATCTGCTGATCGTCGACCACGGCAGCGATTACCTGTCGGTCTATGCCAATAACGATTCGCTGCTCAAGCAGGTCGGCGAAGATGTCCGCGGTGGCGAGCGCATAGCCACCGTTGGCAACACCGGTGGCAACCCGGAATCCGGTTTATACTTCGAAATCCGCCATGATGGGAAGCCGCTTGACCCGCTGGCATGGGTCAAGCGCAGATGAGGCCGCACGGAGTGAGAGAAATGAGCAAGTGGAAACAGGCCGGGCTGCTTTGCGCCGGAGTTCTTGGTGGCGTTCTCATCAGCCTGCAGTTTTCGGCGCTGGCCGAGAAAGAGACGCGCACGAGTCTGCCTGTGGAGGAGTTGCGCACCTTCGCTGAAGTCTTCAATGCCATCAAGAAGGGCTATGTCGAACCGGTTGGTGACAAGGCGCTAATTACGCACGCCATCAGTGGCATGCTCTCCAACCTGGACCCCCACTCCACCTACCTCGATGCCGACGCGTTCAAGGACTTGCAGGTCGGTACGCAAGGCGAGTTTGGCGGCATCGGTATCGAAGTCGGCATGGAAGACGGCCTGGTCAAGGTGGTTTCGCCAATCGAGGACACTCCCGCCGATCGCGCCGGCGTCCAGCCGGGAGACCTGATTTTCAAGATCGATGACACCCTGGTCAAGGGACTGACCCTGACCGAAGCCGTCAAGCGCATGCGCGGCAAGCCAAAATCGCAGATCAGGCTGTCGATCCTGCGCAAGGGCGAGGCGAAGCCGGTAGACATCACGCTTACCCGCGAAGTGATCAAGGTGCAGAGCGTCAAGTCGAAACGACTGGACGACGGCTACGGCTATTTACGCGTCACCTCCTTCCAGGAGAATACTGGCGCAGCGGTGGTCAAGCACCTCAACGAGTTGGCCAAACCGGGGCCGCTCAAGGGGCTGGTTCTCGATCTGCGCAACGATCCGGGCGGCTTGCTGAACAGCGCTGTTGGCGTCTCGGCCGCATTCCTGCCACCGGATTCCCTGATCACCTCGACCGACGGACGCGCGAACGACGCCAAGCACGAGTTCCACGCTTCGCCGGAGGACTATCTGCGCGGAACCCGGGACGACTACATCAAGCGGCTGCCCGCCGAGGCGCGCACGGTGCCGATGGTGGTGCTGGTCAATGGCGGCTCGGCTTCGGCGTCGGAAATCGTCGCCGGCGCGCTGCAGGATTACAAACGTGCCGTCGTCATGGGCACGACGACCTTCGGAAAAGGCTCGGTGCAAACCGTTCTGCCACTGCCCGGAAACACCGCCATCAAGCTGACCACGGCACGTTACTTCACGCCATCGGGGCGTTCGATCCAGGCCAAGGGCATCGACCCGGACATCGTGGTCGAGGAAACAGCCAATGGCAGCTCGCGGCAGCGCTTGCGCGAAGCCAACCTCGACCACCACCTCGAGAACAACAGTCCTCAGAACCACGCCAACGGCACAGACAAGGAAGCACCCGCAATTCCGTCGAGCAAGGCGCCGCTCCCTGCCCAACCGAAATCCGGCGAACCGAAGGACAGCCACGAAGACGACGAGGCGGGCGAACCAGCGAGCCGGGAACTGGCTTCGAAAAAGGACTACCAGCTGACCCAGGCGCTGAATCTTCTCAAGGGCATGCAGATCATCCGCAGCAAACCCTGAGGCCTGAACCATTCTCTCCCGGGAAGGACCGTGAAACGACCGGCTGCGACCAGCTACAAGACAGCACCGATCCGTAAGGAACGCAATATTCTGTTTGCCAAGTTTCCGCCGGATCAGGTGCCTGAGGCCTCCGAATTCCTCGGCCGGATCGAACAGCTGGAGGTCGAGAAACGTGAGCAGCAGCGCGCTGTCGGCGTCGCCTACGATCTGCACCAGCACTCGCTGGAAGAACTCGAAGGCAGCCTTGAGGACCAGGGCTATCACCTTGACAACACCCTGATGAGCAAGATGATGCGGGCGCTGATCTACTACGTGGAAGAAACGCAACTGCACAATCTCGAGGCGCCTGAGCGAGCGCTGAAACACTCACAGTCGGAAGCCTACACGCGCGCCTGGGAGCGCCACCCACATGGCGACCACGACGACACACCACCGGAGTGGCGCGAGTACAAGTAAGCGCCGCATTCCGCGCATTCCAGGCAATCGCAGCATTTGCAGGAAGAGGCCAGGGCCCGCCCGATGAACGACGAGCAGTTGCTTCGCTATAGCCGCCACATCCTGCTCGACGAGATCGGCATCGAAGGACAGCAGCGCCTGGTCGACGCCAAGGTATTGATCGTCGGTGCCGGCGGCCTGGGCTCGCCGGCCGCCCTTTATCTCGCCGCCGCCGGCCTGGGCCACATTGCGCTCGCCGACGGTGATCAGGTTGACCTCACCAATCTGCAGCGCCAGATCCTGCATACCCAGGAGCGCATCGGCCAGCCCAAGGCCCGCTCAGGACAAGTGGCGCTGGCGCATATCAATCCCGAAGTGCAGGTTGAAGCAATCAATAGCCGTCTCAGCGACGAAGCGCTGGCAGCGCGCGTTGCCGAGGCCGACGTGGTGCTCGATTGCTGCGACAACTTCGCCACCCGCCACGCCGTCAATCGGGAATGCGTCCGACAGCGCACACCTCTGGTTTCCGGCGCTGCGATTCGTTTCGCGGGCCAGCTCGCCGTCTTCGACAGTCGGCAC
Source organism: Candidatus Accumulibacter appositus (assembly GCA_000585055.1). GTDB lineage: Bacteria > Pseudomonadota > Gammaproteobacteria > Burkholderiales > Rhodocyclaceae > Accumulibacter > Accumulibacter appositus. The sequence goes on from JEMX01000081.1 coordinate 28,898, forward strand.
AGGGACACGCCCTGCTATAGCTGTCTGTTCCCGGAAGCGGACGATGTCGAGGAGGAGCGCTGCGCAGTGATGGGCGTCTTCGCACCGCTCACGGGCATCATCGGCGCCATGCAAGCGGCCGAAGCACTGAAACTGATCGCCGGCGCCGGCGCCGTCGTCCTTGGCCGTCTGTGGCTGCTCGACGGCCTGTCGATGGAATGGCGCAGCGTGAACTTCAGCAAGGATCCCCAATGTCCGGTCTGTGGGTAACGGTCATTACGCGTAGCGGCAGGCCAAGTGATGACCGCCCACCTTTTCTCTTGCAGTCGGGATGCCGGCTGCACGCCGGAATTGCTCGCCAGGCAGGGAACAGCATGCCCCCTGAATTCCCCGCCTCACCCGGCGTGGGAGAAAGGCGACGCCTGAGTCGCTTGCGCGACGTCTAGCGAAAAGCAGCCTCAGGCAAAACGCGCCAGCAGGCGCAGGTCCTGCCCCACCGAGCGCAGATCGCGGATAAGCAGTCTGCGCTTGCCAGCCAGAGACTGCAGCGCGGGCAGATCGAACATGCCACGCGCCGCGTCGCCCACCAGGCACGGCGCCAGATAAAGCAGTAGCTCGTCGACCAGCCCTGCGCCGAGTAGCGCGCCGCTGAGACGAAAACCCGCTTCGGCGTGTACCTCGTTGATGCCGCGACGGGCAAGCTCAGCGAGCAAGGCGACCAGATCGACCCGCCCGTCCGGCCCTGGCAGCAGCAGCACCTCGGCACCGAGCTGCCCGAGGGCAGCGATGCGAGCACTATCGGCCACGGCGGCCGCCACCAGGACACCGCCACCGCGCAGCAATCTGGCGTCCAGCGCTAGTTCAAGCCGGCTATCGACAAGGACTTTCAGCGGCTGCCGTGAATTGCTGCTGAGGCCTTCCACGCCACGCACGTTGAGCTGTGGATCATCGTGGCGAACCGTGCCGATACCGGTCAGCATGGCGCAGGCGCGCGCGCGCCAGCGATGCCCGTCCTGACGGGCATCCGCACCGGTCAGCCACTGGCTGGCGCCGTTGTGCAGTGCGGTCTTGCCGTCGAGACTGGCGGCGACCTTCATGCGCAGCCAGGGGCGCGCACGGGTCATGCGAGCGACGAAACCAATGTTGAGTTCCCGAGCCTCGGCCGCCAGCAAGCCCTCCTCGGTAAGCACCCCGGCGGCGCGCAGGCCAGCCAGCCCTTGCCCGGCGACCAGCGGATTGGGGTCCGGCATGGCGGCAACGACGCGGCGAACACCGGCCGTCAGCAGCGCCTCAGTGCACGGCGGCGTCCGGCCATGATGACTGCAGGGCTCAAGCGTCACGTAAGCGGTCGCCCCGTGCGCACGTCCAGCGGCGGCGCGCAGGGCATGCACTTCGGCGTGCTCCTCGCCGGCACGCAGATGCCAGCCTTCGCCGACGACCAGGCCGTTGTTGACGATGACGCAACCGACGCGTGGATTGGGGGTGGTGGAATATAGGCCCCGCTCGGCCAGGCGCAGCGCCCGCGCCATCATTGCGTGATCAAGCGCTGTGAAGCCCGGCGACATCAACGAGCGATTTTCTGCGGCGAGCGAGAGACTTCGCGAATCAGCTTCGAGAACTCGTCTACGTCCTCGAAATTACGATAGACCGAAGCAAAGCGAACGTAGGCCACCTTGTCGAGTTTCTTCAATTCGAGCATGACCATTTCACCGACCTTCTCGGAAGCCAGTTCGCGCTCCCCGAGGGCCAGCAGCTTCCCCTCGATGCGGGCAATCGCCGCCTCCACCGCCTCGGTTCCGACCGGTCTCTTGCGCAACGCCAGGCGGAGGCTTGCGGCCAGCTTCTCGGGGTCAAAGTTGACTCGCGAGCCGTTCTTCTTGATCACCTGCGGCATGCGCAACTCGGCACGCTCGTAAGTCGTGAACCGCTTGTCGCATTTCAGACAACGCCGACGGCGGCGGACAAGGTCACCATCATCATTGATGCGGGTGTCGGCGACGGTCGTCTCGTCGGCGCCGCAGAACGGGCACTTCATCCGGGCGAGCCACCGTAAACGGGAAACTTCTTGCACAGCGCCGCGCCGTCGGCACGCACTTTGGCCAGAACCGTTTCGTCGCCGGGCGCATCAAGGACATCGGCGATCATGTGGCCGACCAGTTCGGACTCGATCTCGGTGAAGCCGCGCGTGGTCATCGCCGGCGAACCGATGCGGATACCGGAAGTCACGAAAGGCTTCTGCGGATCGTTCGGGATGGCGTTCTTGTTGACCGTGATATGGGCCGCGCCGAGTGCCGCCTCGGCTTCCTTGCCGGTGATGTTCTTGGCCCGCAGGTCGACCAGGAAGACGTGCGACTCGGTGCGACCCGAGACGATACGCATGCCGCGCTCCTCCGACAGCACCCGCGACAGAACGCGGGCGTTGGCCAGCACCTGCTCCTGGTATTTGGCAAAGCTGGGCTTCAGCGCTTCCTTGAAAGCCACCGCCTTGGCGGCAATCACATGCATCAGTGGCCCACCCTGCAAGCCAGGAAAGACCGCTGAATTGATCGCCTTCTCGTGCTCCGCCTTCATCAGGATGACACCGCCACGCGGCCCACGCAGGGTCTTGTGCGTCGTCGAAGTCACCACATCGGCGTGCGGAACCGGGTTTGGATAGCAATCGGCAGCGATCAGACCGGCGTAATGCGCCATGTCGACCATGAAGATCGCGCCCACCTCCTTGGCCACACGTGCAAAGCGCTCGAAATCGATGCGTAGCGAATACGCCGAAGCGCCGGCGATCAGGATCCGTGGCTTGTGCTCGCGCGCCAGCGCTTCCATTTTCGCGTAATCGATGGCTTCATGCTTGTCGAGACCGTAGGCAACGACATTGAACCACTTGCCGGACATGTTCAGCGGCATGCCGTGCGTCAAGTGGCCGCCTTCGGCCAGACTCATGCCCATGATCGTGTCGCCCGGCTTGGCGAATGCCATCAGCACCGCCTGATTGGCCTGCGACCCGGAATTTGGCTGGACATTGGCCGCTTCGGCAGAAAACAGCTTCTTGAGGCGCGTGATCGCCAGTTGTTCGGCGACATCGACGTGCTCGCAGCCGCCGTAGTAGCGCTTGCCCGGATAACCTTCGGCATATTTGTTGGTCAACTGCGAGCCCTGCGCGGCCATCACCGCGTGGCTGACGTAGTTCTCCGAAGCGATCAGCTCGATGTGCGTTTCCTGACGCTGATTCTCGTTTTCGATCGCCTGCCAGATCTCGGGATCCACTTTCGCCAGTGTGTCGTTAGCCGAAAACATCGTACGCCTCTCAAGCCTTGAAAAAGAAGGGGATTATAGCATGCGCCAGGGCGCCGACTGGGGTCCGAGATCAGCCGCGGCGCACAGGCACAACGCGCTGGCGGTAGTTGATTGACAGCGCACTGAGCAAGGGATGCTCGCGCAGGCGCTCGGCGAATTCGCGTTCCGCCGTGCTCACCAGAGCCGCGTCGGCAAGCGCCTCGCAGGGCAAGAACACTTCTGCTTCAACCCTACCCTTGAGATAGTGCAGAACCACGCGCTGCGGCTTCGGCAGCGTCGCCAGCACCGGTGCCAGGAAAGCCATCAGCTCGCTCCGGTCGGGCATGTTCTGGCTCTTGCTGTCGTGATCCTCATCGTCTTCGACATCGACATGCACCAGCACGTCGGAGACCGTGGGATGGCTGTCGAGTACCCGCTTGCGAGTCGCCTCGGCAATGCGATGCCCCTCCGAGACGCTGATCCTCGGATTGACGCAGACATGCGCATCGACCAGTGAGCGATGTGCCATGCGGCGAGTGCGCAGTTCGTGCAGGCTGCCCACTCCCTGGGTGTCGATGATCACCTGGCGAATGCTATCCACTTCCTCCACCGACAGCCCGGTGTCGATCAGTTCCTGTAGCGCCTCCCACGAAAAGACCACCCCCATGCGCACGATCATGAAACCGACGATCACTGCGGCCACGGAATCGGCAAAGACGAAGCCCATCAGATTGCCGCCGATCCCGACAGCGACCACCAGCGACGAGGCGGCGTCCGAGCGCGCGTGCCAGGCGTTGGCGATCAGCATCGGCGAGCGCAGGCTTTCACCGACGTGCAGCATGTAGCGAAACAAGCCTTCCTTGGCGACCAGCGCAACGAGCGCCGTCCACAGCGCCAGCGGCGCCACTGGCGGCAGGCTGTCCAAGTCCTGCAACTTCACGCCAGCGCCCCAGATGATGGCGCCGCCGGTGGCCGCGAGAATCGCCCCGAGGCCAAACGACGCTGCGGTCTCGATGCGCGCGTGACCGTAAGGGTGGCTCTCGTCGGCCGGATCCTTGCTGTGATGGGCGGCGAAAAGCACCAGGAAGTCGCAAACCAGATCGGACAGGGAATGCAAGCCATCAGCGACCAGCGCTTGCGAGTTGGCGACGATACCGGCGACGACCTGCGCCGCGGTCAGCAGCATGTTGACCACCACGCTGATCCATGTGCAGCGCTGGGTCAGCGCGTGCCGTCCTGGATCGTCGAAGGGGATTTCCGGGGCTGCTTTTGCGGTGCTCATGCTCGGAGGCGCTTTCAGAAGGCGGGGCCGGGATATTCTATCGCCATCGCAGTTTCAGCAGGCGAGCTTCCGAATAATGGCAAGCGTTGCGGGTGAAGCCGTCCTCTTGCCGCCGGGACGACGGACAAGGTCAGGCTGCACAGGCGGCCTCTCGCGGAAACCTTTCCGCAAACGCTGCCGCGAGATTCACGGACAAGCAAAGCAAGAACAAGAAGCGCCATCTCTGCCGACTACCCGCCGGCAGAGATGGTGCCGGCTCAGCGCCGCAGCGAGTTCACCACTTGTGAAAAAGTGTGCGCAATTTCCTCTGTGGCTGACTCGCCGCCCATCTGACGCTCGATCTCAGCGAGGAAGAAGGCGCCACACAGGACGTGGTTGTTGCTTTCGTCGTGCTCGACGACCAGGCAGCTCTGCGTCCCCAGTTCCTTGAGCGTCGCCACGACATGGCCGACCTTGGCCTCGGCAAGGTCCTTCAGGTGCACCACCTCGGCGTCGTCGTGCTTGTTGATCATCACATTGCCGACCACCAGTTCGCGCGGGCGAATTCCCATCGCATGCGCCGTCGCCAAAGGCCGGTGCCCCTTGGTGCAGGCCTCGGTAACGATGCCCAGCAACTGCCGCTGCTCGTCGCCGACCAGCAGGTAGTGCACATTGCACAATGTCATCAGCCGGTTAGCCTCGTCGAGCGCAGCATCGTGGGCAATCGTGACCGGCGCAAAACGACGGAAATCGGCCATCACGGCCAGGGCTGGCGACTGCGCGTCAACCCGCGCGCCGACGGCAGCTTTCGGCAGGTAGCACGGAACACCTCTTCGGAGCTTGGTCCAGGGCAGAGACTTGAAGTGATTATCTGGCATTTCGTGACTCCTCACAGTGGCGGACGGTAAATGAATTAAAGCACCTGGCTTTCCCTATTGACAAGCTCAATTCGGCGGCTCCCGTCGCGTCCGCGGCGCGCTTGCCTCGATAGCCCGAGCGGCATCGGCTTGGTGACCGTCGGACGCTGATCACTATGCTCGCCAGACGGCGCCCGGCAAAGCCAGAATTGCGTACACCGAGTCTTGAAGGTAGTATCCATGCCGCACGCCGCTCGATTGCGTTGATCCTGTCAGCCCGTATTTGCGGCGCGGCCATCCCGGTTGCTCCCGATTGTCTCTCCATCGCTCGCCATTTCTGGCAGTGGCAATGCACCGCCGCAACTGCCTGGCAGGGGTCCTTACACTAACTTCGCAACTTCCTTTACCGTTCCCAGAATGATTCCCGGCCTACTCAAAAAGATTTTCGGCAGCCGCAATGATCGGCTGATCAAGCAGTACTCGCGGGCGGTCCGCAAGATCAATGCGCTCGAGGAAGGTATCGGCGCGCTGTCCGACGATGAGCTGCGCGGCAAGACGAGCGAATTCAAGGAACGCGTGGCCAAGGGCGAGACGCTGGACGCACTCCTTCCGGAAGCCTTCGCGGTTGTGCGCGAAGCCGGCAAGCGGGCCCTCGGCATGCGCCATTTCGATGTACAGCTGATCGGCGGCATGGTCCTGCACGACGGCAAGATCGCCGAAATGCGTACCGGCGAAGGCAAGACTCTGGTCGCCACGCTGCCCGCCTACCTGAATGCCCTGGCCGGCAAAGGTGTGCACATCGTCACCGTCAACGACTACCTGGCCAACCGCGACGCGGAATGGATGGGCCGCCTGCATCGCTTTCTGGGCCTTTCGGTCGGCGTCAACCTGTCGCAGATGCCGCACGAGGACAAACAGGCCGCCTATGCTGCGGACATCACTTACGGGACCAACAACGAGTTCGGCTTCGACTACCTGCGCGACAACATGGTCTATGCGGCCGACGAACGGGTACAGCGCAAACTCAGCTTCGCAATTGTCGACGAAGTCGACTCGATTCTGATTGATGAAGCGCGCACGCCGCTGATCATCTCGGGACAGGCCGAAGACCACACCGATCTCTACGTGCGCATGAACAAGGTTGCCCCCTTGCTGACGCGCTGCCTGGAGGAGAATGGTCCGGGCGACTACTGGGTCGACGAAAAAGGCCACCAGATTCTGATGACCGAGGCCGGCCACGAGAACGCCGAGCGCGTTCTTGAGGAAGCAGGCCTGCTTCCCGCCAGCGGTAGCCTCTACGACGCCAGCAACATCCTCCTGATCCACCACCTGTATGCCGCCTTGCGCGCCAACAACCTGTTCCTCAAGGATCAGCAGTATGTGGTGCAGAACGGCGAAGTGGTGATCGTCGACGAATTCACCGGTCGCCTGATGACCGGCCGGCGCTGGTCCGAGGGCCTGCACCAGGCAGTCGAGGCCAAGGAGGGCGTCAAGATCCAGAACGAGAACCAGACCCTGGCCTCGATCACCTTCCAGAACTACTTCCGGATGTACGGCAAGCTGTCGGGAATGACCGGCACGGCCGACACCGAAGCCTACGAGTTCCAGCAAATCTACGGCCTGGAAACGGTGGTCATCCCGCCCAACAAGCCGATGCGGCGGACCGACAACAACGATCAGGTCTTCCGCACCGCTCAGGAGAAGCACGCAGCCATCGTCGCCGACATTCGCAGCTGTCGCGAGCGCGGACAGCCAGTGCTGGTCGGCACGACATCGATCGAGAATTCGGAGCTGCTGTCGGCATTGCTCGACCACGAGAAGCTGCCGCACCAGGTGCTCAACGCCAAGCAACACGCGCGCGAGGCCGATATCGTCATCCAGGCCGGTCGGCCGGGGATCATCACCATTGCCACCAACATGGCTGGTCGTGGAACCGACATTGTGCTTGGTGGCAGCATCGAAAAGCTGATCAGCGAGGTCCGCGACGACGAAACGCTCCCCGCCGAGGCACGCGATCAGCGCATTGCCGAGATCCGCGCCCAGTGGCAGATCCTGCACGACCAGGTGGTGGCCTCCGGAGGCTTGCACATCATTGGCTCCGAACGGCACGAGTCGCGCCGCATCGACAACCAGCTGCGCGGCCGTTCGGGCCGCCAGGGCGATCCGGGTTCCTCACGCTTCTACCTGGCGCTCGACGATTCGCTGCTGCGCATCTTTGCGGGAGATCGCCTGAAAGCGATCATGGAGCGACTGAAGATGCCCGAAGGCGAACCGATCGAGCATCCGCTGGTCTCGCGCTCACTTGAATCGGCGCAGCGCAAGGTCGAAGCGCGCAACTTTGACATTCGTAAACAACTGCTCGAATACGACGATGTCTCCAACGATCAGCGTCGAGTGATCTACGCGCAGCGTAACGAGTTGCTCGAAAGCGACGACATCTCGGAAACGGTCACCGCGATGCGCACTGCCGTGTTGCACGAGACCTTCCGCCTGCACGTACCGGCCGATAGCGTCGAAGAGCAATGGGACCTGCCCGGGCTGGAAAACACGCTGGCCGCCGACCTGCAGCTGCCCTTGCCGATTGTCAGCTGGTCGACCGACGAGCCGAATCTACGCGACGAAGAGATGCTGGAGCGGATCGTCGAGCACGCGACGGCGGCCTACTCGGCCAAGGTCGATCTGGTCGGCGCCGAGATGTTTCACCAGTTCGAACGCAACGTCATGCTGCAGAGCCTGGACACGCACTGGCGCGAGCACCTGGCAGCACTCGACCACCTGCGTCAGGGAATTCACCTGCGTGGCTACGCACAGAAGAATCCCAAGCAGGAGTACAAGCGTGAAGCTTTCGAACTCTTCGAGCGCCTGCTCGACAGCGTGCGCGCCGACGTGACACGAATGTTGATGACCGTTCAGGTTCGCCCTCAGGATGTCGAGGAAAGCGCGCCGCACGCCGGCGTGCAGAATGTCCAGTATCACCACACGGGCTATGACGAAGTGCTGGGAAGCGGCGACGAAACGCCGCCTGCAGAGGACATGAAGCCTCTGCAGGCCGGGCCAAAAGTCGGCCGCAACGAACCCTGCCCCTGCGGCTCGGGAAAAAAATACAAATTCTGTCACGGCAAGCTGTCCTAAACGCAGCGCTCACGCGTACCACCAACGCCATCACCGTGCCCTAACGGTCATGACACGAAGGGACACCCCAAATCATGAAAGTCATGACCGCCCCCCTCTTCTCCCGGCCCTTCTCCCGCAGAGGGGAGAAGGGAGTTTCGTGAGTCGCATGCGCGACTTTCACGGTAATCACCTGACGGTGGATGGCCAGTGGCGCCGGCACCGGCTGCCGAGGCTGTAGTCCACCAGGCCTGCGCTTCCCGCCGCACGGCCTCTGCCCTTCCCCGTTCGTGAGGTTGCAATGCCCGTCAATTACCATACTCCTGCCGCCACAGACCTCTGGCCGGTTGCCGGCGTTCGTCTCGGCGTCGCCGCGGCGGCCATCCGCAAGCCGGATCGCCACGACCTGACCGTGCTGGCACTCGACCCCGGGTGCCGCGTCGCCGGCGTGTTTACCGGCAACCGCTTTTGCGCCGCACCGGTGCACGTCTGCCGCCGCCATCTGGCACTTGGCAGCGATATCCGTGCACTGGTCATCAATACCGGCATTGCCAACGCCGGGACGGGCGAGCAAGGCTGGCAGGCAGCGACCAAAACCTGCGCCGCACTCAGCCAGCTGCTGGCTATCGATGATCGTCAGGTGCTGCCCTTCTCGACCGGCGTAATCCTCGAAGCCTTGCCGGTCGAGCGCCTGATCGCCGGCCTGCCAGCCTGCCTCGCCGACCTGCGCATCGACAACTGGCATGCTGCCGCGCACGCCATCATGACCACCGACACGGTCGCCAAGGCCGCCTCGCGGCGCTTCGTGATCGACGGCCGAAACGTCACCGTCACCGGCATCAGCAAAGGTGCCGGCATGATCCGGCCAAACATGGCGACCATGCTCGGCTTCATCGCCACCGATGCCGGAATCGCAGCCCCCCTACTCCAGCAATTGCTGCGCGAAGCGGCCGACGAATCCTTCAATTGCATCAGCGTCGACGGCGACACATCGACCAATGACTCCTTGATCCTGATCGCCAGCGGTCAGGCCGACGTCGAAATCGCGGACCCGTCAACCGCGGCCTACGCGAAGCTGCGTGAGGCAGTGATCGGCGTAGCCCTGGAATTGGCACAGGCGATCATTCGCGACGGCGAAGGGGCAAGCAAATTCATCACCGTCGCCGTCGAAGGCGGCCACGACCGCGAGGAATGCAAGCGTGTCGGCTACGCCGTCGCCCATTCGCCGCTGGTCAAGACGGCTTTCTTTGCGTCGGACCCCAATCTGGGCCGCATCCTGGCCGCCATCGGTTACGCCGAAATCGACCAGCTCGACGTCGACCGCGTGCGAGTCTGGCTAGCGAGCGGCGGCAAGGAGATTCTGGTCGCCGAAAAAGGCGGCCGCGCCGCTTCCTATCGCGAAGAGGACGGTGCGCGCGCGATGAGTGAAGCCGAGATTGCCGTCCGCGTCGACCTGGGACGCGGCAGCGCGCACGCCGCGGTATATACCTGCGATCTCTCTTACGAGTACGTACGAATCAACGCCGACTACCGCAGTTGATGGGCAAGTCGCCTGCGCGATTTTCACATCAACGTCAGCGACGCTGCAGGCGAATCAACCTGAACCAGCCAGCCGCCAAGGCGGGCTGGTCACTGATCAGCTGCAACTGCGGAGTGGCGTCCAACAGCTCTTCAAAAACGACATCGAGCCGTGTCGCGACGCGGCGTAGCAGCGGGTTCGCCAGACGTCGCAAGGGAGCGTGCTGCCCCGGCCGCAGGAACTTGTCGAAAATCAGCGCGCGGCCTCCCGGCTTCAGGACGCGTGCGGTCTCGCGCAGGCAGGCGACGGGATCGGGCAGCACGGCGAGGATCAGGTGCAGAATGGCGAGGTCGAAACTATGGTCGCTAAAGGGCAGGCGCTGACAGTCACCCTGCAAGCAACGGAAATCGAGTTGCGCCGCTCGCGGCACGGCGCGCTGCAGCATGGCGTGGGTCAGGTCGATTCCGGTATAGGAATGCTGCGCCGGCAGGAGCGGCAGGTCGAGGCCGGTGCCGATGCCACTCAGCAGCACCTGCGCTGGCTCCGCCGGCAGGAAAGTCAGGCTCTGCAGGCGCGCGGCGCGGGTCGCGGCAGCGACCACCAGATCATAAAACGGCGAGATCAGCGTGTAGCTGTGCCTGAGGCTCAACGATAGAGGCTGGCGGCTGAATCAGTGCAGAACACGCGGCACGGCCAGGGTGAACTCCGGAATAGCCGCTTCGAACTGCTTGCCGTCTACGGCCGTCATCTGGTAACTGCCACGCATCGTACCCACCGGCGTTTCGAGCTGGCAGCCGCTGGTATATTCAAATTTCTCGCCCGGCTGCAGCAGCGGCTGCCGGCCGACGACGCCCAGACCGCGCACCTCCTGCACCTCGCCAACGGCATCGGTGATGATCCAGTGCCGCGCAATCAATTGCGCCGGCACGGTGCCGACGTTCTCGATGGTGATAGCATAGGCAAAGACATAGCTGTCATTGGCGGGGTCCGACTGCTCGGCGATGTATTGCGGGACCGCGCTTACGGCAACCTCGTATTTCTTGCTTTCGGCCATGTTTGCTCAATGTCGGGACGATCAGAACCGGCATTGCACACCAAAGCGCGCACGCTGACAAGCCCGGCGACCCCGCCCGACACCGCGCGAGGCCGAAGGAAGCCGTTTCGCGTTAGAATATGACCTCATCTTCTCCCCGGTTTTTTTCTCCATGCACGTCATAGCACCGAGCATTCTTAGCGCCGATTTCGCCAGACTTGGCGAGGAAGTGATCAACGTCCTCGCCGCCGGCGCCGACTGGATTCACTTCGACGTCATGGACAACCACTACGTACCCAACCTGACCATCGGCCCGCTGGTCTGCGCCGCCATCCGCCCGCTGACCAAGGCGCCGATCGACGTGCACCTGATGGTCAAACCCGTCGATCGGATCATTCCCGACTTTGCCAAGGCCGGCGCCAACATCATCACCTTCCACCCCGAAGCCAGCGAGCATGTCGACCGCTCACTGGCCCTGATCCGTGAATGCGGCTGCCAGGCCGGCCTGGTGTTCAATCCGGCAACGCCGCTGGACTTCATGGAGCACGTCATGGACAAGCTGGATATCGTCCTGCTGATGAGCGTAAACCCCGGCTTCGGCGGGCAGAAGTTCATCCCCTCGACGCTGGCCAAGCTGCGCGCCGCACGTGCCCGCATCGAGGCCCACGAACGAGAAAGCGGCCGCCGCATCCGGCTCGAGGTCGACGGCGGGGTGAAGGTGGACAACATTGCCCAGATCGCCGCCGCCGGCGCCGACGCTTTCGTCGCCGGTTCCGCCGTCTTCGGCGCCGGCCGCGATGACGATGCCAATCGCTACGACACGGTCATCGCGGCGCTTCGCGCCGAACTGGCGGGCGCATGATGTCACCGCCACTAGCCGTGCGCGCCGTGCTCTTCGACCTCGATGGCACGCTGATCGACACCGTTCTCGACCTGCACGCCGCGGCCAACGCCATGCTGGGCGACCTTGATCGCCCGGAAATCGCCGTCGCCGCAATCCGCAGCTATGTCGGGCGCGGCATCCCCAATCTGGTCAAACGCGTTCTCGCCGGCAACATGGTCGCCGCCGACGACCCAGCGCCACCGCCCAAGGAAGCGCTAGACAGCTTCCGGCACCACTACGGCATCGCCAACGGACGCCACGCCATCCTTTTCCCGGGCGTCCGCGAAGGCCTCGAAAGCTTCCGGGAGCTGGGCCTGCCCCTCGGAGTGATTACCAACAAGGCCGAGGCCTTTTCCTTACCACTGCTCGAGCATGTCGGCCTGGCGCCCTTTTTCCAGGTCGTCGTCAGCGGCGACACTCTGCCGCGGCCGAAACCCGACCCGATGCCTCTGGTGTGGGCCAGCGGCCGCCTCGGCGCTTCGCCC
>JEMX01000081.1:41313-49634 GCA_000585055.1 Candidatus Accumulibacter appositus
GCCCGCCGAGGTCTTGATGATCGGCGATTCGGTGCACGATTTTCACGCCGGGCGGGCCGCTTGCTGTCACGTGTTTCTGGTGCCCTACGGCTACAACGAAGGGCGCGAAGTCAGCGATCTCGATTGCGATGCTATAGTCCCGACCCTCGCCGAAGCGGCCCAGCGCGTCAGCCACGCATGAGCGCACACGCCCCCGACCACAAATTGCACGCACCGCCTGCCTGCCGGGCGGAGGCTTGGCCCTGGCGCCCGCGGCGCCTGTAAGCTCGGCCGGCAGCGTCGCCGCTGCCCCGCCCCGCGGCGTGCAAGCAGCCCGGGGCACACCTCTTCCAGCAGTGTTTTTTTGTGGAGTTCCCATGAGCGCAGCGTATTTCAATCGGCTGGCCGCCGAAGGCTACAACCGTATCCCGGTGACGCTGGAAACTTTCGCCGATCTCGACACCCCCTTGTCGATCTATCTGAAGTTGGCCAATGAGCCATATACCTACCTTCTCGAATCGGTGCAGGGGGGTGAGCGCTTCGGGCGTTACTCGATCATCGGCCTGGCCAGTCCAACGCGAATCGTGGTCAACGCGCATCAGGTGCTGGTGCTCAATGGCAATCGCATCGCCGAACGCGAAGACGACACCAATCCTCTCGACTTCATCGCCAAGTACATGCAGCGCTTTCGGGCCGCGCCGACCACCGGTCTGCCACGCTTCTGTGGTGGTCTGGTGGGTTGCTTCGGCTACGATACCGTACGCTATATCGAGACCCGCCTGACGCGCTCGCAGAAGGCCGACGACCTCGGCATTCCGGACATCATCCTCCTGCTCTCGGAAGAAATTGCCGTGGTCGACAACGTCTCGGGGAAGCTGACCCTGGTGGTCTACGCCGAGCCGGGTGTTCCTGGCGCCTACCAGAAAGCGCAGGCCAGGCTACGGGAGCTGCTTGCCAAGCTGCGCGAACCGGTGCGCATTCCCGCTGAAAAGCCGCAGCCGTCGCAGCCCGCGACGTCGATGTTCGGTGAAGCACAGTTCAAGAAGGCGGTGGTCCAGTTCAAGAAGGCGGTGGTCAAGGCCAAGCGCTACATCACCGAAGGCGACATCATGCAGGTCGTCCTGTCGCAACGCATGAGCAAACCACTCGCCGCCAGCCCGATGGCCTTGTATCGCTCGCTACGTTCGCTCAATCCGTCGCCGTACATGTTCTATTTCGACTTCGAGGACTTCCACGTCGTTGGCGCCTCGCCGGAGATCCTGGTCCGCCTCGAGGGCGACACGGTGACCGTTCGGCCCATCGCCGGCACCCGCCGGCGCGGCGTTTCCTTCGCGGAAGATCAGGCCCTGGCCGACGAGTTGCTGGCCGACGAGAAGGAACGCGCCGAACACGTGCAACTGCTCGACCTCGGCCGCAACGACGCCGGTCGAGTCGCCCGTGTCGGCAGCATCAAGCTTACCGAGAACATGATCGTCGAGCGCTACTCGCACGTGATGCACATCGTCTCGAACGTAGAAGCCAGGCTGCGCCCCGAGCTCAACGCCTTCGACGTCCTCAAGGCCACTTTCCCGGCGGGAACGGTCTCCGGTGCCGCCAAGGTGCGGGCGATGGAGATCATCGACGAGTTGGAACCGGTCAAGCGCGGCATCTACGCCGGCGCCGTCGGCCACCTGGGTTTCAACGGCGACATGGACCTGGCCATCGCCATCCGTACGGGAGTCATCAAGGACGGCCAGCTGCACGTGCAGGCCGGTGCCGGCATCGTTGCCGATTCGGACCCGGCCTCGGAATGGCAGGAGACGCAGAACAAGGCGCTGGCCGTGCTGCGCGCCGCCGAGCTCGCCGAGCACGGTCTCGACACGCGCTTGTGAATCACGCCCGGCCGGGCGAATGAGGGACGGCGGCGCACTGCATTGTCCCCACCGACACCTCCGGCAAATGCCCGGTCTTCACCCAAATCACCGTTTCAACTTCCGTATACGGGCAGTGCGCGCTGAGGTGCGGGCTGCGCAACCAGCTGCCGGCCGGATAGCGGCCGTGTTCATCGATGAACTCGCCGCTGAGCACGAGGATTTCCTCGCCGCCCCAATGGCGATGCGGCACGAAGCGTTCGCCGGCCGGCCATTTGACGAGCGCCACGTGCTCAACAGCGTACGAATGCAGCGGCATCACCTGCAATCCACCCTGCCCGCGCAACCAGGCCGCGCTGGCGGTGTCGATGCGCACCCTGGCGGTGTCCTCGGGGGCGAACTGATGCAACTTCACGAACAACACACAGCCTTCCTCGCTGAACGGTGCGTGGCCGCTACCGGGAGGATTGCGCAGATAGCTTCCGGGTCCGTAATCGCCGCCTTCGTCCGAGAAGACGCCGTCGAGCACCAGGATTTCTTCGCCCCCGGGATGCCGATGGCGGGCGAAGCGGGCGCCGGCGTCGTAGCGCACGATGCTCGTCGCGTGCCCGCGCTCGCCATCCTCGCGGGCCAAAGGTTTGCGCCACACGCCGGGCATCGGGCTGGCCTGCCAGGGCGCGGTGGCGGTGTAGACGCGTACGACTTCGGCGAAATTCATGTTCAGCATGGCCACCAGTCGAGAGGCCTACGCTTGCTTTCTGGGGGCCCGGGCAGCAGCCTGATCCAGCCAGGCCAACCACTTGCCAACCGCCGACTGCCGCAGCTCCGCCTCGGCCCGCCAGTGATAGTTGCCGTTTTCATGCCACAGAAGAGCCCAGTCAGCACCCCAGGTATCGGCAACCACATCGCGGCTGACTCCTTCTAGCACCCGCTGGGCACGCAGACGGGTCAGCTCATCCGGCGACAGCAGCAGCGGCAGGACTGCCCGGGCTGCGGGCAGGCCAATGCGTACCAGCGCGCGCACCTCGTTGGTGAAGTCGGCGTGCAGCGGCTCGGGAGAACGATTGATGTGCTCCACCAGGAAGGCGACTTCATCGCTCACGGCATCACGATCGGGTGGTTGGAAACCGTGTGCGAGAAAGTGACCACCACGCGCCGATTGGCGCGCAAGCGTCCCGCGTCGCGCGGCTGGCGTGCACCAGGCGCCGTGCCATGCTCGGAGAAGATGTCCGTTTCGCCAAAGCCAAAGGAGAAGGCGATGCGCGTCGCATCGACACCGGCCAGCAGCAACAGGTTGTGCACAGCATCGGCGCGGCGTTGCGAGAGATCGGCGTTGGCAATCTCACCGCCGCGCACGTCGGCATTGCCTTCGATGCCGACCGTGACATCCGGGTAGCGATCCAGGTAATCCGGGATATCCGCCAGCTTGACCTCCTCGCCGGCCATCGGTACGTCCTGATTGGTATCGAAATAGAGCACCACCGGCTCGTGCACGTAGTAGCCGCGGAAGCGCTCGAGAGCCTCGTCGAAGACCGCCGACGCGCTGTCCTGCACGCTGGCGTATTCGTTCTGCACGACGCCGCTGCGGATCTGGAAGCCCCACGAAATGGCGCCATAGACCGTCTGGTTGTCGGTGCCCTTGGCCACGGTCTCGAAATCGAGATCGCTGTCGAAAGACAGACTGGGGAAATCGAACAGCGAGGCCGGCCCGAAATCCGTCGGCGAGCGCAACCAGCCGTACTGGTTGTCACCGCCAATACCGAAGTGTTCAATGTAGTTGGGCGAGCCGGCGTCACCGCGCGGGGTGGCCGACGGCAGGTTGTCGATCATCCAGCCGGCCGGGGCGCCGCCTGGCGTGCCTGGCGTCATCTGCTCCATGCGCCCGGCCTCGGTCCCCTGCACACCGGTATTGCTGTCGGTCATGTTGCGCCAGTCGACCGGCGCACCGGAAGCGGGTGTCGTCGTTCCCGAAACGTCGGTGGCGTTGACGGCCTGAACGAGACCGATCTCCGCCGAGTAAGGCCCGTTTGGATCCGGCTGAAAGGCAATCGTGCCGGACAGGCCGGGCGGCGTCGTCTGGGTCGCCATGCCGATCTCGAAAACGCCGAGCGTAACCGGCATGCTTTGCATCAGATCGCACTGCAGTGCGCGCGGCTCGCCGCCCTGCTGGGCTACGTGCGCCAGTTCGTGCGCCAGCAGGCGATCGCCGCCCGGCGTGCCCGGCGCATAGCGACCGGGTGCGAAGAAGATGTCCTTGCCGACGGTGACCGCGTTGGCGCCCAGCGAGCTCGCAATCCGCCCGGCGCGGGAACCGGAATGGATGCGCACATCGTGCGCGGATGACCATTCGGGGGGCAGCCGCTCGCCGGCGCTTGCCTGCCGCGCCAGCCAGCCATCGAGCCGATCGGCCCCCGGACGCTTGCTGATCGGTGTCACGGCCGGCGCATTGTGGGCGCCTCCCTCGCGCATACGTGCGCCGGCACGCTCGGCATCGCGTTCGGATTGTTGGTCGAGCGCCGGGCGCACACTCATCTTTCCCCGGGCAGTCAGGAATCGAGGCACGCCGGGCGTAAGCGGCGAAGCACCGCGAGAAGAGGACGCCGCCTCGGCAGCCTTGCCTCGCGACGAGGTTTTCTTGCTCTGATAAGTCATCTTCGCTCTCCTTCCTTGCGCTCAGCGCGGGAACAGCACTTCGCCATTCCCGACAATCAAGAAGCGTTGCGCGCCGCCGGCGTCGTTCCAGGTAATGCGGATGGTCAGGCCCGGGTAGCGGGTACTCAAATCCTGCAAGGGCCCCGCCATCGCCGGAGAACCGGAAAGACCCGCCTTGCACGCGCTGCACACACCTGTCGGCTCCGAAATGTGCATGGCCAGCGTGCGCCCTTCCAGGTCCGCCGGCCGCAAGCCAGCCGACTCGACGGCATCGATGAACTGGTTGGCAATGCCTTCCTCCGCGTGCTCGATGAACTGCAGATTGTTGCGTGGCGAAAAGACGTGTGGCGTCGCCTCCGGTAAGGGGTGGGCGGCGCCGGCACGGACGCCGCGCGAACCCGATGCGAAGACGGTGCCTTCCAGTCCCGGCACGTCGGTTCTCCCCGCAGCGACGGTGTTGACGTCTCCGGCAAGCCCGTAGGTCTCGCGCAGGCGAGCCAGATCCTCGGCGCCGACGGCGACCCGACCACCGGGGCCCAGGGCCGGTTCGACACCGGGAATATCGGTTCCGCACAAACTTGGTCCTCCGGAAAAACGGCACCAGGTCCCGTCGCTGCGCCGGCGCCAGGTGTGACCATTCTCCAGCTGCACCTCGTCCACGTAGCCGGCGACCGACGAGGGCTGCGCCTCTCGCGCCTGAACCGCCTCGATTTCTGCCGTGCGCTGACTGGGGCTCAGCTGTGGGCCCTCCAGTGGCGCTGTTTCGTCGAGCACCGTGCGCCGTGCCGCAGGCGCGCCGTGCTCAGGCGGCGGCGCATGCCCCCCTTCGCCCGAACGCGCCGCCGCGTCCGCGTCGACAGGGCGCTCGTGACCGCCGCCAGTCGCGTCCGAGACGTCCCTGCGCCCGCCACTCTCGATATCCGGCGGCCGGTCAGCCGCTGCCAGTGCGCCACGCCCGGCACCGCGCAATTCGCTGGCCAAGACGCCGATATCGGCAGCCGTCAGTATCACCTGTGCGGCAGCCATCGCATAATCGAAGGCGCCGGGTGCCGCGGCGCCGAGCATTTCACCCTCCGGGTTGATCGACGCCTGGGCCAGATCCACCCGGTCCATGAGGTTTTCCAGGTCGATGGCGGTGCTCGCCACGCCGATGCCGACGGCGATCGCCGGGCCAACGACGGGGATGAATACCGCCGCAACCTGCGCCAGGGTCAGGCCCATCGTCGTCCAGAAACGGGTCACCTCGTGATCCTGGCGGATACGTGCAAACTCGCTGCGCACATTCTCCGGCAGAGAGGTCTCCGTCGCACGCACCGCCTGCGGAAGGTCGAAGGGATGGATGTCGGCACTACCGATCGCGACGATCGCCTCGTCCACATCGTTGAGCAGTTCCGCGTAGGCCTCCGCCGCCCGCCGCGATAGCGCCGCATCGTCGGCGAGGGCCGGGTCGCCGGTCACGTCCGCGGCGTCCAGTGTCTTGAACAGCGGGAAGTTCTGATACAGCTCGGAGATCGCACCGCTTACGCCGCCGATCTGCCGATCGCGCCAGGCCACCAGATCGTCGGCCCAGTAGCGGAAGAACAGTCGCATCAAGCCGGATGGCACCGTGCGGTCACGCAGACTCCGGGCCCGCGCACCGTTCATGCGCGCGCTGTTCAGCGTCTCCTGATAGCGCGTCGCGGTGTAGATATCTTCGAGCCAGCTTGAAATGCAATCGCGCATGGACAGGCAGATATCGCCGTGCAGCGCACCGACGCTGACGCCGCGCAGTGTGCTGCGCGAGTCCTGCAGGCGGTCGCGCGTCTCGTTGAGGGTTTGCAGCGCGCGCGCGCCGTCGCGCAGGGAGGCCATCGCCGCCGTGCGATCCGATGCGCCGTCGCGCGCCACCTCCGGCACACGATCGGGATTCAGCAACTGGTCCCGCTTGAGTTCGATGCCGGCGCGGTGGGACGCCATCAGCCCGAGCGCGTTGAGCCGCACCAGGGTTTCCATGCGCGCTGTGAACGCGGCGTCCAGTCGCGCCCTCGAGGCCTCGTCGGTCGGCACGCCCGTGCCACTGCGCAGGCTTTCTTCGATCGCCAGTGACTGCTCCGGCGCGGCGCCGAGAGTCTCGTCGAAGGTGCCTCTGAAGTCGTCACGCCGATGCTGGGCAGAAAACCAGGACCAGGCCATCGTGTTCGATGGATCGAGAGCACGCTGCAGAGGCCCGCCAGCCGTACCCCGCTGCTGCACCACGTGCGCCACCTCGTGCGCCATCAAGGCCAGATCGTCGGGGCGCTCGCGTCCGCCCAGCCAAATGTGCTCGCCCTGCGTGAAGGCGCGCGCGCCGACCTGCCGCACGGCGCGGTCGGCAGCAGAATCATGATGGACCAGTACCCCGCCGAGGTCGGCGCCGGTAGCCCGCTCGAGGCGAGCCCTGACAGCGCCGGGCAGAGCCATCCCGCCGGAGCCGGCCGCCTGGTCGCTGCCGCGCCGCGGCGTGCTGTCGTCATCGTCCGGCGGGTCGGCACGCAAGCTCGCACGGCGGAGCGGGCAGGCCTCACTGGCGGTACTTTCGGCAGCCTCCGCGACGCGTTCTTCTGCACTCCCCGGAGGACACTCTTCCGCACACGGGTCGCCAAGTCGCCGCAGCGGTGCTCTCTGTTCGCGACTCAGAAAACGCGGCAGAGCCCTGCCGGCAGTGACCGCGCTGGAAAAGGCTTCCGCTTCATGCTCCAGCGGATCGTCCGCCGCCCCCACCTCCAGCCAGGGCTGGCCAGCGTCGGGCTTGAGATAGCGCGGCGTTCCGCAATCGACCGCCGCCTGACCCGCGCAATTGCCGGCCGACTCGCGACGACCCCTGCCGGCCTCGGGACGCCGGGCGAGTGAGCAGCTGCAGTTCATGAGCGCGCGCTCGGGCCAGCAGCGGCAGCGGCCGCGACCGCTGCCTCCGGAGTTGCGCCGGCATCTTCCGGGCGGGAGACGCTCATTCCGCGCACCGCACGGAATCGCGGGGTACCGGCGGCCCGTGTTGCCATCGTGCACTCGGCTCTGGCGTGCTCCGCTGAGGAAGCGGCCATGCTGCCTCGTGCCCGTATCGCGAATGTCATCGCCCCTCCTCCAGGAGCTGCCTGCAAGCCAACCAGCGCATCGATCTGCGCGCCGTGCTTCCGCATGGCGGATGGTCGAAGGGTCGCCGGCCATCGAACGCGTCGGCCCGGCGACTGCCGGGCAGAGCAGCATCGGGCTGACGGCGCCGGTCGCGGACAAGCTTCATCCACTGACTCCAACGCCGGCCGGCATCTGCTTGCCGAGCTTGCGGTATTCGCTGGCCAGAGCGGCGCTCAACTCGGCCTCACCGAGGGCAGCGCCCTGCGCACCGGCCAGTGCGGCGGCACTGAGCACCACATTGCGGATATGCCCACCAGGGAGATCACAATTGGCGGCCAGCCGATTGAGCGCCACGGCGTCGAGGGTATTCGACTCGCCAAGGTGGGCCAACCACAGAGCCCGCCGCTCGACCGGCCCCGGAGCGAGGAATTCGATGATCGCGTCGAGCCGGCGGGTAAAGGCCGAGTCGAAGCGCGCCCGGCTGTTGCTGGTCAGCAGGGTGATGCCCTCGAAGCTCTCGATGCGCTGCAAGAGGTAGTTGGTCTGCTGGTTGGCGAAGCGGTCGTTGGAGTCCTTGACGTCGGTGCGCTTGCCGAACAGAGAATCGGCCTCGTCGAAGAGCAGCACCACTTCGGCATGCTCGGCGCGGCCGAACAGCTCGGCGAGATTCTTCTCGGTTTCGCCGATGTACTTGCTCGTCACCGAAGCCAGGTCCACCCGGTACAGCGGCAAGCCAAGCCGGGTGGCGAG
>JEMX01000081.1:49650-50023 GCA_000585055.1 Candidatus Accumulibacter appositus
AAAGCCAGCCCGCGGCGAGCGTCTTGCCGGTGCCCGAAGGTCCAACCAGCAAGGCGCGCACGCCGGGTCTGTAGCGCGCCCTTGCGGACAGCCCCAGCGAGGAGGCCAAGGTGTCGCGCAGGCGGCAGCGGGCGACCAGCGAATCCAGCGCCTGGCGCTGCAGCGGCGCCAGCACCAGTGCCTCGTCGGCAATGTCGTCATCCAGGAGTTCGGCGAGCGCGCCGAGATCCGCGCCGACCCCGTTACGGGCCACCTGGGCGACATGCGCCACACCGGGCGCAGCGCCGACGCGTGCCGCGGCCGAGCGCGCCGCCTGACCCAGTTCGGCAATGCGGCCGGCGCCGTGACGGTGATGTGCGGCGAGCTTATCGAC
>JEMX01000081.1:50072-54777 GCA_000585055.1 Candidatus Accumulibacter appositus
CGGCCGGCGGCACCGGCAGGCGCCACTGGGCAACCGCACCCGGGCCTTCGATGCTGCCTTCGAGTCCGCTGGCGACGAGCATCGGGCCGGCGTAGCCCGGGATCCCGACAAGCCGGCGCCGCTCGCCCGGCGCCAGCGTCACCTGCCAGACCGGCAGACGATCCTGCAGCCATAGCCACGGCCCGAGTCCGCGCGGCGGCTCGCCCTCGTAGAAGGCCGGGCGGCGCCCGCTGGCGGCAGCCACCGCAAGTGCTGCCGCGCGTGCTTCGCCGGGCACCGCACTGCGCAATACCAACACCAGGGCACCGTCCTCGCGCAGGCCGGCAGCCTGGTTCTGCGCCGCCGCCAGCGTCGAATCAGGCAGCATTGGCAGCACCTCTTCGGCATCGCCCACCCCGTCGAAGCGGCCCGCGTAGCCGGCCAACGCCATCACCAATGGCAGCGGCGTGCGCACGCTGCGCTCGCACAGGGGCCGTTCCTCGGGCTCGAGTTGAATCAGGCCGCTGCGCCGCGCCGGACCTTCCGCCAGCAACGCCAGGGCGTGCACTTCGCCGAGCCGCTCACACAAACTCGCCAGCAGTCCGAGCGTGGGGCGTGCTCCGCCGACCGGATGCTGCAGCCAGATAAGCGAGCGCGCTGCCATCGGGACGAGCTCTGCAGCGCAGGCGAGTGCGGTCGCCAGCGTTTCGGGCAAACTGAGGCCCTCGCGCGCGGCGAGTGCGTAGAGCGCACGGTCGGGCGCCGGCGGATCGGCAAGCCAGGCAGAGATCAGTGCCTGCACCGCTGCCTCGCGACCCTGTACTGCGGGAGCCAGACTCGCCGCACAGTCATCAGCCAAACGACCAAGCGCTCCGAGCCAGTTCGCCTCGGCCCCTTGCGCCGCGAGGCAGTCGGTGGAGAGCAGCGCGAAGGCCAGTTCGGCGAGCCGCGGCAGGGCCACCCGATGTTCTGCGCCTGGGCTCGCCGCGCACAGATGCTCGGGTCGGTTCATGGATCGTCCCGCCCGTAGTGGAAGCGCAGCACCCGCCCCAGCCAGGGCACCCAGCCGGGGTCGATGTCCAGGCCCGCGCGGCGGACACGCAGGTCGACCGCGTCGATGGCTTGCCAGATATCGACGTGCGTAGCGGTGATAGCAATTCTCGCCGGCCGGCAGACAAGCGAGTAGAGGCCGATGCCGACATGGCGCCGCAGTTGGCGGCGGCAACGCGCGAGCCAGCGCACAGCCTCGTCATGCGCGGCGCAATCGGCTGCCAGCGGCAGAACACACAGCAGCCACAGCGGATCGTCGTCGGCAATCGGCAGTCGGCGCAGCAAGATCGCGAAGAGGCGCTGCGGCAGATCGCTCGCCACGGCGCCCGCGCCGAGAACATCACCCAGACCAAGTTGGTTCAGCAAGGGCACCAGGAACAGCAGGCCGCCGGCAGCGGTCGCCGCGTCGGCGCGCTGCCGCACGACCTCTTGATCACCGGTCGCGGGCGAAGCGCCGGCGGACGGCGCCGCCGGCGCCGGTAAGGTGCTGTTGGCGGCTGACGCCGCCGTTTCCGACCGCACTGCCACGGGCTCGCCGGCGCCTGCGACCTTGCCGACCGCGGGTTTGTGGTCAGCAGCCGGCGCAGATGATCGATCCCTGGCCACGCCCGCTTCCTGGGCTGCAGCAGAAAGCGGGGTGCCGTCAGCCGCAGCTGCCGGCCGCGATTCGCGCGCCGTGGCTAGCGATGGCGAGGCCACCGGCACCACCGCTGGCAGATTGCCATGCGCCGCCCGCTGAGCTGCAGGCGCCGCAGCGGCTGGGTCCGCTTGCACTCGCTTCTCGTCACCACCGTCGCCGCCTGGGTGGCGGGGTTTTGGCCCCGGTGCAAAAGCTGCTTCCGCGCCTCGACTGGCAGCGCCGTTCTCCCGACGGGTGCGTCGATCGACGTCCATGCCGGATAGGCGCGCGATGTCGAGCAACCAGCGGTGACGCACATCGTCGACGCCAAGGCGGCCGGCAGACCAGTCGAGCAACGACTCCCAGCGCGCCGGTGCGGCGAGTGATGTTTGTTTTCGGGCACCGCGAGCGGCCGCCTGCAGGGGAGCAAGATCATCGCCTTGCAGTGCGAGCAGGAGTTCAGCACAGCCACCTCCGCCGTCGGCAACGAGCAGCGCGAGCCAGCGCGGCAAGGCCGCCGGTGCTTCGGGCAAGGCCGCCAGCGACAAGGCCAGCGCGCGCAGCGCCCCGCCGCGGCCGAGGGCGGGCCGATAGCCCTGCACGAGCAACGGCCAACACCACGCCTGGCGGGCGGCACCAGCGAGGACCAAGACGGTCAGGCTTAGGTGGGCGGTCAGGTTGTCGGCAAAACGCACGGCCGGCGCGGCGGCCAGCGTCGCATCGTCGACCCGCGTGCCATCCACGGCAATCGCCGCACGACAAGCGGCCTCCAGGCGTAGCGCCACCTGCTGCGGTGACGCTGCGGTAGTAAACGGTGGCAGGCGCAGCCGGCGCAGCAACAGCACCTCGGCGCCATCTCCCGGCAGGCTGGCGGTGCGCAGCGCGTCCTCGATCAGGAAGCCGGCGCGGCGCACGAGGGCATCGGCCGGCGCACGGATCGACAGGCGGCGGACCGAGCGCTCGGCAAGCATGGCCCTTACCTGATCTTCACGCTGGCCAGCCGCGCGCTGCTCATCGCCACCGGGCTGTCGGCGGCGACGAACTGGACCCGACTTTCGGCGGCCAACTCCAGACGCTGGCCCTCGACGTGCAGCAGGGTGGTCGTTACTTCGCTGCTGGCCAGGTCGTCGACCCGCGCGCGCGCGACCACCCGATCGCCCTGATAGACCAACGCCTGCATGCCCACCCTGAGCTTGAGGCCGTCGCTGACACGAATCGGCAGGCGGATTCCCGGCACGGCAGTCACCGGCGCCGGCAGGCGACCGGAAATGATGCGCTTCACCGGCGCGTGGCTGGCGAGCAGCAGGCACATGTGCACCACGTCGTTGATCAAGGCCTCGGCCTCGCGGTCGCCGGCCTTCATCTGCCCGAACAACCAGTCGGCATAGGCCTGCAACTGGCGCCGTGTTGCGTAATCCAGCTCACCCCAGCGCGGTAGACCGGCCAGATTTCTGAGCCGCGGCGTGGCGTCGAACTGGGACAGGCGTTCGGCCCAGTCGAGGCGGATCGACGGCAGCACCTCCGAGAAGGCCTCGTGCAGGCAGGCGGCAATGCGCGAAAGCTCCTCGAACACCCTGGCGGCCCGGCTGGCGACCGCGCCACTACCGTGCTCGCCATCGATCAGGTCACCGAGCGAGACCACTTTTTCGGCCTCGGCGCGCGCCCCCTGCCAACCCAGTGCGGCGATCGCCAGCGGGTCGATGCGCGTGGCCGCGACACGCAGTTGCTGCACGACCGCGAGCTGCTTGCCGTGCACCGCGAGGATGGCGCCAGCGACACCGCGCGCGGTGCTGGCTGCCGGCTGCGCCGCCACCCGCAGGTTCATGATCTGGCTGCGCAGCTGTGCCGACTGCATGCTCCTGACCAGCAGATCGACGCGGTCGAGCTTGTCGAGCAGCGCCGGCAACTGTGCAAACCAACGTGCCGGCGCCTCGCGCACCACCGCCAGCAGATCGGCGAGTTCGTCGGGCGCGTCCTGATGCGCCATGAGACAGGCCGGTACCGGCGCTTCGAGCAGACCCGGATCGAGCTGGCGCATCGGCGCCGGGCTGATCAGCTCGGCCTCACGCGGGCGCTGGTAGGCGACGAACTTGACGTGATCGCGCAGAATCTGCGCGCGGCGATCGTTGATCGCCGCCAGCCGCGCCTCCTCCTCGGCGATCAGCGCACGCGTCACGGCGACATCGTGACGTGCCTCGGCCAGGTCCTCGCCGACCGCCTGCAATCGCTGTTCCAGCGCCACCGTCTGCTTCCTGAGGCTGGCGAGCAGCGCCTCGCTGAGCGCAACGGCATTGCGGTAGAGCTTGATGCGCCCTTCGAGTTGACGCATCAGTGCCACGGTGTTGTCGGAGAGGTCAGCGCCATCCGAGAAGTAGGCCGACTCGTCGGCGAGGTTGCGCCGTGGCGCCTGCAACATCAGCGGCAGGCGCCAGCGCTGACTGAGCACGGCGCGCAACGGGAGGCTGCGACGCAGGCCGTTGAGCGTCGCGATATCGTCGGGTTCGGTGCTGTCGACGATCGGCAGCGGGCGATCGGGATTGTTCACCTCGTCCTCGCTCTCGTAGAACAGCGCCGGATCGCCGCGCACGCCATAGAAGGCGACGCCGTCGAACAGGCCGGCGCTGTCGCCGCCGTCCTCGGCCTCGAGCGTGTCGGCCAGCGCGATCAGGCCACGCACCGCTTCGTAGCGTGTCGACGTGGTGTAGTCCTTGGCCTCGTTGGCCTTGGGGGCCTCGAGCCGCTCGGCGATGCTCACCGTGCGCACCTCGGCCTTGCCGACCAGCGGCGCGGCGTTAGTGATATCGGTGGGAACAAAGCTCGTTCCGGCCGAGAGAAACTTGGCGCTGGTACCCTCGCGGACCAGCGCATTCTGGCTTGCCGAAGCGTCGTCGACCTTGAAAGTGAGCCCTTGGTTGAGCAGCAAGCTCTGGTTTCCCGTCGCAGCGAGATTCAAGGCGCGCGTGTTGCCGTCGGCAAGGAAGCTGCTGCCGGCGGCGCGCGCGGCGGCAGCCGGAGTCGCCGGTGCCGCTGGCGCTGTCACCGGCGAGCCACCACGCG
>JEMX01000082.1:0-1657 GCA_000585055.1 Candidatus Accumulibacter appositus
CTTGGCGGCGCAGTCGGCATGTTCGTCTTCGTCCTTTATCCCTACGTCTATCTGCTTACCCGTACGGCCTTCATCGAGCGTGCCAGCGGCATGCTCGAAGCGTCACGGACACTCGGTCTCGGACCCTGGCGCAGCTTCTTTCGTGTCTCGCTGCCGCTGGCCCGGCCGGCAGTCGCCGCCGGCGCGGCGCTGGCGCTGATGGAAACGCTCGCCGATTACGGAACGGTCTCCTATTTCGGCGTCCAGACTTTCACCACCGGCATCTATCGCGCCTGGTTCTCGCTTGGCGATCGCATTGCCGCAGCACAACTGGCAGCGGCGCTGCTCGGCTTCGTGACGCTGCTGTTATTGATCGAACGCATCTCGCGCGGCCGTTCGCGTTTCTACAACACCACCGCACGCAACCGCCCGCGCTCCGGCCAGCGCCTGCTCGGCTGGCGCGCCTGGCTGGCAAGCACGCTGTGCGCACTGCCGCTGGCCATCGGCTTCGTGCTGCCGGCCGGCCTCCTGCTGCGACTGGCGCTGGCCAACGGCGACGCGCGCTTTGGCGAGCATTTCTTCGTCATGGTGCGCAACAGTTTCGTTCTCGCCGGGCTGACCGCCGCCATCGCCGTCTCGCTGGCCGTGCTGCTCGCCTACGGCGCACGCCTGGCGAAAGGCCTGCCGGCCCGCGCACTCAACCGCCTGGTCAGCCTCGGCTACGCCGTTCCGGGTTCGGTGATCGCCGTCGGCGTCCTTATCCCGGTCAGCCGGCTGGACATCTGGCTCGCCGGCCAGTGGCAAGACTGGTTCGGCAGCAACCCCGGCCTGCTGCTCACCGGCGGGATCGCGGCGCTGATCTACGCCTACCTGGTACGCTTCCTGGCCGTCGCCTTGCAGGCAGTGAGCACCAGCCTGGCGAAGATCACGCCGAACATGGACGATGCGGCACGCGGTCTGGGACTCGGGCAAGGGGCGACGCTGCGCCGCGTGCACCTGCCGATCCTGCGCAGCAGCCTGTTCACGGCAGGCTTGCTGGTCTTCGTCGACGTCATGAAGGAACTGCCGGCGACGCTGGTGATGCGCCCTTTCGATTTCGACACCCTGGCGACCCAGGCCTACACCCTCGCTTCGGACGAGCGTCTCGCGGAAGCGGCCAGCGCGTCGCTGGCCATCGTCGTCGTTGGACTTCTGCCGCTGATCGCGCTGTCGCGCCAGATCTCACGCAGCCACCGCTGAACCGGCGACGACGGCCTTCGCCTCAAGCTGGCGGGCAGCGCGAGCGCGTCGCTCAGCGATAGCCGACCTGATCGAAAATGATCTGGGCCTTGGCGCGATACATGGCCAGCGAGCCGACCGGCAGCGGGTCGGCCTTGAACTTGCCGAGCGCAGCCAGCGCCGGATTGTCGATCTTGATCCCGACCACCACCGGCCACTCGTTGTTGCCGTCGGCGAAATAGCGCTGCGCCTGGTCGCTGGCCAGGTACTCGAGAAACTTGAGCGCCGCTTCCTTGTGCGGCGCGTGCTTGAGCACACCGCCACCGGAAACGTTGATATGGGCGCCGTAGCTCTGCTGGTCAGGCCAGACGACGCCGATCTTTTCCATCGTCTGGCGATCCTCGGGCTTGTCCGAGCGCATCAACCGCGCCAGATAGTAGGTATTCGAGACCGCCACCGC
>JEMX01000082.1:1832-1993 GCA_000585055.1 Candidatus Accumulibacter appositus
GATCCCGAACGCGAGCAGACCTGTCCCTTCAGGCGTGGATTGGCCAGATCGTCGTAGGTCTGCACCTGCTCGGGCTTGACGACGCCTTTGGCATAGACAATGACGCGCGCCCGGGTCGAAAACGAGAACCAATCGACGGTGCGCAGGTTGGCCGGAATGCG
>JEMX01000082.1:2282-2419 GCA_000585055.1 Candidatus Accumulibacter appositus
GAGGGCAGAAATCGCCACGGCGAGGGTCAGCAGCGACCGCGAAAAGATCAATTTCATGCCATGTCTCCCTTGATGAATATGCGAATAAATAGTGTGACCGGCGAATAATAGCAGGCGCACAACGCAGTGTAAATGCG
>JEMX01000082.1:2666-2866 GCA_000585055.1 Candidatus Accumulibacter appositus
TTGAAGAAAACCAGGTCACCGGCTTTCAGTTCCTGGCGATCAATCACCGACCCTACCTCGCTCTGCTCCCGCGCCGTGCGCGGCAGCAGGATGCCGATGGCTTCCTTGAAGACGAGTTGCACCAGACCGCTGCAGTCGAGACCGAGATCGGGATTGGTACCGCCCATGCGGTAGTTGATGCCGATCAGTTCCAGGCCCTT
>JEMX01000082.1:3052-3266 GCA_000585055.1 Candidatus Accumulibacter appositus
GGAATTTATGTGAAAAAAGTCACACTGTAAACCCCCTATCGATCAACAACTATTCGGGAAAGCGATCGAGGAAAGCACCGCAACCGGTTAAATTAACGGATATATCGTCGAAAAATCAGCCTCCTGGCTTTGCTGCACTGCACACATCGGCGGGGGAACAAACGCGGTATATTGCTTGTCTCGTCGGCGCCACTCACAGCACGCCCGATGCCGG
>JEMX01000083.1:0-1306 GCA_000585055.1 Candidatus Accumulibacter appositus
CGGGAAATTCATGAGTTCGTTCTCCTCGGGACAGTCGCGCTTGCCAAACGGACACTACACGCCTAAGATAGTAACCACTTACTTACAGAAATGCAAGCTGACCACCATCATGGATATTCAGAGCAGCGTCCACAAGGCTTCTGGCCAACGTCTGAGCAGCGACGAACGACAGCGCGAGATCGTCGCTGCGGTACTTGCGCTGGCCCGCGAGCGCGGGCCGGATGCGATCACCACGCAGGCCATCGCCGACCGGATCGGCGTCACGCAGGGGGCAATCTTCCGTCACTTCCCGCACAAGGAGGCAATCTGGATGGCGGTCTTTGCCTGGGTCCGGGAATCGCTTGGCACGCTTTTGGCGACCGCTGTGGCGCAGCGCCAGTCGCCGCTGGCAAAGATCGAGGCCGCGTTCTTCGCGCACGTGGCCTTCATCGCGACCAACCCCGGCGTTCCCCGCGTACTGTTCCACGAGCTGCAATATCCCGGGGATTCGCCGGTGCGCGCCGAGGTCCAGGCGATGATCGCTGGCTACCGCGAGCGGCTGACCGCGCTGTTCACCGAGGCCAGGACGGCCGGTGAGCTTCCCGCCGCGCTGGATACCGCGCTGGCGCCGGTGCTGTTCATTGGGGCGGTGCAGGGCCTGGTCATCGAGTCAGCGCTCGCCGGCAACGAGGACGCAATGATGGCGCGTGCGCAGCAGATGTTCCCGCTGCTCGTGCACGGCTATCGCGGGCCACAAGAAGCATGAACTTGCGCTTTTCCCGCAAGGCGGTATTGCGCGCAGTCGCCGTCGCCAGTGTACTGTTGCTCGGCTGGCTGGCGACCAGCCAGGGACCGCTGGCGCCAACCAGGGTGACTTTGACCAAGGTGCAGCTGGGGCCGCTGCTGGAGAGCACCTTCGGCATCGGCACAGTCGAGGCTCGCCGCAGCTATGCACTGGGTCCGACGACGGCCAGCCGCGTGGCGCGCGTGCTGGTCGACCAGGGCGATGCCGTCACGGCCGGGCAACTACTTGCCGAACTCGATCCGGTCGACCTCGACGATCGCGTTGCGAGCGGCCGACTCGTCGCACAACGTGCCGCAAGCGCTGTCCGCGCGGCGCAAGCTGAGCTGGTCGCGGCGCAGAGCCGTGCGCTAGTCGCGGTCGCCAGCGCGCGTCGTTCCGCCGAACTACGCGCACGCGGTTTCTTCAGCCAAGAGGCCGCCGACGCCAAGCAGCAAGAAGCCAATGCCGCGACGGCGGTAGCGGACGCCACGGCCGCCCAACTGGCGGCGGCGCGGCGCGATCACGAACGCGCGCTGGCCGATG
>JEMX01000083.1:1487-1839 GCA_000585055.1 Candidatus Accumulibacter appositus
GGCCGGCGGCGTGCGCGTTGGACAGTCAGCCGAGATCGTGCTGCGCTCGGATGCCAAGCGTGTCTACCCGGGCGAAGTCCGGCGCGTCGATTGGCTAAGCGATTCGGTCGCCGAAGAGCGCATCGTCAATGTCGCCTTCGCGGCGATTCCCGACGCACTCTCGATCGGAGAGCTGGTCGAGGTGACCATCGGCACCGCTGAACTGCCCGATGCACCCTGGTTGCCGACGGCAGCGGTGAAGCGTGTGGACCGACAGGATGGCGTGTGGCGAATAAAGGACGGGCGCGTCACGTTTCATCCGGTCGAGGTCGGCATCTCCACCCTGGATGGCCGCAGCCAGATTCTTGCTGGT
>JEMX01000083.1:1864-2040 GCA_000585055.1 Candidatus Accumulibacter appositus
GGCGACGAAGTTGTCGTACACAGCGAGCAGGCATTGCAGCCCGACGCGAAAGTCAGGGTCGTCGTCGCCATCGTCGGTGCCAGGCGATGATCAATCTCGCCGGTCGCGACATCCTCAACGGCTGGGGCAAGTTCGTCTTCACCGGCCTCGGGCTCGGCTTGCTGATCGGCGTCACG
>JEMX01000083.1:2133-2559 GCA_000585055.1 Candidatus Accumulibacter appositus
TGGGTCGTGCAACGCAATACGCTCGGCCCCTACGCCGAACCCTCGAACGTACGCGACGACGCCTATCGCGCGCTGCTTGGCGTCAAGGGGGTGGTCGAGGCCGGCAATGTCACCTACCTGACGATGCAGATCGAAGATCAGGGCCAGGATGTACGGGTGATGCTCGTCGGCTTCCAGCCCGGACACCCCGGTGAGCCCGGCTACCTCGTCGCCGGACGTCCGATCACGCGTTCGCACTACGAGGCGATTGCCGATATCAAGACCGGCTTCCGCCTTGGGCAGCGCATCCGTATCCGACGGCACGAGTACACGGTGGTCGGCTTGACCAGCCGCATGGTGTCGTCGGCTGGTGACCCGATGGTCTTCGTGCCGCTGCGCGATGCGCAGGAAGTGCAGTTCCTCAAGGACAACGATGCGTTGGTCAAT
>JEMX01000084.1:0-1324 GCA_000585055.1 Candidatus Accumulibacter appositus
TGACAACGAAGCCGGATCCTACCTTGCCGCGGTCGGCGCTGGCCATTTATGCAATGACAGCGGCTCTTCGGGCATGGGCGGCGAAGTCGAACACATTCGGGTCAGAATCGTCGTTCAGCATCGACAACGATCTGTCCTTCGACGGCGGGGCCTCGGTATCGCGGCTGATAACGGACAGGCAATCCAACCGCATCAGGTGTCGTCTGTGGCGGCAGCGTAACACGGCTTGACGCCGGCGGCGGAGCGGCTGTGCGTCGGCGCAGGGGTGTTTTTCCGCGTTGCGCGGGTGGCCCTATCCCGCCGACCTGCGCGCCGACGACGGAAGATTGCGCTTTACTACCAGGCGACGCGCTGATCGACCTCGTAGTCCGGTGCCGGCCGGGCCTGGGGATCGATCTCGCGCACGCTCGGGCCGTCGGTGATCAAGGTGAAAATTCGCATCGCGCCGCCACAGTGGGGACACAACAGCGGGGAATTTTGTAAATACGGCTTCAAAATGGAAGCAGGCTTCTGAACGGCCGCTAGCAGGCTTCTGAACGGCCGCTTGGCTCTGAAAACTGCCGGAAAGCCGACGCCAGAAACTCGACCCGAGCGGTCGTTGGCGGGATGCGCCTTGAGCGTCAGCTGTAAGCCACATCGCCTCCGTTCGCGCAGGTCCGGCGGAAAAGTCCGGGCCGAGCAATCCGAGCGGCCGCTTGTTGTACGGAAGCGATCTTGGTTACGGTGGCGGACGCTTCAAGTTTGGAGCGGTGGGGGTGTGGAGGTTGGCGTCAGTCGGCTCACGATCGATTCAGGGCGTTGTCCCTGAAGCTGGAACACGGAAGACCATCAAAGCTGGAACACGGAAGACCATCAACTCGCTGCGATGCTGAGGGCCAGCTTGTCATTCGTCAGCAGCCTGAAAGCAGGATCTGACGAGTCGGAGAGCGAGGGGGCCGATGGAATGCCAAGAGTGCGCCCCCGTGACCGCACTGCGAGCTGAATCGNNTAGCCGCAACGCTCCTGCTCCCTGCTCCCTGCTCCCTGCTCCCTGCTCCCTGCTCCCTGCTCTCTGCCCAGCTTGGGCTTGTCGTCGTCACTCCAGCCGCCTGTCAGTTGATAGCACCGACAGCTGCAAGCGCTCGACCAACACCCAGCCGCCTTTGTTGGTAATTCCTGAACTTTTTGTCTATACTTTGTCCTAGACAATTAGAGTGCGGCTTTCTAATTCCAATCATGGCCGCACCGATTTTCGTGGCGGTGGTTCGAGTATCTCAGTTCGAGCACGCGCGTAAAAAAACAACCGTACAGGAGTAAAGACCGTGCAAGACCTCTTGCAAAAGCA
>JEMX01000084.1:1349-1821 GCA_000585055.1 Candidatus Accumulibacter appositus
CACCTGCCGGCAAGCGAGGTGATCGACCTCCTCGATACCCGTGGCGAAGGCGGGCTCGATCAGTTCGAAGTCAGCGGGCGCCAGGAACGATTCGGTGCCAACGCCCTGACCCCTGCCAAGGGCAAGGGCCCCCTGCAGCGCTTTCTGCAACAGTTCAACCAGGCGCTGGTGTACATCCTGGTGGCTGCGATCGTGATCAAGCTGGCCCTGGGTGGCTATGTCGATGCGGCTGTGATTTTCGCCGTGGTCCTGCTCAACGCCGTTCTTGGCTTCGCCCAGGAAAACAAGGCCTTGAACGCCCTCGCTGCGCTGTCGCGCGCGCTGACCACCGAGGCAACGGTCGTGCGCGCCGGGAACAAACAGCGGATCAACGCCCGCGACCTGGTTCCGGGCGATCTGGTCATGCTGGCTTCTGGCGACAAGGTTCCGGCGGACCTGCGCCTGCTGCAGGTCCGCGACCTGCAGGTCGACG
>JEMX01000085.1:0-4568 GCA_000585055.1 Candidatus Accumulibacter appositus
ACGGCCGGATGGTTCTGGCCGTCAAGGTGGCCGTAGGTGCGCATCTCCATCCAGAGCTCGGCCACATCGCGCTCGGGATCGGCCAGCAGGGCATCGACCGCCGGCAAGGTGGCCGCCGTGCCCTCGTTGGCGGCCTTGTAGAGCGCGTGCAGGATGACGCCGACCAGCAGCGCCTGGCTGGTTTTCTGCCAGTGCGATTCCAGACCGCGGCCGTCCGGGTCGACGATCAGCGTGGCGAGGTTCTGCACGTCGCCAACCTCGTGTTCGGTGCCGATCCGGATTTCGTCCAGGGGGTTCCAGCAGACGCTGCCGCTGGCCGCAGCGGGCTCGAAGCGCAGCACCTGGTTTTTCGCATGCTGCCGGCGCCAGCCGGCGGTCAAGGCCCAGAGCTCGCCTTTCAGGTCGGTGATGACGGCGCTCTCGCCCCACGACAGGAGGGTCGGCACCACCAGGCCGACCCCCTTGCCGGAACGGGTCGGCGCGTAGCACAGGACATGCTCCGGACCGTTGTGGCGCAGGTAATGCGAATGACCCCGCGCGTCCAGCCAGGCACCGACATAGACGCCGGCGCTCGCCGCCGGCCGGGCGCCGGTGAGCGCCTGCCAGAACGTTCGCGGCCGGGGCAGCAGGCCAGACGCCTGGATGTCCTTCAGGTTGGCCCAGCGGGCCGAACCGTGCAGGTAAGGGTTCAGCCGGGACGAGTTGGCCAGGACCATCCGGCTAACCGCCAGGCCGAGGAGGCCCAGGGAGGTGACGATCATGCCGACACTGCCGGCGCGCATGATCGCGTCTGGGTACTGCCCGTACCACTGGCCAGCCCATTGCAGGATCGACCACGGCACATACAGGTGCTCGAAGTGACGGCCCAATGCCGCCTGGTAGCCGAAATCGTGCGCGAAGAACTGGGTGGCGGACTGCAGGCCGGCCGCCAGGGAAACCACGACCAACGCCGGGATGAGCTTGCCGGCTTTCGGCGTCGATCCTCGCACCTGTGGTCCGACGGCGTTGTTGAACTGGTCTTTCATCGGCTCCTTCCTGGCATCTTGATGGAACCTTTGGTGACAGTGACCGGATCACCAAGGGCAAGACGCTTCATCCGTCGGGCGCTCGCTTCGTCAATCGGCAGCACGATGACTTCCTCGCCGCGCTTCAGGAGGGCCAGCGAGTGGCCATCGATCTGACGGCTGCCGGCGTAGATTGCAGCGCCCGAGTCATCTTCATTATATCGCCTATGTTTCGGTATATCGAATATTTTAAGGCGCTTTTCTTCGCGTTCGGCGATGTACTTGTCGACTGCTTCTAGCGCTGACGAGGCTGGGGCTAGTCCTGCTCTTCCGACTACCGCCGCTACTCCTGGCCGAGCAAGGCCCCGTCGCAAGCCGTCATCTGGTTGGGCTCCTGGGTGCTCCAGGTGATCAGGAACATGACCCGGCAATAGCACTTCACTTCCGCTGGCGATGCGAACCAGACCGAGTTGGGACAGACTTCGCAGACGGTTCTGAGCTTCGGGCGGCGGCTGGCGTCCAACCCGGCCAACGTTGGGCTTTCGGGTAATTCCGGTAGCAGCGGCGCTGCCGACGCGTCGGCCGGCGCCGGTGGGGTGGGTTGCGTTTGATCCAGAGCGGCTAGTGCGGCTTTGATCTGTTCGTCCTCGGTCAGTGCGTGCGCTTGCGTCATGGCGGTTCTCCTTCGTCGTGAATTCGTTCAATAGGGTCTGACGGCGTTGCTCCAGGGCGGCGTCGTCAAAGGTGATGGCCAGGTCCGCGGTCGCTGCGGTGTGGGCGATGCTCTCCTTGAATTCGGCGCTGCCCTTGACCGTGATGCGGTTGCCGTAGCGCGCCATGGCCATGCGCAAGGCGGCTTCCAGACCGTCTTGCGTGGCGCCTCGGGACACCTGCAGCTTGTCGCCATCGTCCCGGATGGCGGATGCGCCGACGCGGTAGATGAGGGTGCCCTTCTTGGTGACGCCGTCCTGCTGCGCTTCGACGCCCTGCCCGCTCTGCTGACCGCCGTTGCCGGTGACGGTGTTCCCCTGGAGGCCGCCGAGGGCTGCGCCGCGTGCACGCAGGGCCGCGAGCGCTTCGCTGTCGCCTTCGGTCGCCTGGCGGCGCAGCCAATCGGCCCACGCCTGGCGCCGGCACTTCTCGTGGATGGCTTGCCGTTCTTTGCGGTACTGCTGGTTGATCTTGTTGATTTCGTCCTTCAGCGTCCTGCTGGTAAGGGTGTAGAGCGCCTTCCTGCTCAAAGCCGGGCTACCCATCAGTTTGATGGCGGCCCGCTTCAGGCGCCCGCTGCGCTTGGCGGCTTCGATCAGGCGGCTTTTGCGGTCACGAGCCTGTGTCCACTGGACCGTGCGCGCAGCACCGTGGCCTTGCTGCTCGGCTCGGTACCTGGCGTAAAGCTCGACCGTGTCGGCGCGCGTTCGGACAGGGCGAGGCTCGTACTGCCGGGTCGGCTGGTCGGCCTGGGTCGCCAGCCGCTCGGGCGATGGCTCGAAGCGGCCGAGGCGGGCTTCCAGCTTGGCCCTGGACAGTTCGCGGGCGACGGAGCTCGCCTTGACCATCGTGCCGGCCGCGTCGCTGATCACCAGACCGTTGCCCCACTCGCGGATTTCGAGGCCGTTGTCACGCAGAACCTGCTGCATCTCGGCCCAGCTTCGCGCGCCGTGGATCTGTTCCAGACATTCGCGCTGGATCCAGCCAAGCAGGCTTTCGATGCCCGCGTGCCGCTCCATGTCGTCGGCCCGGTTCTCGGCCCCGCGCTTCTGTGTCTGGTGGTTGTCGCGCTGCAGCCCGTATTCGCCTTCCAGCTTCTCGCAGAGCTCACCCAGCGTCTTGTGGTCGCGATACGGGTCGTGAATCGTGTAGCGGGTCGGGTGAATCTTGTTGATGGCGATGTGCAGGTGCAGGTTGTCGGTGTCGTGGTGCACGGTACTGACGCGCTGATGCTCGCCGTAGCCCAGTCCGTCGCAGATTCGCCGCTCGATCGCCTGCAGGGTTGCCGCGTCGGGTTGCTCGCCGGCGCGAAAGCTGACGATCAGGTGATAGGTCTTGTCGGACTCGGCGCGCCTGTTCTGCGCCTGGGTATTGAGCACTTCGAGGATCGCCGCATCGGGCCGCTCGGCGTGGCAGTTAGTGACCGAGACGCCAGTCACCCGCTCGCGCTTCTGCTGCTCATCGATGAGGTACTTCACCAGGCCGGCGAAGTCACTCTTCCTGACCGACTTCATGGGGACGTGCTTGGCGATCATCGCGCACCCCTTGAAATTTCAGCGGCTAAAGTTTTCATCGGTCGGATCTTGGTCTGACCACGTTCTGCATGACGCTGATCATCTGGCCCTGCGTCGCCTCGATCCGGGAGAGCACCGCCCGGATGGTGGACTCGCCGAACTGCGCCGTGCGGGCGTCGTTGGTCAGCCAGAGCTTCAGGAGTCCGCCCAGGCGGCCGAGGTCGCCGTTGATCCGTGCCAGTTCCTCCACCTGCTTGTTATCCACGATGCCGCGCACCTGGTAGCCGACACCCACGTTCAGCAGGTAATTGGACAGGCTCAGGCCGACGGCCCTGGCGTTCGCCACGACCTGTTGCCGTTCTTCAGGAAGGCAATACACCTTGATCGGTGGGCTGCCTTTGCGGGTGATCTTGTCGGTTGTCTCCATCGTTTTCCCCTTGCTTGCGACGGCGGCAGCCGTCTGGCCTCGCAGAGCAGGACGCCCGTTGAGCACGCAGTGCGAATAAGGCGCCGTGAAGAAGGACAAGCCGCTTGCGGGTGGGCCTACTTCACCTATCCTGCCCCGATATATGCCTTTCGTACGCCAAGGGTAGCATGTCTCTGCCCTTGCTTGTAACATTTTATTCGTTATATCCTTTGTTTTGTAAAGGCAGGAACGGGCTGGCAACGATCAAACAACGGTGGAGAACAGGTAAGCCTGCTGCAGCGAGGACGAAACAATGGCGGAACAACGGCAACAGCAACGCCGGGGGATCGATGGCAAAGAGCTTGTCGGCACGCATCGCTGAACGGATCGCGCGGAAGAAGCCGGTCGGCAATGTGCGCAACCGGGCGGCTTTCCTGGCTCTGCGTGGCGAGGTGAAGCAGGCCATCGATGATGGCTGGCCGGTCAAGACGATCTGGGAAACGCTCCACGATGAAGAGAAGGTCGCCTTCAGCTACCAGGCGTTTCGCGGCTACGTGAATCGCCTGATTCTGTCGCCGCCAGCGAACGGAGAAGCGACGCCGGCGTCGGTGGTGGCCGATCAGCCCAGGCAGGCGGCCCCGAGGTTGGCCCCGCAGTCAGCGAAACAGCCGTCTGAATGGAAACCCGAGAAGCCAACCGCGACCGGCTTCACATTCAACCGAACACCGAAGAAGGAGGATTTACTCTGATGGCGAAGATTCACATGGTTCTGCAAGGCAAGGGCGGCGTCGGCAAATCGTTCATCGCGACGGTGATTGCGCAGTACAAGATCAGCAAGGGGCAACAACCCCAGTGCATCGACACCGACCCGGTGAACGCCACCTTCCACGGCTTCAAGGCGCTGAATGTCCGGCTCCTGGAAATCATGCAGGG
>JEMX01000085.1:4691-4906 GCA_000585055.1 Candidatus Accumulibacter appositus
TACCTGATCAGCAACCAGGTGCCGGCGCTGCTGCAGGAGATGGGGCACGAAATGGTCGTGCATACCGTCATCACGGGCAGCCAGGCCCTCCTCGACACGGTCAGCGGCTTCGCCCAGCTTGCCAGCCAGTTCCCGGCCGAAGCCCTGTTCGTGGTCTGGCTCAATCCGTTCTGGGGGTCGATCGAGCACGAGGGCAAGAGCTTCGAGCAGATGAA
>JEMX01000085.1:4981-5564 GCA_000585055.1 Candidatus Accumulibacter appositus
CTCAAGGAAGATACCTACGGCCGCGATCTGAGCGACATGCTGCAGGAACGCCTGACCTTCGATGAAGCGCTGGCGATGGACTCCCTGACGATCATGACGCGGCAGCGGCTCAAGATCGTGAAAGCGCAACTGTTCAGCCAACTGGATAGCGCGGCGGTGTTGTGATGACCGACCCGATCGACGAACTGATCAGGGAAATCGCGGAACTGATCAGGGAAATCGCGGCCAAGCACGGCATAGCCGTCAGCCGCGACGACCCAATCCTGATTCTGCAAACGATCAACACCCGATTGCTGCAGGACAGCGCCAAGGCCCAGCAAATCATGCTGGATCAGTACAAGGAAGAGCTGGAAGCCTTGGCGCTGCGCTGGGGTAATGATGCCAGGGACAAGGCGGAGAGGATCCTGAATGCGTCGCTGGTGGCGAGCAAAGGGGCGATGGCGAAGGTCATGCAGGAGGGAGCGAGGGAAGCGGCGGCCTCGGTGCGTGGGGAAGTCGATGCGGCGCTGGGACGGGTCGCCGGCGCGATGCGTGATGCTCGCCGGGTCGGTGCGTTGAATGTGGTGGCATCGTGCATTGCGTG
>JEMX01000085.1:5586-5843 GCA_000585055.1 Candidatus Accumulibacter appositus
CAGGCAGCGGTTGCGCTGTGGGCTACGGTGCATTGAAGAGGGGCTGGCCAAGCCGCCAACCACCCAGAAATTGAGGGTTGAAAGACCAAACCGCCGGCTACGCCTGGAGTCATTGCCACGCCCGTAACGTGAATGCGATCTCCTGAGGGATCTTCTGACAGCCGACAAACAGTGTGGGGATCTTTGCCATAGAGACAATCGTCTATCTGAAGTTTAGACACTCGCGATCGCCAGCGGATGCCGAAGACATTCCGGCG
>JEMX01000086.1:0-2268 GCA_000585055.1 Candidatus Accumulibacter appositus
ATCTTGTTGTTCTTCATGTAGCCAGCCGGGTGGCCGTCCAGGTGGCCGACATAGAAGCCCGATCCGGCTTTCTCGCTGTGCTTCTCGCCTTCGACGCTGATGCGGTGCTTGTGGCCGTCCATGATCGGGTGCTCGCCGCTCACCACGCAGCCGATCGAGCGCAGCGCCTCGGCGAACTCATCCTTCGGCGTCATTGCCGGGCCTTGCTGGGCAGCGACGTTCTCGGGCTTCCAGCGCTTGAGCTTGGACAGGTCGGCCTTCGGCCCGGCGTACCAGGACTTCGCGGCTTTGTCCCACACGGCGCCGGCCGCCTTGGCGGCGACGCGTTCGCCGTAGGGAACGGCGAGATATTGGCGCGGCGGGGTGGCTTGTGGCTGCTTGGGTCGGGCCTGGGGAGTGGTCGCCGGTGTCCATCGGGCAAAGGGGGCGGGGGCCACACCGGCCGGGACATACCAGGACTGTTCCTGACGATCCCAGCGCGCACCCAGCGCCTTCGCCTCGTCCTTCTGCGGGTAGGGAACGTCGATCCAGATCTTGCTGGACTGACTGGACTGGCTGGACGGGTCTACCTGGCCGGCCTGGGTACTCTGCTGCTCGCGTTCGTGTTCAGCGATCTGCCGTTGCAGGTCCTTGTCGTTGAGGAGTGCGGCGACGTCGGCCGACTTGCGCGCTTCTCGGGCGGCGGCAATCTCCTCGTCGGTGCTGTTGGGGTCGCGGCGCACCCGTTCTTCCTCGACTCTCGCCAGCCTGGCCGCTTGCTCGTGCGGGTTGATCGGGTCGAGGCGAGGGTCGGCAACTGCCGTTTCGCCGTCGCTTGAGTCGAGCGCCGTGCTCGCGAGCACGGGGGTCTGCGTGAAGCTCTGCATGGCCGCCTCCTGATTCTCTGTGTTGTCCTGATTCTCTGCGCCATCCTGATTCTGTGCGCTGTCCTGGGTCTGTGCCTGCTGGCTGGTCTGCTCTTGAACCTGCTGCTGTTCGAGTGCCAGCACGTAGCCGTGAATCTTCTCGGCGTCGGCCGCGGCACGAAAAATCTCCAGCGGATCGTCCCGCAGGACATTGATCCACGTGCCGACGTAGGCCGCGTGCTGGCCGGGGTCGTGACCGATNCCGGGGTCGTGACCGATTCCGAGTTCGTCACCCAGGATCATGCTGGCGATTTCGGCCCGCAGTTCTTCCTTGGCGTAGCCTTCGCTGCCAAAGGGATGCGCCAGATCACGGCCCAGACGTGACGGGTGGCCAGTCCAGTGCCCGAGTTCGTGCAGTGCGATCGCGTAGTAGTTGTCGGCGCTGGGAAACTGGCCCTTGTCGGGTAGATGGATGCTGTCGGTCCGCAAGCGGTAGAAGGCGCGGTTCTGCCCCCCGTGCTGGATCACGACGCCGGACGCCTGCAGGATGGCTTCGGCGCGCTCGACGGCGTCCCAGGTCTGTTCCCTGCGTTGCATCGGCGGCAGACCGTCGATCTGCTCGGCGTTGAAGACGGTGGCGAAGAACACCCGCGGCCGTTCCAGCCGCACTTCCGCTTTGACCGGCCTGCCCTGGGCATCGAGGACGGGCTTGCCGCTCTCGTCGGTCCGGGTCTGCTCCTCGCTGAACTTCCAGTACTGGATGGCCGTGCCGTGCTCGCCCTTGCGCACCTGCGCGCCGGCAACGGCGGCCTGCTTGTAGGTCAGCCAGCGTTGATCGACACGGCCCTGGCTCATCAACTGGATGGCGTTGATGCCGCGATAGCGCTTGCCGGTTGTCGGGTTGATCGGGAGCAGGGAAGCCGCCTCGCCCGCTTCCCACGGCCGCTGCCATGGCGCCGTGCCCTGCCGCAGTTGCTCGATCAGCTTCTCGGCCACCTGTT
The DNA here is from genome assembly GCA_000585055.1 of Candidatus Accumulibacter appositus. Lineage (GTDB taxonomy): Bacteria > Pseudomonadota > Gammaproteobacteria > Burkholderiales > Rhodocyclaceae > Accumulibacter > Accumulibacter appositus. The sequence goes on from JEMX01000086.1 coordinate 1,847, forward strand.
CGTGAAATGCTTTTTTGGTGTCGGCCATCGTCCTTACCTCCTCGCCTTGGTGGTGGTCGTGGCGGCCGGCGCGGTGGTATCCATCAGGTCGATGTCGCTCTCGGCGGCGTCCTGCTCGCTCAAGGCGTCCTCGACGAAGGCGCCGGCCTGTTCGGCCTCGTCGGGGTCGAACTCGGCCTGATAGCCGGGCGTCATCGCGTCGAGCAGCTTCTCGCGCAGCGCGCCGGCGACGTTGGCTCGATCGTCGACCTTCGCGGCGAAGCTCACGTCGTTCTTGGGAAGGGGGTCTCGGTCATTCATCGCCTTTCTCCTTGCGGTTGCTGTCAGTGGGCTTGCCAACTCGTTACCAGGTCAAAACTCCGCGGATCACGCCCTTGATCTGCGAACGGTGGATCGGGCCGAAGTAGCGGCCATCGAAGGAC
>JEMX01000086.1:2449-2865 GCA_000585055.1 Candidatus Accumulibacter appositus
TCGTCCTTGGCGGCCAGGACGCGCTTCATCAGGTAGCCGTAGCCGCCCGGGCAGAAGCCGGCGCCGACGTAGCCCCTGGCCCTGGCCTCCTCGAAGACGCCGATGGGCGGCGGGCAGAACATCACGTAAGCGCCCTTCTCCACCGGCTCGCTGCTCAGCCAGTACAGGCCGACACCGGAATGCTTTGGGTGCTGTTGATGCGGGCGCCGCTGGCACAGGCGAGCGCGCCCAGCGCCAGGATAGCGGCGCCGGCGATGGCGGTACCCGTGGCAAGGCGTTGCCGCAGGCGGTTCATAGGGTGATGCCCTCGCCTGCCGGCACGTCGTGGACGTCGATCAGCTTGTCGCTGTCCTTCGGTGCCGGGATCGCGGCGCGGGCCTGGAATATCGGGTCCTTGAAGTAGAGCGGCTGCTTGC
>JEMX01000086.1:3005-3199 GCA_000585055.1 Candidatus Accumulibacter appositus
TGCACCTCCTGGATGGTGCGCGACACCTGCCCCAGCAAGGCGCTCGCGCGCCGGCCGCTGGTAGTGATCTGTTCCTTGGCGACGGTGGTTTGTCCGGTCAGCTTGGAAAGGTGCTCGGCGGTCTCGACCCGATTCGGCGGGTAGGCGTTCTGCACGTGGCAGTTCGAGGTGATGCTTTCGTCGTGGCCGTAGCC
>JEMX01000086.1:3398-3556 GCA_000585055.1 Candidatus Accumulibacter appositus
AGCTTGTCGGCCAGGAGGTGCACGATCATGCTGACCATGACGCGCACCAGCGGCCGCAGACGCGTCTTGTCGTTCGGCTGCGTGAGGATGTACAGACTGACCGGCTGCGCGTGGTGCATCAGGTCCCGGATCCTGAATTCGGACTTGCTGACGTTGCG
>JEMX01000086.1:3609-5358 GCA_000585055.1 Candidatus Accumulibacter appositus
GACTTGGCCGTGGACAGGACCGACCCGGCTTCTTCGTCGGGGCGATCCATCATGTCGCGGGCAGCCGATCCGACGGCCGGATGGTTCTGGCCGTCAAGGTGGCCGTAGGTGCGCATCTCCATCCAGAGCTCGGCCACATCGCGCGCGGGATCGGCCAGCAGGGCATCGACCGCCGGCAGGGTGGCCGCCGTGCCCTCGTTGGCGGCCTTGTAGAGCGCATGCAGGATGACGCCGACCAGCAGCGCCTGGCTGGTTTTCTGCCAGTGCGATTCCAGGCCGCGGCCGTCCGGGTCGACGATCAGCGTGGCGAGGTTCTGCACGTCGCCGACCTCGTGCTCGGTACCGATCCGGATTTCGTCGAGAGGGTTCCAGCAGACGCTGCCGCTGGCCGCAGCGGGCTCGAAGCGCAGCACCCGGTTTTTTGCGTGCTGCCGGCGCCAGCCGGCGGTCAAGGCCCAGAGCTCGCCTTTCAGGTCGGTGATGACGGCGCTCTCGCCCCACGACAGGAGGGTCGGCACCACCAGTCCGACCCCCTTGCCGGAACGCGTCGGCGCGTAGCACAGGACATGCTCCGGGCCGTTGTGGCGCAGGTAGTGCGAGTGACCCCGCGGGTCCAGCCAGGCGCCGACATAGACGCCGGCGCTTGCCGCCGGCCGGGCGCCGGTAAGGGCCTGCCACAACGTGCGCGGCCGGGGCAGCAGGCCAGACGCCTGGATGTCCTTCAGGTTTGCCCAGCGGGCCGAGCCGTGCAGGTAAGGGTTCAGCCGGGAGGAATTGGCCAGGACCATCCGGGTGACCGCCAGGCCGAGCAGGCCCAGGGTGGTGACGATCATGCCGACACTGCCGGCGCGCATGATCGCGTCCGGGTACTGCCCGTACCACTGGCCAGCCCATTGCAGGATCGACCACGGCACATACAGATGCTCGAAGTGACGGCCCAGTGCCGCCTGGTAGCGGAAGTCGTGCGCGAAGAACTGGGTGGCGGACTGCAGACCGGCCGCCAGCGAAACCACGACCAACGCCGGGATGAGCTTGCCGGCTTTCGGCGCCGATCCTCGCACCTGGGGTCCGACGGCGTTGTTGAACGGGTCTTTCATCGGCTCCTTCCTGGCATCCTGATCGAGCCCTGGGTGACGGTGACCGGATCACCCAGGGCAAGACGCTGCATCCGTCGGGCGGTGGCTTCGTCCATCGGCAGCACCATGACTTCCTCGCCGCGTTTCAGCAGGGCCAGCGAGTGGCCATCGATCTGACGGCTCCCGGCGTAGATTGCCGCGCCCGAGTCATTCTCATTATATCGCCTGTATTTCGGGATATCGAATAGTTTAAGGCGTTTTTCTTCGCGTTCGGCAATGTACTTGTCGACTGCTGCCAGCGCTGACGGCGCTGGGACTGGCCCGGATCTTCCGGCGACCGCCGCTATTCCTGGCCGAGCAAGGCTCCGTCGCAAGCCGTCATCTGGTTGGGCTCCTGGGTGCTCCAGGTGATCAGGAACATGACCCGGCAATAGCACTTCACTTCCGCTGGCGATGCGAACCAGACCGAGTTGGGACAGACTTCGCAGACGGTTCTGAGCTGCGGGTGGCGGCTGGCGTCCAACCCGGCCAACGTCGGGCTTGCGGGTAGCTCGGGGGGCTGGGGCGCTGCCGACGCGGCGGCTGGCGCCGGTGGGATGAGTTGTGCTTGGTCCAGGGCGGCTAGTGCGGCCTCGATCTGCTCGTCCTCGGTCAGTGCGTGCGCTTGCATCAT
>JEMX01000086.1:5419-7515 GCA_000585055.1 Candidatus Accumulibacter appositus
CGTTGCTCCAGGGCAGCGTCGTCAAAGGTGACGGGCAGGTTCGCGGTCGCCGCGGCGTGGGCGATGCTCTCCTTGAATTCGGCGCTGCCCTTAACCGTGATGCGATCGCCGTAGCGCGCCATGGCCATGCGCAAGGCGGCTTCCAGACCGCCCTGGGTGGCGCCACGGGATACCTGCAGCTTGTCGCCATCGTCCCGGATGGCGGACGCGCCGACGCGGTAGATGAGGGTCCCCTTCTTGGTGACGCAGTCTTGCTGCGCTTCGACGCCCTGCCCGCTCTGCTGACCGCCGTTGCCGGTGACGGTGTTCCCCTGCAGGCCACCCAGCGCGGCCTCGCGGGCACGCAGGGCCGCGAGTGCTTCGCTGTCGCCTTCGGTGGCCTTGCGGCGCAGCCAGTCGGCCCAGGCCTGGCGCCGGTACTTGTCGTGAATGGCTTGCTGTTCTTTGCGGTACTGCTGGTGGATGTGGTTGATTTCGTCCTTCAGCGTCCGGCTGGTGAGGGCATAGAGCGCCTTCCGGCTCAAGCCCGGGCCACCCATCAGTTTGATCGCGGCCCGCTTCAGGCGCCCGCTGCGCTTGGCGGCTTCGATCAGCCGGCTCTTGCGGTCACGGGCCTGTGTCCACTCGACCGTGCGCGCAGCGCCGTGGCCTTGCTGCTCGGCGCGGTACCTGGCGTAAAGCTCGACCGTATCAGCACGCGTCCGGAAGGGGCGCGGCCGGTACTGCCGGGTCGGCTGGTCGGCCTGGTTCGCCAGCCGCTCGGGTGAAGGCTCGAAGGCGCCGAGGCGGGCTTCCAGCTTGGCCCTGGACAGTTCGCGGGCGACGGAACTCGCCTTGACCATCGTGCCGGCCGCGTCGGCGATGACCAGACCATTGCCTCGCTCACGGATTTCCAGACCGTTGTCGCGCAGGGCCTGATGCATCTCGGCCCAGCTTTGCGCGCCCTGGATCTGTTCCAGGCATTCGCGTCGGATCCAGCCGAGCAGGCTCTCGATGCCCGCGTGCCGTTCCATGTCGTCTGCCCGGTTCTCGGCCCCGCGTTTCTCTGCCTGGTGGTTGTCGCGTTGCAGCCCGTACTCGCCTTCCAGCTTCTCGCAGAGCTCGCCCAGCGTCTTGTGGTCGCGGTACGGGTCGTGGATCGTGTAGCGGGTCGGGTGAATCTTGTTGATGGCGATGTGCAGGTGCAGGTTGTCAGTGTCGTGGTGCACGGTACTGACGCGCTGATGCTCGCCGTAGCTCAGCCCCTCGCAGATTCGCTGCTCGATCGCCTGCAGCGTGGCCTCGTCGGGTTGCTCGCCGGCACGAAAACTGACGATCAGGTGATAGGTCTTGTCGGACTCGGCGCGCCTGTTCTGCGCCTGGGTGTTGAGTACTTCGAGGATTGCTGCATCGGGCCGTTCGGCGTGGCAGTTGGTGACCGAGACGCCGGTCACCCGCTCGCGCTTCTGTTGCTCATCGATGAGGTACTTCACCAGGCCGGCGAAGTCGCTCTTCCTGACCGACTTCATGGGGACGTGCTTGGCGATCATCCCGGACTCCGCCGAATTTCAGCGGCTAAAGTTCTCATCGCTCGGATCTGGGTCTGACCACGCCCTGCATGACGCCAATCATCCGGTCCTGCGTCGCCTCGATCCGTGAGAGCACTGCCCGGATGGTGGACTCGCCGAACTGCGCCGTGCGGGCGTCGTTGGTCAGCCAGAGCTTCAGGAGACCGCCCAGGCGACCCAGGTCGCCATTGATCCGCGCCAGTTCCTCGACCTGCTTGTGGTCCACGATGCCGCGCACCTGGTAGCCGACGCCGACGTTCAGCAGGTAGGTGGACAGGCTCAGGCCGACGGCCCTGGCGTTCGCCGCAACCTGTTGCCGTTCTTCGGGAAGGCAGTACACCTTGATCGGTGGGCTGGCCTTGCGGGTGGTCTTGTCGGTGTTCTCCATCGCTTCTCCTTGCTTTCGACGGCGGTAGCCGTCCGGCCTCGCAGAGCAGGACGCCCGTTGAGCACGCAGTGCGAATAAGGCGCCGTGAAGCAGGACAAACCGCTTGCGGGTGGGCCTACTTCACCTATCCTGCCCGGCCCAACAGCGTTGTTACGCCAGAA
>JEMX01000087.1 GCA_000585055.1 Candidatus Accumulibacter appositus
TACTCGACCTTTTCTTCCTGCAGGCACCTGATTACAATCTCCGCACCGGTCATCATTGTCATTACCGTCGCCCCAGCAAGCAAATTGCTCGAAAAAAGTCTGCAACGTTAAAGCTTAGACGGGGTTTGGTCAAGGCATTCACCAAAAACCGGCGCCTGGGAAAGCAGGCTTCCCGCCCTACAACCGCAAGGATTTCCGCCCTGGCCAGCCAACGCGAACTGTCAGACTTTCTCACGGCAGTCGAACGCCGCGCTTTCAAGCAAGCGATGTTCGCAGTGCGCAACGAAGAGTCCGCGCTCGACATCGTCCAGGATACGATGATGAAACTCGCCGAGAAATACGGAGACCGCCCACCCACAGAGCTGCCGATGCTCTTCCAGCGCATTTTGCAGAACACGATTCGCGACTACTATCGCCGCAGCAAGGTGCGCTCGCTATGGACGACCCTGCTTTCCGCCTTTTCGCCGAACGATGACGAGGAGCACGACCCCCTAGAAACCATCAGCAGTGAATCAGAAGCCAATGGCCCGAAAACGCCACACGGCCAATTCGAGCAGGCGCAAGTCATGGGAATGATCGAGAAAGAGATAGAATCTCTGCCTGGGCGTCAACGGGAAGCGTTTCTGCTGCGTTACTGGGAGGATATGGACGTTGCCGAAACGGCATCGATCATGGGCTGCTCGGAAGGGAGCGTCAAGACACACTGCTCGCGTGCCAACCACGCTCTCGCGGCGGCACTGAAAGCAAAAGGAATTACCCTATGAACGAACTGCATTTTGCCTTCAAGGTCAGGCAGCACCTGAACAGGGAGCTCCACGAACTGGCTCCGTCGACGCACTCGCGCCTGCAAGCCGCGCGCGAGCGCGCGCTGGCTCGGCAAAAAGTGATCGCCCACCAGTCGATACTGGCGACGGCGGGGAGCTTCGTTCAGGAGCACAGCGAAGGCCTACGCTTGCGGCAGGTCTTCGTCGCCCTGGCGGTAGTTATCGGCGTCGCTTCCTACGCTTACTGGCAGGCCGACAGAAGCATCGCCGAACTCGAGGTCATTGACAGCGCCCTGCTCGCCGACGACTTGCCAATCGCGGCCTTCACCGACCGGGGCTTTGATGCATGGCTGAAAAGCTCCGCGTCGCACTGATTCTCAGCAGCTTCTTGGCCGTCACGAGCTGGGCCGATGCGCTCAGCCCGTCGGCCATTGCCACGCCGGCACAGCCGCAATGGAGCGAACTCACGGTGGAGCAGAAGGCCATCCTCGCACCGCTCAGTTACGACTGGGACGGGATGGACTATGCACGCCAGAAGAAGTGGCTGGGTATCACGCGACGTTTCCACAGCATGACGGCTGACGAGCAGCGTCGAGTTCAGGTTCAGATGCAGGACTGGGGAAAACTCACGCCCGAGCAACGGCGGCTTGCACGGGAGAACTTCATCACCGCCAACAGACTCCCGGTCGAGAAGAAGCAGGAACTCCGACTCAAGTGGCAGGAGTACTCCAGCCTGCCGGATGAGGAAAAAGAAAAGCTCAAACGGCAAGCGGCCAACCGGGCGGCACTGAGCAAATCCGGTGGCACAGCGGCCAGCCTGATCTCGCCGCCCGCATCCGCGCTCTTCCCGCTCGGCAGCCATCACCCTGCGCCAGCGCCTAGCAGCAAGGCCACTGCACCGGCAACCGCAGCGGAGAACAGGGATTGACGCCAGCAGCAGTTCCCGTCCCGCGACCGAGCATCACGCGCCGCCTAGCCAGCATGCTCTACGAATGCCTGCTGCTGTTCGGCATCCTTGCGGCACTGCTGGTCTTGCCACATTTCCTGCTCGGCGCCCTGGCACATCGCTTGGTGGCGCCGATCGTCGTGCAAGCGCACGCCTTCGTCGTATTGCTGATCTATTGCCTCTGGTTCTGGAGCAACGGGCGCCAAACCCTGGCCATGAAGACCTGGCGCATCCGCCTGCTCACCCGTGACGGACACCCCGTCCGGCCGGCGCAGGCTCTCGTGCGCTACCTCCTGTGCTGGCCCAGCATCCTCCTGGGGGGCTTCGGCATCTTCTGGGCACTGGTGGACCGTGAGCGCCTGTTTCTGCATGACCGCCTCGCCGGCACGCAACTCGTACTAAGCGGCGAGCCGAAGCTGCCTGTAGCAGGCAAGGCACCCGGCTAAGCGAGCGCTCCAGGGATCAGAGCTGATGACGACTCCTCGACGAGCTCCGTAGCCTGCTCACTCAAACGACCTGCGCAAGCGGCCGACTGCGCAGCGGCGATGCTGATCGACGCAGCCCGCCAATCAGCGTCGCTCGACCCACCAGATCATAGTGATCGCGGCCAGCAGGAAGAGCGACGACGGCGTGACCGCGCTAAGCACCGGCGACCAACTGTTGATCGCGCCAAGGTTCGCAAACAAGCCATTGAGCATGTGGAACAATATCCCGATCATCACCCCCGAGAAAACCTTCAGGCCCACAGCGTCGGAGCGGTAGTGCGCTCCGCCGAACGGCAGCGCCAGAGCGACCATCACGAATGCCGCCAGTGGGTAGACCACTTTTTTCCAGAAGGCAATCTCATACCGGTTGGTCGTCTGGCGATTGTCTGCCAGATGCTTGGTATAAGTGGCCAAATGTTGCAGCGACATACGATCCGGAGAAACCATCAGCACCGCCAGGATGTCCGGGTTCAGCGCCGACTGCCAGACTATCTCGGGTAGCTTCTGCACATCGGCCCGCTCGGCGTGCAGGACCGTCTGGACCACATTGCTCAAGCGCCAACTATCAGGCACGACGTACTCGCCCTCGCTGGCCTCGGTAAGCGAGCGCAATCTTGCGTCCTCGTCGAACTCGTAGATACGGACCCCCCGTAAACGCGTATCCGGCAACACGACGCGCACGTTGATGAAACTGCGCTCGTCCTTGACCCACAGTCCTGAACGCAGATCCTGCCCGATCATTCGCCCCCTGGCTTTCAAGCGCAATTGATTGGCCTCTCTTTCTGCGGTCGGCGCCACGTACTCCCCGATCAAGAAGGTGGCTACGGCAAACATAGCGGCGACCAGAAACAGCACCCGCAATACGGCGCCTGACGACAGGCCGGAGACCCGCAGCACGGTGATCTCGGAATGACGAGCCAAGGACGACAAGGCGTAGAGCGTCCCGATCAGGACGGCAATCGGCATCAACTCGTAGACACGCCCCGGCAGCCGCAGCAGAACGAAAGCAAAAGCATGGCGAAGTTGGTAGCCGCCCCGCCCGATATCCTGAACCTCGCCAAGCATGTCGAAGAAGGCAAACAACGCCAAGAACGCCAGCAACACCAGAACAATGGCGCCAGACACCTCGCGCAGAAGGTAGCGACGATAGATCTTCATCGCCCGAGACGCCGGAAGGATGAGACCGCGATACGGTGATAGAAGAGGAACGGCAAGAGAAACAGCATCACCAGATGAACCACCAGCACGCCGATGGCAAAAGACACCTGGCCATTGGCCACCCAGCCCTGGCTGATGGTCAGCAGATTGTTGTAGATGACATAAACCAAAATCGCCAGGAGCATGTTGGCCGAACGTCCCGCACGCGGATTGACGAAGGACAAAGGAATTGCCAGCAGAGCCAGCACTGCCGCCGACAAGGGCATGCCGACACGCCATAGCAGCTCCGCCCGATAGCGAGGCAGGTCGAGACCCAACAGCTCCAGCGGAGGCATGTTCTTCGGTGTCCGCTCGATGCCATGCGCCTCCTTGGTCTCCAGGCGAACGGCATAGCGCTCATACTCGAGAATACGGAAGCCGGGAGCGCCAGGCTCAAGCTCGTAACGGCGCCCGTTCTCCAGGACGATGAAGCGATCACCGTTGGCTGCCGTCTCCTGATGACCGGTTCTGGCCATCGTCACCCCCAGGCGCTCGGGCTCGGCTTCGTTGACAAAGACGTTGCGAACGTGACTCGTATCCTCGGCCACGGCCTCGACGAAGATCACCCGGTCCCCCGCCGAGGACTCCTGAAAGGTGCCCGGCGAGATTTGTCCGGCATCCTTACGGTTGCTCAACTTGCCGCGGTATTCGGCGCTTTGCGACAGGGCCCAGGGGGAGAGAAGCAGCGACAGCACGCCGATGGTGACCACCAGCGGCAGCGCGAAGGTCAGCACCGGTCGTACCCAGGCCGCCAGCGACAGCCCGGACGAGAACCAGACCACCATCTCGGAGTCACGATAGCTGCGGGAAATGGACAACAGAATGGCCACGAACATGGACAGCGACAACAGCGGCGGGAGATAGTTGAGCGCCGCAAAACCAAGCAGCGCGACCACGGCAGCGGGATCGACGTCACCCTGTGCGGCCTCGTTCAGCAGGCGAATCAGCTGCGTGGTCACCATGATCGCAAAAAGCGCAATGAACACACCGGCGGTCGAGTGGGCGAACTCGCGTCGCACCGCGCGCTGAAAGATCATTTTTTGACTTTGGTGAAAAACTGCAGTGATAATCGGCGTTTTCGACGAAACACGCGGGTCCTGGGGAGGGTGAGTGGAATTTAGCATAAAAAGTGGCAACCCGGAGAAGCAGCGCAGCGCCTGCGTGGTAGTCGGCGTTTTCGAACCTCGCAAGCTAACGCTGGCCGCCGAGCTCATCGACAACGCAGCGCGCAGCCACCTTTCGGACATCATTCGCCGCGGCGACATGGAGGGCAAGGCGGGCACCACCTTGCTGCTGCATAATGTTCCCGGGACGCTCTGCGACCGCGTGCTGCTGGTCGGCCTCGGCAAGGAAAAGGAATTTGGCGATCGGGAATACTGCGATGCCATTCGCAGCGCGGTCAGAACCCTCAACGAAACCGGCTCCTTCGACGGCACGGTCTTCCTGACCGAGACCAGCGTTCGCAAGCGCAGCGCTGCCTGGCGCGTACGCCAGGCAGCGCTGGTCGCCCAGCAGACCGTCTATCGCTTCGACCAGTTCAAGAGCAAGAAGGACAAGGTCCGTCGCCCGCTGCGCAAGCTGACCTTTATTGTCGATCGCCGCAACGAGCTGGCCGCCGCCGAAGAAGCGCTGTGCGAAGGACAGGCTATCGCCGAAGGAATGGCTCTGGCCAAGGATCTGGCCAACCTGCCGGGCAATGTCTGCACTCCGAGCCATCTCGCAGAAACCGCGCAGAAGCTGGCCGAAGAGCACCAGATCGAGTGCCAGATTCTTGAACGCGAGGAAATGGCTGCGCTGGGCATGCACGCGCTGCTCTCGGTCGCGCAGAGCTCACATCAGGCGCCGAAGCTCATCGTCCTGCAGTACAAGGGCGGCAAGGACGACGAGAAGCCGGTGGTACTGGTCGGCAAAGGCGTCACCTTCGATAGCGGCGGCATCTCCCTCAAGCCAGCACCCGACATGGACGAGATGAAATACGATATGTGCGGCGCTGCCAGCGTACTCGGCACCATCAAAGCCGCGGTGCTGATGAAACTGCCGCTCAACCTGACGGTGATCGTGCCAAGCACTGAAAACATGCCCGGCGGCGGCGCCAGCCGACCGGGAGACATCGTCACTTCGATGTCCGGACAAACCATCGAAATCCTCAACACCGACGCTGAAGGGCGCCTGATCCTCTGTGATGCGCTGACCTACGCCGCGCGCTTCGAACCGGACACGGTGATCGACGTCGCCACCCTCACCGGCGCCTGCGTCGTCGCGCTTGGCCATGTGGCCACCGGCCTGTTCGCCAACAACGATACGCTGGCCCGGGAACTGGAGCATGCCGGTGACGAAGCCCACGACCGCGCCTGGCAAATGCCGCTCTGGAGCGACTACCAGGAGCTCCTCAAGAGCCCCTTCGCCGACATGGCCAACATCGGCGGTCGCTGGGGCGGCAGCATCACCGCCGCCTGCTTTCTGGCCCGTTTCACCAAGAAATACGTCTGGGCGCACCTCGACATTGCCGGCACCGCCTGGACCTCGGGTGCCGACAAGGGAGCCACCGGACGACCAGTACCGCTGCTGATGCACTATTTGCTGAAGCGCGCTGGAAAGCTCAAGTGACGCAAATCTTTTTCTACCATAACGCTGCCAACCGCATTGCCAAGACCGCTGCGCTTATCGGCAAGGCCTGCGCGCAAAAAAAATCCTTGCTGGTCTATGCGCCCGATACGGACATTGCAGCCGCACTCGACCGGCAGTTGTGGGGTCAACCGCCGACGAGCTTCGTCCCGCACGTCGCGGCCGACTCGCCACTGGCCGCCGAAACGCCGGTGCTGATCGCCAGCACGCTGGAATCGGTGACCCAGGACGAACGCCTCTTCAACCTCTCGAACACGGTGCCGCCAGGCTTCTCCCGCTTTGCGAGCCTGATCGAAATTGTCGGTCAGGGCGAGGAAGAACGCGCCGATGGCCGCCAGCGTGCCCGCTTCTACAAGGATCGCGGCTACGCTATCAGATATGTCGATTGCACAGGAAAGAACTGATGGCCGATGACGAAGACCTGCTCAGCCGCGCCAATTCGCTGATCAATCCTGACAGCGGGGCAACGCGTGGCGAGCGCCGGCAGGTGCCGCGGCAAATGCGCCGACGGCGCAGCTTCCTGGCCTCGACCGCGTCCGCAGAAGACGCCGAGGGCAGCACGCGCCTGGCCGGCAGGAACAGCGAAGACGATGACCTGCCGCTACTGACCGATGTCGTCCTTGGTGCCGAGGCCGAACCCGAAGCAAGCGTTGACGACATCGCGGCGGACCTGCGCCCGACGCTTGCCGCGGAGCTGACGCAACTCATCGACCGGCATCTTGCCGCCAGCTTGCCGGCGCTGATCGAGGCTGCCGTAGCCGACGCTGCCGAGCACTTGCGCGGGGGTATCAAAGCAAGCATCACCATGGCTGCGGCTGACTTCGTCGCCCAGCGCGGACAGCTGCCCCTGCCGCTGGAGGAGCCGGAGAGCAACGCAACCAACGCCGCCGATCCACGGGAGTAGCTCGGGCAAGCAGCGCGTCACGGCCCGGAGCCACGGCGCGATCCGGTATAATGCGCGCTCCTGAAATCCACCCGCACCCTCTCCTCCATGGAACTCGCCAAGAGCTTTGAACCGGCGGACATCGAACGTCGCTGGTACCCTGAATGGGAAGCCAGGGGCTACTTCGGCGCCGGCCTCGATACCGACAAGAAACCCGAAGACGCTTTCTGCATCCTGCTGCCACCGCCGAACGTCACGGGCACCCTGCACATGGGGCACGGCTTCAACCAGGCGATCATGGACGCGCTCACCCGTTACCATCGCATGCGCGGTGACAACACGCTGTGGCAACCAGGAACCGATCACGCGGGCATCGCCACCCAGATCGTCGTCGAGCGCCAGCTCGACGCACAGGGAGTCTCCCGACACGACCTTGGCCGCGAGAAGTTTCTCGAAAAAGTCTGGCAGTGGAAGGAATTTTCGGGCAATACCATTACCCAGCAGATGCGCCGCCTGGGTACGTCTCCCGACTGGAGCCGCGAACGCTTCACGATGGACGCCGGCCTGTCGACGACGGTCACCGAGACTTTCGTCCGCCTGTACAAAGAGGGCTTGATTTACCGCGGCAAGCGACTGGTCAACTGGGATCCGGTGCTGCAGACGGCGGTCTCCGATCTCGAAGTCGCGCAGGAAGAAGAACAGGGGCACCTGTGGCACATCCGCTATCCGCTGAGCGACGGCAGTGCGACACTGACCGTGGCCACGACGCGACCGGAAACGATGCTCGGCGATACCGCCCTGATGGTGCATCCGGAAGACGAGCGTTACCGGCACCTGCTCGGCAAAACGGTCAAACTGCCGCTTTGCGAGCGCGAGATTCCGATCATTGCCGACGCCTACGTGGACCTCGCCTTTGGCACCGGCTGTGTCAAGGTCACTCCGGCCCACGACTTCAACGACTACGCGGTCGGCCAGCGTCACAAGCTGCCGATGATCCCGATCCTGACGCTCGATGCGCGCATCAACGAGAATGCGCCGGCCTGCTACCAGGGCATGGATCGCTTTACCGCGCGCCAGCAGATCGTTGCCGACCTCGAAAAGCAGGGATTCCTCGACAAGGTCGAAGCGCATACTCTGAAAGTGCCACGCGGCGACCGCACCGGCGTGGTCATCGAACCAATGCTCACCGACCAATGGTTCGTGGCCATGAGCAAGGCCGGCGCCGACGGCAGCAGCATCGCCGGCAAGGCCCTTAAGTGCGTCGCCTCCGGGGAGATCAAGTTCTTCCCCGAAAACTGGGTCAACACCTACAACCAGTGGCTGAACAACATTCAGGACTGGTGCATCTCGCGGCAGTTGTGGTGGGGCCACCAGATCCCCGCCTGGTACGGTGACGATGGGCGCATCTTCGTCGCCCATGACGAAGCGGAAGCCAGGGCTCAGGCCGAAGAACAGGGCTACAGCGGCCCGCTAGCGCGCGACCCCGATGTCCTCGACACTTGGTACTCGTCGGCGTTGTGGCCCTTCTCGACCCTCGACTGGACGCCGCGGTGGCCAGCCGAGACGAACACCGCTCTCGACCTGTATTTGCCGTCTACGGTGCTGGTCACCGGCTTCGACATCATCTTCTTCTGGGTCGCGCGAATGGTGATGATGACCCGGCATATCACCGGAAAAATCCCCTTCAAGCACGTCTACGTACACGGCCTGATCCGCGATGCCGAAGGCCAGAAGATGAGCAAGTCGAAAGGCAATGTCCTCGACCCCATCGACCTCATCGACGGCATCGATCTCGACGCCCTGATCGGCAAGCGCACCAGCGGTCTGATGAACCCGAAGCAAGCGGCGCAGATAGAAAAGCGCACGCGCAAGGAGTTCCCGGAGGGCATTCAGGCCTTCGGTACCGACGCCCTGCGTTTCACCTTCCTGTCGCTGGCCAGCCCTGGCCGTGACATCAAGTTCGACCTCAGCCGCTGCGAGGGCTACCGCAATTTCTGCAACAAGCTGTGGAACGCAACGCGCTACGTGCTGATGCACACCGCCGAGCATGACCTCGGCCTTCCTTCCTGCACGCCGGAGAGCTGCTCGACGGCGCTGAGCTTCTCCTTCGCCGACCGCTGGATCGTCAGCAAGCTGCAGCGCACCGAAGCCGAGGTCGCACAGCACTTCGCCGACTATCGCTTCGATCTGCTGGCCCGCTCGGTGTACGAGTTCGTCTGGGACGAGTTCTGCGACTGGTACGTCGAACTCTCCAAAGTCCAGTTGCAGCAGGGCAGCGAGCAAGAGGTCCGCGCCACGCGGCGGACCCTGGCGCGGGTGCTGGAAACCGTCCTGCGCCTGGCCCATCCGCTGCTGCCGTTCATTACCGAAGAACTCTGGCAAGCCCTGGCGCCGATTGCCGGCCGCAAGACGCACGATTCGCTGATGCTTGCCGCCTATCCGCAAGCGCAGCCGGAGAAAATCGACCTGGCCAGCGAAGCGAACGTCCAGCAGTTGAAGGATCTGGCCTACGCCTGCCGCAACCTGCGCGGCGAGATGAACCTCTCGCCGGCGCAAAAAGTGCCGCTGCTCGCCACTGGCGACAGCACTGCACTGGCCGCCTTTGCGCCTTACCTCAAGCCGCTCTGCAAGCTTTCCGAAATGCAGATTGTCGACGACCTGCCCGCCGACGCCAGCGCCCCGACCGCCATCGTCGGCCAGACCAGGCTCATGCTGGAGGTCGAAATCGACGTCGCCGTCGAAGGCGAGCGGCTGGACAAGGAAATTGCCCGCCTCGGCGGCGAGATCGGCAAGGCCAGAGCCAAGCTCGCCAACGAGAACTTTGTCGCGCGCGCACCGGCAGCCGTGGTTGAACAGGAAAAGAAGCGTCTCGACGACTATCTGGCGACGCTGGAAAAACTCACTCCACAACGCGAGCGACTGCGCCGCTAACCGGAATCCTCCTCCAGCACCACCGGCAACAGGCCACGCAAGGCATTGCCGACGTATAAGGCCGGCGCTTGCAGAAGATCCTCGCGCCGCAGCACCTGTTCGACGGCGCGTCCGGACTCCAGCAGCGTGCGCCGCATGACGCCGGGCAGTAATCCGCAGGCCAGCGGCGGCGTCAGCAGCAGGCCGTCGCGCTCGACGAAAACGTTGCTGCGCGCGCCTTCGCAAACCTCGCCACGGGTATTCAGAAAAATGGCGTCGAAGAACGCTGGCCGCGCCGCCAGTGCCGCCAGCATGCGGTCGTAGCGGGCGCGCGCCGTAGTCTTGTGACGCAACAGGTAGTCGTCGACGGGCAGCGCTTCGGCAGCCAGACAGACGCGCCAGCTCTTCCCCGCGTCTTCGCGCAAGGCGGCAACCAGGACACGGCAACTGCCGTCATGTGCCAGGCTCAGGCGAACGCGAAACAAGGCTTGCGGGTGCGCAGCCGCCTCGGCGACCAGCGCCGCGGAAACCGCCTCCAGCCGGCAGGCAAAGCCGAGGCTGCGGGCGGACGCCTGCAGGCGCTCGAGATGCAGGTCCAGCAGTGGGTACACGCCATCTTCCAGGCGCAGAGTTTCGAAAAGCTCGAAGCCCGGATCGAAAGCTGTCAGGAAGCTCGCCTTCAACAGGCATTCCGCATACTCGCGCGCCGCATCGGCATCAATCACGATGCCACTGCCGACACCGAGTCGGGCCTGGCCATCGGCAGCGACTTCGACGGTACGAATGACGACGTTGAAGCGAGCGTCGCCATTTGGCGCCAAGCAACCCAGGCTGCCCGTATATAACCCGCGTGCTGACGCTTCAAGCGCTGCGATGCGCTGCATGGCCCTGATCTTCGGTGCGCCGGTGATCGAACCGCAGGGAAACAGGGCCGCGAAAAGATCTGCCACGCCGACGCCTGGCAGATCCGCGGCGACCGTAGACACCATCTGCCACAGGGTCGGGTAGGCCTCGGCCTCGCACAGTGCTTCGACCTGCACCTTGCCGGGCTGTGCCAGACGTCCCAGGTCGTTGCGTAGCAGATCGACAATCATGATGTTTTCTGCCCGCTCCTTGACCGACGCCAGCAGAGCCGAGCGATTCGCCTGATCTTCAAGCGCCGTCCTACCGCGCGCGGCGGTTCCTTTCATCGGTCGGGTCACCACCCGCGCACCGACCCGCTCGAAAAACAACTCCGGCGAAAAGGAAAGGATTGTTTCCTCGCCACCAGCGAGAAAGCCGCCGTAGCGAACCGGCTGACGTTCGCGCAGGCGCGCATACAGCGCCAGCGGGTGGCCGTAAAGCGTGAAGGTTAGCGGAAAAGTGAGGTTGATCTGGTAGCAATCGCCGTCGCCAATCCAGCGAAGAATCTGGCGGACCTGCGCGGCGTACGTCGCGGCATCGACCGCTGCAGACATTTCGGCAATTCCTGCCACCTGTTGGTACGCGGGCAAGGCCGCCAGCTGCTCGGCAAGGAAATCGGCGACGGCCGGCGCATCGAGCACGCGACCGTCAGCGAACAGCCAGACCCGCAACACCGGCCGGCCATAGGGCGCTGGCGGGACGGCCGGCTCAAGACATGCGCCCAGCGCATAATCAGCCGCCAGAGCAGCCCACTGACCAGCCGCGAGCGCCGCTTCGATCGACGCGAAAGCAGCCCGAGGATCGGCGGCAGCATCCACAACGAAGGAGTCCTGCAAATCCGTCAGCAGGACGGCGCCACCGGCGTCGCGGTCGAACAGCGCGAACGAAGCGCCGGCCAGCATCAGTCAGCGCATCGCGTGTGCGCGCAAGGCCCGCGCAGCTGCGCGGGCTGAAGCGCTACGGCGCACCACCACCCGACCCTATTTCCGCTTGAGGTAAAACTCGTAGATCTGATTGCTTTCGTCGTTCGACAGCAGCGCATTGCCGGTCTGTTTGGCGAAAGCCTGGAAGTCCTTGACCGAACCCGGGTCAGTCGCCAGCACGTGCAGCACTTCACCCGGCAACATCTCGGCAAGCGCTTTCTTGGTGCGCAGAATCGGCAGTGGGCACTTCAGCCCCTTGACGTCGAGCTCTCGATCGCAATGCATGGTCAGGTCCAGAACAAAAGTGAGGGCGTATTCTAAGCGTTCTAAGCACAGTAGCCGCTCTATCCGCCATTAAGCTTCTTCTCTCTTGCCTCTTCCGCCAGCAGCTTGCGCAGATCGCGCAGACGTGCGTCCACCGCGGACTTCTCGAAGAAGTCGCCATCGCCCGCCTGTTGCGCGAATTGCAACTGTTCGACCGCAGCTCCCAGCTGCCCCTGCAGCAGGTAGAACTCGGCCTGCGCACGGTGTTGCTGCAAGCGCTTACCAAGCGCCGCGTAAGTCTTCGCCTGCAAGCCATACAGCTTGTAGTCCGAGCTGTAGAGCTGCAACTGCGATTCCAGAAACTGCAAGCTCTGCTCGTATTGGCGCCCCGCGAGCAGCGCTTCAACGTACGCATAGACCAGAGCCTTCGACTGTGGATAGCGTTGCAGGGCGTCGCGATAGATCTTCGTGGCACCCGCTTCATTTCCCGCGGCAATTTCTGTTCGCGCCGCCAGACCGGCGATCATCGGCGACGACACTTTCAGCGCCAGCAGTGCGCCGAGCTCTTTCTGCGCAGCGGCGACGTCCTTGGCCTGCAGGAGCGAATACGTCAGGCCGTAGCGGGTTGCCAACTCGGAAGCATATTTTTTGTCGCGCAACTGCTTACGGAACTCGCTGACGGCCTCACCAGGCGTCACCGCTTGCGCCCGCAGCTTGGCCCGCACCAGATGAAATTCAGCACTATCGGCGACTTGTCGATAGGAGGCATCCTGCGCCCGGTTCTGCATGTCGGAGATGCGCTCCACGGTCAGCGGATGCGAGCGCAGATAAACCGGCGCGTTGTTCTCGTACACCCGCCCGGCCAGCTGCATGCGGCCAAAGAAGTCGCCCATGCCACGCACGTCGTAGCCGGCCTTGGCAAGCGTCTGGTACCCCAGCCGATCCGCTTCGCGCTCGAAGTCGCGACTATAGGCCAATTGCGACTGTATCGACGCCGCCTGCGCTGAAGCGATCGCAGCGGTCGCCACCTGCGAGTTCGAGCGCGCCGCAAGAACGCCAACGGCCATGGCGACCATGGTGGCGATCGAGCTCTGTTTCTCCTTGGCGATCTGCCGGGCTAGGTGACTCTGGCTGACGTGCGAGATCTCGTGAGCAACCACGCCAGCCAGCTCGGACTCCGATTGCGCGGTAAGCAAAGTGCCGGTGTTGACCCCGATGAAACCGCCAAACATCGCAAAGGCGTTCACTGTGTTGTCGCGAATGGCAAAGAAGTAGTAATTGCCCGCCGCGTTCGAGCTCGCCGCAACCAGTCGGCCGCCGAGGAAATTCAGGTAGTCATTGACCTCGGGGTCGTCAACGTAGCTCGGCTCACGCGCACGAATCTCATTGAAGATCTGCTCACCGATCTTGCGTTCAAGTTGCGGCGAAAAGTCAACCCGCGCCGCGTCACCAAGCTCCGGAAGGCCCTCTGCCTGAACCTGCGAAGAACTGCTCAACAAAACTGCAGCGCTCAAGGACACTGCCGCACAAATCATTCTGATCACGAGAACTCCCGCCGGCCTCGGCGTCCGCCAAGAAAGATTTGTTATGATACCGAATAGTGCTCTGGCAGATTGTTACCGAGCGTTACCAGGCGCCCCCGGCTGCGTGTCAGCTAATCTTTTTCTTGGCGCGGTAAACATCACCCGCAACAGCGACCTTCAGGCATCCCCCGTCCCTATGTCAAACAATCCACTCAGCCATTTCAATTCGGCAGGCGAAGCGCAGATGGTCGCCGTCGGCGACAAGGCCGAGACCGCCCGCCAGGCAAGAGCCGCTGGCAGGATCGTGATGCGTCCCGAAACCCTGGCGCTGATCCTTGCCGGATCGGCGAAGAAGGGCGATGTGCTCGCTGTCGCGCGAATTGCCGCCATTCAAGGCGCAAAACGCACCTCCGAGCTGATCCCTCTGTGTCATCCGCTCGCGCTCAGTGAGGTTTCCGTCGACTTTGAGATCGACGGCGAGGCAAACGCGGTGCATTGTCTGACGCGTGCGGAGTGTGTGGGTCGCACCGGCGTCGAGATGGAAGCCCTTTGCGCCGCCAGTGTCGGTTTGCTGACCATCTACGACATGTGCAAGGCGGTCGATCGCGGCATGCGCATCGAGAACATCAGACTTCTTGAAAAAGTTGGCGGCAAGTCAGGGCACTGGGCGGCAAACTGACGCCGCTGATCAGGGTACGCCAAAGCAAGAAAGCGAAAAAAAGTGCGAAAAAAACCCGCCGGAGGCGGGTCCCTATTGCACACCAAAAAAATCAGGCGCGCGCGATATTCGATGCTTGCTTGCCCTTCGGGCCTTGCGTCACGTCGAAGGAAACCTTTTCGCCCTCTTTGAGGGTCTTGAATCCACCCATGGTGATCGCGGAGAAATGGGCGAAGAGATCTTCACTACCATCATCCGGAGTAATGAAGCCGAAACCTTTGGCGTCATTGAACCACTTAACTGTACCAGTTGCCATATTGCCACTTCCTTGAAAAAAGACTAAATCCGGGCGGAGCCCGACTTGCATGCTTCTGATTCAAGCACTGAACTGACGGCTGTTCAGGAGCTGAGACCGGCAAAACAGGGCCTTGAACAAAAACATGCGACCTTTTTACGCCAAGTCAGGCGGACGCGTCAAGCGTTTTCATCGTCAGCCGCTTGCAATGCCTTCCAACGGGTCCGAGAATGGGCGAAGGGTAGTATTGCGCATCCGGAAAGACTGGTTAGAATTCACTCATGGCAACACAGCATCAGGACAACTCCCTACTCCAAGCGCAGCGCACGCAACTCAAGCCACCACCGCTTTACAAGGTGCTGTTGCTGAACGACGATTTCACACCGATGGATTTCGTGATCGTCGTTCTGCAACGGTTTTTTGGGATGGATCGAGAACATGCGACGCGAATCATGCTCAAAGTTCACACCGATGGACGGGGCGTGTGTGGGATCTATCCGCGCGACGTCGCGGCCACGAAAGTTGAACAGGTCACAGCCTTTGCACGAGGCAACCAGCACCCCCTGGCGTGCGTCATGGAGGAAAACTGAATGATTGCGCAGGAACTTGAAGTAAGCTTGCACATGGCCTTTGTCGAGGCACGACAGAAGCGTCATGAATTCATCACTGTCGAGCACCTGTTGCTCGCACTGCTCGACAACCCGTCGGCAGCCGAAGCCATGCGCGCCTGCGGCGCCAGCATTGAGCAACTGCGTAAGGATCTGACGCGTTTCATCACCGAACACACGCCAACCGTCGCCGGTGACGACGAAATCGATACGCAGCCGACACTCGGCTTTCAGAGGGTCATTCAGCGCGCCATCCTGCACGTCCAGTCATCAGGCCGCAAGGAGGTCAACGGGGCCAACGTTCTTGTGGCGATCTTTGGCGAGAAAGATTCACATGCCGTCTATTACCTGCAAAAGCAGGGCGTCACGCGTCTCGATGTGGTCAATTTTATCTCGCACGGCATCAGCAGGATTCCGCAGAGCGCGCCACGCGGCGAGCCGGAAGTCGAACCCGAAGGCGAACAGCAGATTGCCGCCGGGCCGCTCGAAAGCTACACCATCAACCTCAACGCACTGGCTTTGCAGGGCAAGATCGACCCGCTGATCGGTCGCGACAGGGAACTCGAACGGGTCATCCAGACGCTGTGCCGACGGCGCAAAAACAACCCCCTGCTGGTCGGCGAAGCCGGCGTCGGCAAGACGGCGATTGCCGAGGGGCTGGCGCGGCGGATCGTCGAGTGCGACATCCCCGAAATTCTCGGCAAGGCGAACGTTTACTGCCTCGACATGGGCTCGCTGCTCGCTGGCACCAAGTATCGCGGCGACTTTGAACAACGCCTGAAGGCCGTTCTCAAGCAACTCAGCGAGAACCCGCAGGCGATCCTGTTCATCGACGAAATCCATACCTTGATTGGTGCCGGGTCGGCCTCGGGCGGCACCCTTGATGCGTCAAACCTGCTCAAGCCGGCGCTGTCTTCGGGACAGCTGAAGTGCATCGGTGCCACCACCTATAACGAGTACCGCGGCATTTTCGAGAAAGACCATGCGCTATCACGGCGCTTCCAGAAGATCGATGTCAACGAGCCTTCAAGTGCCGAAGCGGTAGATATCCTAAAGGGTCTGAAGTCCCGCTTCGAAGCCCACCACGGCATCAAGTACTCTGCCGCGGCGCTCAGTTCCGCGGTCGAACTGTCGGTGCGCTTCATTACCGACCGCCACCTGCCGGACAAGGCGATAGACGTCATTGACGAAGCGGGAGCCGCGCAGCGGATCCTGCCCAAGTCCCGGCAGAAAAAGATGATCGGCAAAGTCGACATCGAGGAAATCGTTGCCAAGATCGCGCGCATCCCGTCGACGCACGTCTCCTCAGACGACCGCAACAGCCTGCGCAACCTCGACCGCGACTTGAAGGCCATCGTTTTCGGCCAGAATGCGGCAATCGACGCCCTGACCCGGGCGATCAAGATGGCTCGTTCGGGCCTTGGCAACCCTGCCAAGCCGATCGGCAGCTTCCTTTTTTCAGGCCCCACCGGCGTCGGAAAAACGGAAGTCGCCAAGCAACTGGCGTACTGCCTCGGCAACGAACTGATACGCTTCGACATGTCCGAGTACATGGAGCGGCACGCAGTTTCGCGGCTGATTGGCGCGCCACCCGGCTACGTCGGCTTCGATCAGGGCGGCCTGCTGACCGAAGCCGTCACCAAGAAGCCCTATAGCGTTCTACTCCTCGACGAGATCGAAAAAGCGCATCCGGACATCTACAACATCCTGCTGCAGGTGATGGATCACGGCACGCTTACCGACAACAACGGTCGCAAGGCGGACTTTCGCAATGTGATCATCATCATGACGACCAACGCCGGGCAGGAAGCGATCCAGAAGGCTACGATGGGCTTCACGCCGACCCGCCAGGCTGGCGACGAACTGATCGAGATCAAACGCATCTTCACGCCCGAGTTCCGTAACCGCCTCGACGCCACGATCTCCTTCAAGTCGCTCGATCACGAAGTTATCCTGCGGGTGGTAGACAAGTTTCTGATGCAACTTGAAGCGCAGCTGCACGAAAAGAAGGTGGAAGCCATCTTCACCACGGCGATCAAGGATCACCTGGCGACACACGGCTTTGACCCGATGATGGGCGCGCGTCCTATGGCGCGCCTGATTCAGGACACCATCCGCGCATCGCTGGCTGACGAATTGCTTTTTGGCCGGCTGGCCCACGGCGGCCACGTCACCGTCGACCTCGACGAAGATCAGAAAGTAAGACTGATTTTCGAAGAAGCGTCCGAGGCCATCGCCTAAACATGGCAAGCGCCCGAGGCCAAGCGGCACAGCCACTGGTCGAACCACTGCAGACCGAGTTCACGAGGCACACCCGATGAGTTTCAAGACCGCCGATCTCCTAGACAACAATGAACGCAGGCATCGCGATGGCAGCATTCGTATCGTTACACCGATGTTTCAGCGCTACGGTGGACGAAGGACCTTCAGCGGCCAGATCGTCACCCTGAAGGTCTTCGAGGACAACTCGCTGGTGCGAACGGCGCTTGCCGAGAATGGTGAGGGCAAGGTTCTACTGATTGACGGCGGTGGCTCCCTGCGCTGCGCACTGGTTGGCGACCAACTGGCCATCCTGGCGCACCAGAACCACTGGTGCGGCATCGTCGTTTACGGCTGCATTCGGGATTCGCACGACATTGGGGAAATCGCACTTGGTGTCCGCGCACTCAACACGCACCCGCTGAAAAGCATCAAGAAGGGTATCGGCGAGCGCGATCTGGCGGTAAGCTTTGGTGGCGTCACCTTCCGACCCGGAGAGTGGATCTATGTCGACGAAGATGGCCTGCTTGTCAGCGACCAGCCACTGACTTGAAGGGCACGAATCACGAGCACGCCACGGCTGGGCATGGTCCGTACGCTAGACCATTAGATGCGCGCGCCCATCGCTGCACATTCCCTGACGCCGCGTTGGTCGACGCCAGGCAAGAAGCGCCGGCGTACCGCCGGGCGCGCGTGCACAGCCGTCGCACCGGCCACATGGCGCATACTCGGTGGCTAGCGCGGGGTGTGCCAGGCTCCACCAGTGCCCTAGCAAGCACCTCGAAACCACAGCCGCCACGAATTGTCCACGGTCGAGACACGGGAGATCCGTCCCCCGCGAACGGCCATGGAGTTGCCAAGAAGATCGGAGATGAGTGTGACCGCTGCCATTGACCTGCTCAAAGCGATCCGGACAGGCCGCGTGCAGGAAGTACGAGCCCTGCTGGACGCCGGAACCTCGGTTGAAATTGATGACGGTCGGGGAGATCCCGGCCTGCCGCTCGGTGTCGCGTGCTTCATGGGGCACGTCGATATCGTCCGGGAACTGATCAGCCGCGGCGCCAAAGTCAATATCGCGGACAACACCCAGCTAACCTCGCCTTTGTCGATGGCTGTTCGTGGCCGCCGTACCGAGGTCGTCAAGGCACTGATCGAACTAGGGGCCGAGGTGCCGCCCGGCATGACCACCGGACTGACCGACCAGGAAATGCTGATTGCTCGCTGGCGCGGTCGCCACTACGGGGCGACGAACGACGGCGGAGCAGGACCGTCAAGCACCGAGCATCCGGTCTTTGAAGAAATTGAAATGATCCGCTGCTACGGAACGGACACCTCTGTTCTCGATGCCGACCTGATCCGCGCGGCACGCGACATGGACAACCACAAGAAGAAGTAGCGGCGCGCGCGCTGCGAGATCAGCGCCCGCCACCTGACAGCTCTGGTGGCGCGCTTCGCGCGCGCACATGCTGTTGGACGAACCACCGGTGTCAACCACCGTGCTCAGGCGCGGCGTTCGCTCGCGGTGTTGCCGCGCCGACGGCAAGCTCGACGATCCCTCGACCAGCTGCGCTACGAAGCTTGGGAAGATGATTCTTCCGGAACTTGTCTTCACGCCAAAAGCCCCGTTTGGCATAGAAATAAGGCATTTCGCAAATGAGACTTTCGCCCCACGATGCGGAAGGAGGACGACAAGCGCCCGCTTCGTCCGTGAAAATATATCTTATGTCTTATATAAGACTGTTGCCCGCATTAGCAAAGGCCGTTATACTAGACGGCATTGGTTACCCGCTGTCGAGTCTCTGATTCCTCGTTGCTTCGACCCCTCGGGCACCACTCTTGCCGCAACCGCACTTCCTAATTTTGGAGAGCCAATCATGAGTACAAAAGAACAGCAGATCGCCGAACTGGAAAAAGACTGGGCCGAGAATCCTCGCTGGAAGGGCATCAAGCGCGGCTACTCGGCCGCCGATGTCGTGCGCCTGCGTGGTTCCTTCCCGATCGAATACACAGTCGCCCGTCGCGGCGCCGAAAAGCTCTGGAACCTGGTCAACAATGAGCCCTTCGTCAACTGTCTCGGTGCGCTCACCGGCGGCCAGGCGATGCAACAGGTAAAAGCCGGCGTCAAGGCGATATACCTGTCGGGCTGGCAGGTAGCCGCCGACAACAACTCCTACGCGGCGATGTACCCGGACCAGTCACTGTATCCGGTCGATTCGGTACCGAAAGTCGTCGAACGCATCAACAACTCCTTCCGTCGTGCCGACGAGATCCAGTGCTCAAAAGACGTGGGCCCCGGAGCAAAAGGCTACATCGACTATTTCGCGCCGATCGTCGCCGACGCGGAAGCGGGTTTTGGCGGCGTGCTGAACGCTTTTGAACTGATGAAGGCGATGATTCGCGCCGGGGCTGCCGGAGTGCACTGGGAAGATCAGCTGGCGTCCGTTAAGAAATGCGGGCACATGGGCGGCAAGGTCCTGGTGCCGACCCAGGAAGCGGTCCAAAAGCTGATCGCCGCGCGCTTCGCGGCCGACGTCTGCGGCGTGCCGACCCTGGTCATCGCGCGTACCGACGCTGAAGCAGCCGACCTGCTGACTTCCGACTGCGACGAGAACGACAAACCCTTCGTCACCGGCGAGCGCACTTCGGAAGGATTCTACAAGACCAACAAAGGTCTCCAGCAGGCGATCTCACGCGCCGTGGCCTACGCCGACTACGCCGATCTGGTGTGGTGCGAAACCGGCACGCCGGATCTCGAATTCGCGCGCCAGTTTGCCGAAGCCGTGCATGCCAAGCACCCGGGCAAGATGCTGGCCTACAACTGCTCGCCATCGTTCAACTGGAAGAAGAATCTCGACGACGCGACGATCGCCAAGTTCCAAAGAGAACTCGGTGCGATGGGCTATAAGTACCAGTTCATAACCCTTGCCGGCATCCACAATATGTGGTACCACATGTTCGATCTTGCGCAGGACTACGTCAAACGCGGCATGACGGCCTATGTCGAAAAAGTCCAGGAGCCGGAATTCGCGGCCCGCGATCGGGGCTATAGCTTCGTTTCGCACCAGCAGGAAGTCGGCACCGGCTACTTCGACGACGTCACCACCGTCATCCAGGGTGGCACCTCGTCGGTTACCGCTCTGACCGGTTCGACCGAAGAAGAGCAGTTCCACTAAACGAGCATTCAGTCGCCGAAAAGCCGCGCCTTGGCGCGGCTTTTTTTGTGCTTTGCCCGGCCCACTTAACCGGGTGTCTGCGGCTGCCCAAGCAAATGGCGCACCGCTTCTCGCGATGGAGTGGACGATCAATCTCCCTGTTGGGCGCTATTCTTGACCATCCGCCACCCGCCGTGAGGACAGGCAAATGCGTCATAGCTACCCGCTGCACCTACACATCTCGACACTCTTTCTGGGATTGATCCTGGTCATCTGCGGCGTACTCACGGCAATCGCTTACAAACTCAGCAGCGAATTGCTCGCCGAAAGGCTATCGGCATCGGAAGCACATGCCGGCATTCTTTATCTGGCCGACTGAACGCAGTTGCAAGCAGCCGCTGCCCTGACCACGGCCGGGCGCGAGCTCGGCGACGCACTGCCGACCATCGACGCTTCCTCGGCCGGCGCACTACTCGGTGCGGCGCTCGCCAATGGCGTCGCGCGTGCCGGCTGCGACGCTGGCCTGGCCAACGCCAGCAACGCCATTGCCGTTCCCTTGCTCAACCGCAAGGCTGAACCGGTCGGCGCCATGCTCCTGCTTTGCGACGCGGCGAGCAATAGCGCGCGCCTGAGCTTCGTAAAGGCTTTTGCCTGCTCGGCAGCTGTATCCCTTGACGGCAAGGCGCGGATCACGGCGCAGAAATATCTCTTCGAGGCATTCATTCAGTTAATCGCTGCAGCGATTGACGCCAAGAGCCCGTATACGGGTGGTCACTGCGCACGCGTCCCGGAACTCACCAAGATGCTGGCCCGCCCCGCCTGCGAAGACGTGGGCGATGCCTACGGGAAGTTTCGGCTCAGCGACGACGACTGGCAAGCCCTGCATATCGCCGACTGGCGGCACGACGGCGGCAAAGTGACCACACCCGAATACGTGGTAGACAAGGCGAGCAAGCTGGAAACCATTTACGACCGCATTCACGAGATGCGTATGCGCTTTGAGGTGCTCAAGCGCGATGCCGAAATAGCTGCCTGCAAGCCGAAGCCAGAGGCGAGGACGGCGCTCTGCGGCGTCGCCAACTGGCTGCCGCACTGCGACAGATCGACGACGACTTTGCCTTCGTCGCCAGCTGTAATCAGGGCGGCGAGCTCATGGCCAAGGAAAAGATCGCGCGCCTGCAACGCCTCGCCGCGCGCACCTGGACACGTACGCTGGATGATCGAATTGGCATTTCCTACGAAGAACAACAGCGCAAGGCCCAAGCTCCCGCCGCCGTTCTACCGGTCGCCGAAGCCCTGCTCGCCGACAAACCGGAGCACCTTTTCCCTCGGCGACCGCAGGACCGATCGTCGGCCGATAACCCCTTGGGAGTTCGCATGGCCGACCGCGCTCTGCTCTACAACCTCGGTGAGGTCTACAAACCTCGCCGTCGAGCGCGGAACGCTCTCCGAAGAAGAACGTTACAAGATCAGCGAACATATGGTCCAGACCCTGGTGATGCTCGCGCAACTGCCATTTCCAACGCACCTCAGCCAGGTCCCCGAGATTGCCGGCGGGCACCACGAGAAAATGGATGGAAGCGG
Source organism: Candidatus Accumulibacter appositus (assembly GCA_000585055.1). GTDB lineage: Bacteria > Pseudomonadota > Gammaproteobacteria > Burkholderiales > Rhodocyclaceae > Accumulibacter > Accumulibacter appositus. Next base: position 21,980 of record JEMX01000087.1, read on the forward strand.
CTATCCTCGCCGGCTGACAGGCGCCCAGGTGAGTCCGCTGGCACAAATGATGGCGATCGCCGATATCTTCGAAGCACTGACGGCGATCGACCGTCCGTACAAGAAGGGCAACACCTTCTCCGAAGCGCCGACGATCATGTCGCGCATGCAAGCCGAGCACCATATAGACGCCGAGCCATTTGCCATCTTCTTGCGCTCCGGGGTCTTTCTGGACTACGCCCAACGCTACATGCAGGCGCAACAGCTTGACGAGGTCGACATCGACAGCCTCCTTGGCAGCCCCGGAAACCAGCAATTGTCCTGCAAGCACAAGGCCTGATCCGCGCCCGAGCAAGCCGGTGCCTTGGCCAGACGGCTTCAGGCAGCCGGCTTCGACCGGCCACGACTGTCAGCTTTCTTTACAGCGACAGCCAAGCTCTTGGCAGCAACTGCATAAACCATATCGTAAGGCACTGATTCTATAAGTCCGGCTTATTCTTAGGCATAGTCTTTGCTTATGTCTGCTTGCAAGGCACAAGTAAAGGCACGCTTTAGCAGGCTTTCTAACGCCGTCTGACCGAGCACCGTCGAATCCCCGGGTGGCGGCCACGACATTTTCGAAAGAACTGATCCCACCAGCAGCATTCGCGCTGCTTATTTAGATAGAGCCCATGAACACTCCCACTTCCTCCCAGCCCGGCGAATCCGCGAAGCGCCTCCAGCCGCCCCTGCCGCTATTTTCGAGCTACCTGAACGAGGATCGCGAGCACGCCGCGTCGACCGACACGACGACGGCCGCGACCTCCTACCACCCTCCGGTGCAGCCAGCCGCCCCGCTGCTCACCCCCAGTCCCGCAAACCTCAACCCTGATCCGGTAACCCCCATGGCCACGAAAGTCTGTGTCAAGTGCAAGCAGGAAAAATCGCTGCTCGAGTTTCACAAGAACTCGCGCAGTGCCGATGGCCTGCATTCTTATTGCAAGGAGTGCAACCGCGCGCAGGCGCTGGCACACATCAAAGCCGAAAAAGCACGCAAGGCTTTGCTGAGAGCCGCCAAAAAGGCAGCTTCCAACACGCAATGAGCGACCGCTGGCACGGGCCGGGCTTGCCGCCAGGCACGCCGGCGGCGCCCGCAGATTCTTGCCCAGGCACCGTAGCACTTGGCCTGCGCGCCGCCGCGACGCGGGGGCTACTGTCGCGCGCCTCCCCACAGCACCCAGCGCCGCTTCAACTGGCAAGCCCCCAGTACTGCGGATCGCCGAAAGTCGTCTTCAGGCGATCAATGAACAAGCGCACACGCAGCGGCAGATGTCGGCGTTGCGGAAATACCGCATAGATGCCCACCGGGGGCGCAGCGTAGTCGTCAAGCAGGGAAAGCAGCCGTCCACAACGCAGGTCGTCGCCCACTTCCCACACCGATCGCCAAGCCAGGCCCTTGCCGGCCAGCGCCCACTCGTGCAGGACTGCGCCATCGTTACACTCGAATGCCCCCGACACCTTGCGCTGCACGACTTCACCCGTCGGAGTCTCGCGTAAGGACCAGCCACGCTGCTGGTCGAGCGACAAACAGTTATGCGCCAGCAGATCGCGCGGAACCCGTGGCTGCCCATGCCTGGCCAGATAGGCGGGACTGGCCACCACCACCCGCCGCATTTCACCGAGCTTGCTGCTGGCGAGACTCGAATCGGCCATTTCCCCGATGCGCACAGCACAGTCAACGCCCTCGTTCAGCAGGTCCACGACACGATCGCTGAGGTCGAGCCGGACGCTGATCTCGGGGTTTTCGACCATGAACGCGGCCACCTGTGGCGCCACGTGCCGCCGCCCGAAACCCGCCGGCGCTGAAACCTTTAGATGGCCACTGGCTCGTATGCCCCCAAGCGAGACCGCCGCCTCGGCGTTCGCCAACTCATTGAGGATTCGCTGGCAATCTTCGAGGAAGGCCTGCCCCTCGAAGCTCAAGGAAAGCTTGCGCGTCGTGCGCAGCAACAACTTGACGCCAAGGCGCGCCTCGAGGGCGTCGAGACGCCGCCCGATCACGGCGGGGGTAACAGCTTCCAGCCTGGCGGCTGCCGACAAACTGCCGCGGGTCGCCGAATCGACGAAGGCACGAATTTGCTTGAGATGATCCATGAGCCTGATTACATACCAGAGGTAAAAGATCATTTGATTCTAATCTCTCTTCTCTTTGAATGCCGCGTCTAATACAATCGCTGCACTGCATCATAAACCTCGACAGGAGCCACCACATGAGCCTCAATCTGCCCGCCGGAATGGAAATACACGCCCCCATCAAGCCCGCTTATGAAACAATTCTGACGGCTGACGCGCTGGCTCTGGTCGCTAAACTGCACCGTGCCTACGAAGGTGTTCGCCAGGAGTTACTACAGGCGCGTATCGACCGTCAGGCGGCTATCGACGCTGGCGAAATGCCGGACTTCCTACCAGAAACCCGAAATATCCGCGAGGGCGACTGGAGCGTTTCCCCCCTGCCCAAGGCCCTCGAACGCCGCCGCAGCGAAATTACCGGTCCGGTCGAAGCGAAAATGGTGATTAATGCCTTCAACTCCGGTGCCGACTCCTACATGGCCGACTTCGAGGACTCGAACAGCCCCAAGTGGGACAACCAGATGCAAGGCCAGGTCAATCTCTACAAGGCCATTCGCCGCGAGCTGTCGTTCGTCAATGAAGCGGGCAAGGAGTACCGGCTCAACGAGAAGATCGCCACGCTGCAGATTCGTCCGCGCGGCTGGCATCTCGACGAGAAACACGTGACTGTCGATGGCCGGCGGGTTTCCGGCGGCATCTTCGATTTCGCGCTGGTCTTCTTCCACAACGCCAAGGAACAGCTCGCGCGCGGCGCCGGCCCCTTCTACTATCTGCCGAAAATGGAGTCGCACCTCGAAGCGCGCCTGTGGAACGATATCTTCGTCATGGCCCAGGAGCATATCGGCCTGCCGCGTGGCACAATCAAGGCGACGGTGCTGGTGGAGACCGTTCTGGCGACCTTCGAGATGGAAGAAATTCTCTACGAACTGCGAGAGCACTCCGCGGGCCTCAACGCCGGCCGCTGGGACTACATTTTTTCCTGCATAAAGAAGTTCAAGAAGAACCCGGACTTCTGCCTCGCCAACCGCGCCGCGATCACCATGGAAGTACCGTTCATGCGCAGCTATGCGCTGCAGCTGGTCAAGGTCTGTCACTCGCGCGGCGCACCGGCGATGGGTGGCATGAGCGCACTGATCCCGATCAAGAACGATCCCGAGGCCAACGAAAAAGCACTCGCCGGCATCCGCCACGACAAGGCGCGCGACGCCAAGGACGGCTTCGACGGCGGCTGGGTCGCACACCCGGGTCTGGTCTCGATCGCTGCCGAGGAGTTTCAGAAAGTGCTCGCTGATCGCCCCAACCAGTGGGACAAACAGCGCCACGAAGTATTCACCGCCGCCGACTTCCTCGACTTCCAGCCCTCGCAACCGATCACCGAAGCGGGCGTGCGCAACAACATCAATGTCGGCATTCACTACCTCGGCAGCTGGCTCGCGGGCAACGGCTGCGTGCCGATCCACAACCTGATGGAAGACGCGGCAACTGCCGAGATCTCACGCTCGCAGGTCTGGCAGTGGGTGGTTTCCCCGAAAGGCGTTCTCGATGATGGCCGCAAGGTCACCGCCGCGATGGTGCGCGGCATGATCGCCGAGGAACTGGCGAAAGTGAAGGCAGCGGTCAGCGAACAGGGCGAAAACACGGCCACCTACGATCAGGCAGCAGTGATCTTCGACAAGATGTCGCTAAGCACCGAGTTCCCCGAGTTCCTGACGCTACCGCTGTACGAAGCAATGGACTGAGAGCGGAAAGAGCAGGTCCAGGGAACGGCGCCGTGCTTCACGGCGCCGTTTTGCGTCGTTCACTTGCCATCTTCCTGTAGCGGCCCTGGGCCAGCGCAGAGCGGCGACGCGAACGAACTCCCGAACGTCACCTCTCGAACCCGCGAGGGCAGGAGAGTCAATGCGCCCAGTCAGGTGTGAGACAATCAGCACGCTATGGACTCCCAAGCCCGCAGCCTTCTCGTGGCTGCAGCCTTATCTGAGCATTGCCGCGTGCCGCTGAACGCGAGACGCAAAAAACTGCAACAAGGATAGACAAGCCAATGCCCGACCTCGCCTCGCCGACTTTCTGGATCGCCGTCCTCCAGATCATCGCCATCGACATCCTGCTTGGCGGCGACAACGCCGTGGTCATTGCGCTGGCGTGCCGCAAGCTACCCGACGAACAGCGGAAGAAGGGAATCTTCTGGGGTGTCGTCGGAGCGATAGGGCTGCGCATTGCCCTGATCTATTTCGCCTTGCAACTTCTCGCCGTTCCTTACCTCAAGATCGTCGGTGGATTGCTGCTGTTCTGGATCGGCATCAAACTGGTGATCCCCGAAGACGAGGAGGCCCATGGCGACGTCGCCACCAGCGCGACCTTGGCCGGCGCCATCAAGACGATCATCGTCGCCGACGCCGTCATGAGCATCGACAACGTCATCGCCGTCGCCGCGGCCTCGCATGGATCGATCGTTCTCGTGGTTTTCGGTATTGCCGTATCGATCCCGATCGTTGTCTGGGGCAGCAAGCTGGTGCTGCTGCTGATGGATCGCTACCCGGTGGTAATCACCGCCGGTGGCGGACTGCTGGGCTGGATCGGCGGCGGCATGCTGCTCACCGACCCGACCGTCCCGGCAAGCTGGCGTGAGATCCTTCCCTACAGCACTTACCTGGTTTCGGCGGTCGGTGCCTTGGTGGTGGTCGCGGTCGGAACGCTACTCGCCGGACGACATCATGAACAACATCCGAGCAGCGAGCTTGCCGCGCCGAGCGGTGAAGAACTTATGGAAGGAAAACCGAAGTGACAGCACACTGGCTGCTTCCCGTCGACGGTTCAGCACCTAGTCTGCGTGCCGTCGAGTATGTCGTGCAGCAAGCGCCATCCCACACCGCGGCGCCGACAATCAGTCTGGTGAACGTGCAGGCGGCACTGCCGTCGGACATCACTCGTTTTGTCAGCAAGAGCAACGTCGACGACTACCACCGGGAAGCCGGCGCGGCGGCGCTGGCCGAGGCCGGCGCCAGACTCAAGGCGGCAGGCATCGCCTACTCGGAGCACATCCTGGTTGGCGAGGCGGCGCAGACAATCGCTGAATACGCCGGAGAACACGGCTGCACGCTGATCGTGATGGGCTCACGCGGGCTCGGCTCGATAGCAGGCATCCTGCTCGGCTCGGTCACCACGCGGGTCGTTCATCTGACCGAGCTGCCCGTGCTAGTGATCAGGTAATCCGCTGACAACTCGCCCGACGGCGACTTCATCAGCGGACAGGGTCGCTGGACGGGTGACCTGCCTGTGGCGTCGGTCTGCGGGCCGCGACCGCCACCACTTACAGGACGTAACGCGAAAGATCCTCGTTTTTCGCCAGTTCAGCAAGGCGATCGTCAACGTAGGCGGCGTCAATGGCCACTTTCTCGAAGCGGCCCTCGCTGGCAACAAAGGACACTTCTTCGAGCAGCCGCTCCATGACCGTATGCAGCCGGCGGGCGCCGATGTTTTCGGTTCGCTCGTTGACCGACCAGGCGATCTCGGCCAGCCGCCTGACGCCCTCTGCCGAGAAATCCAGAGTCACGCCTTCAGTGGTTAACAGCGCCTCGTATTGCTTGGTCAGGCAGGCATCGGTCTGGGTCAAGATGCACTCGAAGTCGGCCACCGATAGCGAATCAAGTTCGACACGAATCGGAAAGCGGCCCTGCAACTCGGGAATCAAGTCCGAAGGCTTGGCCAGGTGAAACGCGCCGCTGGCGATGAACAGCACATGATCGGTGCGAATCATCCCGTACTTGGTTGACACGGTCGTACCTTCGACCAAGGGCAACAAGTCGCGCTGCACGCCCTGGCGCGAGACGTCGACACCGTGAGTGTCGCTGCGTGAGGCGATTTTGTCGATCTCATCAAGAAAGACGATGCCGTTCTGCTCAACGTTCCTGACGGCCGTCAGCTTGACGTCCTCGTCATTGACCAGCTTCGCCGCCTCCTCGTCGACCAGCAGCCGGCGCGCCTCGGAGATCTTCAGTTTTCGCGACTTCTTGCGACCGCCACCCATGTTCTGGAACATGCCCTGGATTTGCGAGGTCAGCTCCTCCATTCCTGGCGGCGCAAAAATCTCCGCCTGCATTGATGGGGCAGCCACCTCTATTTCAATTTCCTTGTCGTCGAGTTCCCCTTCGCGCAGCTTCTTGCGGAATTTCTGTCGGGTCGTGCTTTCCTCGGACGCTTGCGTGTCGTTGAAGTAGGTCGCCCGCGCGGACGGTAGCAGGGCGTCGAGGACGCGCTCTTCAGCGGCGTCCTGGGCGCGCTCGCGGACACCCGTCATCGCCTGTTCACGGACGCTCTTGATGGCGATCTCGACAAGGTCGCGAATGATCGTCTCGACGTCGCGCCCGACGTAACCGACCTCGGTGAACTTGCTGGCCTCGATCTTGATGAACGGTGCGTTCGCCAGCCGCGCCAGGCGGCGCGCAATTTCCGTCTTTCCGACGCCGGTGGGGCCGATCATCAGAATATTCTTGGGGGTAATCTCCTGGCGCAGCGGCTCGGCCACCTGCGCCCGCCGCCAGCGGTTACGCAAGGCGATGGCCACCGCCTTCTTGGCCTTGCCCTGACCAACGATGTGCTTGTCGAGTTCGTGAACGATTTCTTGCGGAGTCATGGCCGACATGTTTATTCCAGCACCTCGATGGTGAAATTCTGATTGGTGTAGATACACAGCTCGCTGGCGATCTGTAACGACTTGCGGACCACCTCGGCCGAATCAAGTTCACTGTTCTCGACCAGCGCCCGTGCCGCCGAGTGGGCGAAGGCCCCGCCCGAGCCGATGGCCACGATACCGTACTCCGGTTCGACGACGTCGCCATTGCCAGTGATAATCAGCGAATTCTCCCGGTCCGCAACGGCGAGCATCGCCTCGAGCCGCCGTAGTGCCCGATCGCTGCGCCAATCCTTGGCCAGTTCAACCGCCGAGCGCATGAGATTCCCCTGATGCTTGTCGAGCTTTGCTTCGAAGCGTTCGAAAAGCGTGAAGGCATCCGCCGTGCCGCCCGCAAAACCGGCGAGGATCTGGCCCTGATGGATACGGCGAACCTTGCGTGCACTGGCCTTGATCACCAGGTTGCCAAGCGTCACCTGCCCGTCGCCACCCATGGCCACACGCTTGCCCCGGCGAACCGACAGAATCGTCGTCCCGTGGTATTGATCCATTCCAGAACTCCCGTGGTATGTACTTCGTGAGTCGCGTGCGCGACGTTCACATTAATTCCTGGCCAATTCGATTTCAGCGACGCCGCGTAAGCCAACGACCCGGAACAACTCGGCCAGCAGGTGGTTGGGGTGACGGACAATGACCTGTCGCCCCGAGCGTTTAACCGAGGTCAGCACGTTGAGCAAAGCCCCGGCACTGAGGAAGTCCATGCGCGTCACCGTCGAACAGTCGATCAAGACGGGATCGTTGGCCGCGGCGTACGCTTGCAGATCACCGAAACGAGCCCCCTTGATCTCGCCTTTGATGATGTAAGCCTCAGTCAGCAGTTGATCAGCCACCGCCAGTTCGAGCGGCGCCGGCTCGCCATCCACCACCCGCTCCAACTCCCAGGACGGCGGCGAGATTTCAAAGGTCACCGCATAGTTGATCGCCATCTCCTCGAAGACCTCCAGTTGCCCGCGCAACTGGCAAAGCTCGAGTTTCAGCAGCCAGCACGGCCGGTCTTCCGGGCCACCGGTGGCGATTTGGCTATCGAGTAAAGCGCCGAGGACATCGCGGCCCAGCAGATCGATCTCGGCCTTGCCCCGACGCGCTTGCTGCAACAACGCCAGAAGCCGTTCACAGCCACCGGCATCAAGCTTGCGCAGCTTCGACAAGTCAAGGCGAAGATGCGGATTCTTCTTGAGTGCCAGACGAACCGCCTCAAAGCCCGCGTCGTTACTGCCGAGCAAGTCACCCTTGAAAAGTGCCGTTCCCACCACTTTGCCCGGCACCGGTGCACTGACCGCGGCGTCACGCCACACCGGAGGCGACTTCTCGAAAGCTTGTGCGTACTCAATGCCCAGCGCCTCGAACGCGGCTTTCTGGCCGCTCAAGCGGAGCAGATCAAAGAGCATCAGCCACAAGCGCTCTGCTGGACCAGACCGCCGCTCACGGGTCGACTTCTCCAATAGGGAGCGAGCCGCAGCGTCCTGTCCATTGGCATAGAACATCGCAGCTTCTTCAGCTTCTGCGTCGAGCGGATCGACTTCTGCTTCGACCTGAAACTCGGCAGCTATCTCGCTGAACACGAACTCACTAAGCTCCAGCGGTGGCCCTTCGCTGGTGGTCGCCGGAGTAGCGAAAGGAACATCCGAGCGGGCGAGGCCCACCGGCGCAGCGGCCGGCTTCGGTTTTTCTGTCGACGACGCAACTCCAGAAGCAGTGCCCCGACCATGTGCCGACGGAGGAACGGCTGCGGGCCGGGCAGGCATTTTCTTTTCCGGCGGCTGCTTCTTGAAAAATGAAAAGACCATGGCGAGAAGGCATGCGGGTGATTTTTCTAACGAATAACCTTGTAACACATCGTCCAGCGCACTGCAATTTGAACCCCGACTCGGCGGATTCAAATTCTCTGCATTTGCTGGCCAGCGCCGAAACAGCACCCCGATGCAGGCCCATCGATACGGCAAGCAGGATCACCCTTTGGCGACGCGTGCCGAGCGCGCCTGACGATGAGCAGCGCACTGACGCAGCTCAGTCGCCAGCACTTCCGGCGACGGCCCCGCAGAACATGGCAAATGCCTTTTCGACGACGTCGCGAGCCAACGCCCGGACAATGAACACCAGACGGCTTTGCTGGTCTTCGTCCGGCCACGCCGGCAAAACCGATTCCGGGTAGCGGATATGCTGAACGCAATGGACGACACGCGGCGCAGCTTCGCCCTCGACCTTGATCAAGCCCTTGACGCGCAGAATGCGATCGCCACAGCTAGCCAGCAGGACATCGATCGCTTCGGCAAATTCCGGCCACGCGAATGGCGGCTCGAAACGTAGAACGAAAGCATGCACCAGGGCATCGTGACGATTGGCGTCATGGGCATGTGCTTCCCGCCTCTCGGCGCTTGCTGTGGCCACTCTTTCCTCAGCCAGCCAACGGCGAACGTCGGCGCCGCGCTTCAGCGGATCATAGAGGCCGCAGCCAAGCAGCTGCGCGGCGTCGACGCCCCCCCGGCTCACCTCGATTTGTGTTGCGCCAGGGTTGGCTCGGGTCAGCCGGCGAGCCACGCGGGCGATCTCCTCGGGCGTCGCCAGATCGCATTTGGTGAGCAATAGACGGTCAGCCATGGCCACCTGGCGGACGGCCTCGAAATGGCGCCCGAGCTGGCCATCCGCATGTGTGACGTCGACCGCTGTGACCACCCCGTCAATGCGGAAACGCTCGGCGATGAAGAAGTCTTCGAGCAGGGTGTACAACACCGGCGCAGGATCAGCAAGGCCGGTGGTTTCGATCAGCACTCGCGAGAAAGCCGGAATCTCGCGGCGCAGGCGGCGCATGAAGAGGTCACGCAGGCTGCGCGCAAGCTCGCCACGAACACTGCAACAGAGACAACCGGAGGCGAGTACGACGAGGTTGTCGTCGACCTTTTCGACCAGAAAATGATCCACCGCGACTTCGCCAAACTCGTTGATCATTACCGCCGCATCGGCGAGTTCTGGCTGCTTCAGCAGATGGTTGAGCAGCGTCGTCTTGCCGGCGCCGAGAAAGCCGGTCAACAGGGTCACTGGAATCGCTCGCTGCGGTTCGATTAGTGGCATCGCCGTGGTCCTTGCGCCCTGGCGCCGCGCCCAGCCCCCGCCGGGGCCCTGAATAAAGCAACGCTTTCAGCGTCTACCGACGCTTCAAGCACGAGCCTCGAAAAAATGGTGCGGATGATCATGGCGGCGAATTAAGGCTGCAGATGCGCTTCCTGTCAAGCGTCGCGTGCAGCGGAGCGGTCGGCTCAAGGTACAGAAAAGCGTAAGGTTTGCCATCCTTCGCACGACCATTTCGCAAACCCCAGCAAGGAGAAGACAATGCCTTCCGCCCGCCAATGCTCACCAGCAGTCGCCGCCTTGAGCTTCCTCTGCCTGGCACTATCGCCCGTCGCACAGGCCACGAGCTGCACCAAACAGAGTCCCCCACACCGCGTTGCGCTGATCGAGTTGTATACCTCGGAGGGCTGCAGCAGTTGCCCACCTGCGGACCAGTGGTTGAGGGAACTGTCGCAAGGCTTTTCAGCCGAACAAGTGGTCGCCCTGGCGCTACACGTCGACTACTGGGACTACATCGGCTGGCAGGATCCCTTTGCCCAGCCCGCCTTTGCCGAACGCCAGCGCTGGCTCACGCGTCTTGCAAGATCAAGTACCGTCTATACGCCGGAGGTGTTTACGGGCATGAAGGAACTGCGCCAATGGCACAGCGCGGCGAGCGTCACCGAGCGCGTCGAGAAGATCAACCGCCTGCAGGCCGCCGCCGACATCGCACTGCAGATGCGACCGGCCGGCGATGGCGCCGTCGATCTCGAAGCGCGTTTCGCGCTCAGGGAAGGCTGGGACACCGGGCGAGCGCCCGAAGGCATCGTGATCATCTACGAGAACCAGCTGCGCAGCGATATTCGTGCGGGCGAGAACCGCGGCGCCGCATTGCGACACGACCGAGTAGTGCGCTTCTGGTCGACAGCCTTGCCGCTCAACAAGACCGACGGCGCTGCGCTCTGGCGGCAAACAGTAAAAATTCCGGCCAGCTGGCAGCGCAGCCAGCTCGGAGTTGCGGCCTTCGTGCAGGATGCTCAGGCTGGAGAAGTATTACAAGCACTAGCGATGCCCGGCTGTCTGCAGCCGGCGGGCGCTACGGCAAGCTGATCTTTCAATGGAGAAAACAATGGATCGTCGACAATCACTGAAATGGCTGGGCGGCTTGACCGCCTCCCTCCTGCCGCTGGCTGCTTCCGGCCCAATCTGGGCGCGCACTGAGGCGACACCCGGCAGCACGCTGTCGAAACCGAAAAGCGAATGGGCCGAGCTGCTGCCCGCTGCCTCTTACCGCGTGCTTTTCGAGGAGGATACGGAACGTGCCGGCAGTAGCCCGCTAAACCAGGAAAAGCGTGACGGAACCTTTATCTGTGCCGCCTGCTACCTGCCCTTGTTCGACAGCTCGACGAAGTACGAAAGCGGTACCGGCTGGCCAAGTTTCTGGCAGCACCTGCCGAACGCCGTGGCCACCAAGACCGACTTCAAGCTCTTCTATCCGCGCACCGAGTATCACTGCGCACGCTGCGGCGGGCACCAGGGCCACATTTTCAACGACGGTCCGAAACCGACAGGCAAGCGTTTCTGCAACAATGGCGTCGCGCTGCAATTTGTTCCGCGTACCGAGAAACTTCCGGAGTTGCGGACATGAGCCGGAGACCACTCTTGACGGCGCTGTCCTTACTGCTTCTTGCCACTGCTGCGGGCGCTTCGCCGACTGCCGACCTGCCCGCCGGCAAGGCGGCCACGCCGAGCACGGCTACGCCCCAGACAGCGATCTTCGCTGGCGGTTGTTTCTGGTGTATCGAGGCCGATTTCGAGAAGCTGCCCGGCGTGATCTCGGTCGAATCCGGTTACACTGCCGGCCAGACCGTCAACCCAACCTACGAGCAGGTCAGTGCCGGAGGCACCGGGCATACCGAAGCGGTCCGCGTGCGCTATGACGCGCAAAAGGTCAGCTATCCGCAGCTGGTGGAATACTTCTGGCGACACATCGATCCGACGGTCAAGGACCGCCAGTTCTGCGATGTCGGCAGTCAGTACCGCAGTGGCATTTACTGGCAGAACGATGGCGAACGCAAGGTCGTCGAAAGCAGTCGCGATGCGCTGCTCAAAAGCGGAAAACTCCCGCGCATAGAGACCGAACTGCAGCCAGCCTCAACCTTCTATCTGGCCGAGGAATACCACCAGGACTACTACAAGAAGAACCCTATCCGTTACGCCTACTACCGTAGCGGTTGCGGCCGGGATATACGGGTACAGAATCTCTGGGGTAGTCACTGATCGCGGGGGCAAGTCAGGGAGGAGGATCTGCAAGCGGCCCAGGAATCCTCAATCGACCTGGCAGAGTAGGCCCTTGAGGTATTCGCCCTCGCTGAAATGCAGCGCCACCGGATGATCCGGCGGCGCCGAGAGGCGGCGCAGGATACGAGCGTCGCAGCCGGCGGAGACGGCGGCATCGGCAACGATCTGCTGGAAGTGCTCGCTGCGAATACCACCCGAGCAGGAATAGGTCATCAGCAATCCGCCTGGATTGAGCAAGCGAAAACCAAAGGCATTGATATCCCGATAGGCGCGCGCGGCTCCTTCGGCGTGTGCGGCCGACGGAGCGAACTTGGGCGGATCGAGAATAATCAGGTCGAAGCGTTGGCCATCGCTTTTCAGCACCCGCAAGGCCTCGAAGACATCGTCCTCGCGCCACGAGGCACGGCCCGCAGCGAGCTGCGGATTAAGCGCCAGATTGTCGGCGGCCATGGCCAGCGCCGGCCCCGAGGAATCGATGGAAAGGACGCTCGCCGCGCCACCGGCCAACGCCTGCAGCGAAAACGCGCCGGTATAGCAGAAGCAGTTGAGTACCGCGCGCCCGGCAGAAAGCTGGCGGGTGAGCAGGCGGTTGTCGCGCTGGTCGAGATAGAAACCCGTCTTGTGACCGCTGACGACGTCAACGTTGATACGCACCCCGTTTTCAACAATGAGCAGCGCCTCTTCCGACGCTTCGCCGAGCAGCCAGCCGCTCACGGGTTCCAGCCCTTCCAGCCGACGCACATTGGAATCGGATCGTTCGTAGATGCGTGTGCAACCCGTCGCCCGCTGCAGTGCGCCAGCGATCGCCGATCGCCACTTTTCGGGGCCGGTAGCCGTCAGCTGCACGACGACCGTGTCGCCATAGCAATCGGCGATCAAGCCAGGCAGACCATCGGATTCACCGTGAATCAGCCGCATGCCTCCTTCGCTACCTAGCTCCGGCATCAGCTGGCGACGCTCGACGGCGGCCTGGATGCGGCGCTTGAAGAAAGCGTCATCAATGATCTCTTCGGGATCGAAGCTCCACACCCTGGCGCGAATCTTCGATTGCGGACTCCAGGCGGCCTTGGCCAACGGCCGCCCGTTGGCGGCGACGACATCGACGGTATCGCCCGGACGGGCGCGGCCGCGCAGGCGATCGACCGAAGCGGCGAAGATCCACGGATGACGGCGGGCAAGCGAGCGATCCTTGCCCGGCAGAAGAACGAGTTGGGCCATGCTGAGTATCCGGCGCCCGCTGCGATGCGCGAGCGGCAATGAGGTAAGAGCCGCGCAGTGTACACCAGCGGCACCGGGCACGCGCATCGGCGGCGCGGACCGTTGCCAGCGTTGTTGCCAGAGAGCGCTGCATGGCAGAGCCCTTTTTGAGCGTCATCAACGATCGCCCCGGCCCGCAGCGCCTATAATCGAGCGCCATACACAGCTCTGCCCGCACTGGAACCTCGATGAAACGCTTGACCTTTCTCGCCGCCTTAAGCTTTCTCGCCGGGCCGGCCGCCGCGACCCCGGAGTCAGCAGCCGACGCCTCCGCCGCTTCCTCACTCGCTGCCATCGGCGATCTTGGACAGCTAAACGGCCAGGCGCTGGCCTGCGGCGAGATGGCGATCGCCAGCGAGGCCAAGAAACTGGCCATCCGGCACGCGCCGAAAACCCGTCGTTACGGCGAAAGCTTCGAGGAGGAAACCAATGCCGCCTTCCTCGCTCAAGGCCAGATGGGGCACGCGCCCTGCCCCACGGCAAGCACTTTTTCCGGCCGGCTCAACGAACTCTCGGAACGCTTGCAGACTTTGCTTCCGGCAGCGGCTCAGTAGACCGTGATGAGAAAACTGCTGCTTGCGCTGTCCTTGAGCGTCGGGCTGACGCACCCGTCCCTGGCTGCCAATCTGGCCACGGAGCAGATACCCGCCGACGGCGAAACGTCCATCAGCAGCCGTTACCTGCTGATGGACGCCAACGGGCGTGCGGTCAGCAACCAGGATTTCCGCGGGCGCTTCCAGTTGCTCACCTTCGGCTACACCTACTGCCCCGATATCTGTCCGACCACGCTGGCCGAGATGGCAATCGTCATCAGCCGGCTCGGCAAGGAAGCCGATGCGCTGCAAGCGCTGTTCATCACCGTCGACCCGGAGCGGGATACCGCGGACACACTGCGCGACTACGTTGCCTTCTTCGATCCGCGCATCATCGCCCTGACCGGTTCGCCGGCGCTGGTCCGCAAAGCCGCCGAGAGCTTCAAGGTGCGCTATGAAAAAGTCCGCGAACCCGGCGCTCCCGAAGACCAGTACGCGGTCGACCACAGTGCCGGGATGTATCTTCTCGGTCCCGACGGTCGCTTTATCCGGAAATTTGCCTACGCCATGCCGGCGGCACAAATCGCCGAGCAGATTCACGAAATAATGGCCAGCAAAAGACCACGAGCAGCGGCCAGGCACGTACCCATCGCTTCGCAATAGTCACTTGTCACTTGCCATCGGAGAACCGGCCAATGAAATCATCCATGATCGCGTGCCTTCTGGTCCTCGCATCGATAGTCACCGACAGCACCGCTGAAACATTGTCGTGCCCCAAGCTGGCAACCGCCGTCCAGGTTGGCAGCTGCCCCAGCGAAGCCGAGCTCAAGTACACCTTCACCGGCTACTGCAGCGACAACCGGCGCATGTACGAACAGAATACGAGCGTATGCACTGACTATCAGGCCTACCGACAGCTGAAGAATGTCGCGCAGTGGGAGTCGGCTGACGGCAGCTTCAGTGCCTATCTCTCGTGCGACCTGGCTGCTGAGACGATCAAGGCGATGCCGGTGTCGAAAATTTCGGCCAGCAAGCAGGGCCAGATCAACCTGCTGACTTGCAACTATGGCGAAGGCATCAGCTTCAGCTACCGATCGCGGCAGCAATGCACCGTCACCGGCAAGGGCGACTGTGCCGATGACCCGACCACCTGCCAGGCGAGCTGTGAGTAAGCAGTGACTTGCTGAAGCGACGCCCCCCCGTTGAGCCCTTGAGCACTCCGAGCACAAAAACGAACGCGGCGCGTACCTGAGGTACGCGCCGCGGTAATTTAAGGGGGTCCGACCAGTCAGCTCTTGGGTTTTGACGGAGTGCTCATCTCAGCCTGGCCATCCTTGGCTTTCTCAGCCGAACAGGCGACAGCGGTTGCACTTGATAGCGCCAGCGCCAAGGCCATCAGGCCGGCGTTAAGCTTCCTCATACGCATCTCCTTGTGACTGTGCCGACTTTGGCAGCTCCAATGTAAGCCTAAGGGCTGGCGAATACAACCCCGATCGCAACAGCAGTTTTCAGCACAGCTTAACGACGATATCATCGAGCGCGTTGGCCGCGTCAGCCACCCGGTCGCCGGCGTTGGACATGTGGCGATAGGTCTCGCGCCGCTTGAACATGTTCAGGTAATCGTCGCCCTGGAACAGCTCGACGATTGCTCGCCGATACGCTTTCTCAACCGTGCGCTCGGCTTTCCTGGCGGCGGCGGCATCGACGCCGGAAGCGGCCGGATCGGACGCCAGGCGACCGAAACCTCTGGCCAGTGCATCGACCCCTTCGCGGATGTGCAACGCCATCTCCAGGCTGTACTTGTCAGGTTGCAGACCGAGGACGTCCATCTCGACGACTGTCGACTTGCAGTAGTTGACGATGTCGTCAAGAGTCATGATCGCGCGGTGAATGTCTTCGCGATCGATCGGGGTCGAAAAAGCCTCGGCCAGCACACCGAGGTTGGTGGCCTTCATGCGATCGGCCTGGTGCTCGTCGGCGCGGACTTTTTGGCTGACTGCCACGTCGCCGGTTTCCATGAATTCGACGAGCAGGCGCGTGGTCTCTGCCGCGTTAGCGCTCTGCTCGGCGAGCATGCCGAAAAAGTCGGCGACGGTCGGGAAGACGCGCTCGTACAGGCGGCGAAAGATCGGCTTGTTGGCGTCGTTAGTTTGATTATCTTCCATGATTCATCTCCTCTAAGTGTCAAGCGTGCTGGCCGAGTATGACTCGGGTAACGGCGTAAATAACGATTGCGGTAAGTGCCGATGCCGGGATGGTGATTACCCAGGTCTTGGCGATATCTTTTGCCTTTTTCCAGCGTACGGCGCGCGGGCGTTCGGAATAGCCGATGCCCATGATCGAGGTGGCCACCACGTGCGTGGTAGACACCGGCGCACCGATCATCGATGCTGAAAAAATCAATAGCGCCGACGTAAGCTGCGAGTCAAAGGCGTGCAGCGGGCGGACCCGATAGATCGCGAAGCCGAGGGTACGCACGATGCGCCAGCCACCGGACATGATGCCAAGGGTGATCGCCGCAGCACAAGACAAGACCACCCAGAACGGCACCTCGAACGACGGAATGAAGCCGCCGAGCATGAGCACCAGGGTGAGCATGCCCATGCTTTTCTGCGCGTCGTTGGCGCCGTGCGAGAAAGCGAGGCCAGCGGCCGTGAAAAACTGCATCTTGCGCAGCGTGGCGTTGGCGGTCGGCTTGGCGCCCGCCAGCAGCCTACGCCCGAGACGGTGAATCCCGAATCCGACCCAGAAACCGAGCAGTGGCGAAACGAACAGCGCCAGCAGGACCTTCATCACGCCAGTCAGCTTGCCCTGGGTCATCAGCTCCTGGAAGCCCCAGATGACATGGTCGGAGCCTACGGCCGCAACCACCGCACCAGCAAGACCACCGACCAGCGCATGCGACGAAGAAGACGGAATGCCGAGCCACCAGGTCGCCAGGTTCCAGACGATGGCGCCAAGCAGGCCACAGAACATGATCAGAACTGCCAGCTGCGGGTCGACATCCCCCAGGTCGACGAACTTGCCGATGGTATTGGCCACCGCGGTCCCGCCAAGCAAGGGCCCCATGAACTCGAAGAAGCCGACGATCAGAACGGCCTGCACCGGAGTCATCGCCCGCGACGCGATCACCGTCGCGACAATATTTGCGGCATCATGAAAGCCGTTGGTGTAGTCGAAGATCAACACGACCACCACCGTCGCAACGGCCATCCAGAACAAAGTATCCATACGCACCCTTCTTGTAAAAAGCAGGCCTCTGTGAGCCTGTACTTGAAAAAGTGCGCGGATTATGCACGAAAATTTTATTTTGTACGCTTTTTTGCCGCACCCGCTGCACGCGGAGCGGGCCTGAGGGACGAATCATGCGCCTGGAAGATCAGCGTGAAAGTCGGAATGTCGAGGACCGCCGCGGCGGAACGATGCGGCGCGGCAATATCGGTATCGGCACCCTGGTTATCGCGCTCGCCGCGAGCTACTTCTTTGGCATCGACCCGACGCTGATTCTGAATCTCGAATCAAGCGCCGGCGCACCCGCGCAGGCAAGCCGACCGGCACCGCAGCCAAGCACCAAGGAGCACATGGCAAGCTTCGTCAGCAAAGTGCTGGCCAGCACCGAAACCGTCTGGCACGACATTTTTCAGCAGGCCGGGCACCGCTACCAGGAGCCGAAACTGGTACTGTTTGCCGGCGCAACGCCAAGCGCATGCGGCACCGGCCGTTCGGCGATGGGTCCCTTCTACTGCCCTGCCGATCACAAGGTCTATATCGACTTGGCATTCTATCGTGATCTCAAGGACCGCTTTTCCGCACCCGGTGAATTCGCCCAGGCCTACGTCATCGCCCACGAAGTTGGTCACCACGTCCAGAATCTGCTCGGCATTTCAGAAAAGGTACATGCCGCACAACAAGGCAGTGGCCGACCAGCCGCCGCCAATGAGCTATCGGTGCGCCTCGAACTACAGGCCGACTGTTTCGCCGGTGTCTGGGGTCGTCGCGCGGACAACATGCAGCAGATCCTCGAACCCGGCGAAATCGAGCAGGCCTTGACCGCCGCAGCCGCAATTGGCGACGATCGCCTGCAACGGCAAACGCAGGGTCAGGTGGTGCCCGAGTCCTTCACCCACGGCACTTCCAGACAACGTGCCCGGTGGTTCAAACGCGGCATGGACAGCGGCGACGTACGCCAATGCGACACCTTCTCGCCGGAGTCGCTGTGATGATGGCCAGTATGGTCAGCAGAATCACCAGCGCTTCATCCTGCATGGCTCTGCTGGTGGGCTTGTTCAGCGGCACCTCGGCGCAAGCCGCTCTACCGACGGCAGCCAGCGTCCCCGGCGGCGTCGCCTTGGTCGTGGTTGGCCCGATCTCGGACAACAGCGCACGGCCGCAGGCCTGGTTCGGCGAGCAACATGTACTGGTCGCTGCCGACGGCGCGCAGTGGGTCGCGGTAGTCGGCCTTGACCTGGCCACCGCCCCGGGAAACTACGAGTTGCTGGTGGACATCGCGGGCGACTGGCAACTGCTGCCCTTCACTGTCGCCAACAAGGATTATCCCGCGCAACGAATCACGATGAAGGACGGCAGCAAGGTGGAGTTATCGGCCAGCGACCTGACGCGCGTCGAGGGGGAACTGGCCACCATCCAGCGTCTGAAACGCCATTGGCGCAATGCGGACGATACCGACCTGGATTTTGTGCTGCCTGCGCAAGGACGTCGCAGCGGACGCTTCGGTGTGCGCCGCTTTTTCAACGGGGAGCCCCGCTCACCGCACGCTGGATTCGATATTGCCGTAGCGCGCGGGGCAACGGTCAAGGCCAATGCGCAGGGCCACGTACTCGCCGTCGACGACTACTTCTTCAACGGCAAGACGGTGTTTGTCGATCACGGCAACGGTCTGATCAGCATGTATTGCCACCTCGACAGCACGGCGGTGCAAACCGGCGACGCAGTGAGCAAAGGACAGCGCATTGGCGGCGTAGGAATGACCGGTCGTGCCACCGGCCCACACCTGCATTGGAGCGTGATCCTCAATGGCGCCATGGTGGATCCGGAACTGTTTGTCGCCGGTTCGGGAAAAAACCGCTGAGGCAGTTGAATCGTCGGCAAATGAGGTTTGACTGTGCGGCTCTTCAGTCGCTGGGACTCAGCTTGCTACGCTCCCCAGGACCGCTTGCCGAATCGGCGCGACGGTACGGGCATTCCGGCTTGCTGCATTCGGCGTAAAGGTAAAGCGCGTGTTCGCGAATGATGAAGCCGCGTTCCCTGGCGATCTTCGTTTGCCGGCGTTCGATCTCGGCATCGTAGAACTCCTCGACGCGCCCGCAGTCGATGCACACCAGGTGATCGTGGTGCTGGCCTGCACTGAGTTCGAATACCGCTTTGCCGGATTCGAAATAGTGGCGCTCGAGGAGCCCTGCCTGTTCGAACTGCGTCAGAACACGGTAGACCGTGGCCAAACCAACGTCAAGATTCTCGGCAAGGAGCAGTCGATAGACATCCTCTGCCGTAAGATGACGAACCTCGGTCCTCTCGAAAAGGGCAAGAATCTTGAGACGCGGAAGCGTGGCTTTCAGTCCCATGCTCTTGAGATTGTCGGAGTTGCTCATTGGCTTACCTTGGTCGGCTGCGGGCGGAAGTGGCTTGATATTTCGGTTATGATATACCGTCGACTGCGGTCGTGATCAGCCAAGGCAAGCATCATGCCGGCTTGACGGTCGATCCGGCCGATGGTAACGGCTACCATCAAGCCAACGTTCGCTTCTCTTTGATCCTCACCACGATCCGACCAGAACATGATCTTCCCACGATTCGTCACTACCGTCCTTGTTGTCTGCGCCCTCTCGGCTTGCTCCGAGGTGCCGCATATCGTCACCGAGTACCGGATCGATGTGCAGCAGGGAAACGTCCTGACCCAGGACATGGTGTCGCAATTGCGCCCCGGCCTTAGCAAGGATCAGGTGCGCTTCATTCTCGGAACGCCAGTACTGATCGACATGTTTCATGCCAATCGCTGGGATTACTTCTATTGGATGAAAAAAGGCAACAGCAGTAAGGCCGAGACGCGGCGTTTTGTCGTGTTTTTTGACGACGACGGCAAGCTGGTACGGGTCGCCGGCGATGTCGCCGCCGCCGAGCCGACTGATGGTGTCGTACTACCGGAAACAAGGATTCGGGAAATCGATCTCGGCTCGCTGCCGGCCGATGGCAGCGCAACCCTCCCGCCACCGGACGAACCGGGGTTTTTTGGCAAGATGCTGGACAGCGTGGGACTATGAAATGACGGCATTGAAAATCGCCATCGCCGGCGCTGGCGGGCGCATGGGACGCATGCTGGTTGAAGCCACCCTCAAGGATTCGCAAGCCACGCTGGTCGCGGCGCTTGACCAGCCCGGTACGCCGCTGCTTGGCAAGGACGCCGGCGAGATGGTCGGCTCGCCGTGCGGCGTCGCGATCAGCAGCAACAGCGAAGCGGGAATTGCCGAGGCCAGCTGCCTGATCGATTTCACCCGCCCTGAAGGGACTCTTCAGCATCTCGATATTTGCCGTCGGCATGGAACGGCAATCGTCATTGGCACCACCGGATTTGATGCCAACGGAAAGAAAGCGATTACCGCCGCGGCGCTGGATATCCCGGTGGTTTTTGCGCCGAATATGAGCGTCGGCGTCAACGTGGTTTTCAAACTTCTTGACGTCGCCGCCCGCATCATGGACGAGGGCTACGACGTCGAGATCGTTGAAGCGCACCACCGACACAAGATCGATGCGCCATCGGGAACGGCGCTGCGCATGGGCGAAGTCGTCGCGCAGGCGCTTGGTCGCGAGCTCGGCGACTGTGCGGTCTATGGTCGCGAGGGCGTCACCGGCGAGCGCGCTTCGTCGACGATCGGCTTCGCCACCGTCCGCGGCGGCGATATAGTGGGCGATCACAATGTCCTCTTCTGCGGCCTCGGCGAGCGCGTCGAGATCGGCCATAAGGCAAGCAGCCGCATGCCGTATGCACTGGGCAGCCTGCGCGCCGCCCATTTTCTCGCAAACATGAAGCACGGCCTGTTCGATATGCAAGACGTTCTCGGTCTGCGCTGAAGTCCTCGACGCACGCTCTAGTCCCCTACCGACGGCCTACAAACCTTGGCGCTGCACAACCGGCAACTGACCCGCAAACTGAGCAGCATCCTGGGCGATGATCCAGAGACTGCTCTCGAGCGCTTGCGATCCGCACTTGCCAAAAACTCTCCCGAACTCGCGGCCAGCGTTTCCGCCGTCCTCGAAGCGGCCGACACCCTGGTGTCGAAGTACGCACGGCTGCATAGCGTGCAGGCCGAACTGTCGGGTGACGCGTTTTCGGATTGGCATCTTGCCGGTGGGCGCATTGAATCGGGGCGCGGCTGGAAGCAACTGCTCGGCTACGCCGAGGATGACCTGGCCGATACCCTCGCCGCCTGGCGCGAGCTGGCTCACCCCGAGGATCTGCGAGCCTTCAATGCGCTCATTGCCGCACACGCACAGAACAAGACGCCCGGCTTCCATGGCAGCTGTCGCCTGCGAACCAAGACCGGCCAATGGAAATGGCTGCTGCTGAAAGGCAGGATCATCGCCCACGACCAGCGCGGCGACCCCTTGCGGATGCTGCTGCTGCAACGCGATATCAGCGATTTCAAGCAGGTCGAAGAAGGCGCTCTGCTGGCC
Organism: Candidatus Accumulibacter appositus; assembly: GCA_000585055.1. Lineage (GTDB taxonomy): Bacteria > Pseudomonadota > Gammaproteobacteria > Burkholderiales > Rhodocyclaceae > Accumulibacter > Accumulibacter appositus. The sequence goes on from JEMX01000087.1 coordinate 43,583, forward strand.
AAGGAAGCCGCCGAGTCGGCCAACCGGGCGCGCGGCACGTTCCTGGCCAACATGAGCCACGAAATCCGCACACCGATGAACGGAATCATCGGCATGACCGACCTCGCGCTCGACACGCAACTGGACGCCGAGCAGCGGCACTACCTAAGAACGGTCAAGTCGTCGGCAGAGTCCCTGCTGGCAATCGTCAACGACATACTGGATTTTTCCAAGATCGAAGCGGGCAAACTGCGCTTTGAAGCAATTCCCTTCCCGTTATCGCCGCTGGTTTTCGATGCCGCCCGCGCGCAGGCGCTGATCGCCCACAAGAAAGGGCTCGAGGTGATCGTATCGGTGGCGCCGGACGTTCCGAGCAAGGTCGTTGGCGACCCGGCGCGCCTGCGGCAGGTGCTCGGCAACCTCATCGGCAACGCGATCAAGTTCACCGAGCAGGGAGAGATCGAGGTGGCGGTCTCGATCGACGAAGCTGGGACCGATTCAACCCTGCTGCGCTTTGCCGTTCGCGATACCGGCATCGGCATCCCAGAAACGCGGCAGACGGCAATTTTTGGCGCATTCTCGCAAGCGGACGATTCGACGACACGTCGTTTTGGCGGCACTGGCCTGGGCCTGACGATCTGTACGCACCTGGTGCAGATGATGAAGGGTCGAGTGTGGCTCGAAAGCGTCGAGGGCAAGGGTTCCAGTTTCTATTTCACCGCCCGTTTTGCTATTGATACCAGCGCCCAAGCGGCCCCGCAGATAATTCAGCTCAGTGGACAGCGCGCACTGCTGCTTGAACGACATCCGATCATCGCCGCGCAACTGGCCGCGGTACTCGCGCAATGCGGCGTCGACACAGCAAAGATCAGCGATGCCGGGGAAGCACTCAAGGCGATCGAAAAATCACGTGCCGTCGGTTTCCCATACGACTTCGTACTCGTCGACGCGCTGATGCAGCCACCCGGAGGACTCGCCTTGGCCAAATCATGGCAGGAAGGCGCGTGCCCCGAAAGGCTGATCATGCTGCTAACAACCGAACAGCAGCGGCACGACCTCGATCATCTGCGCGAACTCGCTGTCGCCACGCGCCTGGTCAAACCAATCGCCCCCGAAGATCTTGTCGGCGCACTCAGGCTAGCCACTGGCGGCTGCGACGACGACAGCACGCAAATCCTTGCACCTTTTGATTTCGCGGCGAAAGCCGAACCGCAAGACGGCCGAGCGCTCGAAACCTTGCTCGTCGAAGACAACCCGGTCAATCAGGAGCTGGCACGACGCCTTCTGGAGAAGCGCGGTTACCGAGTGACGCTGGCCAATAACGGCGCCGAAGCGGTCGAGCGCTTTGAGCAGCAAGCCTTCGATCTCATTCTGATGGACATGCAAATGCCGATCATGGGCGGGATCGAAGCCACCGAATCGATCCGCGCCCGAGAGATGCGACGCAGCTGGGTAATATCGCACGAGTTCAAGTCGGTGAGCATCATTGCCATGACCGCCAACGCCATGGAAGGCGACCGCGAGCTATGCCTCGAAGCAGGGATGAACGACTACGTGGCCAAGCCGATCAAGCCACAGGAGTTCTACGCCGCCATCGATCGCTGCCTGACGCCAGAAAGCGACGGTGATTCGGTGCTGTCCGAGGCGGCGCTGAGCGCCACCTCGCTGGACTTGACGGCGGCAGCCCGTGACCTGGGTGATCGCGAGCTCTTGCTGACCATAGCCGGGATGCTGGTCGCCGAATGGGCGGAGCACATAGCACGAATATGGGCCAGCCTGCGTAGCAGGGAAGCAGCGCAATTGTCGCTCCACGCACACACGCTGAAGAGCCTCCTGGCGATCTTCCATGCCGAGAAGGCTCGACGCTTGGCGCTTGCTATCGAGCACGCCGCCAAGCCGAGCACCGGTAACGACATCGATTGGTCGCATTGCGCCGAGCTCGCCAAATCGCTCACCGAGGAATTGGAGCGCTTGAAACCCGAAATGGATCGTTTCGTTAGCGGAAAACGAACCATCTAGGGCGCGACCGATGGCCTTCGCGGTCCCCACACGCCCGCCTGACGCACTCTCACGACACGCTCCGTACGCAGCGGGGAATTGCCCAACAAGGCTGCGCTCCCGTATAATGCTTCGGCTTGCAAGGATCCGAGCGGGGGGGCCGTGCGCCCGTCCCGCTTTTGCATGTCTGCAGCCCGGACCGGCGACGCATTCACCAGCAGCATCAACAGGAGTCTTTCGTGTCCTTGTTACCCACTCTTCCGNNCCTTGTTACCCACTCTTCCGCCGGCGATTCTCGCACTGGCCGATGGGACGATTTTCCGCGGCCATGCCATCGGCGCCGGCGGCAGCACCAGCGGTGAGGTCGTGTTCAATACCGCGATGTCCGGCTATCAGGAGATCCTTACCGATCCCTCCTACTGCCGCCAGATCGTTACCCTCACCTACCCGCACATCGGTAGCGTCGGCTGTAACAGCGAGGATTTCGAATCCCGCGGCAACTATGCTGCCGGCCTGGTCATTCGCGACCTGCCGATTCGCGCCGAGAACTGGCGCCTGCAGGAAACCCTGCCCAACTATCTCCAGAAGCACGGCGTCGTCGCCATCGCCGGCATCGATACGCGCAAGCTCACCCGCGTGCTTCGCGAAGGCGGTGCCCAGGCTGGCTGCATCATGGCTATCGACCTTGATGACCAGAAGGCGATCGCGGAAGCACGGAACTTCCCCGGCCTCGCCGGCATGGATCTGGCCAAGGTGGTGAGCACTGCGGCGCCCTACGAATGGGCAGCCGGCGAGTGGAGCCTGGATGGCTATCGCTCGGTCGCAGAGGGCGCATTCCACGTCCTGGCCTACGACTTCGGCGTCAAGCACAACATCCTGCGCATGCTTGCCGATCGCGGCTGCAAAGTCACGGTTGTTCCGGCACAAACACCGGCCGCCGAGGTCCTCAAGCGCCAACCCGATGGCGTATTTCTGTCCAACGGCCCCGGCGACCCGGAGCCCTGCGACTACGCCATCAAGGCCATCCGCGAAGTCCTCGCCGCCGGAGTGCCGACGTTCGGCATCTGCCTCGGGCATCAGCTGCTGGCACTGGCGTCCGGCGCGAGGACGACGAAGATGAAGTTCGGCCATCACGGCGCCAATCATCCGGTCAAGGATCTGCGTAGCGGGCAAGTATTGATCACCAGTCAGAACCATGGTTTCGCGGTTGATGGCGAAACGCTGCCGGCAAACTTGTTGCCAACGCACGTATCTCTGTTCGACGGCTCGCTGCAGGGCATCGCACGTCGCGACGTTCCCGCTTTTTCCTTTCAGGGCCACCCGGAAGCCAGCCCGGGTCCGCACGACATCGCCCATCTGTTCGATCGCTTCGTCCAGATGATGCAAGACAAGAAGGGGCAAAATGCCCAAGCGCACTGACATCAAGAGCATTCTCATCATCGGCGCCGGTCCAATCGTCATCGGTCAGGCCTGCGAATTCGACTATTCGGGCGCGCAAGCCTGCAAGGCGTTGCGTGAGGAAGGCTACCGGATCATCCTGGTGAACTCCAACCCGGCGACGATCATGACCGATCCGGACATGGCCGACGTGACCTACATCGAGCCGATCAACTGGCAAACTGTCGAGAAGATCATCAGCCGCGAGCGGCCCGACGTGCTGCTGCCGACGATGGGTGGGCAAACGGCGCTGAACTGCGCCCTCGACCTGGCCAGGCATGGCGTTCTCGAGAAATTCGGCGTCGAGATGATCGGCGCTACCAAGGAGGCGATCGACAAGGCTGAAGACCGCGAGAAGTTCAAACAGGCGATGACCAAGATCGGTCTTGGCTCGGCACGCTCGGCGATGGCGCACTCGATGGAAGAGGCGCTGCAGGTGCAGGCGATGATCGGTTACCCGACTATCATCCGGCCATCATTCACCATGGGCGGTTCAGGAGGCGGCATTGCCTACAACCAGGAGGAATTTCTCGACATTTGTGAGCGCGGCCTGGAAGCCAGCCCGACCCGCGAGTTGCTGATCGAGGAGTCGCTGATCGGCTGGAAAGAGTTCGAGATGGAGGTCGTTCGCGACCGTAACGACAATTGCATCATCGTGTGTGCCATCGAGAACCTCGACCCGATGGGCGTACACACTGGTGATTCGATCACCGTCGCGCCAACGCAGACGCTGACCGACAAGGAATACCAGATAATGCGCAACGCCTCGGTGGCGGTCTTGCGCGAGATCGGTGTCGACACTGGCGGTTCCAACGTGCAGTTCGCGATCAACCCACGTGACGGGCGGATGATCGTCATTGAAATGAATCCGCGCGTCTCGCGCTCGTCGGCGCTGGCGTCAAAGGCTACCGGCTTCCCGATCGCCAAGGTGGCCGCCAAACTGGCCGTAGGCTATACGCTCGACGAGCTGGCGAACGAAATAACCGGCGGCAAGACGCCGGCGTCATTCGAACCGTCGATCGACTACGTGGTCACCAAGGTACCGCGTTTCGCTTTTGAGAAGTTTCCCGAGGCCGACTCGCGCCTGACCACGGAGGCCGACTCGCGCCTGACCACGCAAATGAAGTCGGTCGGCGAAGTGATGGCCATCGGGCGCACCTTTCAGGAGTCGCTGCAAAAGGCGTTTCGCGGCCTGGAGATCGGCGTCGACGGCTTCGACGAGCGGACGACCGACCGCGAAGAGATCGAAATGGCGCTCAGCGAAGCGCGCCCGGAACGGATCTGGTACGTCGCTGACGCCATGCGCATCGGCATGAGCCTTGATGAAATCCACCGCCTGACGGCGATCGACCCTTGGTTCCTGGCGCAGATCGAGGATCTCTACAAGCAGGCCGAACAAATCCGCGGGCGGCCCCTGGAGTCGCTTTCGCGTGAGGAGCTTCGACACCTGAAACGGGCAGGCTTCTCGGACAAGCGTCTGGCGACACTGATGCAGACCACCCAGACGGCGGTTCGCGAGCGTCGTCACGAGCTACGGCTTCGCCCGGTGTACAAGCGGGTCGACACCTGTGCCGCCGAGTTTGCGACCGACACCGCCTACATGTACTCGACCTACGAGGAAGAGTGCGAGTCGAATCCCAGCGACCGCAAGAAGATCATGGTCCTCGGCGGCGGCCCGAACCGGATCGGCCAGGGAATCGAGTTCGACTACTGCTGTGTGCATGCGGCGCTGGCCATGCGCGAAGACGGTTACGAAACGATCATGGTCAACTGTAATCCGGAGACCGTATCGACCGACTACGACACCTCGGATCGCCTCTATTTCGAACCGCTGACGCTCGAAGACGTTCTCGAAATCGTCGCCGTCGAAAAGCCCTACGGCGTCATCGTCCAGTATGGTGGGCAAACGCCACTGAAGTTGGCGCGCGACCTCGAAGCCAACGGCGTGCCGATCATCGGCACCAGCCCGGACATGATCGATGCCGCCGAGGACCGCGAACGCTTCCAGAAACTGCTCCACGATCTCGGCCTCAAGCAGCCGGCCAACCGCACCGCACGCACCGAACCCGACGCCTTGCGCCTGGCCGCGGAGATCGGCTATCCGCTGGTCGTTCGTCCGTCCTACGTGCTCGGCGGACGCGCCATGGAAATCGTCCACGATCCACGCGATCTCGAACGCTACATGCGCGAGGCGGTAAAGGTTTCCAACGACTCACCGGTACTCCTCGACCGCTTCCTCAACGACGCCTGTGAAGTCGATGTCGATGCCCTCTGCGATGGCGACGAGGTGCTGATCGGCGGCGTCATGGAGCACATCGAACAGGCCGGGGTGCACTCCGGTGACTCGGCGTGTTCGCTGCCCCCGCATTCTCTGTCGGCCGAATTGCAGGACGAAATGCGTCGGCAGACAGGGCTGATGGCCAAGGGCCTCAACGTTCGCGGTCTGATGAACGTGCAATTCGCCATCCAGGACGATGTCGTTTTCGTCCTCGAGGTCAACCCGCGCGCCTCGCGTACGGTACCCTTTGTCTCCAAAGCCACTGGCCTGCAACTGGCAAAGATCGCAGCGCGCTGCATGGTCGGCCAGTCATTGGCCAGCCAGGGCTTCAACAAGGAAGTGATTCCGAACTACTTCTCGGTCAAAGAAGCCGTCTTCCCGTTCGCCAAGTTCCGCGGCGTGGACACCATTCTCGGCCCGGAAATGAAATCGACCGGCGAAGTAATGGGCGTCGGGGTCAGTTTTGCCGAGGCTTTCGTCAAGAGCCAGACGGCGGCTAGCGTGCGCCTGCCCCGTTCAGGTCAGGTGTTCATCAGCGTCAAGGACTCTGACAAGCCACAAGCAGTGGCCATCGCCCGCGACCTTCGCACGGCCGGGTTCACCCTGCTGGCAACGCGTGGCACGGCGACCGCCATCGCCGCGGCGGGTATCGATGTGACGCCAGTCAACAAGGTCACCGAAGGCCGCCCGCACGTGGTCGACATGATCAAGAACAATGAGGTCGTCCTGATCATCAACACCGTGGACGAGAAGCGCACGGCGATCAACGACTCGCGCTCGATCCGCACCTCGGGCCTGGCTGCAAGGGTAACCATCTACACCACCATCTGGGGCGCCGAAGCTGCAGCTGCTGGAATCAGAAATCGCGGCGCGCTGGTTGTCTATCCGATCCAGGAATTGCACGCGCAATTGCGTTGATTAATCCATCGAAGCGCCGACACCCGCCAGGGAAGCGCCGACACCCGCCAGGCGGGTGTCGGCCTTTCCCTGTTGGCAGCGAAAGAAATGACCAAGACACCTTTGACCGTAAATGGCGCTGAAAAACTTGCCGCCGAACTGCATCAACTGAAGACCGTCGAGCGGCCGCTCACCATCGCCGCGATCGCCGAGGCACGCTCGCACGGCGACCTGTCCGAAAACGCCGAGTACGATGCGGCCAAGGAGAGGCAAGGCTTCGTTGAAGGACGCATCCAGGAAGTTGAGAGCAAACTGGCGAACGCTCAGATCATTGACCCGAAACTGCTCGACGCCGACGGACGTTGCGTTTTCGGTGCAACGCTCGATCTTGATGACCAGGAAACCGGCGCCCGCGTCAGCTATCAGATTGTCGGTGAGGATGAAGCCGACATCAAGGCCGGCAAGATTTCGATCAACTCGCCGATTGCACGAGCGCTGATCGGCAAGTTTGCCGGCGATATCGCCGAGGTGCAGGCACCCGGCGGCATTCGCGAGTACGAAGTCATTGCCGTGCGCTACGAGTAGTTCTGGCCATGCGACGCCTGGCCGATGCGCTCTACGAGATCACGCTGACCCTGTGGGTCGGCGGCCTGTGGGCCATCGGTTTTCTGGTCGCACCTCTGCTTTTTTCGGTGCTTGCCGCTGACCGCCAGTTGGCGGGCCTGATCGCCGGCAAGCTGTTTGCGCTGATCGGCTGGGTGGGTCTGGGCTGTGCGACTTACCTGTTGCTGCACACCGTGGTCCGTATGGGCAGAATCGCCTGGCGCCGCTGGACCTTCTGGCTGCTGCTGACAATGCTGCTGCTCACCGCGGTCAACCTCTTCGGCATTCAACCGCTGCTCGCGCAGATCAAGGCCGACACCTTGCCGAGACAAGCAATGGAGAGCGTGCTGAACCAGCGCTTCGCCATCTGGCATGGCGTTTCCGGCGTGGTCTACGTCGTTCAGAGCCTGCTCGGCGTGCTACTTGTCATTGGCTTCCGGCGCGCCGCCCGGTAGCTCACGATCTGAGCAGCTGGCTCGCTACCGTGGCCACCGTTTGGGCGCTTCGCCGCCTATCAAGCGCCCGAACCGCCCTGGAAGCTGCGCTTGCTACGGCGCGGCTCATTGCGTTTCTGGCGGGGCCTGGCAAGCTGAGCCAGATCGGCTGCTCGTGGCCGCCAGATCACCAGCAGCTTGCCGATGTGCTGAACCGCGGCAGCATCCAAGCGCTCGCAGAGCGTGGCGAGAAACTGCTCACGCGCTTGCCGATCGTCGTTATAGACCCGAATCTTGATCAATTCGTGGCTGTTTAGATTGACGTCGACCTCGCGGACAACCGCGTCGGAAAGCCCGTTCTGACTTATCGAGACGACCGGCTGCAGTGAGTGCGCACGGGCCCGCAGGACGCGGCGCTCGTCGGAGCTGAGATTGAGCATGCAGGATACCTTTTCTTGAGGACCGCATTTTAGCGGGTTTCAGCCGATGAAACGAAGCAGATCGAGCACTGCCTGGTTGAACGAGCATGTCAACGACGCCTTTGTACAACGCGCAAAGGCCGAAGGCTATCGTTCGCGCGCGTCCTACAAGCTGATGGAAATCGACGCCAAGGATGATCTGATCCGCAGCGGCGACACCATCGTCGACCTCGGCGCAGCGCCGGGTGGCTGGTCACAAGTGGCCGCCAGACGGCTGCAAGGCAGTGGCCGCGTCATCGCACTCGATCTGCTGGAGATGGCGCCGATGCGCGGCGTCACCTTTCTGCAAGGCGACTTCCGCGATCAGGACATCCTGCACGCGCTGGAAGAATTGCTCGCTGGCGACCGACCAGGGCTTGTTCTTTCAGACATGTCCCCCAATATATCGGGCATCCCGGTCTGCGACCAGGCCAGGGTGATGCACTTGGCCGAGCTCGGCCTGGACTTTGCGCGCAGCTGGCTGCAACCCAACGGTGCATTCCTGGTCAAAATTTTCCAGGGGCACGGCTTTAACGAGTTCCTGCACGCAATGCGCCAGACCTTCAAGACGGTTGCTTCACGCAAGCCGGATGCGTCCAGAGATCGCAGCCCGGAAGTTTACCTGCTGGGCAAGGTCTTGAAAACGTGAGTGCATTTACCATGCCGGCATTGCTTCAACGAGCATTAATCGGTTTAGAATGCAGAGTTCGTGGAACCGCAGAGTTTCCGGCGCTGCTGCGCCGGACAACGTAGAAGAGGTGAAGTATTGAATAACATGTTCAAAAATCTGGCGGTGTGGCTGGTTATTGGTCTGGTCCTGATGACCGTCTTCAACCAGTTCAACACGCGCCAGGTCGCTCAATCGACGATGGAGTATTCACAATTCATCGACGAAGTGGGCAAGGGAACAATTGCCAAGGTGGTGATCGAGGGTCGAGTGCTCAAGGCCACGACCACCGATGGACGCAAGCTGACCAGCTACGCGCCACCAGACCTGTGGATGGTCTCGGATCTGCTGAAGAATGGCGTGACCATCGAAGCCAAACCCGAAGAAGAGCAGTCCTTCCTGATGAGCATCTTCGTAAGCTGGTTCCCGATGCTGCTGCTGATTGGCGTGTGGATCTTTTTCATGCGTCAGATGCAGGGCGGTGGCCGCGGCGGGGCTTTCTCGTTCGGCAAAAGCAAGGCGCGCCTACTGGACGAGTCGACCAATACGATCACCTTTGCCGATGTCGCTGGCTGCGACGAAGCCAAGGAAGAGGTCTCCGAACTGGTGGACTTCCTGCGTGACCCGTCGAAGTTCCAGAAACTTGGAGGCCGGATTCCGAAAGGCGTGTTGCTGGTTGGCAACCCGGGTACCGGCAAGACCCTGTTGGCCAAAGCGATTGCTGGCGAAGCCAAGGTTCCTTTCTTCTCGATTTCTGGTTCGGACTTCGTCGAGATGTTCGTCGGTGTCGGTGCAGCGCGGGTTCGCGACATGTTCGAAAACGCCAAGAAGCACGCCCCGTGCATTATCTTCATTGATGAGCTCGACGCCGTCGGACGGCAGCGGGGAGCCGGTCTCGGCGGTGGCAACGACGAGCGCGAGCAGACCCTGAACCAGATGCTGGTCGAAATGGATGGCTTTGAAGGCAGCGTCGGGGTCATCGTGATCGCCGCCACCAACCGGCCCGATGTGCTGGATCCGGCGCTGATGCGTCCCGGTCGCTTCGACCGGCAGGTGGTTGTGCCGCTACCCGACATCCGGGGTCGCGAACAGATTCTCATCGTTCATATGCGCAAGGTGCCCTTGTCGCCGGACGTCAAGGCCGACATCATCGCCCGTGGCACGCCCGGTTTTTCCGGAGCCGATCTGGCCAATCTGGTCAACGAGGCCGCCTTGTTCGCGGCGCGCAGCAACAAGCGCCTAGTGGACATGGACGACTTCGAGAAAGCCAAGGACAAGATCATGATGGGCGCAGAGCGCCGCAGCATGGTCATGAACGAGGACGAGAAACGCAATACCGCCTATCACGAGTCCGGCCATGCCGTCGTCGCCAAGCTGATGCCGAAGTCCGACCCGGTGCACAAGGTCACCATCATCCCGCGCGGACGCGCCCTCGGACTGACCATGCAGCTGCCGGAAGAGGATCGCTACGCTTACGATCGCGTCTATCTGATGAGTCGGATTGCGGTCCTCTTTGGTGGACGCGTTGCCGAAGAACTGTTCATGGACCAGATGACCACGGGCGCTTCCAATGACTTCGAGCGAGCAACGCAGATGGCACGCGACATGGTCACCCGCTACGGCATGTCGGATGCACTCGGCCCGATGGTCTATGGCGAGAACGAGGGCGAGGTATTCCTCGGGCGTTCAGTCACCACGCACAAGAACATGTCCGAAGCAACGATGGAAAAGGTCGACCGCGAAATTCGCCGCATCATCGACCAGCAATACGCCCTCGCGCGCAGCATCCTTGAAGAGCATCGCGACAAGGTCGAAGCAATGGCCACCGCCTTGCTCGAACTTGAAACCATCGACAGCGACCAGATCGACGACATCATGGCGGGCAAGCCGCCGCGCCCGCCGAAGCAGCCACAGACCAAGCTACCGAGCACGCCACCAAACAGCAATACGCCGGATGCCGCTCCGAGCGCACCACCGGCGCCCGCCTGAACGCCCTCGACGAGATAGAAGCACACTCTTCTTCTATGCTGGGATCCTTAGCTTGTTGGCCGCCCTTGGCATCCGGGGCGGCCTTCCCGGGGCATGCCCAGCGAAGTAGCTCCTGAACCGATGCTTCGTTGCGGCGCGTTTCGACTCCCTCTGACCCGCCCACTGCTCATGGGCATCGTCAATCTGACCCCGGACTCCTTTTCCGGTGACGGACTGGATCGCAACATCAGCGCGGCCGTTGCCCAGGCCCGTCAGCAGATCGACGCCGGCGCCGATCTGCTCGATATCGGCGCCGAGTCCTCGCGTCCCGGGGCGGCTCCGACATCCGAGGACGAAGAGCTGCGCCGGCTACTACCGGTACTCGAAGCACTTGGCGACTGTAGCGTGCCGCTTTCAGTCGATACCTACAAGCCGGCCGTGATGCGCGCGGCGCTGGCCAATGGCGCGTCGATGATCAATGACATCTACGCTCTACGCATGCCGGGGGCGATCGCGGCAGTCGCCGACAGCGGCTGTGCCGTCTGTCTGATGCACATGCAGGGAACACCATTGACCATGCAGGCGCAAGCCGCCTACGCCGACGTCGTGGCCGAGGTGCAGGCCTTCATGCGCAAACGGGTCAGCGCAGCACTGGCGGCAGGTGTGGCCAGTGATCGCCTGCTCCTCGATCCGGGCTTTTGCTTCGGGAAGACGCTGCAACATAATATCGAGCTGTTACGGCGTTTCGACGAATTATCAATTGACGACCTGCCTTTGCTGGCCGGCATCTCGCGGAAATCGATGCTGGGAACGATCACCGGTCGTCCGGTCGCGCAGCGCCTTGCCGGCAGCCTCGCTGCGGCGGTACTGGCAGCACAGCGCGGCGCACGCATCTTGCGCGTTCATGACGTCGCCGAAACACGCGACGCCTTGGCCGTCTGGCAGGCCGCAAACGCTGGATGCGTCGCCTGACCGCGACGCACCAAGGCCCCGCCTTCGTCGGCAACAACATTGGCGTTCGCATTTCCGGCTAGTGATTTTGTTGGCAGCGCTAGGGCCGGGGTTTGCGTAGAATACGCCCGCTTGGACACACATCCACTTTGGCAACTGACGGGAGAGAAATCGTGGCGAGAAGGTACTTTGGAACCGACGGTGTGCGCGGGCGGGTCGGCGAGAGTCCGATTACGCCGGATTTCGTCATGCGCCTCGGTCACGCCATGGGCAAGGTTCTCGTTGCGCACGCTGCAGCAGGCAACCGCGCCAAGAGCGGCGAGCGTCCGGCGGTGCTAATCGGCAAAGACACCCGCCTTTCCGGCTATATGCTGGAAGCTGCACTGGAAGCCGGCTTTGCAGCTGCTGGCGTCGACGTCTCCCTGGTCGGACCCATGCCGACGCCAGCCATCGCCTACCTGACCCGTGCCTTACGCCTACAGGCCGGAATCGTCATCTCGGCATCGCACAACCCTTACTACGATAACGGCATCAAGTTCTTCTCGGCGCGCGGTACAAAGCTTCCTGATGAACTCGAATTGGAAATCGAAGCAGTGCTCGACGAGCCGCTGACCTGCGTAGACGCGGCCGCTCTCGGCCGCGCGCGTCGAATTGACGACGCGGATGGTCGCTATATCGAGTTCTGCAAGGGCACCTTTCCCTTCGAACAGGACTTGCGCGGACTGAAGATCGTCGTCGACTGCGCCAACGGCGCCGCCTACCATATTGCGCCGCACGTGTTTCACGAACTGGGCGCCGAAGTAAGCGCTATCGGCGCCGACCCCAACGGTCTAAACATCAATCACGAAGTCGGCGCAACGGCGCCCGACGCACTGCGCCAAGCTGTCCTCGCACAAGGCGCGGATCTCGGCATCGCCCTCGATGGCGACGCCGACCGACTGTTGATGGTCGACGCCCAAGGCACCCTCTACGATGGCGATCAACTGCTCTTCGCTGTGGTCCGTAGCCGTCTCCGCCAGGGACCCGTGGCGGGCGTCGTCGGAACCCTGATGACCAATCTTGCCTTCGAGCACGCCCTGGCCGAACTCAAAATTCCGTTTGCCCGCGCCGCGGTCGGTGACCGCTACGTGATGGACATGTTGCGCCAAAAGGGCTGGTTGTACGGCGGCGAGAACTCGGGACACATTCTCTGTCTCGACAGACACTCGACCGGAGACGGCATTGTTTCCGCTCTGCAGGTGCTTTCGGCATTGCGGGCAGAAGGCGGCACGCTGCAAGAGCTGCTGGGGGGCCTGCAGCTCTACCCGCAAAAGCTGATCAATGTCGCCTTGAGCAAGGGCTTTCCCTGGCAGGATCATCCCTTGATCGGCTCCGTGCACCGCCAGGTGGAACGTGCGCTGAACGGCCGTGGCCGAGTACTGCTGCGTGCTTCGGGAACCGAACCGCTGCTGCGGGTAATGGTCGAGGGCGAAGACTCGCTGGTGGTCAGTAATGCTGCCGAAACACTTGCCGCCGCGGTGCGCGAAGCAGTCGCCTCGTGAACTGCTCAAGCCGGGTAGTGCTGAAAACCAAGCGTTGCAGCACGAGCGCCCTGGTCGCCGCGCTCAATCATCGTCACCCTCGCCTTCGCGGACGCCGTACCGGCGGTCGAGCCGGTTCATGTAGCGTGCATACCACCAGATGATCACCAGGTAGATCAGCGGCGCCCCCTGGGCGCCCATGTAAAACCCCAGCGGGAAACCCATTACCGTGATCTCGGCCAGGTTTCGGGCGAAGAAACTGACCACGAAACTGACCGCGAACCACACCGCCAGCAGCAAGGCCGTCATCTTCAGGTTGCGGCGCCAATAGTCGCGATGCTTGCCTTCGAGTCGCATTCAGCTCCCCCCCGGCACTGCGCCTCGAACGACAGCCTGTGCGGGCCAGACGCTTCTCGCCTGACGACGTCGGCTCACGAGCCTTCCAGTTCCGGGTAACGAACGCTTTCGACGAAATCCTGCGTTGCCTTGCTTGGCGGCTGGTAACACAAACTGACCACGATGATCGTCAGGAACCCCACCGCCACCCCCCACACCCCGGCTGACGTCGACTGGATACCCCACCACGGCTCCATGCCGATGCCCTGGATGCCGAGCCACGGAATAGCGTCCACCTGCACGCGAACCATGTAGTAGAGGGTTACCAGAAGACCGATCACCATGCCGCTCACGGCCCCCGCCGCATTGGCTCTTTTCCAGAAGACGCCAAGAATCAGCGCCGGAAAAAAGGCCGCACCAGCCAGCGAGAAGGCCCACGCGACCATCGACAAAATCGTCGCCGGCTTCTGCGAAGCGACCGTAGCCGCGAGCACGGCGACCACCAGCAACAGCGTCTTCGAAACGACCAAGCGCCATTGGGTGGTCGCATCGGGACGATAGATCTTGTAATAGACATCGTGCGACAAAGCACTGGCAATGGTCAGCAGCAAGCCGTCAGCAGTTGATAGAGCGGCCGCCAGCGCACCGGCAGCGACCAGACCGGAAATGACATACGGCAGACCGGCGATTTCTGGCGTGGCCAGCAGAATCACGTCCGGATTGAGCGCCAGTTCGACGAGCTGGAGAAGGCCATCCCCGTTGACATCTTCGATTGAGACCAGGCCAATTTTGCCCCAGGCGCTGACCCAGACAGGCAGTTGCGCGATCGACGAGCCGATCAGCGTCGAGTAGATCTCGTATTTGGCGAAGGCTGCGTAGGCCGGCGCCGTCAGATAGAGTGCCAGAATGAACAGCAGGGACCAGAAAACTGAAGTGCGCGCCTCGCGAACACTTGGGGTGGTGTAGTAGCGCATCAGCACGTGCGGCAAGGCCGCGGTACCGACCATCAGGCAGAACACCAGACTGAGGAAGTTGAGACGCGCGGTATCGCTTACCTCCTCACCACCCGACGGATAGGGGGTCAGGTGATGCTCTGGATCAGCGCCACGTTGCGCCGCCTCGCGCATCAGCTTGTCCCAATAGACCCTGGCCGCCTCACTGCTTTTCGGCAACTCGCGGCGCTCGCGCTCGAGCGCCACAACCTCGCGCATCTGCGCGTTGCTGCTTTTCAGCTCCGCAATCTGGTCGGACAGCCGGAGCCGCTCTTCGTCGAGCGATTCGGGCAAACTTACGATGCGTTCGTGATAACCGTCGGCGCGTTCGCGGAAGATGCGGCGGGCTTCGATCTCGGCCGGTTCGTCGAAGATTTTTTCTTCCAGGCCCTGCACCTTCTGCAGGACATGGCCATAGGTCAGTTGCGGCACAGGGATGCCGGTTACCTGGTAGGAGAGGATACTCACCGGAACCAGATAGGCAACGATCAGGATGGCGTACTGCGCCACCTGTGTCCAGGTCACCGCACGCATGCCGCCGAGGAAGGAGCACACCAGAATACCCGCCAGACCGACGTAGACGCCGATCTCGAACTGTAGCCCAACAAAACGGCTGGTAATCAGCCCGACCCCGTAGATCTGCGCGACGACATAGACAAAGGAGGCCAGTACGGTCGCAAAGACACCGACCAGACGCGCCGGATTGCCGCCATAGCGTGCCGCAAGAAAATCGGGAATGGTGTATTGCCCGAAGCGCCGCAGGTACGGCGCCAGCAATAGAGCGACCAGGACGTAGCCGCCGGTCCAGCCCATCACGTAGGCCAAGCCCTGATAACCCGACAGGTAGAGCGTCCCAGCCAAGCCCATGAACGAGGCGGCGCTCATCCAGTCGGCACCGGTCGCCATGCCGTTAAAGATCGCCGGCACACGCCGGCCGGCGACGTAGTACTCGGAAACGCTGGCCGTGCGCGCCAGCACGCCAATCGTCGCGTAGAGGAAAATGGTCAGAAAGAGGAAGGAATATCCGATCCAGCGCGGTGGCAGTCCATGCCGCTCGAGAAACGCCAGGATGAGAATGAAAATGAAGAAGCCTGCGGTATAGAAAGCATAGTAGCGACGCAGCGGGACGGTGGTGTAGTCGGCCATCGCAACGCTCGCCTAGGCTCTCGGGTACAGGTGGCGTCGCGCTTTCTCGAGCTCGACAAGGCTGGCGGGCGTCTCGAAACCCTTGTGCGCCGCACGTGCCAGGGCAAGCTGCAGCAACTGCGCCAGAGCGTAGGCGTCAGAAACCGGATTGTGCCGCTCGATACTCACGACGCCGAAGTGCTCAAGCCAGGCGTCCATGCGTGCCTGTTTGTCGCCCAACTCGCGAAACAGGCCGGCCATGACCCAGGCCAGATCGATCCATGGCAAGTCCAGCTCGACACCGAGCGCCTTGGCTAGCACGCGTTCGATCCGTCGGGCAACAAACGAGGCGTGGAAAGCGACCAGCGGCGCCTTGCCAACAAAGGCGAGCAAGGCGAGCAGCGCTTCGACGCGTTGCTCGCCGCGGATCACCGCCACCGGCAGTGGCTCGCCAGGCGGACGCGCGGCATCGTCCGCAACCGCTGGGTGCACCATGGACAACTGCAATGCAGCGTTGAAATCAATCAGACCGTCGGCCAGCGCCAGCGCGCCGATCGCACCGAGCGGTCCGTTCTGCCAATCCTCGCCGGCGATGGCGATGTCGATCAGCACGTAGCGACTGCGATAGTGCGAGCGGCTGAGGTCGGGCGCCGGCAGCCTCCGCCAAGCCGAAATACGCTGCAACTGCCCTTTCGTCAGACGCTGTGCTTGCGCGTGC
The DNA here is from genome assembly GCA_000585055.1 of Candidatus Accumulibacter appositus. Classification (GTDB taxonomy): domain Bacteria; phylum Pseudomonadota; class Gammaproteobacteria; order Burkholderiales; family Rhodocyclaceae; genus Accumulibacter; species Accumulibacter appositus. Next base: position 59,944 of record JEMX01000087.1, read on the forward strand.
GGGCCAGTGAACAGGTTCGAGAGCCACACCATGTTCAGATCTGGTAGTCAAGCTTCAAGCGCACCTGCAACCTGCGCGCCTGCCGGAAAGACTCCTTGAGGATATGCCTTTCCACTTCGTTCAGCTCGTCCGGCCGGATCAGATTGTCGCCACTGCGTCCGTGCTCCTGCTCGAAATGCTGGTGCCGCAAGCGCAGCATCTGAATGAAATTGAAACCGTCGACGATCGCCGCCGTCTCCTCGGCGGCAATCTTCATCAAGCTGCTCGCCCGCCTGAGACGCGCGACGGTGTTTGTCGCCTCGACCTGATTGGCCAGCGCGAACAGGCGTGCCGCGTCGGTAAACAGACGCACCCCGTACTTCTTGAGGTCGATGGTCCCGGGGTGCTCGGGGTCGTCCCCGGTCACGAAGTCGCGGATGCGCCCGAGCGGCGGCGCCACCTCGAGCGCATTCTGGGCCAGCATGCGCAGGAACAATGGATTAGCTTGCGTCTGGCGAAGGAGCGACAGACGCATCCGGTGTGCCAGATTGAAGCGGCCATGTAGCGGTCGGAAATCGAAGAAGATCGTCGCGTTCAGCAAGGCCAGCGGTTCCGGCGTGCGCACCCACTGTGCAAACTTCTCTTCCCATTCCTCGAGGGTCAGGCACAGCTCGGGGTTACTGGCCATGATGTTGCCCTTGCAGAGGGGAAAACCGCACTTGTCGAGGTCATCATTGACCTCCCGGGCAAAGTCCAGAAAACGCAGCTGCGTCTGCTCGCGGTCCATGATATCCGTGCAGATGAAGACGATTCCATTATCCTGATCGGTGGTGAAGGTCTGCTCGTCGCGCCCTTCCGAACCAAACGCCAGCCACGCCCAGTCGATGCCGTAAAAATCGTGGCGGTCGAGGTTGAGCTCGATCACCCGGCGCGTCACTGCGTCGTTGAGTGTCGAAATGAACTGCGTAATTTCCTGCGCGCCAACCCCTTCCGAAAGCATGGTCAAGGCCAACTGGCGAACGTCCTCGCGGGCATGCTGCAGCACGGCGATGGAAGTCGCCGCATCGATTGCATGCCGAATCTGCCGCAGGCCGGCACCTTGCAGCTTGAACAGGTCGCGCTCGGAAACCACGCCGCGCAAGCGCCCGCCCTCATCCACCGCGAGCACGTGCCGTACCCGGTGCATGGCCATCAGCAGCGCCGCATCGTGAGCATTTGCCGCCACTGGCAAGGTCTGCGGCGCCGGCGACATCACCTCGGCGATCGCCTGCTCAAGGGATGCACCGGGAAGCACAATGCGCTTCAGGATATCCGACAGGGTAAAGATGCCGACCGGCTGCCGCTCGGCATCCACCACCACCATCGAGCCAAGATGCTGGCTGGCCATCAGCTCGACCACCCGGCGCACCGGCGTGTCGGCCGTCACGGCGACCGGCTCACGGCTAAGGATCATCGAGAGTGGCGAGTTCATCGTCTTCTGTTCGGCAGCGCGCTGGGCAAGCTGCAGTTGCAACTGTTGCTGCGATTGCCGAAGCAGGTCGGCGATATACTGCGTACAGAAAAGATTGAAGACCGTGCTTTTCTGCGTCAAAGCAAAGAAGTCTTCGGCCGCCAATTCATAGCAGAAGACATCATCGCGGGCCACGTAGGCGCCCACCGTTTCACGCTGCGCCATCAGCGCGCCAATCGAGAAACTCTGACCGGGACCCAGGGTGACCGACGACGACTCCCGCTTGCGGTCCCCACCACTGCGCACGACATCCACCCGTCCACGCTGGAGGATGTACAGCGTCCGCGCTACACCGCTCTCTCTGGCCAGAATCCGCGCGCCACTTGGATAGTGGGCTAATTTCACCCGCTGCGCGAGAAAACGCAGCGACTCGGCTTCCATCCGATCAAAAGGCGGGTAGGCCTGCAGTGACTGGATGCACGCGGAGACCAGCAGTTCAGTCGCCTGGTTGCTCATCCTGGCTCCTCGCTCGATACAAATGAACAGGCCGGCACGCCGTGCCGGCCTGAAAAAAACGGCTGCTCATGCGATACGACGCGTCGCCGGAATCTCGCCGACACGCAGCAGGCCGATACGAGCCGACACGCAGCAGGCCGATACGAGAAACCGCTCACGGCGCCGTCGAGCCGATAATCGGGCTCGCCGGCGCCGCCAAACGCGAGCGCATGTGGTCGCTGGTTCAGCCCCTCAACTGGTCGAGAATTGCCGGGTTCTCGAGCGTTGAAGTGTCCTGCGCGACCGTCTCCCCCTTGGCCAGTGAGCGCAGCAGACGGCGCATGATCTTTCCGGAACGGGTTTTGGGCAGGTTCTCGCCGAAGCGCAAATCCTTCGGCTTGGCAATCGGACCGATCTCGCGACCGACATGATCCTGCAGTTCCTTGATCATCTTCTTGGCGGCGTCGCCGGTTGGCCGTGCCCCCTTCAAAACGACGAAGGCACAGATCGCTTCGCCGGTCAGATCATCCGGACGGCCAACCACGGCCGCTTCGGCGACCATCGGATGTGACACCAGCGCCGACTCGATTTCCATGGTTCCCATGCGGTGACCGGAAACGTTCAGCACGTCGTCGATACGACCGGTAATCGTGAAGTAGCCGGTATTGACGTCGCGTATCGAACCGTCGCCGGCGAGATACAGCTTGCCGTTGAAATCGTCCGGATAGTATGACTTCTTGAAGCGCTCCGGGTCGCCCCAGATGTTGCGGATCATCGCCGGCCACGGGCGCTTGACGACCAGCAGACCACCCTTGCCCCAATCAAGTTCGGTACCCGTTTCGTCGACTACCGCCGCCTGAATGCCCGGGAAGGGCAAGGTGCATGAACCGGGGACCATCGGCGTCACACCCGGCAAGGGGGTGATCATGTGACCACCGGTTTCTGTCTGCCAGAAGGTATCGACAATCGGGCAGCGACCACCGCCAACGGCGTCGTAATACCACTGCCAGGCCGCCGGATTGATCGGCTCGCCAACCGTACCCAGCAGGCGTAGCGACGACAGGTCATACTGCGTCGGAGCGACGGCCGGATTGACGTCGGCGGCTTTGACCAGCGAACGGATCGCCGTCGGCGCAGTATAGAAAACATTGACCTTGTGGTCCTGGATCATTTTCCAGAAGCGGCCGGCATCCGGATAGGTCGGGATCCCTTCGAAGACCACTTCGGTCGCGCCGCAGGCCAACGGTCCGTAGGTGATGTAGGTGTGGCCGGTCACCCAGCCGATGTCCGCCGTACACCAGAAGAGGTCGTCGGGCTTGATGTCGAAGGTCCACTTCATGGTCACGATGGCGTGCAGCAGGTAACCGCCGGTCGAGTGCTGAACACCCTTCGGCTTGCCGGTCGACCCCGAGGTGTACAGCAGGAACAGGGGGTGCTCGGCGTCGACCCATTCCGGTTCGCAGACATCGGACTGACCGGCGATGACATCGTGCCACCAGACGTCACGGCCAGCGACCATGTTGCAGGGACCACCGGTGCGCTGGAAGACGATGACGTTCTTGATCGACTCGCAGCCGCCGAGCGCTATTCCTTCGTCGACGGCCGGCTTGAGCGGAATCTTCTTGCCGCCGCGGCACTGCTCGTCGGCGGTAATCACCGCCACCGCGCCGGCGTCGTTGATGCGGTCACGTACTGATTGCGAAGAGAAACCGCCAAAGACCACCGAGTGGATGGCGCCGATGCGGGCACAGGCCTGCATGGCGACGATACCTTCGATACCCATCGACATATAGATGACGACGCGGTCACCTTTCTTGATGCCGCGCGCACGCAGGCCGTTGGCGAACTGGCTGACTTGCGCTAGCAACTGCTTGTAGGTAATGCGCTTTACTTCGCCGTCGTCGGCTTCGAAGAGGATCGCCACCTTGTCGCCGAGGCCGGCCTCGACGTTGCGGTCCAGGCAGTTATAGGAAGCATTCAGCGTGCCATCGGCAAACCACTTGAAGAACGGCGCATTGGACTCGTCAAGCACCTGCGTGAACGGCTGCTTCCAGGCGACGTGTTCGCGGGCCAGACGCGCCCAGAAACCGGTGTAATCCTTTTCCGCCTCGGCGCAGAGGGCCTTGTAAGCGTCCATGCCAGAAATCGTCGCCTGTTTTACAAAGTCGGCGGAGGGGTCAATAAATGTAACGGCTTCGCTCTGTGACATGTGCCATCTCCTGTGCAGTTATTGGTAGAAGTTCTAAGAAGTCGATGCAGCGCGGGGCAAACAGAACCTGATGAGAACCGGGGGCAGGCCCAGCGCATCGCGAAAGGCCGAGGCTCGCCCGGCAGTAGCACCTGCTGGCAGGCCAACTGCCCCAGATTAAACGCCGCCATTCTTACACACCACTTACGCCACGGCCCCGCCGCGGCCCAGAAATCAGCGTTTCTTTGGTGCTAAAATCTGTCCTCCAAAACTTCCGAAGTTCGACAGAAATGCCCTCACTGAAACCCACCGTAGACAAGCTCGAGATGTTCATTTTCTGGAGCCGCTGGCTGCAGGCGCCGCTCTATCTCGGCCTGATCATCGCCCAGGGCGTCTATGTCTACCTGTTCATGGTCGAACTGTCGCACCTGATCGGCAACCTCTTTTTCAGCGGCAAACAGATCAACGAAACCGAGGTGATGCTCGTCGTTCTCGGCCTGATCGACGTGGTAATGATCGCCAACCTGTTGATCATGGTGATTATCGGAGGCTACGAAACTTTTGTCTCGCGGCTCCATCTCGACGGCCACCCCGACCAGCCGGAATGGCTTTCACATGTCAATGCCGGGGTGCTCAAGATCAAGCTATCGACGGCGATCATCGGCATTNNTATCGACGGCGATCATCGGCATTTCCTCGATCCACCTGTTGAAGACCTTCATCAACGCGGAAAACATGAGCGAACACACGATCAAGTGGCAGGTCGTCATCCACATCGTTTTTCTGGGATCTGCCCTGGCCATGGTCTGGGTCGATCGCATCATGAGCCAGACGCTGGCGATGAGCAAGGCGCAGCACGCTGCCCGGCACTGACCAACACCCGCGGCGGGTAGGGTAACCGATCCCCGCCACTCACGAGAGAGAGCCTGAAATGACACCCATCAAGCAGGAAGACTTCATCCAGAGCGTGGCCGACGCATTCCAGTACATCAGCTACTATCACCCTCTGGACTACATCAAGGCGCTCGGCGCCGCTTACGAGCGCGAGCAGAGCCCTGCGGCCAAGGACGCCATCGCCCAGATCCTGACCAACAGCCGGATGTGCGCCGAAGGTCATCGGCCGATTTGTCAGGATACAGGGATCGCGGTGATCTTTCTCAAGGTCGGCATGGACCTGAAATGGGACGCCAAGCTATCGGTGCAGGAAATGTGCAATGAGGGCGTTCGCCGGGCCTACAACAATCCCGACAACACTTTGCGTGCCTCGGTACTGCTCGATCCCGCGGGTGCGCGCAAGAACTCGCGCGACAATACTCCGGCTGTCGTGCATTACGAAATCGTTCCTGGCGACCACCTAGAAGTGATCTGCGCTGCCAAGGGCGGCGGTTCCGAAAACAAATCCAAGTTCTATGCGCTCAATCCTTCCGACTCGATCGTCGATTGGGTTCTGAAGACCGTCCCGACAATGGGCGCTGGCTGGTGTCCACCCGGAATCCTCGGCATCGGCATCGGCGGCACGCCCGAAAAAGCGATGCTCCTGGCCAAGGAATCCTTGATGGCACCGGTCGACATCCATGAGTTGATCGCCCGCGGCGCCAGCAACCGCGTCGAGGAACTGCGGCTCGAACTGTACGAAAAGGTCAATGCCCTGGGAATAGGTGCGCAAGGCCTCGGCGGCCTGACCACCGTCCTCGACGTCAAGATCCTTGACTACCCGACGCATGCCGCAAGCCTGCCGGTGGCGATGATTCCCAACTGCGCGGCGACCCGGCACGCGCACTTCCATCTCGACGGCTCCGGACCGGCAATGCTGACCCCACCGGACCTCGACCAGTGGCCAAAGGTCAACTGGACGCCGAACACCGAAACCTCGACACGGGTCAACCTCGACACCCTGACGCCAGCCGAAGTCGCAGCCTGGAAGCCGGGCCAGACGCTGTTGCTCAACGGCAAGATGCTGACCGGTCGCGACGCTGCGCACAAGCGCATCCAGGACATGCTCGCCAAGGGCGAAACACTGCCTGTCGACTTCACCAACCGGGTCATCTACTACGTCGGCCCGGTCGACCCCGTCGGCGACGAGGTGGTCGGCCCGGCGGGTCCGACTACCGCGACGCGAATGGACAAGTTTACCGAAATGATGCTCGCCGAAACCGGCCTGATCTCGATGGTCGGCAAAGCCGAGCGCGGCCCGGCCGCGATCGAAGCGATCAGGAAGCACAAGTCAGCCTATCTGATGGCCGTCGGCGGCGCCGCCTACCTGGTCGCCAAGGGAATCAAGACGGCCAGGGTTGCCGGCTTTGCCGATCTCGGCATGGAGGCCATCTACGAGTTCGAGGTCAAGGACATGCCGGTCACCGTCGCCGTCGATTCGAGCGGCACCTCGGTGCACAACACGGGACCACGGGAATGGCAGGGCAGGATCGGCAAGATCCCGATTACCGCCGCCTGAGCTAGCGACCAACTCCGCTGCAAGCCGGCCGCGCGCCGGCTTGCGCTTTTCTGGAGAAAGAACATGTCCATCGACGGTCACGGCAGCGCGCCGCAGCGACTGGCGACCGCGAGCAGCACATGATCGGCATTTTCGACAGCGGCCTGGGAGGCCTCTCGGTGCTCGCTGCCGTCGCCCGAGCGCTTCCACAAGCCGATCTGCTGTATTTCGCCGACACTGCGCACGTGCCCTACGGGGACAAGAGTGAGGCCTTCATCCGCGAACGGGTTCTGATCATTGGCAAGCACTTGGTGGCGCAAGGCTGCGGCCTTATCGTCGTCGCCTGCAACACCGCCACGGCAGCGGCCGTGGCCGCTTTTCGTGAGCTGCTTCCCGGACTGCCGGTGGTTGGCGTCGAGCCCGGCGTCAAACCCGCAGCAGCGGCGTCGCGCAGTGGCCGCATCGCGGTCCTGGCAACGCTATCGACGACGCGCAGCCAGCGTCTGGCCAACCTGATCCGGCAGCATGCAGGCGGCGTGCAGGTGGACGTCGTCGCCTGTGATGGTTGGGCAACCCGCGTCGAAAACCTGCGCCTCGATGACCCCGATTTCGCTGGCGAAGCACGCCAACATCTGGCGCCGCTACTCGCCGCCGGTGTCGACCAGATCGTTCTTGGCTGTACGCATTATGCCTTCCTGCGCCCGGTCCTCGAACCGCTGGTCGGCAGCCGGGCAACGCTGGTCGACGTCGCCGAAGCCGTCGCCCGTCAGTGCGCACGCCTCGCCGGAGCAAGCACAAACGGCAGTGGACGCCTGACGCTGTTTGCCACCGCCCACCCGGAACGCCTGCAAGCGGCGCTACCGATCCTCGGGCTAACTTGCTTGCACGATCGCCAGACGCAGGCGGCACGCCTGGTGATGGCCTGAAATTGAAAACTGCTTCTGCCTCATCGATGCAGCCAGCGGTGGCTGTCATCGGCGCTGGCCCGGCAGGCTTGATGGCTGCCGAGGTGCTCGCCGGCGACGGCGTCCGCGTCGATGTCTACGACGCCATGCCTTCCGTCGGCCGCAAGTTGCTGATGGCCGGAAGAGGCGGCCTGAACATCACCCACGCCGAGCCGACCGAGGACTTCCGCCGCCGTTACGCGGCCCGGCAAAAGGAAATTTCGCCCCTGCTTGAGGCCTTCGGCCCGGCAGAGCTGCGCGAGTGGGTACACGACCTCGGCGTGGCAACTTTCATCGGCAGCTCGGGACGGGTTTTTCCGACCGAGATGAAGGCCGCGCCACTCCTGCGCGCCTGGCTGCGGCGACTGCGTGCCACGGACGTACGCTTTCACATGCGCCATCGCTGGTGTGGCTGGACACGGGCTGACGATGGTCGCCTCACGCTTTCTTTCACCACCCCGCAGGGTACACAAGCGCAGCAAGTGCAGGCGGTCATACTGGCACTTGGTGGCGGCAGTTGGGCCAGGCTCGGTTCGGACGGCAAGTGGGTCCCCTACCTTGAAGCAGCAGGCATCGAGGTGGCAGCGCTGCGGCCGGCGAACTGCGGCTTCGACACCGCCTGGAGCGAGCATCTCCGCCAGCGCTTTGCCGGGCAGCCGATCAAGGCCGTCAGCGCATCCCTGGTCGACGCTGATGGCGTCGTCCATCACCGACGCGGCGAGTTCATGCTCACGGCAAGCGGCGTCGAAGGTGGCCTGATCTACGCCCTGTCGGCCGCCCTGCGCGACACCATTGACGCGACGGGAAGCGCGACGCTGCACCTCGACCTGCTACCCGAACACGACGCGACACGGGTACTTGCCGAAGTGGCACGACCACGCGGTGCACGCTCGCTGGCCAGCCATTTGCAGAGCCGCCTGCGCCTCAAGGGCGCCAAAGTCGCGCTGCTGCGCGAATGCCTGGCCGCCGACGCATTTGCCGACCCGACACGCCTCACCGCCGCGATCAAGGCCCTGCCGCTGCGCCTGCTCGCCACGCGCCCGCTCGACGAAGCCATCAGCAGCGCGGGCGGCGTCTGCTTTACTGCCCTCGACGCACAACTGATGCTCAAGGCGCTTCCCGGCGTCTTCTGCGCCGGGGAAATGCTCGACTGGGAAGCGCCTACCGGCGGCTACCTGCTCACCGCCTGCCTCGCCAGCGGCCACGCTGCTGGCCGCGGGGTGCGGCACTGGCTCGGCATATGAGCGCGGCGCTAACGGCTGCAGGTCGGCGCATGGCGGCTTCAGCAACGAGCACGGGCTCGCCAAGAACCCCGCACTGCACTAGACTCAGTCCTGCAATGATCACAGCGCAAAGCTCATGACCCTCCCCGCGACCGAGATCTCCCCGCCGCAGCCCGACGTACTCGTCGTACCGCTTGGCGCCCCCCTGCAGTGGCTGCTCCTGGGCTGGCGCGACCTGCTGCGTTGCGGCTGCTGGAGCCTGGCACATGGAGCCTTGCTAGCCGCTTTCGGCCTGGCGCTGATGGCCACCGCCTACCAGCATTTCTGGCTGCTGGCCGGCGCCTTCTCCGGCTTTCTGGTCGTCGCCCCGGTGCTGGCAACCAGTATCTACGCCATGAGTCGCGCCGTCGAACACGATGGTCGCATCGGCTGGCCGTTGCTACGCGACACCTGGCTGAGCTGGCAGCAATCCCGCTTCATGGAGTCAGGTGGTTATTGGTGCATGGTGCGCTTCGGCCTGCTGCTGGCGCTGGCCGGCACGGGATGGGTAGTGACCTCGGCAGCCCTGATCACCCTGCTCGCCCCCGCGCCTATCAACGCGCCGCTGGATTTCCTGCGCCATGTCGTGCTGAGTCGGGAGAACTACCTGTTCGAAGCCTGGTTGGCCATGGGTGGCATCCTGGCAGCGCCGATCTTCGCCTCCAGCATCGTCTCCATGCCCTTGCTACTCGACCGGCGCAGCAACCTGCTGATGGCCGTCCTGACCAGCTGGCGGGTCGTTCTCGCCAACCCTGGACCGATGGCCCTCTGGGCGGCACTGATCATGTTGCTGGTGCTGCTCAGTTTCGCGACGGCCATGCTCGGTCTGATCCTGCTGATTCCCCTACTAGGCCACGCCAGCTGGCACGCCTACCGCGCGCTGGTCGATGCCAGCGCCTTGCCTGAACGTCCACGAGCTCACTGAGCGACTCGATGCTTGGATTTTCCGAAGAACAGATTGCCGCGTTTGGCCTTTCCGTCGGTCTTGGCTCTTTCATGCTCTACATGTTGTTCATCGTCGGACAACTGGCGTGGGAATCCAAGGCCGGCAAGCTGGGGACTTTCGTGATCTTCCTGGGCCTGGCCTTCGGCATGCTCGGCTTCGTCGCCAAATACCTGATTCAGTGGGCGCTCGAAATCGAATAAGCAGCCAGCGGCAGGACGGTTCCAGCGGGCGCCCAGTCTTGCTATAGTTCGCCCTGCACACCGCCAGCGGGTCAGTCGGCATCTTCCCGGCCGGCGGCTTTTGTTTTCCTGCCGCCGAAAGCTTCCCGATGAGCACCACCGCCAGCCCCGCCAACGACGCCCCCATCGACAGCGCCTTGCCACCCGACATCCTGCGCGACGTCGCCAAGCGACGCACCTTCGCGATCATTTCCCACCCCGACGCCGGCAAGACAACGTTGACCGAGAAGCTGCTTTTATTCGGCGGCGCGATCCAGCTTGCCGGGACCGTGAAGGGCCGCAAGAGCGCTCGCCACGCGACATCGGACTGGATGGAAGTCGAGAAGCAACGGGGCATTTCGGTGACCAGCTCGGTGATGCAGTTCGACTACCACGGACACACCGTCAATCTGCTCGACACACCCGGGCACGAAGACTTTTCCGAAGACACCTACCGCGTGCTGACCGCCGTCGATGCCGCAGTGATGGTCATCGACGCGGCCAAGGGCGTCGAGGCACAGACGATCAAGCTGCTGAACGTGTGCCGCATGCGCGATACGCCGATCATAACTTTCGTCAACAAGCTCGACCGCGAGGTCCGCGAACCTTTCGAGCTACTCGAGGAAATCGAATCGGTGCTCGGCATCGAATGCGCACCGATCACCTGGCCGATCGGCATGGGCAAGACTTTTCGCGGCGTCTATCACCTGCTCAACGACCGCCTGCTGCATTTCGCGGCCGGACAGGAAAGGCGCAGCGAGTCGGAACGTCTCGACGGTCTGGCCAACCCGCTGCTCGACGCCCAGTTCCCCGCCGAGGTGGGCAAGCTGCGCGAAGACATCGAGCTGATCCAGGGGGCGAGCGGACCCTTCGAGCTGGCCGGCTTCCTCGCCGGTCGCCAGTCACCGGTCTTCTTCGGCTCGGCAATCAACAACTTTGGCGTCCAGGAGATTCTCGAAGCGCTGCTCGACTGGGCACCGCCGCCGCAGGAGCGCGACGGTGGCGAGCGCCTGGTGCAACCGGCCGAAGCGGCATTCAGCGGTTTTGTCTTCAAGATCCAGGCCAACATGGACCCCAAGCACCGCGACCGGATTGCCTTTTTCCGCGTCTGCTCGGGCCGCTATACGCCGGGAATGAAGGTCAGACATATTCGCCTCGATCGCGAAATGAAACTGGCCAACGTACTGACCTTCATGGCCAATGAGCGCCTGCTGATGGAAGACGCCGTCGCCGGCGACATCATCGGCATTCATAACCACGGCAACCTGCACATCGGTGATTGCCTGAGCGAAGGCGAGACGCTGGCTTTCAAGGGCATTCCCTACTTCTCACCCGAGCTCTTCCGGGTCGCGCGGCTGCGCGATCCGCTGAAAAGCAAGCAGTTGCAGAAAGGCTTGCAGGAGCTCGGCGAGGAAGGTGCGATCCAGGTTTTCGAGAACCTCGGCAGCGGCGCGCTACTGCTCGGCGCCGTCGGCGTGCTGCAGTTTGAAGTCGTCGCCCAACGCCTGCAGACCGAGTACAAGGTCGATGCGATTTTCGAATCGGCCGACATCCATACCGCCCGCTGGCTGACCTTCCCCGATGATAATACGCGGCGCAATTTCGAGCGCGAGCAACTGCACCGCATGGCCAAGGATGTCGACGGAAATCCCGTTTACCTGGCCAGCACGCGCTACAACCTTGAGGTGACCAGCGAGAAATGGCCGGCTGTGGGCTTCCACAGCTCGCGCGAACACGGCCAGTTGCTCGCTTGAGTACGAAGTTTGCAGCCCGAAACCGCGCCCGCACGCCGGCCCACCGAGAATGGAGCCCACGATGACAGCAGCGCCCGAACCCCTGCAGGAGCTGAGCTTTCTCGAATCGCGCATCCTCGGCGTGTTGATCGAGAAGGAAAAGACGACGCCCGATGCCTATCCGCTGACGCTGAACAGCCTGAGCGCCGGCTGCAATCAGAAAACCGCCCGCGAGCCGGTGATCAGCGCCAGCGATAGCGAACTGCAGACAACGCTCGAAGACCTGCGCAGCCGCCTGTTGGTGCTTGAGACTTACGGCGCCTCCGGCCGCGTACTGCGTTATGCACAGAATTTCGCGAAGGTATACGGTGTGCCAGCGGCCGGCGTCGCCTTGCTGGCCATCCTGATGTTACGCGGCGCGCAGACGGTCAGCGAGTTACGCGCCAACAGCGAACGCCTGTATCGCTTCGACGATGCGTCGTCGGTAGAAGCGTATCTCGAAGAATTGGCGGCGCGCAGCAGCGGAGCGATGGTCTGTAGACTCCCCAAGCAGCCCGGTTCGCGCGAGCATCGCTGGGTGCACCTGCTCTGCGGGGCGCCTGCCCCGGCAGACGCAGCCGAGGCCACGACCGACGCCGGCGGGAACGCAGAACTGGCCGAGCGAGTGGCACGCCTGGAAAGCGAAGTCATCGAACTGCGCGCAGCCATTCAGGCGCTGGCTGGCGAAGCAGGTACCGCCCGCTGATCCTCCCGCGCCAGCGATAGAGGTGGGGCGCCGAGAGCCCTACAGGCTTTCTCAGGCCTGGTCGGCGAGCGCCTGCGCCAGAAACTCGATCTTCTTCTGAAAGTCTCCGTCAGAGTCGGGATAGAGCTGCGCAATTTCACGAAACTCCTCCTGAATCTCGATGAAGGCATCGACCATGTCGGGGTCGAAATGGCTGCCACGACCTTCGACGATGATTTGCGCCGCCCTCTCATGCGATAGACGCTCCTTGTAAACCCGTCGGCTGATCAACGCGTCGTAAACGTCGGCAATCGCCATCAGCCGCGCCGAGACCGGAATGCTGTCACCGACCAGCGAGTCCGGATAGCCGCTGCCATCCCATTTTTCCTGATGACAAAGGGCAATTTCCTTGGCGATGGTGAGGAACTCGACCTGCGCGCCCAGCCAGTCTTCCGCAAGCTGTATGGCGTCCCTGCCAAGCAGGGTGTGATTCTTCATGATTTCCAACTCGTGCGGCTCGTAGCGACCGGGCTTCAACAGAATTCGATCGGGGATACCCACCTTGCCAATATCGTGCAGAGGCGCCGACTTGAAGAGGGTCTTGATATTCCGCTCGGTGAGGAAATTCGAGAAACGCGGATGCGTCCGCAACTTCTCTGCCAGGACTTTGACATAACGCTGCGTGCGCAGGATGTGCTTGCCGGTTTCGGCGTCACGGGTTTCCGCCAACGAGGCCAGCGCCAGAATGGTCACGTCCTGAACCGCCTCGAGTTCGCGCGTCCGCCGCTCCACCTCGGCGGTCAGGAAATCATTCTGGTCGCGAAGAAAGTCGGAACTGGCCTTCAGTGTTAGCTGAGTGGCCACGCGAGCGAGCAGAATCGGAGGGCTGATCGGCTTGGTGATGTAGTCGGCAGCGCCGAGCGCCAGCCCTTTATGCTCGTCCTCGGGTTCGGATCGGGCGGTCAGAAAGATGACTGGGATATTGCAGGTTCTGGAATCCGCCTTCAAACGTCGACAGACCTCGTAACCGTCGACATCGGGCATCATCACGTCCAGCAGGATCAGATCGGGAGGCGTCGCCGACGCCGCAATCCGCAGCCCCTTGTCACCGTGATTGGCAACTTTTACTTTGTAGGTATTCTTGAGCAGCGCCGACATCAGCGCCAGATTGTCCGGCGTGTCGTCGACCACCAGGACGGTGGCTTTGTCGTTGAAGTGCAGAGAGTCCATATCCATCACTCGTCGTGTTCAAACCACAATCCCGACAGCAGCAGCAGCCGTGCGCAGCGCCGCCAGCCCCGCTTCGTAGTCGTAAGCGCGCACCGCCAGGTCAATTGCCCGATAGCGGCCACCAAAGGCCGCGCGCAACCTTGTTGCCTCGGCATCAAGAAGGTCTGCCGCTTCCGAGTCGCTGTCGACCAGCAAAGCCGAGAGCTTGCCACAGACCTGCCGCAAGCGCACCTGGTCAACGCTGGCCGCCTCGAACAATGGCGAGGCAAGCAGCGGCGGAGCCACAGCCTCGCGGCCCAGCAAGAGCCGTCCCTGCCCCCGCGCAACCACGGCCAGCTGCGACGCGCGAGCGGAACGACCCAGCCGCGCGGTGAACCAGAAGGTCGAGCCCTTGCCGTACTCGCTGCTAACGCCGACGTCGCCACCCATCAGCTCGGCCAGCTTCTTGGAAATGGCCAGACCAAGACCGGTACCTCCAAAGCGACGGGTCGTCGAGATATCGGCTTGCGAGAAGCTCTCGAACAGGCGCGACATCTGCTCGCTGGTCAGGCCGATGCCGGTATCGGTGACGGCGAAATGGAGAAGCAGGCTCTGCGCATCGCTGTCGCGGACACTTACCCGGATTTCGATTTCGCCCTGCGCCGTGAACTTGAGCGCATTATTGGTGTAGTTGATCAGAATCTGCCCAAGACGCAGGGAGTCGCCGACAAGCAGCGGCGGAACAGATGGCTCGATGGCGATGATCAGTTCCAGTCCCTTGGCCTTGCTCTTGGCACGCATCAAGTCGAGCGTGTGCTCGATGACCTCTTCAAGTGCAAACTCGGCGTGCTCGATGGTCAGCTTGCCGGCTTCAACCTTGGAGAAATCGAGAATGTCGTCGACTATGGCCAGCAGGTGCTGTCCAGAGTCGCGGATCTTCCTTGCGTAGTCGCGCTGGCTGGAAGTGAGCTCGGTCCCGGCGAGCAGATGCGACATACCGATGATGGCGTTCATCGGAGTGCGGATCTCGTGACTCATGTTGGCCAAGAATCCGGTTTTCATGCGCACCGTTTCCTCGGCCAAGTCCTTCGCGCGCCGCATGGCGTCGGCGGCCTCGCGTTCCTTGCTCACGTCCTCGAAGGTCCACACCGTTCCCTGCGCCAATGCACCCGGGTCGACCGCCCGTCCGCTGATCCGACACCAGAAACACGAGCCGTCCTGGCGTTGTAGCTCGATCGCGCGCACCAGGATCTCGCCACGCATCAGCGCGCTGTTAAAACCGCCACCGGCCACCGGATAGGCCGCCTCCGGAACGTAGAGCGTCGTCTCCTGGCCAATTAGCGCCTCCGCAGGGCAGCCGAACAACTCCCCCAGGCGGCGGTTGACGTTAACGAAAACGCGCTCCTTGATGAATGCGATCCCAAGGCTGGCGGTTTCCAGAATCGCGGTCTGCTCGTCGTGTGCCTGCCGGATACGGGCTTCCGCGGCGCGACGCTCGGTGATGTCGCGGAAGACGATTACCGTCCCGACCAGCGAATCAGCCTTGTGGAAAGGCGTCGTCGCATATTCGACAGCCAGTGGCGTGCCGTCCTTGCGCCACAGAACTTCGTTGTCGATCTGGCGCGCCTGTCCATCCTGTGCGGTCAGATGCATCGGGCAGCAGTCGTAGGGAAACTCACGCGCATCGGGATAGGCGTAGTGCGCCAACTCGTGGAAGGGCTGGCGGAAGAGTTCTGCCGCCGTGTAGCCGAGCAGGCGGAGAACCGCCGGATTGGCGAAGATAAGCAGGCCATCGCGGTCGAGACCGAGAATGCCATCGCTCACCGAGCCGAGGATCAGGCGGCTGTGCTCCTCCATCGCCGCCAGCTCGGCCGCCTGTCTTTCAAGTTGTTCAGCCTGTTGCTGGGTCGCCTCGAGTAGCCGCTCGGTACGCGTGTTGCGCTCGATAATTTCGAGATTCATCGCCACGATCGGCAGCAAGCCGTCGAGAATGGCCCTCTCGTCCTCGCTGAAAGCGCACAGGGAGGCGAGTTCGATCACCGCCAACGAGCGCTCGCCGCGCATCACGGGCGCCAGGAGAATGGCCTTGGCGGGCGCCTCGCCCAGGCCGGAGCGAATGCGCACATAATCCTCGGGCGGATCGCTGATCACCTGTAGGCGGCCGTCACTCGCGCACTGTCCGACCAGGCCTTCGCCGACCGCAATGACAGCCTGCTGTGCGCGGCGGTCGACACCATAGGTGGCGATCATTTTCAGGGTCTGGCGGTTCTCGGTAACAATGAAGAACGCGCCTTGCGCAGCGCCGAGCAATGGCATCAGGCCCGCCATGAGTTTCTGGGCCAGATCGGTAAAGCTTGCCGCCTGTCGCAGCTCTCCCGAAACCGCCGAGATATTCGTCCTGATCCAGCGCTGGGCTGCCATCCCTTGATAGGCATTCTTGAGGGTCGCAACACCGCGGCCAATGTCGCCGATCTCGTTTTGCTGATCCAGGCAGGGAATGCTCTGCTCCAACCTGCCCTGCGACAGCTCAAGAATGCTGTCACTCAAACGGCGTAGCGGCCGCGTAAGCGATCGGGAAACGATTAATGCGGCAAGCAGCAACAGGGCCAGGCAGGCGAAAAGCAGATAGAAGGCGCGCTGCCGCTGCTGGCGATAGGCGTCTGCGGCCAACGCCTGCAGCGCGTCGTTTTGGGCAGCGGCCATTTCGCCAAGTCGCTCGAGATGTTTGCGCAGTAGCGAAGCGGGACTCCCGGGCGTCGAGGCCAGCGCTTGCTGCCAGCCCATCTGCGCACCAGCCCTTTGTCGCTCATCGCGGGTCGCGGCCAAGGAGGCCGCGCTTTGTCGATAGAGAGCCTCTGCTTGCCAGAGGTCCTGCGCATCGCCGGAGTAGGATGCCCGCAGCTTGTGCAAGCCCGCAACAATGCGGGCGTCGGCAGCGACGAGGTCCTCTTCGAGTGCGGCACGCTTGCCCGCGTCCTCCGCGCGAAGCAGCTCGCTTTGCTGTTGTTGCATGGAGATCAGCTCGTAGCGGAGGTCACTAAGCGTCGCCATCACCACCTGCGGATGCCGGTCGGGACTGCCGCCAAGCTGCTGCAGGTGCTGAGCAGCCGGAAAGATCGAGCCCCAGACCGCGAGGATGGCCAGGACGGCCAGCGTGGTGAGAGCGAGCAGGCGATGGCTAACCGTCAGTCGCTCGAGATGGGCAGTCAAACGCTTCAAGGCAACTCCGATTAGCTGTCACGGCGGTCGCGAGCAGCCAATTCTACTTCGTCGGAGCGCCTTTCACCACCATGCCGAACGCATGCCAGCCGCTCGGCTATGGTGATTGTGTTGCGACAGCAGGATCAGCCGCAAACTCTCCGCGGCGAGAATCGCCATGTTCTGACAGCCAAGCTCCCTATTGGCGCCTTTGCGGCGATAGATCACACTGCTCGGCAACTCTCACCCGCTGGCAGTGGTAGCTGCCCCTCCACCGTGGCCGACGCATCGACCACGGCCTCGGAGGCGAACTACCCACTCCTACAGCAATGGCTAAGCCGGCGTAACGGCGTCGAAGGCGTTGCTTGCGGGGTCGTAGTGCAAGAGGTCGCCAGCCGCCAAATCGAAGTACCAGCCGTGGAGGTGGATCGTCCCGGCCTGCACGCGTTCAGCGATCCACGGATAGGTCAGCAGGTTTTCAAGCGAGACCAGGATACCCGCCTGCTCGCAGGCACGGTCCTGCAAGGCGGGCGACTTAGACGGCAGCTCGGCCTGCACGCGCGTACGCGCCCGTTCCGCGATACTGATCCACTTGCCGATGAACTCGGTCTCCGACCCCAGGCCCTGCATCAACGCATGGATGCCGCCACACTTGGCATGACCGAGGACGATGATGTGCTCCACCTTGAGCGACAGAACCGCGAACTCGAGGGCCGCTGGCACGCTCGCGAAATCACCGCCAGGATGGTAAGGCGGCACCAGATTGGCGACGTTGCGGACCACGAACACATCCCCTGGTTCGGCGCCGGTCAACAATGCCGGGTCCACCCGGGAGTCGGCACAAGCGACGATCAGCGTCTTTGGGCTCTGACCACGGGTGAGCTTGTCGAACAGCTCGCGCTCCTCTCCGAAATACTTCTCCTGAAATCTTTCGAAACCGGCGATGAATCTGGCAATGTCTTTCATAGGGTTTTCCTGGCGGCTTGTGCTGGTGCAACGAGTAATTTGGATGCCGGGCAACGAGCGGAAGCGTACCCAGCGGGATGCGGAACGGGCGAAGTTTACGCGTCCCAAAACACCAGGGAAAGTCGATTATTCTTTGCGGATTGTTCGACATCTACGAAGTAAAAGGGCCCCCAATGCGCAACGAGGAAAGACTGCGCCATTTCGCGAGTCTGGCAAAATCCGCCGCAGTCCAGCGGGCCAGCGAGGAATGCGACCGGAACGAGGCGGGAACTCGCTGTCGTACAGGAAGACGAGCTTTCACGCCAGCCACGGGCTCCAGGAGGCCTTGCGCAGAGGTTCTGGGCAGCATCAGTCGCCTTTCTCGGGTTGCCATCGCCAAACGCAAGGCCCAAAAACCATTGCCCGGGCCCGGCCAGCGCGAGAGCTGCTCAGCCGCTTACCAGCCGCCGAGAATCGCCTTCTCCGCCCAGAACAGGCCGGTAATCGTCTTGGCGTCGGTGATCTCGCCGCTCTTCACGGCCGCTAGGGCGTCCTGCAGAGAAAGGCTGAGAACATCCATGAACTCACCGCAATCCAGGCTCTGCTCGGCTTCGCGGCGCAGGCCACGCGCCAGGAAGATCTCGATGCGCTCGTTCGAATAGCCCACGCAGGGATGCATCACGCCGAGATAGCGCCAATCGACGGCACCATACCCCGTCTCCTCGAGCAACTCCCGCCTGCCAGTTTCGAGGATAGCTTCACCGGCGTCGATCTTTCCGGCCGGCAGCTCGAGAATCGATCGCCCCAGAGGATAACGATGCTGCCGTACCAGAAGCAGCTGGCCGTTGTCCAGTTGCGCAATGACCACCACTGCTCCCTGGTGGCGTACGTACTCGCGCTGACACTCTTCCCCGTCCGGCAGGCGCACGCGGTCCAGGCGGACATCGAGCAAACGGCCGCGAAAGACCTGGCTGCTCTCGATTTGCTCTTCGCGCAGGTGCGGGTAATCATCTTTCATTTCCGGGCTCCCAATGAAAACGCCCCGGCTGGCGGGGCGTTGCGGTCGAAACAGCTGGTGCTCAGAGCGAGCGCAAAAGCGCGAACGCACAGACGGACATCAGCGCCTGCGGGAAAATTCCCAACAAGGCGACCGCCAGACCGTTCGCCGACATCAGGATCTTCATGTCCAGCGGCGCCTCGATCTGCGCGGTATTGGTCGGCGGATCGAAGTACATGATCTTGACGATGCGCAGGTAGTAGAAACAACCAACCAGCGAGAACAACACAGCAACCACCGCCAGCCACAGGTAGCCGGCAGCAACGACCGCCTGCAGCACCGAGAACTTGGCGAAGAAGCCGACAAAGAAGGGGATCCCGGCCATCGAGAACATCATCATCATCATCACCGCAGCGAACCAGGGACTGCGCTTGTTGAGGCCCTTGAAGTCATCGATCTGATCCGACTCGAGACCGCCGCGCGCGAGCAGCAAGATCATACCGAAGGTTCCGGCGCTGGTCAGCACGTAGGTGATGACATAAAACATCGACGAGCTGTAGGCGTTGAGTGCGAAGCGCGCGTCGCCATCAACGATACCGGTGACCAAGCCGAGGAGCATGAAGCCCATGTGCGAGATCGCCGAATAGGCCAGCATCCGCTTCAAGTTGGTCTGAGCGATGGCGGCAATATTCCCGACGGCCATCGACAGGACGGCCAGCAGAATCAGCATCGTCTGCCAGTCCTGCGCCAGGACGATCAGCCCATTGACCAGCATGCGCACGACGATGGCAAAGGCGGCAAGTTTTGGGGCGCTGGCAATGAACAGGGCGACCGCGGTCGGCGCACCGTGATAAACATCGGGAATCCACATGTGGAAGGGAACGACACCAAGCTTGAAAGCGATTCCAGACACCAGGAAAACCAGCCCAAAGACGAGAATCGACTTGTTCGCCTGGCCCATGTAGAGGCGTTCGGCAACCGCAGTGATCTCGAGCGTACCGGTCGCGCCATAGATCATCGACATACCGTAGAGGAGGAGGCCCGAAGCCAGGGCACCGAGGACGAAGTACTTCATCGCCGCTTCGGTGGCCGGCACCGAATCACGATTCATTGCCACCAGCGCATAGAGCGACAGCGAAAGCAGCTCGAGACCGATATAGACAGTCAGGAAGTGGTTCGCCGAAATCATCACCATCATGCCGAGGGTGGCGAACAGGGCCAGCACATAGTACTCGCTCCTCGCCATCTGCTCACGTTCGAGGATGTAATCGCGCGAATAGAAGAGCACGATGATTACCGTCAGGTAGACCAGTAGTTTCAGCAGGTCGCCCATTAAGTCGGAGACATACATGTTGCTGAAGGTATAGGCGATATCACCCGAACTGATTGCGAAAGTAATCACCGCCGCACCAACCAGCGTTAGCTGAGTGGCAACAAAGATCACCGTCCGCTTTCGCTCCTTGACGACAAGATCGACGATCAGGATCACGCAAGCCATCAACAACATGAAGATCTCCGCGCTCGCGAGGCGGAGATCAGGTATCTGGAACTGCATTTCGGCAAGAGTCATAGCGGCTACCAATTATTGGATCTTGCTGAGAGCGACGTGACGCAGTAGCTCATTGACCGAGCTGTGCATGACTTCAGTAAAGGGCTGTGGATAGAGACCCATACCCAGCGCGCCAGCGGCGAACAACACAAAAATCAGGAACTCCCGGCCATTGATATCGGTGAGTTCGGCGACGTGATGGTTGGCGACCGCACCAAAAACCACGCGCTTGTACATCCACAAGGTGTAGGCGGCGCCAACGATCATCGTCGTGGCCGCAGCGAAGGCCACCCAGAAGTTGTAATCCACGGCCGCCAGGATGATCATGAATTCACCGACGAAGCCAGAAGTGGCCGGCAGCCCGGCGTTGGCCATCGCGAAGAGCATGAAGAAGGCGGCGAACTTGGGCATCGAATTCACCACCCCCCCGTAGTCGGCAATCTGCCTCGAGTGCATACGATCGTACATCACGCCGATCGAGAAGAACATCGCCCCGGACACGAAGCCGTGCGAGATCATCTGCACCAGCGCGCCTTCGACGCCAAGCGCACTGAACATGAAGAAACCGAGGGTAACGAAGCCCATGTGTGCGATCGATGAATAAGCCACCAGCTTCTTCATGTCCTCCTGGACTAGAGCAACGAAACCGATGTAGATGATGGCAATCAGCGACAGCGTGATAAGCAGCCAGGAAAGTTCATGTGCGGCATCCGGGGCGATCGGCAGCGAGAAACGCAGAAAACCGTAGGCGCCCAGCTTCAGGGCGATGGCTGCCAAGACGATCGAGCCTCCGGTCGGCGCTTCGACGTGTGCGTCGGGCAACCATGTATGCACTGGCCACATCGGTACCTTGACCGCGAAGGCGACCAGGAAGGCGAGGAAAAGCCAGGTCTGAGTGCTCAGACCGAGCGGCAAGTTGTGCCACTCGAGAATCGAGAAGCTGCCTCCCGACTCGACGAACAAAAAGAGCAGCGCAATCAGGAACAACAAGGAGCCCATGAGGGTGAACAGGAAAAACTTGAAGGCCGCATAGACCCTGTTGGAACCGCCCCAGATACCGATAATCAGATACAGGGGAATCAACGAGGCCTCGAAGAAGACATAGAACAGCACGCCATCCAGCGACGAAAAGATACCGTTCAACAGGCCGGACATGATCAGGAAGCCGGCATTGTATTGCGCGACCCGGCTAGTGATGACCTGCCAGCCGGCGAGAATGACGGTCACCGTGATGAAGCTATTGAGCAGGACGAAGAGCATCGAGATGCCATCAACGCCGAGGTGATAGTGGACATTGAATCGCGGAATCCAGCGATGGAGTTCGACGAACTGCATCGCTGGCGTGTTCAGGTCAAAGCCCGTATAGAGCGGAATCGTGACCAGCAGGCCGGCGATGGCACCCAACAGGGCGAGCATCCTTGCGAGGGGTGCATTGCGATCGGCGCCGGTCGCCAGGACTACAAGACCGGCAAGGATCGGTACCCAGATGGCAAGCGAGAGAAGCGGCGTGGCTAACATATCGTTCCCAGTTTTTGTCTAGCTCAAGCGCGCGTGACCCACAGGGTCATCAAGACGAACACGCCGATAATCATCGTAAAAGCGTAGTGGTAAATATGACCGCTCTGGAAGAAGCGTGCCAAGACCGCGAACCAGCCGACCAGGCGAACTGCACCGTTGACGATCATTCCATCGATCACGCCGACATCACCACCCTTCCACAGGCCGCGGCCGAGCAAACGGGCGCCACCGGCAAAGACCATTTCGTTGAATCTGTCGAAATAGTACTTGTTGTCGAGCAGGGTATACAACCCGCCAAAGCGTGCCTTGATGGTTACCGGAAGATCCGGGCGTTTCATGTACAGGTACCAGGCGGCGACCACACCGAGCAGCGCCAGCCAGAAGACGAGGGTGGTCAGCGCGTGCGTGGCCATGGCGAAAGCGCCGTGGAAGTGATGCGCAAGTTCTGCCATCGCCGGATGCGCTTCGCTATCGACGAAAATTGCGCCCTTGAAGAAGTCGCCAAACAGCATCGGCTCGATGGTTATGAAACCAATGAGTGCCGAAGGTATCGCCAGCAGGATCAGCGGCAGGGTAACCACCCAGGGTGTCTCGTGCGGCTTTTGCCCTGGTGCCAGACCATGGTGTTCTTCGCCATGCGCGTCCTCGTGGGCCTCGTCGTGCGCCGCGTGGTGATGCTCCTCGTCGGCGTGCGAGCTAGCTTTGAGGTGTTGCGGGTGATGATCGTGCGCCGCCTTGCCAAAACGTTCCTCACCGTGGAAGACCAGGAAGTACATACGGAACGAGTAGAGCGCCGTAACAAAAACACTCGCCATCACTGCAAAGTAGGCGAAACCGGAACCCGGGATGTTCGATAGCGCAACCGCCTCGATAATCGAGTCCTTGGAGTAGAAGCCAGAGAAGAGAGGCGTGCCGATCAGCGCCAGCGAGCCGATCAGGGAGGTGATCCAGGTAATTGGCATGTACTTGCGCAGGCCACCCATGTTGCGGATGTCCTGATCGTGGTGCATACCGATGATCACCGAACCCGCGGCAAGGAACAGCAAGGCCTTGAAAAAGGCGTGCGTCATCAGGTGGAAGATCGCCACCGAGTAGGCGGAAGCGCCCAGCGCGACGGTCATGTAGCCCAGCTGCGACAGCGTCGAATAGGCGACGACGCGCTTGATGTCATTCTGGATGAGGCCGAGAAAGCCCATGAACAGCGCCGTGATCGCGCCGATAACGATGACGAAGGACAGCGCGGTGTCGGACAACTCGAACAGCGGTGACATGCGCGCGACCATGAAGATACCCGCGGTAACCATAGTAGCCGCATGGATCAGCGCCGAAATCGGCGTCGGACCTTCCATCGAGTCTGGCAGCCAGACATGCAGCGGCACCTGTGCCGACTTGCCCATGGCACCGATGAACAGCAGGATGCAGATCGCCGACATCAGCGCCACCTCACCACCGGATCCCAACAACGGGATCGTCGTCTCGGCAAGCGCCGACGCCTTGGCGAAGACGGCGGCATAGTCGAGAGTGCCGAAGTGGCTGAGTATCAGGCCGATTCCAAGAATGAAACCGAAGTCGCCGACGCGGTTCACCAGGAAGGCCTTCATGTTCGCAAAAATCGCCGTCGGCCGGGTATACCAGAAGCCAATCAGCAGGTAGGAAACCAGGCCGACCGCCTCCCAACCAAAGAAGAGCTGCATGAAGTTGTTGCTCATCACGAGCATCAGCATCGAGAAGGTAAACAGCGAGATGTAGCTGAAGAAGCGGTTGTAGCCGGGATCGTCCTGCATGTAGCCAATGGTGTAGATATGCACCATCAGCGATACAAAGGTCACCACCAGCATCATGGTGACTGTCAGTTGATCGATCAGAAAGCCGACTTCGAAGTGATAGTCGCCAGAAGTCAGCCAGCGGTAGACCGGACCGTTGAAGGTGTTGCCGGCGAGCACATCCTTGAAGATCACGTAGGATGCAATGAAGGCTATGGCCACGCCGGCGATGGTCACCGTGTGCGCCACCCAGCGCGGGATCAGGCGACAGAACAGGCCAGCAATGATGGCCCCGAAGAGCGGCGCCAGCGGAACCAGCAGGTAGAGCGTTTGCATTTCCATGTTCAACCCTTCAGGCTGTCCAGATCATCCACATGGATGGTCTTCAGGTTGCGGAACAGCACCACCAGAATCGCCAGCCCGATCGCTGCTTCGGCGGCAGCAACCGTCAGGATGAAGAAGACGAAAACCTGCCCGGCAAGGTCCTGCATAAAGTGCGAAAAGGCGATGAAGTTCATGTTCACGGCCAGCAGCATCAACTCGATCGACATCAGGATGATGATCAGATTTTTGCGGTTGAGAAAAATGCCGACGACGCTGATCGCGAACATGATCGCGCCCAGGATCAAAAAATGGGACAGTGTTAGCAAGGTGCCTCCCTGATTCCTTCTGCTCGGGGCGGCAAACTCCTGCCGCCCGCTCTTATTCTCAGTCGTGTTTTTTCAGCTCTGCGCCGATGGCGCGCTTCATTCTCGCTTCTCGGCGGGCATCTGCAGGACGCGCACGCGATCGGCGGCCTTGACGAACACCTGCTGCGCTGGGTTGACCGACTTGTTCTTGCGCTTGCCGCGCTGCGTCAGGGCCACCGCGGCAACAATCCCGACGAGCAGGATGACCGACGCCAACTCGAAAGGATAGACATACTCGGTGAAGATCAGGCGGCCAACGGCCTTGACGTTGCTCACGTCGGCCGCCGCCTGCGGGACGCTGCTTTCAAACAGGCCGAGGTAGTTGCCACCAAGGACCAGGGCCATTTCGGCGACCATCAGCAAGGCAATGATCGAACCCAGCGGCAGGTAGCTCCAGAAGCCTTCACGCAAACGATCGAGATTGATGTCCAGCATCATCACCACAAAGAGGAAGAGCACCATCACCGCTCCGACGTAGATCAGGATCAGCGCGATGGCCAGGAACTCGGCCTGCAACAGCATCCAGACACCCGCTGCTGAAAAGAAGGCCAGGACCAGGAACAGAGCCGCATGTACCGGATTGCGCGAGGTGATGACGCGCAGCCCGGCAAACACCAGGATCGCCGACAAAAAGTAGAAAACGAAGGTCTTGAATTCCATCGCGTGGGCCTGTTAGCGGTATTTCGAGTCGAGATCGCGGTCAGCGGCGATTTGCTCTTCGTAGCGGTCACCATTGGCCAGCAACATCGCCTTGGTATAGTAGAGATCGCCGCGCGTTTCGCCGTGGTACTCGTAAATCCGCGTCTCGACGATGGCGTCAACCGGGCAGGCCTCTTCGCAGAAGCCACAAAAAATGCATTTGGTCAGATCAATGTCGTAGCGCGTCGTCCGCCGTGAATCGTCTTCGCGCTGGTCGGACTCGATGGTGATCGCCATCGCCGGGCAAACCGCTTCGCACAACTTGCAGGCGATGCAGCGTTCCTCGCCATTGGGATAGCGACGCAGTGCATGCAGGCCACGGAAGCGAAAGCTTTGCGGCGTCTTTTCTTCCGGGTACTGAACGGTGATCTTGCGGGCAAACATGTAACGCCCGGTCACCGACATACCCTTGAACAACTCCCTGAGCAGGAGGCTATTGAAAATTTCCTTCATCGAACCCATGACTAGCCTCTCACTTCCAGATGTTCAATGGCGACATCATCCAGCAGCCAACCACGACCAACCAGATCAGGCACAGCGGAATGAAAACCTTCCAGCCCAGGCGCATGATCTGGTCGTAGCGATAGCGCGGGAAAGTGGCGCGAATCCAGAGGAAGAAAAACAACACAGCGGCGATCTTCAGGAACAGCCACAGCAGGCCATCGGGCAGAAAGCCGACCGGCGACAACCAACCGCCCAGAAACAATAGCGCGGTCAGCGTCGACACCAGGATCATGTTGGCGTATTCGGCCAGGAAGAAGACCGCAAAAGCCATCCCCGAATACTCGCAGTGGAAACCGACGATTTCCGATTCGCCTTCGGCCATATCGAAGGGCGCGCGGTTGGTTTCAGCGACGATCGACACCAGATAGACGGCAAACATCGGCAACAGCGGCAGCCAGTTCCATGACAGGAAGCCAAGGCCGTAGTCGGCGAAAATTCCCTTGCCCTGACTATGCACGATGTCGCCGAGGTTGAGGCTGTTGGAAACCATCAGCACGACGACCAGCGCCAGACCCATCGAGATCTCGTAGGAGATCATCTGCGCAGCCGAGCGCATGCCTCCCAGAAATGCGTATTTCGAATTCGAAGCCCAGCCAGCGAGAATGATCCCGTAGACGCCGATCGAGCCGATCGCCATGACGTAGAGCAGACTGGCATTGACATTCGCCAGCACCAGGGTGTCGTTGAACGGCACCACCGCCCAGGCCGCAAGGGCTGGAGCAAAGGCGAACATCGGCGCAATCACGAAAACACGCTTGTCCGAACCGGTCGGGACCACGACCTCTTTCAGGAACAGCTTCAGGCCATCAGCAATCGGCTGGATCAAGCCCCAGGGGCCGACGCGGTTGGGGCCAACGCGAACCTGCATCCAGCCGATGACTTTTCTTTCCCAGAAAGTCAGGTAGGCCACACAGAGAAGCAGCGGCGCGATGATCAGAACGATCTTGAGCAACGCCCACACCAATGGAAACACCGAGCCGAACAGACCTTGCAGCAGTTCCTGCAGCGCATCAACCATCATGCACGCTCCACGTTGATCGCACCGAACATCTCACCCAGCGCAGCGGTTGAAACATGCGCCGCGGCCACCCGAACGCAGCCCGCCGGCACCGTCGGGTCGGCCTTGGCGGTGAGCACGACCTCGCCGTTTCCCTGCCGAACCCGCACCGAAGCACCATCGCTGAGCGCAAGCGCCTGCAGGGTTTCGCTGCATATCCGTGCGCTCGGCGGCAGCGCGTCGTGCGTCTTCTGAAGTGCTGCCGCACGCCGCGCGAGAAGGTCTGCGGAATAGATCGGCACCTCGGCCACTCGCTGCAGGCCACCGGGGACGCTGATTAGAGACCACGAAACACAGGGAACGGAAGTGACTTCGTTGCCCAGTCCAGCGACGAAGTCTTCGCCTGCGGGGAGGACTTCATCGCGCACCTGTTCGCTCGAGTCGTATTCGAAGCCCGGCACCGCCAGCAAACTACCGAGAACGCGCAGCACTTTCCAGCCTGGGCGAGCCTCGCCCAAAGGACGGACGACACCGTTGAAGCTCTGCACACGACCTTCGCAGTTGACGAAGGTCCCCGAGGTCTCGGTATATGGGGCGATCGGCAGCAAAACGTCGGCATACTCGGCGCATGCCCCATCAGCGAAAGGCGTCAGCATCACCACCAGTGCAGCCTGCTTGAGCGCCGCCAGCGCCTGCTGTGGATCGTGGCAGTCGAGCTCCGGCTCGATGCCGTGCAGAAGATAGGCCCTGCGCGGCTGGGCAAACATTTCGTGGGCATTCAGCGCCGTCGGTGTGGCTTTGGCGACATGGCCGCCGACGCTGTTGGCTGCTTCGCCAATGAAACCGCAACTGGCACCGGTAAGCCGCGACAGTTCGCTGGCCAAGGCATGCAACTGTGCCGCCTGCGGATGCTGTTCAGCGACGTTGCCCAGGAAAATCGCACCTTTCTCACCTTCGACTAGGCTGGCGGCAATAGCCCGGCTGGTCGAACACGGAGCAACGGACTCAAGTCCCTGCGCCACCGTTTCACTTTTCAACTGCGCAGCCGCCTTGACAATCTTCGCCAGCGCCGACGGCAACTCAGCAGGGCTGACCGTCAGCTGCGCATGCAAGTTGATCAAGGGATCGTCACCGCTCACCGACAGCAGACTGACTTTGCCCCATTTCTTGCCCAGCTGACGCAGACGTTGCGCGAACAGCGGATGGTCCTTGCGCAGGAAGCTGCCGACGACCAGGGCCGCATCCAGATCCTTGATCTCGGAGAGGCGCAGACCCAGCCACGGCGTGCCGCCAAGCTTGCCGTCGGCGGAAAAATCGCGCCGACGCGGACGAAAATCGATACTCCCCGAGCCCAGGCCGCGCGTCAGCTTCTGGAGCAGATAGAGTTCTTCCAGGGTGGCATGCGGAGAGGCCAGCGAGGCCAGCGACTCGCCGCCGTGGCTGCCGGTGATGTCCTTGAGCGCGTGCGTCACATAGTCGAGCGCGACGTTCCACTCGACTTCGCGCAGTGTCCCATCGACGCGAATCATCGGCCGCTTCAGTCTTGCCGGCGAATTCAGCGCCTCGTAGGAGAAGCGCTCCTTGTCCGAGATCCAGCATTCGTTGACCTCTTCGTTCTCCCGCGGCAGAACGCGCATCACGGCATTGTTCTTGATCTGTACGGTCAGGTTGGCGCCGATGCTGTCATGCGGGCTGACCGACTTGCGACGCGCCAACTCCCAGCTGCGGGCGGAATAGCGGAAGGGTTTCGAGGTCAGGGCACCGACCGGGCAGAGGTCGATCATGTTGCCCGAAAGTTCGGAATCGATCGAACGCCCGACGAAAGTCATGATCTCGGCGTGCATGTTGCGGTTGGCCATACCGAGTTCCATGACGCCGGCGATTTCCTGGCCAAAGCGAACGCAGCGCGTGCAGTGGATGCAGCGCGCCATTTCCTGCATCGAAATCAGGGGCCCGACGTCCTTGTGGAAAACGACCCGCTTGCCTTCCTGGAAACGCGAAGCACTGCCGCCGTAACCCACCGCCAGATCCTGCAACTGGCATTCGCCGCCCTGGTCGCAAATCGGGCAATCCAGGGGATGATTGATCAGCAGAAACTCCATCACACCTTTTTGGGCGGTCACCGCCAACTCGGAGTGAGTGAAAACTTTCATGCCGTTGGTCACCGGCGTGGCACAGGCGGGCAGCGGCTTGGGCGCTTTCTCAACCTGCACCAAGCACATCCGGCAGTTGGCCGCGATCGACAGCTTCTTGTGATAGCAGAAATGCGGGATATAGGCGCCCACCTGCTGTGCAGCGTCCATGATCGTGCTGCCATCAGGGACCTGCGCAATCTTGCCGTCGATTTCGATTTCCATCGTCTGGTACCTTAAGCCGTTGCCGTGAAGAAGCCGCTGCCGGCGCGCTGGACTTCAACGGGCACGAGGCACTTCTTGTGTTCGATGTGGTACGCGAACTCGTCGTGAAAATGCTTGATGAAGCTCTGTACCGGCATGGATGCGGCATCGCCGAGCGCGCAGATGGTGCGACCCATGATGTTGGTGGTGACACTCGATAGCAGGTCCAGGTCGTCAGCACGCCCACGCCCGGTCTCGATGCGGTGCACAACCCTGTATAGCCAGTTGGTTCCTTCGCGACAGGGGGTGCACTGCCCGCAGGATTCCTCATAGTAGAAGAAGGAAAGACGCTCCAACGCTTTTACCATGCAGGTCGTTTCGTCCATTACGATGACCGCGCCAGAGCCGAGCATGGAGCCGGCCTTGCTGATCGAATCGTAGTCCATCGTGCACTCCATCATCGCCGTCGCAGGCACCACCGGAGAGGACGATCCGCCAGGAATACAGGCCTTGAGCTGGCGCCCGCCACGAATTCCTCCAGCCATATCGAGAAGGGTGGCGAAAGGCGTCCCGAGAGGGATCTCGTAGTTTCCGGGCCGGTTGACGTGGCCCGAAATCGAGAACAGCTTGGTGCCGCCGTTGTTCGCTTTGCCAGCATCGAGATAGGTCTCGCCGCCGAGGTTGATGATGTACGGTATCGAGGCAAAGGTCTCGGTGTTGTTGATCGTCGTCGGCTTGCCGTAGAGCCCGAAGGAAGCCGGGAAAGGTGGCTTGAAGCGGGGCTGGCCCTTTTTCCCTTCGATCGACTCGAGCAGCGCGGTTTCCTCGCCGCAGATGTAGGCGCCGTAACCGTGATGTGCGAAAAGCTCGAAGTCAAACCCGGAACCCAGCAGGTTGGAGCCAAGGAAGCCAGCCGCGCGCGCTTCGTCGAGCGCCTCTTCGAAGCGCTCGTAGATATCCCAGACTTCGCCGTGAATGTAGTTGTAGCCACGGGAGGCGCCCATCGCAAAAGCAGCGATGGCCATCCCTTCGATCACCGCATGCGGGTTGTAGCGCAGGATGTCGCGATCCTTGAACGTACCCGGCTCGCCTTCGTCCGAATTACAGACTACGTACTTGTCACCGGGAAACGAGCGCGGCATGAAGCTCCATTTCAGGCCGGTCGGAAAGCCGGCGCCGCCGCGTCCGCGCAGGACGGATTTCTTGACCTCGTTGATGACGAATTCCTGGGTCTGCTTCTCTTCGAGAATCCGCCGCAGGGCAGTGTAGCCGCCGCGCTTGACGTAGTCGGCTAGACGCCAGGCATTGTCGCCGTCCAGATCAAGGCTCAGCATCGGGTTGATTGCACCGAGAATCGCCATTACTTCAGCTCCGCCAGCAGTTGGTCGATTTGCTCGGGATTCATCCAGCTGCACATCCGACGATTATTGACGATCATCACCGGCGCGTCACCGCAAGCGCCCATGCACTCGCCCTCCTTGAGAGTGATCAAGCCGTCCGGCGTCGTTTCGTTATAGCCGATACCAAGCTTATTCTTGAGGTATTCGCCAGCATCGACTCCACCAGTGAGCATGCACGGCAGATTGGTGCACACCGAAACCTTGTACTTGCCGACCGGCTGCAGGTCGTACATGTTGTAGAAAGTGGCCACCTCATAGGCGGCAACCGGCGCCATGCCGAGATAACCAGCCACACACTCAATCGCTTCACTGGACAACCAGCCCTGCTGTTCCTGGGCAATCGCCAGCGCAGCCATCACCGCCGACTGCTTCTGGTCTGCCGGATACTTGGCGATTTCGCGGTCAATTCTCTTGAGGGATTCTGAAGTCAGCATCAGCGGTCAATCTCGCCAAAAACAACGTCTTGCGAACCAATGATGGTCACCACATCGGCCAGCATGTGACCACGCGCCATCTCGTCCATTGCCGACAGATGCACATAGCCCGGAGCACGTATCTTCAAGCGGTATGGCTTGTTCGCCCCGTCAGAAAT
>JEMX01000088.1 GCA_000585055.1 Candidatus Accumulibacter appositus
GCATTATACAGTCGTTCCCGGTGGCGTCAAGACTTGTTTCGTGAAACCTGCCAACACCACCAACGACTTCCTGCTACGGCCCAAAAAGGCCACCCCAAATCGCACTTCGACGACATAATAACTTGATTTCTATAGGTTTTTTTGTCGTGCTCAGCAGCGAAGGGGCGAATTATACAGGCTGAAAAATGGGCGTCAAGCTTTTGCCGAAAGCATTCGCAAATTCCCGCCGACACCTCCAGCCAACACAGGCCAGAGGGCGCTCAGGCAATGCTTACCCGTGCGAACTTGCGTTTGCCCACCTGCAGCACGTAGCTGCAGTGCGCTGCCAGGACCAGCTGCTTGTCATCGACACGGCAGCCATCGACCTTTACGCCGCCCTGGCCAATCATGCGCAGCGCTTCGGAGGTACTTGCCGTAAGGCCCGACTGCTTGAGGACCTGCGCAATGCTCAGCACCGCCCCACTGCCAGACAAGCGCACCTCGGGAATGTCGTCGGGGATTGCTCCGTGCCGAAAACGTGCGTCGAAATCGGCAAGCGCCTGCACGGCAGCGGCGCCGCCATGAAAGCGCTCGACGATTTCCTGCGCCAAGAGCACTTTGGCGTCGCGTGGGTTGCGTCCGCCAGCCACGCTGCGCTTTAGTTCCTCGATCGCCTCGCCCGCGCGAAACGACAGCAGCTCGAAGTAGCGCCACATCAGCTCGTCCGAGATTGACATCAGCTTGCCGAACATCTCGCCCGGCGACTCGTTTATTCCGACATAGTTGCCGAGAGACTTGGACATCTTGTTGGCACCGTCCAGGCCCTCGAGCAAGGGCATGGTCAGGATACACTGCGGCGCCTGCCCGAAATGCTTCTGCAACTCGCGACCAACCAGCAGGTTGAATTTCTGATCGGTACCTCCGAGTTCGACGTCAGCTTTCATGGCCACGGAGTCATAGCCCTGGCATAGCGGGTACAGGAGCTCGTGGATGGCGATCGGCTGCCCACTGCGATAGCGCTTGGAAAAATCGTCACGCTCAAGCATGCGTGCAACGGTGTGCAGCGCCGCCAGACGAATCATGCCCGAGGCACCAAACGGCTCGAACCACGTAGAGTTGAAGCAGATCTCTGTCTTCTCGGGATCGAGAATCTTGAACACCTGCGCCTGATATGTCGCAGCGTTTTCGAGAATCTGCTCGCGTGATAACGGCGGCCGAGTAACGTTCTTGCCCGTCGGATCACCGATCATGCCGGTGAAGTCGCCAATCAGAAACAGCACCTGGTGACCGAGATCCTGAAAATGACGGAGCTTGTTGATCAGCACCGTGTGGCCAAGATGGAGATCAGGAGCGGTTGGATCGAATCCTGCCTTGATCCGCAATGGACGGCCGCTTCTCAGTTTCTCGATGAGCTCGGTTTCAATCAACAACTCGTCGCACCCACGCTTGATCAGCGTAAGGCCGTGTTCAGCAGCGCGCATGCAAACCTCTATGGATTCTGCTCAGAGAGCTTCTGGTGAGGAGGGATTTTTGCTAAACTGCAGCGGTTTTTTTTGTCGCCGACAGTCCATGGATAGCAAGGAGAGCCGGATTTTAACGCATTCACACCCAACGATCGACCGACTGCGTCGTCACCGCTGGGCAGCAGCCGCCATCGGTGGCGTCTCACTGCTCGGCATGGTTGCCGCATTCGCCATTGCCCCACCAGCCAAGGTCCCTGGAGTTGAGCAGACGACAGTCTTGCAGAAACTGCCAGCGCCGACCACCACCCTGCTCGAAACGGGCAAACCGATATTTCTGCGCGAAGAACGTGTCCGCCGCAGCGACACGATCGCCAGTCTGATGAGCCGCTTGGGCGTGTACGATGGGGAAGCGCTACAGTTCATCAGCGGTAACCAGCACACGCGCGCCATGGCGCGACACCTGCAACCCGGCACGACCGTCAGCGCGAAAGCTGGCGCCTGGGGAGAACTGCACAGCCTGTATGTGGAGCTACCTGGCAAGGACGCGATGCTGGTCATCGAACGTAGCGGCGACGGCTTCGTCGCAGATGAGCAGCCGCTGCAACTGGAAAGCCGCACGGTCATCAAGTCTGGCGAGATCCGTCACTCCCTGTTCGCCGCCACCGACGATGCCGACATTCCAGACGCCATCGCCATGCAAATGGTCGAAATTTTCGGCAGCGAGGTCGATTTTCATCGCGACCTGCGCAAAGGAGACCGCTTTTCGCTGGTGTATGAAACCCTCACTTCCCGCGGCCAGAGCGTACGTAGCGGACGCATACTGGCTGCCGAGCTGGTCAATGACAAGAAGGTCCTGGAGGCCTACTGGTTTCAGCCGGAACAGGGCGAGGGCGCTTACCACGCGGCCGACGGCAGCAGCCTGCGCAAGGCGTTTCTACGCTCTCCGATAGAATTTTCCCGCATCTCGTCGGGCTTTTCCGGCGCACGCTTCCATCCGATATTGCGCACTTGGCGAGCCCACAAAGGCGTGGACTACGCCGCGCGCGCAGGAACGGGAATTCTTGCTGTTGCCGACGGGGTCGTCGAAACAGCAGCACGCCAGCGAGGCTACGGAAATCTCATCGTGCTCAAGCATCAAGGTAGCTATTCAACCGCTTACGGTCACCTCAAGAGCTTTGCCAAAGGGATTCGCAAAGGGGCACGGGTACGTCAGGGAGACACCATCGGCTACGTTGGCCAAACCGGCTTGGCGACCGGCCCGCATCTGCACTACGAATTTAGGGTCAAGGAAAACCCGGTCGACCCGCAGGCCATTGACTTGCCCGTTTCAATTCCACTCGACAAGGCACGCCTCGCGCGCTTCAAGGCCTCCAGCCAGCAACTGCGCCAGCAGCTGGCGATGGCCAAGCAAATGACCCTGGCCACCGCGGCCGAATAGCGGGCCAATAGCGGCCGCGGCGTTCGTCTGCCAGCGGCCTGCGTCACCCGCTCGAAAAAAAGCCGTCCCCGCAACGGGGACGGCTTTTCGGCGCGCTTGCGGCGTCAGGCCCAGACCGGGAGTCCTTCGACTTTCGGCGTTCAGGGCCGGCCAGGATTGCCGGTGAGCTTCTCGTATTTGACCCATAGCTGGTCTTCGTCTTCCTGATTGGCGGGATCCTTTGGAATGCAGTCGACCGGGCACACTTCCACGCACTGCGGAGTGTCGTAGTGGCCAACGCATTCGGTGCATTTGTTGGGGTCGATCTCGTAGATTTCCTCCCCCTGCGTGATTGCCTCGTTCGGGCACTCGGGCTCGCACACGTCGCAGTTGATGCATTCATCGGTAATAATCAGAGACATTATTGCTGTTCCTTCAGATCGTTGAAATTTCTTGTACTCGCTTGGCCAGCCGTTCACAGATGGCTGGCTGTACGAACTTGCTCACATCGCCGCCGAGGATGGCAATTTCTCGTACCATCGTCGCCGAAATGAACATGTACTGCTCGCCCGGGGTGAGAAAGACTGTTTCGACCTCCGGGAAGAGGTTTCTGTTCATCCCCGCCATCTGGAATTCATAGTCAAAATCAGACACCGCGCGCAGGCCTCGAATGATCACTTTGGCACCCTTATCGTGCAAAAAATCCATCAGCAAACCATTGAAGCCACAGACTTCGGCATTCGGGTAGGGGATCAACAGCTCACGAGCCATCTCGACACGCTCTTCAAGCGAGAAGAACGGCCTCTTCGGCTGGCTCTCGGCGATGCCTACGATCACCCGGTCAAAGAGGCAACTTGCCCGCCGCACCAGATCCTCGTGCCCCCGGGTCATCGGATCAAAGGTACCTGCATAGATTGCCATCCGCCTATTCAGCGCCATCCGCGTCGCCTCGCCTCATCAAGTGATAAAAAACCTGCCCTGCCCGCCCGCTACGCACCGTGCGCCAGTCACCGCAACCCTCCAGAACCCTTTCGGCCTCGGCATAGATCACGCCGTCCGGCGCGACAATGTCCGGCAGCTTCGCCGCCAGACGCTCGATCCAGCCGGCAGCAAACGGTGGGTCGAGAAACAGGACGTCAAAACGCTGGTCGATGGGCGTTGCGAATCTTACCGCATCCGAGCGCACAATCTCCAGGCGCCCACCCACCCCCAGCGTGCTGGCGTTGAGCTTGAGCGCCGCCAGCACCTTCGGCGAGTTATCGACCAGCACCACTCGGTCGGCGCCGCGCGAGGCGGCCTCGAAACCGAGAGCGCCGCTGCCGGCGAACAAATCGAGACAGGAAAGACCGCTCAGATCGTTGCCGAGCCAATTGAACAGGGTTTCGCGCACGCGATCCGGGGTCGGCCGCAGGCCAGGCGAATCGGGAAAACGCAACAGACGCCGCCGCCATGCTCCGCCGATGATGCGCACGGTATTCAGGGTCTTGAGCCTTGATGTGAAAGTCGCGGAAGCGACTCAAGCAACGCCCTTCTCCCCTCGCGGCAGAAGGGCAGGGGAAAGAGGGGGCGGGCATGGCTTCCATGACCCGGCGTCTTTCGACAGGTCATGACCCTTACTCCCCGGCGACGATCACGGTCACCAGATGTTCTGGGCGCACCCGGCGCGCAAACGCCGCCTTGATGTCGCTGAGAGTCACCTCTTCGATGTTATCCGAATATCGATCAAGGTAATCAAGCGGCAGCTCATAGAAACCGATGACCGCGACGCTGCGCAGGATCTCGCGGTTGCTATCCAG
Source organism: Candidatus Accumulibacter appositus (assembly GCA_000585055.1). Taxonomy (GTDB): domain Bacteria; phylum Pseudomonadota; class Gammaproteobacteria; order Burkholderiales; family Rhodocyclaceae; genus Accumulibacter; species Accumulibacter appositus. The sequence goes on from JEMX01000088.1 coordinate 4,656, forward strand.
ATGCAGGGGAAAACTGCCGATCAAGTTCTGCTTCGCGGCCAGCAGCTCCTCATCGCTCGGGCCTTCCCTCAGGAAGCTGGCGAGCACTTCCCGAGTGACAGCCAAGGCATCCTGTGCCTGCTCCTTCTTGGTCTGCAGGCCAATCTCGAACGGTCCCAACTGCGCCAGTGGCTGGAAGTGACTATGCACGCTATAAGCGAAACCTCGCTGGTCGCGTACCGCCTTCATCAAGCGCGAGACGAAGCCGCCGCCGCCGAGCGTGTAGTTACCGACGATCAGCGGGAAGAAGTCCGGATCGCCGCGCTTGAGCGCCGGCAATCCCAACAGCAGGTGCGCCTGCACCGCCGGATGGGCAATCCGCTGCTCGCTCGATGACGGCAATTCCGGGACGGCGATCGCGGTCATTCCCGGACTTGTCGCTAGGGCCGCAGTCAGCTCCTCGGCCACTGCCTCGGCTTGCGCACGCGACAGGTCGCCAACAATGGCCAACCTTGCCCGCGGGGCGGTGTAATGGGCAGCATGGAAAGCAAGCACGTCGGCCCGCTCGAGGGTCGCCAGCGACTCCGTTGTCTCGTGCCGCCCATAGGGATGCGAACCGTACATGGCCGACCAGAAGGCCCTTTTGACCAATGCTTCGGGACGCGTCAGCGCTTCCTTGAGCGCAGCGAGGGAACGCGCCTTCTCGCGCTCGAAAACCGCTGCCGGGAACTGCGGCGTGCTCAGGATGGCGCGTAGCAACTCGAAGGCCACCCTACGCTTGTCGCCCATAGACAGCGTGCGCAGGATAATCGAAGCGCGATCCCGGTCAACCTCGCCCGATAGCTGCGCACCAACGTCAGCCATCCGGCTGGCGATCTGCGTCTCGTCCATCCCGGCCACGCCGAGCTCGACCAGTTCTCGAGTCAAGGAAGCGATGCCCGCCTGGGCGAAGTTTTCATAGGCCGTGCCGGCGGCAAAATCGACCTGAATATCGACAATCGGCAGGGCGTGGCTCTCGACGAAGAGGACGCGCACGCCCGAGGCCGTCTGCCAGCGCTCGATCGGTGGAGCGGCGCTCGTCACTGGCGTGACAAGGAAAAGGAACAACAGGAGCAAGCATTTGCAGGCAGTCATCGACGAGTACCCATCATTAGCTGCCCGCGGCCGGCGAGCGCGCAGCCGGCGGCAAGGGCTGCGGATCGAGTTCGCCAACCGTCAGGCCTTGCTCATTGAAGTACTTGCGGGCGACCGCCTGAACCTGCTCGGCAGTCACCGCCTGCAATTTCTCGAGCAAGCGCCCGTGCTGTGCGTACGGAATACCAACCGCTTCCAGCTGGCCAATCTCGATGGCCTGGGCAAACATCGAATCGAGCTTGTAGATCTGGCCAGCAATCAGTTGTGCCTTGGCGCGCGCAAGTTCATCCGCCGTCACCGAGCGCTCCTGCACCGCGACGATTTCGGCACGCAAGCCGGCTTCGAGTTCGCTGACCGTCTTTCCCTCACCGGGGGAGCCCTGCAGATAGAAGATGCCCGGCCCGCGTGCGGTCGAGTCGTAACTGGCCTCAGCCTCCACGGCCAGCCGCTGCCTACGCACCAGGCTCGTCGAGAAGCGCGCCGCATCGTGGCCGGCGAGAACTGCGGCCAGAAGTTCCAGCGCATAGGGGTCGACGTCCTGCTCGACATTGCGAATGACCGGCACCTTGTAAGCCATCATCACCAGCGGCAGGTCGGCCGGCGCCTTGACGACCAGCCGCCGAATCCCGAGCTGCCGCGGTTCATCCTGAGGTTTCCTGACCGGCAATTGGCGCGGCTGCAGCGTACCGTAGTGCTGCGCGGCCAGCTTGAACACCGCCTGATGATCGACGTCGCCGACGACGACCACGGTGGCGTTGTTGGGCGCATACCAGTTGTCATACCAGCTACGCGCGTCGGCAGGGACCATGTTTTCAAGATCGTTCATCCAGCCGATGACCGGCACCCGATAGGGGTGTGCCTGAAAAGCCGTGGCGGTCAACTGCTCGAAGAGCAGGGATTGCGGCTGATCTTCGGTGCGCAGGCGACGCTCCTCCATGACCACCCGCAGCTCTTGCGCGAATTCCGCCGGGTCCAGGCTCAGATGGCGCATGCGGTCGGCTTCCAGCTGCATCATCTCGCCGAGCTTGTGCTCCGGCACCTGTTGAAAATAGGCGGTGTAGTCGTGGCTGGTAAAGGCATTGTCACGACCGCCGGCGTCGGCGACACGGCGGTTGAACTCACCGGGCCCGACCGTCGGGGTGCCCTTGAACATCATGTGCTCGAGAACATGCGCAACGCCCGTGCGGCCATTTGTTTCGTCCATGCTGCCGGCGCGATAGCAGACCATGTGCACCACCGTCGGCGCCCGCCGGTCCTCCTTGACAATGACGCGCAGGCCATTGGCCAGCTGCCGCTCGAAAGTCTCGGCCAGCGCGGGCGCGGCCAGGGTCAGGGCCAGCAATAGAGGAATCAGTCTCGTCGGACGCATGCGCATGAATCGCTTCTGATAAAATTCCGGGATGGGTCGGGTACTTGCGCCGGCATCTTACCACCGGCCAGGTTCGCGACCGCCTTAGAGACACGGAAGTCCCATGTTTGGTTTCCCCAAGAAAACTCCCGCGCCGACTCCCGCCCGCAGCACGCCAGACGCCACCAAAACCCCAAGCCCGGCCGCAGATCTGGCGACAGGCGCTTCGTGGCGCTACCGGCTGAAAAGCGGCCTGTCGCGCACGCGCGCACAGTTTGGCGGCAGGCTGAAATTGCTTTTCTCGCGCGGCAAGGTCGATGACCAGTTGCTCGAAGAACTGGAAGCCGTGCTACTGACCAGCGACGTCGGGCTGGACGCCACCCAGCACCTGCTCCAGCAGTTGAAAGCACGTGCCAAGCGCGACAAGCTGGCCACCCCGGACGCCATCGAGAAAGCACTGGCGGACGCCATGTACGAGCTGCTGCAACCGCTTGAGGAAGCGCTTGACCTGCAATCGCACAAGCCGTTCGTGATCATGATTGCCGGCGTCAACGGTACCGGAAAGACGACCTCGATTGGCAAACTCGCCAAGCACTTCCAGGCGCAGGGGCTGTCGGTTCTGCTCGCCGCCGGAGACACTTTCCGGGCCGCAGCGCGTGAGCAATTGCAGACCTGGGGCGAGCGCAACAAGGTGACGGTGATTGCCCAGCAGTCGGGCGACTCGGCAGCGGTCATTTTTGACGCCATCGCCGCCGCCAAGGCGCGCGGCATCGACGTGGTGCTCGCCGATACCGCCGGCCGCCTGCCGACGCAGCTGCATCTGATGGACGAAATCGCCAAGGTGCGACGCGTCATCCAGAAAGCCGACCCCTCGGCGCCACACGAAACCTTGCTGGTCATCGACGCCACTTTTGGTCAGAATGCCCTGCAACAGGTGATCGCCTTCGACAAGGCGATCAAGGTCACTGGCCTGGTGCTGACCAAACTTGACGGCACCGCCAAGGGGGGAGTCATTGCCGCCATCGCCCGCAAATGCCCGAAACCCGTTCGCTACATCGGCGTCGGTGAAGGCATCGACGACCTGCGCCCTTTCCATGCCCGTGACTTTGTCGATGCGCTCTTCGAGTGATTACTGCCAACGCCGTCACCAAACGCTACCCTGAGGGTCACGAAGCGCTCAAGAACGTGAGCTGAAGCGCTCAAGAACGTGAGCTTCGAGATCACCGCCGGGGAAATGGTCTTCCTGACCGGGCATTCGGGCGCCGGGAAATCGACGCTGTTCAAGCTGCTGGCAGCGATCGAGCGGCCGACCTCGGGGACGATCGTGATCAACGGCCAGAATCTTGCAGCCCTGCGCAGGAATGCCATTCCCTACCTGCGCCGCAAGTTGGGCCTCATTTTCCAGGACCGGAAGCTGCTCTTCGACCGTACCGTGCTCGACAACGTGCTCTTGCCGCTGTCGATCGTTGGCCATCCCGTCAAGGACGCGCCACGCCGCGCGCAGGCGGCACTCGCCAAGGTCGGCCTGCCGAACCGCGCGAAAGCTTTTCCGATAACCCTCTCCGGCGGCGAGCAACAGCGCCTGGCGATCGCCCGGGCGGTGGTCAATCGACCGGCGGTGATTCTCGCCGACGAGCCAACGGCCAACCTGGACGCCGCCTCGGCGATCGAGATCCTCGAGATCTTTCGCGCTTTTCAACAGGTCGGCGTAACCGTCGTCATCGCCACCCACGACCCACTGCTCATGGCTCGGCTCAATCCAAGAATTCTGCGCCTCGACCAGGGCCAGATGAGCGAGCCGCTGTGCGCACCCGCCGCCAACGGGATCGCGTCATGACCACCTGGTTGGTACAACACCTGACCGCCATGCGCGACGCACTGCGTCGCCTGTTCGGGGCGCCGCTGAACACGCTGCTGTCGCTGGTGGTGATCGGTGTCGCACTCACCCTACCGACAGCCGGCTGGTTGGCGATCGAAAACCTACGTGCCGTCGCCGGCGATAACCCGGGCGTGCAGCAGATCAGCATCTTCCTGACGCTCGATGCCGGCCAGCCAGAGATCGCGGAAATCGAGTCGCGGCTGCAGCAGGCCAGGCCGGGAAGCTGGCGCTACGTGGCGCGCGACGAGGCGCTCAAGGACCTGCGGAAGTCCGCGGGAATGACCGAAATCATTGGCAGTCTGCCGAAAAACCCACTCCCGGACGCGTTTATCGTCACTCCGGGAGACGTCCAGCCCGAGTCCCTCGAACTGCTCGCGAAGACCTTCGCCAGCTGGCCAAAAATAGCGCACGTGCAGCTCGACTCGGCCTGGGTCAAGCGCCTGGACGCCCTCCTTCGCCTCGGCAAACTGATCGTCGTCCTGCTCGCCGTGCTCTTTGCCGGCGCCTTGGTGGCCATCACCTTCAACACCATTCGCCTGCAGATCCTTGCGCAGGCGGCCGAAATCGAAGTCGCCAAACTGATCGGCGCGACAAACAGCTACATCCAGCGTCCCCTGCACTACTTCGGCATGCTGCAAGGAGCTCTCGGCGGCCTGTGCGCAGCGCTACTGGTCAGCACCGGCAGCCATTTCCTCACCCCTCCGGTCGCTGAGCTGGCGCAGCTCTATGGGGGATCTTTCACCTTGCAGGGCTTGTCCACCACCGACATTGTCGCCCTGACGGCGATCGGCGGCGGCCTGGGTTGGCTAGGTGCCAAGATCTCGGCGCTGATCCATCTGCGGCGCATCAGCTAGGCGCCGCGCCAGAAAACAGCAAACCGTGACAAGCAGCTCAGCCGAGCAGCACGCAAGCCCAGATGACCAGCACATCGAGCAAGGCCAGCAGTACGGCCGCGCTGCCAATATCCTTGGCGCGCTTGGCCAGGGGGTGGCTGTCGAGTGAAATCCGGTCCACAGTTGCCTCGATCGCCGAGTTGAGCAACTCGACGATCAGCACCAGCAGCACGCTGCCGATCATCAGCGCCAGGCCAACGCCGTCGGGTGCCACCAGGCAAGCCAGCGGTATCAGCAGCGCGGCAAGCAGCACTTCCTGGCGAAAAGCGTCCTCGGCAAGATAGGCGGCGCGCAGCCCCGCCAGCGAATAGTGGAAAGCATTCCATACCCGCTGCAATCCGGTTTTTCCCTTGAAGGGGCTTTCGTCACGCACGGCTTTCTCCCTGCCCTTGGGCGATGAGCCGCAAGTATACCGGCGCCACCGTCAGATCGCTGATCGAGGCACTCCGCCGCTCGCCGCGGCCAGGCAACAGCCAAAGCTGTCATCGCTGGCAGCGCTTCGCTACAATGCCGCCCTATTCAGGCATTCATGCTTTCACACACCCACTGACAGAACCCAGCAATGACCCCGACCCCGGATGAACTGAAGAGAGCCGTCGCGCGCGCGGCCCTTGCTTACCTAATCGACGGAGAAACCGTCGGCGTTGGAACGGGATCGACCGCCAACTGTTTCATTGATGAGCTGGCCGGAATTCGGCACCGAATCCGCGGCGCCGTGGCGAGTTCCGAAGCCAGCCGCCAGCGACTCGAAGGGCACGGCATCCCGGTCTTCGAGCTCGACAACGTGAACGACATCCCGGTATACGTGGACGGCGCCGACGAGATCAACGCCGCGCTGCAGATGATCAAGGGCGGCGGCGGCGCCCTGACCCGCGAAAAGATTGTCGCCGCGGTGGCCAGCAAATTCGTCTGCATTGCCGACGGCAGCAAGCTGGTATCAGTGCTCGGCCACTTTCCGCTACCCGTTGAAGTCATTCCGATGGCCCTCGGCCACGTCCGACGCCAACTGGCAGCAATCGGCGGTACGCCCGTACTGCGCGAAGGTTTTGTCACCGACAACGGCAATCTGATCGTGGACCTCAAGGGACTGTCAATCGTCGACGCCACCGCGTTGGAAGCGCGGATCAACCAGATCGTCGGCGTGGTGACCAACGGCCTGTTCGCCCAGCGCCCGGCCGATGTCTGTCTGCTCGCTACGGCCAGCGGTGTGCAGACGCTGACCGCGGATCCGGCAGGCGTCTAGGCCTTGGGCGGTACGTATCCCTGCACCGCATCGGCACCACTGCCAAAGAAATGCCTCTCCAGCTGCTCCGCCAGATACTTGCGGTGTGCGGCATCGGCAAGATTGAGGCGATTCTCGTTGATGATCATGGTCTGCATGCGAACCCATTGCTGCCATGCTTCCTGGGAGACCTGTTCATAAATGCGCTTGCCCAGCTCGCCCGGATAGGGCGGAAAATCAAGCCCTTCAGCCTCACGACCCAGCTTGATGCAATTGACCATTCTTGCCATGCAACCCACTCCTTGAACACGCGGCGGATAATCCGCAGCGCCAAACGTTATGCGTCCCCGCCAGCCGCTCGGACCCGGCGGGAGACACGGGAAAAAGCTAGAGATATTTGATCAGCACCTTGGAACGACGCTGCAGGTTGTAAACCAGCCGCTTTTCGGCCGGCAGCTGGTCAATCTGACGGACAATGAAACCGCGCTCCCTGAACCACTGCGAAGTCACTGTCGTCAGCACGAACAGGCGCTTGACTCCTGCAGCGCGCGCCTTGCCCTCGATACGCTTCATCAGCAGTGCGCCGTAACCCCAACGACGGTAATGCGGGTGCACGGCCACGCAAGCCAGCTCTGCCTCTTCGGCCCCATACGGGTAAAGCGCCGCACAGGCGACGATCACCCGATCGTGCTCAACCACCGAGAAGCGCGAAATCTCGCGCTCGAGCAGCTCTCGTGAACGGCGAACCAGCGAACCTTCCTCTTCGAGCGGTTCGATCAGGGCCACCAGGCCACCGATATCGTCGGGACGCGCGTCGCGCAGGATTTCAAGCGACTCGCGGCTGATTACCGTGCCCACGCCATCACGCGTAAACAGCTCGCGCAAAAGCGTACCGTCCTCATCGTAGCCGATCATGTGCACGCGTCCGACCCCGGCACGGCAAACGCGCACGGCGCAGGGAAGATAGCGCTTCAGATCACTAGACAGCCAGTCACCGAGACTGACCAGTCGCTCGGCCGCGTCTACCGTCAACTCGTCGAGCAGCGCGCCGTCGATATCGGTGGCCCCGCGGCTGTCGGTCAGAAAAACAAGCTTGTCCACCGGCAGCGAGGAGGCGACCGCCTCGGCCACCTCCTCCACCGCGAGATTGAAGATCTCTCCGGTCGGGCTCGACCCCAGGCAGGACAACAGAACGATGTTGCCGAGACCCAACTGTGCGCGAATTCCCTCGCTATCGACCTTGCGCACTTGGCCGGAATACTGCAGGTCGACCCCATCGAGCACTCCGAGCGGGCGCGCGGTCACGAAATTGCCGCCGACCACCCTGATCGTGCTGTTGGCCATCGGCGTATCGGCGAGGCCCTGCGAGAGCAGGGCCTCGATCCTGACGTAGATGCTGCCCACCGCGTTGATTGCGCAGTCGAGTGCGTTGGCGTCGGTCACCCGGTAGTTGCCGTGATAGACCGACTCCAGCCCTCTTTGCCGCAGCAACTCCTCGATCTGAGGCCGCGCGCCGTGAACCAGAATCAGGCGGACACCAAGCGCCGCCAGGAGGTTGACGTCGTAGGCCAAGGTACGTGCCAACGGCCCGGCGATCGCCTTGCCGCCAAAGGCGATCAGAAAGGTCTTGCCACGAAACAGATTGACGTACGGCGCAACCGAACGGAACCAGACAACGAAGTGGGCAGAACTGAAGTCCTCGGACATGTCACTCCGTCGGCTCGGCCTTCTCGCTGCCCTGGTCGCCGTTCGCCGCTTTCGCGGCCTCTTTCGTCTCCTTGGCTTCCTTGGCTTCCTTGGCTTCCTTGGCCTTCGAAGACTTCGAGACCTTCGGTTCTTTCATCGGCTCGACCTGCAACTCCGTCTCGAGACGCTGGCAGATCGTCCGGATGATCTTGACGCGGGCAAAATACTTGTCATTGGCTTCGACGACCGTCCACGGGGCGGTTCCGGAGCTGGTACGGTCAATCATGTCGCAGACCGCCTCATGGTAGGGCCCCGCTTTCTCGCGGTTGCGCCAATCTTCCTCGGTAATCTTGAAGCGCTTGTGTTCGACCTCCGCACGCCCCTCGAAGCGCTTGAGCTGCTCCTCATCACTGATCTGCAGCCAGAACTTGATGACGATCCCGCCGGCATGATTGATGTCATGCTCGAAATCGTTGATCTCGGCGTAAGCGCGCGACCAGTCGGCTTCGCTGCAGAAACCTTCGACCCGCTCGACCAGTACCCGACCGTACCAGGTTCGGTCGAAAATGGTCACCCGCCCGAGGCGCGGCATATGCCGCCAGAAACGCCACAGGTAGGGATGGGCGAGTTCCTCCTGGGTCGGTGCGGCAACCGGGATGATGCGATACTGGCGAGCATCCATGGCCGACATCACGCGGCGGATGGCGCCTCCCTTGCCGGCGGCATCGGAGCCCTCGAAAGCGAGGATCAAGGCTCGCTTGGTGAATTCCGGGTGACGCATCAGTTCCGCCAAACGCCCCTGCCACCTGGCGAGTTCAGCCGAATAGACGTCCTTTGGCAAGCTCTGCGAGAGGTCAAGCGCACTGAGCACATCCAGACTGTCGATCCGCGGCGTTATCGGCGGCGCCACTGGCGCACTCTGCTCGCGCTTGTCGGCCAGGCGCTTCTGCATCGCTTCGAGGATGGTCTTGCCGACGGTCAGGGAGCGATAACGATCGTCCGTACCCTCGACAATGATCCACGGCGCCCCGGGCGTACTTGTCGTGCGCAGGAGGTGGCCGGCAACCTCCTGCAACTTGTCGTAGGTCTTCAGGCGATCCCAGCTGGCCTTGGTCACCCGCCACTTGGTCAGAGGATTGGCTTCGATTGATTTCAGACGCTCCTGCTGTGCATCCTTTGAGAGGTGTATCCAGAATTTGAGGATCAGGGCCCCCTCATTGACCAGCATGGCCTCGAAACGATTGAGCTGGTCCATCTTCTGGTCGAAATCGGCGCCCGAGATTTCCTTGGCGATGCGCTCGGCGATCGGATGCGAATACCAGGAACCAGAAAAGATCCCGACGCGTCCGTTACGCGGCAGCGCCCGCCAGTAACGCCACATCGAAGGACGCGCCTTTTCTTCGGCAGTCGGCGCGTAGAACGCATGCGTCGACAGATAGCGCGGATCCATCCACTCGTAGAGCGCATTGATCGTGTCACCCTTGCCCGACCCATCGACGCCGCTGATCAGGATGATCACCGGGAAGCTGCCATTGGCGCGCAACAACTCCTGCGTTTCGAGCAGGGCCGCGCGTAAAGCGGGCACCTCCTCGCGGTAGGTTGCCTTGTCGATCTTATGTCCCAGTTCGGCCGATTCAAACATCAGTCACCTCCTCCTTCAAGTCACCCCACAAAAACTGGACTGCCGCCAGTGCCGCCAGCCCAGCGGTCTCGGTACGCAGGATACGCGGCCCGAGACGTAGTGACAAAAAACCGCACTGCGACGCCAGTTGCATTTCCTCTGCCGCCAGCCCACCCTCGGCGCCGATCAGCAGTTCAATATACGTACCCGCGCCAGGCACTGGGACGCTGCTCAGAGCGCGTCCGGCGGCCGGCGCCAACAGCAGGCGCAGGACATTCGGCTCGCAGCCGCGCTGCAGCCAATCGTCAAGGCTTTCCGGCGCCACGACTTCCGGAAGACGATTTCGTCCGCACTGTTCGCAGGCGGCGACGACGACAGCGCGCCAATGCTCGAGCCGACGTACCGCGCGCTGATCGGCAAGGCGCACCACACTACGCCGCGAGATCACCGGCACGATACGCTGAACGCCGAGTTCGACGGCCTTCTGCACCGTCAGATCCATTTTGTCGCCCGCCTGCAGCGCCTGCACCAAGGTAATCGAAAGCGGCGATTCCCGCTCGACGGGCGAGTAGCCGAGCACCTCGACAGCGACTCGTGAACGCTCGACAAGCACTATTCGTGCTGAATATTCCCCCCCCGCGCCGGTAAACAACGTCAAGGCAGCGCCGCTGCGCAGGCGCAAGACCTTGCTCGCATGATGCGCCACGCGCTCGGGCAAGTCGGCGCGCGCGCCAACCGCCAGCGGAATCGGGCAATGAAAACGGGGATCATTCACCATGCTATTATAAAAGCTTAACTTTTGGACGGTCGTTCTTTGGAGGCAGGTTTTGTCATGGCGCTCAATACACCGGTGTGTGACTTCGGCTGGCGAGCAGTCGATTTTGAACTCGAAGACACCACAGGAGCAAGGCACAGCCTCGACTCGCTGCGGGGCCCGAAGGGCCTGCTGTTGATGTTCATCTGCAACCACTGCCCCTATGTCAAGGCAATCATCGATCGCATCTGTCGTGACGCACGCGAAGTGCAATCCCTGGGCGTCGGCGTCGCCGCGATCATGAGCAACGACCCCAGCGAATACCCCGAGGATTCCCCTGAAAACATGCAGAAACTGGCGCGCCAGCTCAACTTCTCCTTCCCCTACCTCTACGACGCGACGCAGAAGGTCGCGCGCAGCTACGCAGCCGTTTGCACGCCGGACTTCTTTGCTTTCAACGACCAGCTGGAACTGCAGTATCGCGGCCGTCTCGACGCCAGCGGCCGCATGCCGGCAGCAGCCGATGCTCGACGCGAACTACTGGAAGCCATGCACATGATCGCCGAAACCGGACAAGGGCCACGCGAACAAACGGCCAGCATCGGTTGTTCGATCAAGTGGCGCGCCTGATTGACGATGAACGGTATCGATAACGCGGCCAGACTAGCGGCCGCTGACAGCGAACTCAAACGGATGCTTGACGGGGTCGTCGTGCTTGTCCGCGAAGTGGCGCAGCGCGAGATCATGCCGCGCTTTTTGCGCGTCGTTCACGATCAGCGCAAAGACGACGGCTCCTTCTGCTCGGAAGCCGATCTGGCTGCCCAACACTTTCTCCATGACCGCCTGCTGGAGATCCGAGACTGCCCGATCATTGGCGAAGAGATGACGCCGGCGATTCAGCACGAAGCCTGGCATGGCGGCAGCAACGACCACGACGGCTTGTGGTGCATCGACCCGATCGACGGCACCACGAACTTCATCAATGGTCTCCCCGTCTTTGCCGTCTCGGTGGCCTGGATCCGCGAGCGGCGGACACGCCTGGCGGTGACCTACAACCCGATCACCGACGAGATGTTCTACGCCCGCGAAGGCAATGGCGCCTACCTCAATGGCCGCCGCCTGCCGCTGCGCGAGGTCACAGCCGACATCGGGCGGGCGGTCGGTGGCGTGGACTTCAAGCGCATCCCGAAGCCACTCGCCGATCGCATTGCGGTCAACCCGCCGTTCTACTCACAGCGCAACTTCGGCAGTTCGACTCTCGACTGGTGCAACCTCGCTGCCGGCCGTCTCGATCTCTACCTGCATGGCGGCCAGAAGCTCTGGGACTACGCGGCTGGCAGCCTCATCCTGCGCGAAAGCGGCGGACAGGTGTGCACCCTGAGCAACGACGACTACGACGCGGAAGATGTCTGGCGCCGCTCGGTGATCGCCGCGCTCAACCCGACGGTGTTCGAAACCTGGCGCAACTGGGTACGACAGAATAGCGTACCGGCGGCGACCACCACAGCAGCCGTCGCAAAGTAGGCGGCGAGCAAGCTGGTGGCTGGCCGGAGAGCCTTGCTCATAGTTCTCCTGCGGTCTGCCAACTGACGGCCAGCGGCGTGGCGATCTCGCCCGCATCGAGCGAAGCCGCCACGGCGAGGCGCTCGCCCGCGCAATTCAGACCGGCGCGCTGCAGCCAGTCTTCGTTGTAATAGGTCTTGGCGTAGCGCTGCCCGGAATCACAAAGCAGAGTCACCACCGAGCCGCTTTCGCCGCTGGCGCGCATCTGCTCCATGCACGCCAGCGCGGCGAGCAGATTGGTGCCCGTCGAAGGACCGACGCCACGGCCCAGACGCGCCGACAGCTCGTGCATCGCCGCCACCGACCAGACGTCCGGCACCTTGACCATGGCATCGATCACCTCGGGCAGAAACGACGCCTCGACGCGTGGCCGACCAATACCTTCGATCCGTGATCCTTCGTAGAGACGCAGCTGCGGGTCGCGGCTACGGTAGTGCTCGAAGAAAACCGAGAACTCGGCGTCTGCTGCACAGACGCGCGTTGGCCGCGCCCGGTAGTGTACGTAGCGGCCAAGCGTGGCGACGGTACCGCCGGTACCCGCACTCGATACCAGCCAGCTCGGAACAGGGTGCTTCTCGAGCCGCATCTGTTCAAAAATAGACTCCGCGATATTGTTGTTGGAACGCCAATCGGTCGCCCGCTCGGCATAGGTAAACTGGTCCATGTAGTGGCCGTCGAGTTCGTCTGCCAGCCGCTGCGACTCACTGTAAATGCTCATTGGATCGTCGATCAAATGACAGCGGCCGCCCTGGAATTCGATGGCCGTGATCTTCTCCGAGGAGGTTGAAGCGGGCATCACGGCGAGAAACGGCAAGCCGACGAGGCGGGCGAAGGCAAGCCGACGAGGCGGGCGAAATAAGCCTCCGAAACAGCCGTCGAGCCGCTGGACGCCTCGACAACCGTGCTCCCTTCGCGCAGCCAGCCATTGCACAGGGCGTAGAGAAACAGCGAGCGCGCCAGACGGTGCTTGAGGCTACCCGTGGGGTGACTGGACTCATCCTTCAGATACAGATCGACGCCTGGAAAACCGGGCAGTGGCAGAGGGATCAGGTGGGTGTCGCTGGAGCGCTGGAAGTCGGCTTCGATGCGGCGAATGGCCGCCAGCACCCAGGCCTTTTCTGCGCGACGCGTTTGTCGAGAGGGCGTATTCATGCCGGGAGCTTAACAGGCAGCAGGTGCGGGACAAAGGTGCACAGCAGCTCGCCACAGTACGCAAGCGCGGCGCAAGGGGGCGTGTGCTGTCCCGCTTTTTCGAGTAAACTTTACTAAATTACTCAGGTATCCATCACAGGAGCTTTGGCAACCATGGCTGTAACGATAGACGCCGTACAGGCGGCACTGAAGGATCTGATCGATCCGAACACCGAAAAAGATTACCTGTCGACGCGTTCGGCAAAGAACATCAAAGTCGAAGGGGCCGACGTCTCGCTCGATATTGAACTCGGCTACCCGGCAAAAACACAGCTCGACGAAATCCGTCGGACGGTGATCGAGAAGCTGAGATCAGTCCCCGGGATCGGCAATGTCAGCGCCAACATCAGCGTCAAGATCGTCGCCCATACCGTACAGCGAGGCCTGAAGCCGCTGCCCGGCGTCAAGAACATCATCGCCGTGGCCTCGGGCAAGGGCGGCGTCGGCAAGAGCACGACCGCGGTGAACCTGGCACTGGCGCTGGCTCAAGAGGGCGCCACGGTCGGTCTGCTCGACGCCGACATTTACGGCCCTTCACAACCGCAGATGCTCGGCCTGGCAGGCCAGAAGCCCGAGTCCGAGGACGGCAAGACCATGGATCCGCTGCGCGCGCACGGCCTGCAGGCGATGTCCATCGGCTTCATGATCGATATCGATTCGCCGATGGTCTGGCGCGGACCGATGGTCACCCAGGCCCTTGAGCAGTTGCTCAAGCAGACCGCCTGGGATGACGTCGATTATCTGATCGTCGACATGCCCCCGGGGACCGGCGACACGCAACTGACGCTGGCGCAGAAGGTTCCCGTGACCGGCGCGGTGATCGTCACCACGCCGCAGGACATCGCGCTGATCGATGCCCGCAAGGGCCTCAAGATGTTCGAGAAAGTCGGCATCCCGATTCTCGGCCTGGTCGAAAACATGAGCATCCACATTTGTTCGCAGTGCGGCCACGAGGAGCATATCTTCGGCCACGGCGGCGGTGCGCAGATGTGCAAGGACTACGACACCGAGTTCCTCGGCGCGCTGCCGCTCGAACTCTCGATCCGCGAGCTGACCGATGCCGGCACGCCGACGGTGGTCGGTGCGCCCGACTCCCGCGCCGCCGACATCTACCGGACGATCGCCCGCCGTCTGGCGGTCAAGGTCGCCGAGCGTAGCCGCGACATGAGCGCCAAGTTCCCGAGCATCGTCGTCCAGAACACCTGAGCACTAGCGCAGAACGCGGGCCGCTTGCGCTGCGGCATTGCGCATGGCCTTGCTGACCCTCGCCTGACAGCCCGGCCGGAAAACCGTTTCCGGTTTCCTCGGCCGGCTGGACGCCGTAGAATGGGCACCTTTCCAAGCACTATCACGGTTAGGGTGACCAGCAATGTCGATCAAGTCGGACAGGTGGATCCGCCGCATGGCGGAAGAGCACGGCATGATCGAGCCCTTCGAAGCCAACCAGGTGCGCGAGATCGATGGTCGCCGGATCGTCTCCTATGGCACTTCGAGCTACGGCTATGACATTCGCTGCTCAAACGAATTCAAGCTGTTCACCAACCTCAACTCGACGATCGTCGACCCCAAGAACTTCGATCCGAACTCGTTCGTCGAGGTCAAGAGCGACTTCTGCATCATCCCTCCGAACTCGTTTGCCCTGGCCCGTACCGTCGAGTATTTCCGCATTCCGCGCAGCGTACTGACCGTCTGTCTCGGTAAGAGCACCTACGCACGCTGCGGAATCATCGTCAACGTGACGCCGTTCGAGCCCGAGTGGGAAGGCCACGTGACGCTGGAATTCTCGAACACGACCCCGCTGCCGGCGAAAATCTATGCCAACGAGGGGATCGCCCAGGTCCTGTTCTTCGAATCCGACGAGGAATGCGAAACCTCGTACAAGGACCGTGCGGGGAAATATCAGGGCCAGACCGGCGTGACGCTGCCGAAAATGTGACCCCTGCGTGAGCGCCAGCGGCATCGTCGGCACGCAATACGCATCGGCAACGCGCCCAGGTGCGCCGTGCTCGTGTCCTACCACTCTTGATTTCGTACTGGACTGGCCATGCATCTCGATTTCCCGGTAATCATCATCGATAAGGACTACCGTTCGGAAAACACGGGCGGTCTGAGTATTCGGGCGCTGGCCAAGGCCATAGAAAAAAAGGGCTTTGAAGCGCTTGGCGTCACCAGCTATGGCGACCTGACGTCGTTTGCCCAGCAGCAAAGCCGTGCCTCGGCCTTCATTCTGACCATCGACGACGAAGACTTCAGGGACGGCAAGGCCGAATCGACGGTCACCAGCCTGCGCGCCTTCGTCAAGGAAATTCGCTGCCGAAACGAAGATATCCCGATTTTCCTGTACGGCGAGACGCGCACTTCGGTGCACATCCCGAACGACGTCCTGCGTGAACTGCACGGCTTCATCCACATGTTCGAAGACACCGCCGAGTTCATCGGCCGCTACGTCATCCGCGAGGCCAAAGCCTATCTGGACAGCCTGGCGCCGCCGTTCTTCCGCGCGTTGACGCACTACGCCGAGGATGGCTCCTATTCCTGGCATTGCCCGGGCCACTCGGGCGGGGTGGCCTTCCTGAAGAGCCCGGTCGGGCGCATGTTCCACCAGTTCTTCGGCGAGAACATGCTGCGCGCGGATGTCTGCAATGCGGTCGAGGAACTCGGCCAATTGCTCGACCACACCGGCCCGGTCGCCGCCTCGGAGCGCAATGCGGCGCGCATCTTCAGCGCCGACCACCTGTTTTTTGTCACCAACGGCACTTCGACCTCGAACAAGATCGTCTGGCATTCGACCGTCGCCCCGGGCGACGTGGTCATCGTCGACCGCAACTGCCACAAATCGGTGCTCCACTCGATCATCATGACCGGCGCAATACCGGTATTCCTGATGCCAACCAGGAACCACTACGGAATAATCGGCCCGATTCCCAAGGAGCAGTTCCGCTGGGAAAACATCCGCCAGAAGATCGAGGCGCATCCCTTCGCCCGCGAAGTCAAGACCAAGCCGCGCGTGCTGACCATCACCCAAAGCACTTACGACGGCATCGTCTACAACGTCGAGGAGATCAAGGAAATGCTCGACGGTGCGATCGACACCCTGCACTTCGATGAAGCCTGGCTGCCGCACGCCGCATTCCACGACTTTTACGGCGACTACCATGCAATCGGCGCCGACCGGCCGCGCTGCAAGGACACCATGATCTTCTCGACGCAATCGACGCACAAGCTGCTGGCCGGCCTGTCGCAGGCCTCGCAAATACTGGTGCAGGATTCGCAAGAGCGCAAACTCGACCGCGACCTCTTCAACGAAGCCTATCTGATGCACACCTCGACGTCGCCGCAATACGCAATCATCGCGTCCTGCGACGTCGCCGCGGCGATGATGGAGGCGCCGGGCGGAACCGCGCTGGTCGAAGAATCGATTGCCGAAGCGCTCAACTTCCGGCGCACGATGCGCAAGGTCGAACAGGAGTGGGGCGCCGACTGGTGGTTCAAGGTTTGGGGGCCGGACGATCTCTCCGAGGAAGGCATTGAAGAACGCGCCGCGTGGATGCTCAAGCCGGGCGAGCGCTGGCATGGTTTCGGCATGCTCGCCGAAGGCTTCAACATGCTCGATCCGATCAAGGCAACGATCATCACGCCGGGGCTGGACGTCGATGGCGACTTCGCCGACTGGGGAATACCGGCAGCGATCGTCACCAAGTACCTGGCCGAACACGGCATCATCGTGGAGAAGTGTGGTCTCTACTCGTTCTTCATCATGTTCACCATCGGCATCACCAAAGGCCGCTGGAACACGATGGTCACCGAACTGCAGCAGTTCAAGGATGGCTACGACCAGAACCTGCCGCTATGGAAAGTAATGCCCGAGTTCCTGGCCAAGAACGCCTGTTATGCCGGCTACGGACTGAAAGACCTGTGCAAGCAGATTCACGGCATCTACGCCGCCAACGATGTCGCGCGCCTGACCACGGAGATGTATCTCTCGGACATGGAACCGGCGATGAAGCCGACCGACGCTTTCGCGCGCATGGCGCACCGCGAGATCGACCGCGTCCCGATCGAGCAACTCGAAGGGCGGATCACCAGCACCTTGCTCACGCCCTACCCGCCGGGAATTCCCCTGCTCATCCCCGGCGAGCGTTTCAATGCCACTATCGTCCGCTATCTGCGCTTCGCGCGCGATTTCAATGAACGCTTCCCGGGCTTCGAAACCGACGTCCATGGCCTGGTCAAGGCCGTAGTCAACGGCAAGTCCGTCTATTCGGTGGATTGCGTTCGCGGCGCTCTCTGACCCGCCGGCAGCCCCTGCCCGCCGGCCGTCAGTCGTTGGCTCCGCAGCTGACACGGCAGAGAGTTCGGCCCGTGCCGCGCAAGCGGCCTCGGCGACGGCATTGCGGTAGAATGCGCGCTTCGTCGTCGAGCAGGAAAAGCGCCGTGAATGGCATCACCATTGCCCTCTCGAAGGGCCGTATTTTTGAAGAGACGCTGCCGCTCTTGGCGGCCGCCGGCATTGAGCCGCTCGAGAATCCCGAAACCTCGCGCAAGCTGATCATTCCGACCACCCGCGACGATGTGCGCCTAGTCATCGTCCGCGCCACCGACGCCCCGACCTACGTCCAGTACGGCGCTGCCGACCTTGGCGTGGCGGGCAAGGATGTGCTGCTCGAACACGGCAGCGAGGGCCTGTACCAGCCGATCGACCTGAAGATCGCCAAGTGTCGAATGATGGTCGCCATCCCAGCCGGCTTCGACTACAGCAGCGCCGTCCGTCAGGGGGCACGACTCAAGGTGGCCAGCAAATACGTCAACATCGCGCGCGAGCACTTCGCCGCCAAGGGCGTGCATGTCGACCTGATCAAGCTCTACGGTTCGATGGAACTGGCACCGCTGGCCGGTCTCGCCGACGCCATTGTCGACCTGGTGTCCACCGGCAGCACGCTGAAAGCAAACAATCTCGTCGCCGTCGAGCACGTCATGGACATCTCGTCGCGGCTGATCGTCAATCAAGCGGCGCTGAAGCTGAAGCGCGAAACGCTGGAGCCGATTCTCGATGCCATCGCCGCAGTGGTCGAGCAATGATTGCCATCAAGCGCCTGAACAGCAGCGAACCCGATTTCGCGACCAAACTCGACAGGCTGCTCGCCTTCGAGGCCACCCAGGACGAAGCCATCGAGCGAACGGTCGCCGCCATCCTCGCCGACGTCAAAGCCCGCGGCGACGCAGCGGTGATCGAGTACACGCAACGCTTCGACGGCTTGCAAGCGCACTCGATGGCGGCGCTGGAAATTCCGCAGCCGGCGCTACAGGCTGCGCTGGCCGAGCTTCCCGGCGAGCAGCGTCAGGCGCTCGAAGCAGCGGCCAGCCGCGTGCGCGACTACCATCAGCGGCAGACGATGTATAGCTGGCAATATGAAGAAGATGGCGAGCACACGCGCGGTACCATGCTTGGCCAGAAGATCACGCCGCTCGACCGCGTCGGCCTCTACGTGCCCGGTGGCAAGGCCTCCTACCCGTCATCGGTGCTGATGAACGCCATCCCGGCGCGCGTTGCTGGCGTCGGTGAATTGATCATGGTCGTGCCGACCCCGGCCGGGGAACAGAACCGGCTGGTCCTCGCCGCCGCAGCGCTGGCCGGCGTCGATCGCGTATTCACCATCGGCGGCGCGCAGGCGGTTGCGGCGCTGGCCTATGGCACGCAGACCGTTCCGCAAGTAGACAAGATCGTTGGTCCCGGCAATGCCTACGTCGCCGCAGCCAAGCGCCGCGTCTTTGGCGTCGTCGGCATCGACATGGTCGCCGGCCCGTCGGAGATCCTGGTGATCTGCGATGGCCACACCGACCCCGAGTGGGTGGCGATGGACCTCTTTTCGCAGGCCGAGCACGACGAACTGGCGCAATCGCTGCTGCTTTGTCCGGACGCTGCGTACATCGAACGCGTCGCGGCAGCACTCGAAAGACTCCTGCCGAGCATGCCGCGCCAGCAGGTGATCCGTGCCGCACTTGAAAATCGCGGCGCGCTGATCCAGGTGCGCGATCTCGATGAGGCCTGCCGGATCGCCAACCGCATTGCCCCCGAACACCTCGAACTGTCGATCGAAGACGCCGACGCGTGGGTGGACAAGATCGACCACGCGGGCGCGATCTTCATCGGCCGCTACACCTCGGAATCGCTGGGTGACTACTGCGCGGGCCCGAACCACGTTCTCCCCACCGCCGGCAGCGCGCGCTTCTCATCACCCCTCGGCGTCTATGACTTCCAGAAACGTAGCAGCCTGATCCGCGTTTCGCAGGCAGCATCGAAAACCCTGGGGCGCATTGCGGCGACGCTGGCCTACGGCGAAGGCCTGCCGGCACACGCCCGCTCCGCCGAGTATCGCATCGAGAGCTGAACGGCAGCGCGCGACCTTCGGGGCCGCAGTCAGACGCTCAGACGCTCAGACGCTCAGGCGCTCAAGCCAGAATCTCGCGCAAGGCGTCGACGAGCAGTGCGCATTGCGCGTCGGTACCGACGGTGATGCGCAGGTGCTGGTCGATGCGCGGCAATTTGAAATGGCGAACGATGATCCCGCGCTGGCGCAGCGCGGCGGCCAGCTCAGCCGCATCCTGTTGCTGGTGGCGCGCAAAGACGAAATTGGCCGCTGACGGCAAGACCGCAAAACCCAGGCCCGACAAGGCAGTGCACAGCACCTCACGGCTGCGCATCACCGCTTGCCGAGTGCCGTCGAAATAGGCCTGGTCGCCGATCGCGGCAACGGCGCCGGCAATCGCCAGGCGATCGAGCGGATACGAGTTGAAGCTGTTCTTGACGCGGTCCAGCGCCTCGATCAGCGCGCACTGGCCGACCGCATAGCCGACGCGCAGGCCGGCCAGCGAGTGCGCCTTGGACAGGGTGCGCACGACCAGCAGATTCGGGTGCTCATTGACCAGCGCCAGCGCCGACTCGCCGCCGAAGTCCACGTAGGCTTCATCGATGACAACCACCGACTCGCGATGCCTGGCCAGCAGACGGGCGATCTGGTCCAGTGGCAGCAAACAGCCAGTCGGCGCATTCGGGTTCGGGAAAATGATGCCGCCGTTCGGCGCCACATAGTCGTCGATACGGATCGCGAAATCCTCATCCAGCGGCACCGTCGCATAGGCCACCTCGTGCAAACCGCAGTAGACCGGATAGAAGCTATAGCTGATGTCGGGAAAGAGAATCGGCAACTCGTGCTTGAGCAGTGCCATGAACGCGTGCGCCAGCACTTCATCCGAGCCGTTGCCGACAAAGACCTGCTGCGCGCTGATGCCGCAATCGGCAAAGCGGGCGGCAACGGCTTCCTTGAGGCAATCCGCACTTGGATCCGGATACAGTCGCAGGCGCTCGCCGCCCTTGCTCAGCTCCTCGGCAATCGCCTCCGCCACGCGGGGCGACGGCGGATAGGGATTCTCGTTGGTATTCAGCTTGACCAGCTTCGCCAACTTGGGCTGCTCGCCCGGAACATAGGGCGTCAGGCGATGAACGAGGGAACTCCAGTAGCGGCTCATGAAAGGCGGCTCAGTTCGGATGCAAGGGAAGCGTGAAATGGTATCATGCGCCTCTGTCGGTCAAGGCGCCGTAGCCGATTACCATGAAAGTCGCGCACGCGAAGCGCGAGGCTTTTCTTCCTACCCGACATTTTTTGCCACCCTGCGATGGGCTCCCGATGCGGCAAGCAGAAGTTTCCAGGAATACACTCGAAACCCGGATCACCGTTCGCGTGAACCTCGATGGCAGCGGCCAGAGCAGCTTCGCCACCGGCGTTCCCTTTCTCGACCACATGCTCGAACAGATTGCGCGACACGGCCTGATCGACCTCGAGATTCAAGCCGACGGCGACCTGCACATCGACGCCCATCACACCGTCGAAGATATCGGCATCACCCTTGGCCAGGCGCTGGCCAGGGCACTGGGCGACAAGAAAGGGCTGCGCCGCTACGGCCACGCCTATGTCCCTCTCGACGAAGCACTGTCGCGCGTGGTGATCGATCTCTCCGGCCGACCGGGGCTCGAATTTCATGTCGATTTCAAGCGCGCAATGATTGGCGCCTTCGATGTCGACCTGGTGCATGAATTCTTCCAGGGTCTGGTCAACCACGCCTTGCTGAGCCTGCACATCGACAATTTGCGTGGTGACAATGCACACCACCAGGCCGAAACCGTGTTCAAGGCCTTCGGACGCGCCCTGCGCGCCGCCGTCGAAGCCGATCCACGCGCCGGCAGCAGCATCCCGTCGACCAAGGGCACGCTCTGATGACCGCGTCCGGCGCCGGCAAGGGAGCGATCGTCGTCGTCGATTACGGGATGGGCAACCTACGTTCGGTCTGGCAGGCGCTGGCCCACGTCGCCGCTGGCCGTCAGGTGCTGGTGACGTCGGATCCGGCCGAGGTCGCGGCCGCTGAACGCGTGGTCGTCCCCGGCCAGGGCGCCATGCCGGACTGCATGCGCGAAATCGCAAGCCGCGGCCTGCGTACAGCGGTGCTGGAAGCCGCCCGCAACAAGCCCTTCCTGGGCATCTGTATCGGCCAGCAAATGCTCTTCGAGCACAGCGACGAAGGCGATGTCCCCGGCCTGGGCCTGATCGCCGGCGGGGTGCACCGCTTTCCCGCCGAAAAAATGATCGACGCCACGGGCAACAAGCTCAAGGTGCCGCACATGGGCTGGAACGAGGTCAGGCAGGCCCGGGAACACGCGCTCTGGAAAGGCATTGCCGACGACGCACGTTTCTATTTCGTGCACAGCTACTTCGTCGAACCACTCGACGCCGCCGCCATCGTCGGCACCACCAACTACGGCATACCCTTTACCAGTGCGGTGGCTCGGGATAATATCTTTGCCATTCAGTGCCATCCGGAGAAAAGTGCCGTTGATGGGCTCGCCCTGCTGGCCAACTTCGTCGCCTGGAAGCCTTGACCGAACGTCGCTCCCTTTGCTTCCGGCGCCCTGCTCACCCTCGTTCCAACTCACTTCACTCCTTCTTCCGACATGTTGATTATCCCCGCGATTGACCTCAAAGGCGGACAGTGCGTCCGGCTCAAACAGGGTCTTATGGACCAGGCGACCGTTTTCTCCAGCTCTCCCGGCGAGCAGGCTCGTGACTGGCTTGCCCAGGGTGCCCGGCGCCTGCACGTGGTCGACCTCGACGGCGCCTTCGCCGGCAAGCCGAAGAACGAGAGCGCCATCAAGGAAATCGTACAGGCGGTTGGCGACGACATTCCCGTTCAACTCGGCGGCGGCATCCGCGATCTCGACACCATAGAACGCTGCCTCGACGATGGCGTCAGTTACGTGATCATCGGCACGGCGGCAGTGAAGAATCCCGGCTTCCTGCATGACGCCTGCGGCGCCTTCCCCGGCCACATCATCGTCGGCATCGACGCGCGCGACGGCAAGGTGGCGGTTGAGGGCTGGTCCAAGATGACCGGGCACGACGTCATCGATCTGGCCAAGAAGTACGAGGATTACGGTGTCGAAGCGATCATTTACACCGATATCGGTCGCGACGGCATGCTCTCCGGAATCAACATCGAGGCCACGGTAAAGCTGGCCCAGGCCCTGCTGATCCCGGTCATCGCCAGCGGAGGCCTGTCGTGCATCGACGACATCCGGCGCCTTTGTGCGGTCGAGCAGGACGGCATCAGCGCCGCCATCGCCGGTCGCGCCATTTACGACGGCTCACTGGATTTTGCCGTCGCACAGGCGGAAGCGGACCGGGCGGCAAATGCCTGAACGCGCCCGCTGGCAAGATCAAGGGCGCTGACCGAACATGGGCCTGGCCAAACGCATCATCCCCTGCCTGGACGTGACCGCCGGCCGTGTCGTCAAGGGCACGAATTTCGTCGAACTGCGCGATGCCGGTGACCCGATCGAAATCGCGCGTCGCTACGACCAGCAAGGGGCCGATGAAATCACCTTCCTCGACATCACGGCCTCATCAGACCAGCGCGACATCATCCTGCACGTCGTCGAAGCTTGTGCCGCGGAAGTCTTCATTCCGCTGACCGTCGGTGGCGGCGTGCGCTCGGTTGCCGACGTACGGCGCCTGCTGAACGCCGGCGCCGACAAGGTGAGCATGAACACCGCCGCCGTCGAAAACCCGGATCTGATCGGCGAAGCGTCGGCCAAGGTCGGCAATCAATGCATCGTTGTGGCCATCGACGCCAAACAGGTGGCCCCGGGCGAATGGCAGGTTTTCACCCATGGCGGACGCCGCAATACCGGCATCGACGCCATTGCCTGGGCGCGCCGCGTGCAACAGCTCGGTGCCGGCGAAATCCTGCTCACCAGCATGGATCGCGACGGCACGCGCAACGGTTTCGACCTGTCGCTGACGCGCGCCGTAGCCGACGCCGTCGACATCCCGGTGATCGCCAGTGGTGGCGTCGGCAATCTCCAGCATCTCGCCGACGGCGTCAGCGACGGCCGCGCCGATGCGGTTCTGGCAGCGAGCATTTTCCACTTTGGTGAGTTCACGGTTCACCAGGCCAAGACCTATATGCGCGAGCGGGGAATCGAGGTCCGCCTGTGAGTGACCTGGACCCCGGCCAGGACTGGCTGGACGCCCTCAAGTGGGACGAGCAGGGAATGCTGCCGGCGATTGCCCAGGATGCCGACAGTGGTCGGGTGCTGATGTTCGCCTTCATGAACCGGCAATCTCTGCAGGAGACGGTAAACAGCGGCAGCGCGGTATACTGGTCACGTTCTCGCAAACGACTGTGGCGCAAGGGCGAGGAATCCGGTCATGCGCAACGCGTACGTTCGATTCGTACCGACTGTGACGGCGACGTGCTGCTGCTGGCCATCGACCAGGAGGGTGGAATCGCCTGCCATACAGGTCGTGAGAGCTGTTTTTTCTATCAACTGCGGGGGAAAATGTGGGTGGCGGTCGACCCGGTGCTCAAGGATCCCAAGGAAATCTACGGTAAATGAACATGGACATGCTGCACCGGATCTCAGAGACACTGCTAGCGCGCCGCAAGGCGGACCCGGAAACCTCGTACACGGCTCAGTTGATGGCCAAGGGGCCGGACGCCATCCTCAAGAAGATCGGCGAAGAAACCGCCGAGTTGATCATGGCCGGCAAGGAAGGCAATCGCCTGCACGTGGTCTGGGAGTCGACCGACGTCCTCTACCACACGATGGTACTGCTCGCCTTCTATGGCCTGTCGATCGAAGACGTGCTGCAGGAAATGCGGCGCCGCGAAGGCGTTTCGGGAATCGACGAGAAGAAATCGAGAAAGAGCTGAGTCATGGAAGACTGCCTGTTCTGCAAGATCGCGGCCGGTCAAATCCCGGCGCGAAAGGTTTACGAAGACGACGAGATCTTTGCCTTCCATGACATCAAGCCGGCACGTCCGGTGCATGTTCTGGTGATCCCGAAACGCCATATCACCTCGCTGGCCAGCACCAGCGAAGCGGATGTGCCGATTCTCGGACGCATGCTGACCGTCGCCAACCGCCTGGCGACCGAGCAGGGCAGCCCGGACGGCTTCCGCTTGATCATCAATACTGGCCTCATAGGTCATCAGGAAGTACAGCACCTGCACGCCCATATCGTCGGCGGACCGGAACCGGTCGGGCCGATGCTCAAGCGAGTCTGACGGCAAGCGCTGCCCGCACCGGTGTGGCAGCCCGCGGAACGAGAAGCGAGATTTCTGAGTCGCAAACGCGACTTTCACATTAATGGAGACCTGACATGGGTTCTTTCAGCATCTGGCATTGGTTGATCGTTCTGGTCATCGTCCTGCTGGTTTTCGGAACCAAGAAACTCCGCGGACTGGGCTCCGATCTCGGTGGCGCAGTCAAGGGTTTCAAGGAAGGCATCAAGGAAGCGACCAGCGAGGACCCGGCCGCGCCAGGGAGCACGCCGCCACAGCAGCAGCAAACCCCGCAACAGGTCAACGACGCGCAAACCATCGAGGGCGAGGTCCGCGAAAAGACCAAAAGCTAGTCCAGGCGCCAACCGCGTGACCGCCCGCCAGGGGCCCCGCCAATCGCGTACGCGACTTCCCCATTGATTGCTTATTCACTCTCCGACGGCCTATGTTTGATATCAGCTTTACCGAGATGATGCTCATAGCGGTCGTCGCGCTGGTGGTCATCGGTCCGGAGCGTCTCCCGAAAGTGGCGCGCGCGGCCGGGCACCTGCTCGGACGTGCGCAACGTTACGTCAGCGACGTGAAATCGGACATCAACCGGGAAATCCAGCTCGACGAGCTGAAGAAGCTGCGCACCGAGATCCAGGATTCCGCGCGTAGCGTCGAACAGTCGCTGAACAGCGAAGTGCAGGCCGCACGCCAAGCCATGACGCACGCCGCGCAGGCGGCCAAAGGCGACGCCAACACGCCGGCCGCCAACGCGTCGCCGAGCATCGCACCGACCGAGCCGACGCAAGCGGCCATAGCGAGCACCGCCGCGACAGCGCCGAACACACCCGGCAGCCCCGAAAAACCAGCCGGAACGGTCTGAGCAAAAAATGAGCGAAGAAACCGGGGATTCTTTCCTATCGCATCTGGTTGAGCTACGCGGCCGTCTGATACGTGCGCTGATCGCCATCGCCCTGGTCTTTGTTTGCCTCTTCCCGTGGGCCAAGGAACTCTATTCGCTGTTGGCGCAGCCCTTGCTAGCGACACTGCCGCAAGGTGGCCAGATGATTGCCACCGACGTCATCGGGGTGTTCCTGGTACCGATGAAAGTGGCCCTGATGGTCGCTTTCCTGATCGCCCTGCCCTATGTCCTCTATCAGATCTGGGCTTTCATAGCGCCGGGTCTCTATTCCCACGAAAAGAAGCTGGCCGTGCCGCTGGTCGGGGTGAGCGTCTTGCTGTTCTTCCTGGGCATGGCTTTCGCCTATTTCCTGGTCTTTCCGACGGTTTTCGGCTTCATGGCGCAGGTGGCACCCGAAGGCGTCGCCTGGATGACCGACATCGAGAAGTACCTGTCATTCGTGCTCACCTCCTTCATGGCCTTTGGCGTGACCTTCGAGGTTCCGGTGCTGGTCGTGGTCCTGGTCTATACCGGTATCGTCGATCTCGCCAAGCTCAAGGAATGGCGCCCCTACGTGATTGTTGGCTCCTTCGTCGTCGCCGCTGTCTTTACGCCACCGGACGTCATTTCACAGTTGATGATGGCCATTCCGATGTGCCTGCTTTTCGAACTCGGGCTGGCGCTGGCGCGCTTCGTCACCAGACGCGCGGCGCGTCACGAGACGCCGGACGATCAGGAGTCGGCCGCCAGTGCTGGCGGCGAATGGAAAGCGCTGAGTGCCGAGGAGATGAACAAGGCCGTCGCCGATCTCGGTACTCGAGCGAACGACCAGAAGCCCGACGCCTGACCACCCGGCAAGGCAGCGGTTCCGTCAAGGCCAAGCCTGTCGCGAATTTCAGGAAGCCGCGGAGGCCACTTTCGCCGGACCGGCGACGGTCAGCCGATGCCGCACTGGCGCCCCTTCTTCGAACAGCCACAGACTGCCGCTGGGCAGCACCGCCCAGTCTTCGTTGTCGGTCAGCGGCACGGTAGCGATCACCGCGACGCGATCATCCGGCGTCGTCACATCGCTGAAGTCGATGCTCACATCCTGGTCGCGCAGATGGGCAACGGCAAACGGTGCCTGGCGAATGATGTAGGTCAGCTGCGTCGAGCAGTGGGCGAACAGGCAATCGCCGTTCGACAGCAGATAGTTGCACGCTCCTTGCGCGGCAAGCTGCAGAGTCAGCTGATGCAGCGCCTCGAAGAGCCGCGCCTGGCTGGGCGCACGACTGCCAAAGCGCTGCCGCAAGTTCTCTAACAGCCAGCAGAAGGCGCGTTCGCTATCGGTGTGGCCGACGGGGGTGAAGCTGCCGTCGAGCGGCGGCGAGAAATCCGGCAAATGCCCGTTGTGCGCGAAAATCCAGTAACGTCCCCAGAGTTCGCGCATGAAGGGGTGGGTGTTTTCGAGCGCCACGACGCCCTGCGTCGCCTTGCGAATATGTGCGATGACGTTTTGCGAGTGGATCGGATAGCTGCGCACCAGCTCGGCCAGCGGTGACGAGCACGAGGGCTGTGGCTCGAGGAAAACGCGCGTGCCGCGACCTTCGAAGAAAGCGATTCCCCAGCCGTCGGAATGCACGTCGGTCGCGCCACCGCGCGCCTGGAATCCGGCAAAGGAGAAACAAATGTCGGTCGGCACATTGCAGTTCATGCCCAACAATTGGCACATTTTTCATTCTCATCGTTACGCGACAGCAGGGACGCCGCCGCACTCGGAAACCTGCCAGCACCCTATATGCGGGCAACTTGACCAGCACAGCCTTTGCTTGAGCCGCTGATGGCCGGTCAGCGGCGATCAGCGGCGATCG
This sequence comes from Candidatus Accumulibacter appositus, assembly GCA_000585055.1. Taxonomy (GTDB): domain Bacteria; phylum Pseudomonadota; class Gammaproteobacteria; order Burkholderiales; family Rhodocyclaceae; genus Accumulibacter; species Accumulibacter appositus. Next base: position 32,281 of record JEMX01000088.1, read on the forward strand.
GCCAGGATCTGACGGTGCCCACCTCGAAAACTGGAAGATCTCGATGGCCGGTGTCGGCAGCATTGCCGACGTTCGCCTCGGCCGAAATAAGGCGCGAAAGCAGTCGGTGCCTCGACCGGGTTGGCGAAGAAGCGCGGCAACGGAAAACTTCAGTGAGAGGTTTGGGGCAACGGCAAGGGCAGTATAATCCGTTACAACCCGGCATATATCAAGCACGACATTTTTCAGAGTGGCAACGGAGGCATGATTGGGTGAGATAGTGCCGAATGGGTTGATCACTGGCATAACAAGGGTAATGGGGACTGTTGCCTCCAAGAGTTTCGCGAACGGTGAAAAACGTTGCGAAGAAGATTGGACGGCATTCGACGCCCCCAACGCGGAAGGCGGACGATGAATATTAGTCCGCTCTCCGTACTCCTCTCTCGCCTGGTCTGGTTCAGCCTGTTACCGCTACTGCTGCTGGCCAGCGGCCTGGCTGCATATCACGTGCACTCCAATCAGGTGGCGACGCAGGAATCGGCGGCCCGGCGGCTCGACAACTACGCGGCGCAAATCGACGGCTTCCTCGAAGCACGCATCCTGGCCCTCCGCATGCTGGCGGATTCGCCGCTGGCGGACGACCCGAAGCGCTGGCCCGATCTGTACGCCGAGGCCCAGGCTTTCCGCGCGAGCTTCGGCAGCCAGGTAATCTTCGCCGACGCAGAACGGCAGATGTTGTTCAACACCCGCGTGCCCTTTGATACCCCACTGCCACGACTGCCGGATGCCCGCCAGGGCCGTTCCGCAGCGCCGATAGCACTGGAAACCGGCACGCCGGCGGTCGGCGATATCGTGCAGGGTCCGGTGATCGACGAACCGCTGGTGGCCATCGTCGTACCTGGGCTACGCGCCGGCCGCGTGCGCCATCTGATGCTCGTCACCTCCACCACGCGGGAAATCCAGCGACTCGTGAACGCGATCCCCATGGCACCCGGCTGGGTGCTCTCGGTGCAGGACAGCGCCGGTGACCTGATCGCCCGCCAGGCACCGGCGGACTTCGATCCGGCCCGCGACGTCGACGCCGACTGGCTCTTCGCGGTAAAGTCCCGCTGGGCTCCGTGGACCATCACCGTCGCGGTGCCGCGCACAGTGATACAAGAGCCGCTACTCAGCTCGATTGCGGCATTGCTGTTGGCCATCGTCCTGACGACTCTTGCCGGCTGGCTTCTTGGCCGTCGCGTCGCCTGCCGAATCGCTCGCCAAATAACGGCCCTGAGCCATACCGCCCCCGACGCGCCACTGCCGGATATCTCCGAAATTGCCGCCGTACGCGAGCACCTCGACAGCAACCTGATCGCCCTGCGCGAAAGCGAGGAGCGGCTGCGCTTGTCCACGGAATTGGCAAACGTGGCGGTGTGGGAATACCGTTTTGCCAACGACAGCATGGCGCGTTCGCCCAACCATGACCAGCTCTATGGCCTAGCCTGGCAAACAGACTGGGAGATGAGCACGTTTCTGAATGCCACCCACCCGGAGGACCGGGAGCTCTCATTGGCGACGATTCAGAAATCAGTGGCTCCGGGCGGACCGGACGATTACACCTTCGATTTCCGGGTGGTCTATCCCGATCAATCGGTCCATTGGCTGATGGTTATCGGCCAGGTGGTGGAACGTGCTAGCGATGGGCAAGGTACGGTCGTGCGCGGCTGCCTGATGGACATTACCCAGCGCAAGCAGGTACAAATGGCGCTGAATGAGGGCAACGAGCGGCTGGCTGCAGTGATGGAGAACATCAGTGAGGGCCTTGTCGTGGCTGATCGCCAGGGGCTGGTCGTTTACTGGAACCCGGCTGCCCTGGCCATGTGCGGCTACGCGAGTATGGACGAATGCCGGCGCAAGATCGCCGAGTTTGCCGACACGTTTGAAGTGCGCCTAGTCAACGAGGATCGCGTGCTGCCGAAGGAGGACTGGCCGTTGAGTCGCGTGCTGCGCGGCGAAGTGCTTCATGATTGGGAGGTACGGTTACGCCGGCTCGACCGAGGCTGGGAGAAAATCGTCGCGTATTCCGGCTGGCTCATCCACAGCGCCAGCGGCGAGAGTCTCGCGTTCGTTTCGAGCACCGACGTCAGCGATCGGAAACAGGCGGAGGCGGAATTGCAGAAGTTCGCCATGCTGGCCGACAGCAGCAGCGAATTCATCGGCATGTGCGATCTCGACCTGAACCCGCTCTATGTGAACCCGGCAGGCGTGCGCATGGTCGGACTTCCCGATCAGGCCGCCGCCTGCCGCGTAAAGGTGGAGGAATACTTTTTCCCGGAGGATCAGCGGTTCATCGCGGAGGAATTTTTCCCGCGCGTTCTGCGCGAGGGCCACGGCGACGTGGAGATTCGCCTGCGCCACTTCCAGACCGGGGAGCCGATTTGGATGTTCTACTATCTCTTCAGTGTCCACGACGCCAGCGGCGCAATCGTCGGTTGGGCCACCGTCAGCCGCGACATTAGCGAGCGCAAGCAGGCGGAGGCGGAAGTCCATCGCCTGCATGAGGAACTGCAAGCACACGCCACAAGCCTCGAACAGCGGGTGCTCGAACGTACCGCTGAGCTGGAAGCGGCAAAGCTCCGCGCCGAGGCAGCCGACCGGGTCAAGTCGACCTTTCTGGCGACGATGTCGCACGAACTGCGCACGCCGCTCAATTCCATCATCGGCTTCACCGGCATCCTGCTGCAGAAACTTCCTGGCCCGCTCAACGCCGAGCAGGAAAAGCAGCTTGACATCGTGCGCAATGCCTCGCGCCACCTGCTTGCGCTGATCAGCGACGTCCTCGACATCTCCAAGGTGGAAGCAGGCGAGTTGCACATCGCGCACGAGCGACTCGACCTGCGCGCATTGATCGCCCGGCTGGGTGAAGTATTCGGGCCGCTGGCCGCACGCCGCGGTCTGGCCTTCGGCCTCGATATCACCGAGAATGAGGCCATGGTTATCGGAGACAGGCGCCGCCTGGAACAGGTGCTCAACAACCTGCTCTCGAACGCGCTCAAGTTTACGCCAAGAGGTTGCATCAATCTGTCCTGTCGCAAAGAGGGTGACTCCTTCGTTGTCGCGGTCACCGATACGGGGGTGGGCATCAAGACCGAAGATATGGACAAGCTCTTTCGGCCTTTCAGCCAGATCGAGACCGGGCTGGCGGGACTTCGAGAAGGGACCGGCTTGGGGCTCGCGATTTCCCGGAGTCTGGTCGAAGCAATGGGCGGCCACATATCGGCCGAGAGTGAATGGGGCCAAGGCAGTTGTTTTGCACTGACCTTACCTTGCGGAAAGAAGGTGTCATGAAGGTGCTGGTGATCGAGGACAACGAGCAGAACCTCTACCTGGTTCGCTACCTGCTGGAAGCCGACGGACATCAAATCCGAGAGGCGCGCAGCGGCCCCGAAGGCATCGCGCTTGCGAGCGCCGCGGTGCCGGACGTGATCCTGCTCGACATCCAGTTGCCCCAGATGGACGGCTACGCAGTGGCGCAGGCATTGCGCCAGAACCCCGCGCTCGATGAAGTGCCGATCGTTGCCGTCACCTCTTACGCCATGAATGGCGACCGCGCAAGGTCGCTGCAAGCCGGTTGTGACGATTACGTTGAGAAACCGATCAATCCGGACACTTTTGCCGCGCAAGTGGCTGCGGCGGCAAAGGCGGGACGTCGGAAACACGGTGGCGACGGATGACACATGTGCTGATCGTCGAAGACATCGAGGAGAATCGCTATTTCCTCAAGGTGTTGCTGGAGGGGCACGGCTACCGGGTAACGGCCGCGCGTGACGGCCTGGAAGCGCTGTTGGCGGCCCGGCGCAACCCACCTGACATTGTCGTGTCTGATGTGCTGATGCCAAACATGGATGGTTTTTCCCTGTGCCGCGCATGGATGCAGGATGAAACGCTGAGAGCGATCCCATTCATCTTCTATTCCGCCACTTACAAGACACCCGACGACGAGAAACTGGCGCTGTCGCTGGGCGCGCTGCGCTATCTGATCAAACCGCTGGAATCGGACGTATTTCTCGGCGAATTGAACTCGGCGCTACGCGAGTGGACAAGTGCGCAGACGCTGGCGCCCAGCGCAATTGAGGAGACGGTCTTCCGGAACCAGCACGCATCAGCCCTCTCGCGAAAACTTCAGGACAAGATCGCCCAACTGGAAGTTGCCAACCGCCAACTTCGCGGCAGCGAAGCGCGCTACCGAACGCTGTTCGAATCTGCGCCGGATGGTATTGCCGTTTTTTCGGGGAGTGCCGAAGGCCAGCTGATCGAGGGCAACACCAGCCTCTGCCAGTTGCTCGGCTACTCCCGTGACGAGCTGATCGCGATGCGCCCTACAGACATCGTTACCGAGCCCGACATCGCGCAGATCGGGCCGGCAATCGATGTGGCCCAAAGCATGCCTTCTCACCAGGGGGAGTGGCGGTTCAAGCGCAAGGATGGGTCGGGCATCACGACCGAGGTTGTCGCGACGACCATGCCCGATGGCGATTTCCTGGCGCTGATTCGCGACATCACCGAGCGAAAGAAACACGAAAACGAGCTACGCCAGCTGAACCAGACCCTCGAGTTGATCCGCGAATGCCACAAGATTTTGGTGTATTCATCGGACGAAGCGAGCTTGCTGGCGGGCGTTTGCCGCCGTATTGCCGAAAGCGGCGGCTATCTCTTCGTCTGGGTCGGGCTTGCCGAGCCGGATGCGGCGCGGCAGCTGCGCCCGGTCGCGTGGAGTGGAATCGAGGACGCGCCACTGCTGGCCACAACCACGGATATCGCCTGGGACGACGCGGCTAGCGAACAAGGTCCGGCCGGCACCGCGGTTCGCACCGGAAAACCGGTCATGGTGCGCGATCTGCAGATGGATTCGCGCGTGCTCCCGTGGCGCGCAGCCTGCGTCCGGGTGGGAATAGATTCGGTGATCTCGCTACCGCTCCGGGCGGGTGACCAGATGCTCGGCGCGATCAGCATGTATGCGCGGCAGGCGGATGCCTTCGATGCCAGTGCAGTAGATTTGCTGTCGGAACTGGCGAATGACCTGGCCTATGGTCTGGCCGCGCTGCGCGAGACGGCTGAGCGCCAGCGCGTCGAGCTGGCGTTGACCTTGCGCCAGCACGCCGTGGATTCGAGCAGTAACGGCATCGTGATAACCGAGGCTGCGGAGCCGGATAACCCTCTGGTCTACGTTAACCCGGCCTTCGAACAGATCACCGGTTATCCCGCGCAGGAGGTTCTTGGCCACAATCCGCGTTTCCTGGCCGGCCACGATCTGGAGCAGATCGGGCTGACAGAGATCCGTGCCGGCTTGCGCGGCCAGCGGCCGGCAAGAGCGCTGTTGCGCAACTATCGCAAGGACGGCCGCCTGTTCTGGAACGATTTGTCAGTGGCGCCGGTACGCGATGCCAGCGGCCGGGCGACGCATTTCATCAGCGTCATCAACGACGTGACCGACCGCGTTAACTACGAGACGCAACTGGAGCACCAGGCCAACCACGACGCCTTGACCGGCCTGGCGAACCGCAATCTGCTCGCCGACCGGATGGCGCAGGCGATCACCCATGCGCAGCGCGCCAACCGCCTGGTGGCCGTGATGCTGCTCGATCTCGACCGCTTCAAGGTGATCAATGACAGCCTCGGTCATGGCACGGGCGACGCACTGCTGAAAGTCGTGGCGGAACGCCTGAGCACCTGTGTGCGCGCTGGCGATACGATGGCGCGCCTGGGCGGTGACGAGTTCGTGGTGGTGATGATCGACGTGGCAAACGAAAACGATGTGGCGCCACTGGCCCGCACCATGCTGAGTCTCCTGGCCGAGGAAATCAGCGTGGCGGGGCACGACGTGGTGGTCACCGCCAGCCTCGGGATAGCCCTCTATCCTAGAGACGGCGCAACAGCGGAGACCTTGCTGCAAAACGCCGATGTCGCGATGTACCGTGCAAAAGAGCTTGGGCGGAACGTTTCGCAGTTCTACACGCCGGAGATGAATGCGCAGACCCTGCAGCGCCTGGAACTGGAAACCGGGCTGCGCCGTGCCCTGGAGCGCAGCGAGCTGGAGCTGTTCTATCAACCCAAGGTGGAATTGCAGCGCGGCCAGGTGGTGGGCGCCGAGGCGCTCATTCGCTGGCGCCATCCGCTGCTGGGCATGGTGTCGCCCGCCGAATTCATCCCTTTGGCCGAGGAAACCGGGCTCATCGTGCCGATCGGCCAATGGGTCATCGAGACCGCCTGCGCGCAGTTGAAAGCCTGGCAGAACGAAGGCCTGCCGGACATCAGCGTTGCGGTTAACCTGTCGGCGCGGCAGTTTGAGCAGGACGACCTGCCCAACGCGGTGGCGCAGGCATTGCAGCGCAGCGGGATCGTGGCCAGCGACCTGGAACTGGAGGTGACGGAAAGCGCGGTGATGCTGAATCCGGAGCGGACCGTATGCATCCTGCGCGAGCTCAAGCGGATCGGCGTACGCTTGGCGCTGGACGATTTCGGTACCGGCTATTCCAGCCTGAACTACCTGAAGCGTTTTCCCATCGATACCCTGAAGATCGATCGGTCCTTCGTCCGTAACATAACCACCGAACCGGACGACGCGGCCATCGCTGTGGCGGTGATTTCCCTCGCTCACAGCCTGAAGCGCAGGGTAGTGGCGGAAGGCGTGGAAACCGAGTCGCAACTCCGCTATCTGCACCGGCACCGCTGCGACGAGATGCAGGGCTATTACTTCAGCAGCCCACTCCCGGTCCACGAGCTCGCCGACCTGCTGCGCAGCGGGCGCTCATTGCCGCTCGGCGACCCGACGCTCAGCGACGCAGTGCGAACCCTGCTGCTGGTGGATGACGAGCCGAGCATCCTCGCCGCGCTGAGACGTGTGTTGCGGCGCGATCGCTACCGCATCCTGACTGCCGGGAGCGCCGTCGAGGGTCTGGAACTGTTGGCGCTCAACGAGGTGCAGGTAATCATCTCCGATCAGCGGATGCCGACAACCAGCGGCACCGAATTTCTCGGCCGGGTCAAGGAACTGCACCCGAACACCGTCCGCATCGTGCTCTCCGGCTATACCGATTTGCAAACGGTCACTGACGCGGTCAATCGCGGCTCCATCTACAAATTCCTCACCAAGCCCTGGGACGACGAGCAGCTGCGCGAGCAAATCCGTGACGCTTTCACGCACTTTGAGGCAAGGAAGGCCGCCAGAACGGCGGAGCAGACGATCAACCCAACAACCGGGTACTGCTGAACCGCCAGCTAGTCGTCGGCGCGGCTCTGCGGCGCGCGCTTGCCGATCTTGACCGCGGTGTCAAACAGCTGGTTCTGCCGGCGCAACTGGAAGCTGACCATTTCGCCCGGCTTCTGGCCGGCGATCAGGTCGAGCATCCCGTGCGGATCCTCGACCGCGCGCCCGGCGACGGCGAGCAGGATGTCGCCCGGTTTGATCCCCCCGGCATCGGCCGGGCCGCCGCGCAGGACGCCAGCGATCAAGGCACCGCGCGTATCGGGCAGGCCGAATGACTCGGCGAGATCGATGGTGATTTCCTGCGCCTCGACGCCGATCCAGCCGCGCGTGACGCTCCCCGTCTCGATGATCTGCTCCATGACGTTGCGCGCAATCGAGATCGGAATCGCAAAGCCGATGCCGAGCGAGCCACCGGAACGCGAGTAGATGGCGGTGTTGATGCCGATCAGGTTGCCGCGACTGTCCACCAGGGCCCCACCCGAATTGCCCGGGTTGATCGCGGCGTCGGTCTGGATGAAGCTCTCGAAGGTGTTGATCCCCAGGTGCGAGCGGCCGAGGGCGGAGATGATGCCCATGGTCACCGTCTGACCGACGCCGAAGGGATTGCCGATGGCCAGGGTCACGTCGCCGACCAGGACGTCGTCCATCTGGCCGAGGGTGATCGCCGGCAACACCAGCGCCTGTCCGTTGTTGGCGGTGATTTGCAGCACCGCCAGGTCGGACTCCGGGTCGCTGCCGACGAGACGCGCATTGAGGTTACGACCATCGCTGAGCGCGACCTCGATCTGGTCGGCCGCTTCGACGACGTGGTTGTTCGTGAGAACATAGCCGTTGGCGCTGACAATCACTCCCGAGCCCAGGCCCGAACTGCTGCGCCCTTCACCATCCGGATCGTCACCGAAGAAGTGCCGGAACGCCGGGTCGTCGAACAGGGGATGACGACGCGCGCTGATCTTCTGTGAGGTAAAAATATGCACCACCGACGGCAGCGCCTTCTTCGCCGCCTGGCGATACGATGGCGCAACCAGGGTCGGCGCGCTCTCCGTCGTCGTCGCCGCCTCCTGCAGGGCCACGACACTGGCGCCGAATACCGGGGCCTTGCCCAGCCATTCCGGCTTGAGGGTACTGACCACGAAGAGAAGGGCGACACCAAAGGTCACCGTTTGTGCAAAAATCAGCCAGAGCCTGCGCATGGGCGAAACCGGAGCCAGTGAATGAAACGCGAAGAATTGACACGCTACCTGGACGAGATCCTGGACGCAGGGCGCTTCAAGGATTATTGCCCAAACGGACTGCAAGTGGAAGGACGGCCTGAAATACGCAGCCTGGTCGCCGGCGTCACCGCCAGCCAGGCCCTGCTAGACGTTGCCGTGGCGCGTGCCGCCGACGCCATCCTGGTCCATCACGGCTGGTTCTGGCGCGGTGAAGACGGCCGCGTCACCGGCATCCGCAGGACCCGTCTGCAAACCCTGCTGCATCATGACATCAACCTGATCGCCTATCACCTGCCGCTCGACAGCCATCCACAATTCGGCAACAACGCGCAGCTCGCCAGGCGCTTCGGCTGGCTGCCTGAAGGCCGCTTCGGCGAGCAGGACATCGGCTGGCACGGACGACCCCGGGAGCCGGCCAGCGTCGCCGCCATCAGCGCCCGCGTCGCCGCGGAACTGCAGCGCGAGCCGCTGCTCATCGGCGACGGCGAACACCCGGTCAGGCGCGTCGCCTGGTGTTCCGGCGGTGCGCAAGGCCTTTTCGAAGAGGCCATCGCCCTCGGCGTCGACCTCTACCTGAGCGGCGAAATCTCCGAGCAGACGGTGCATCTGGCGCGCGAGTCGGGGGTCGCCTACCTGGCCGCCGGTCACCACGCCAGCGAACGCTACGGTGTGCAGGCGCTGGCCGCGCATCTGGCCGAACATTTCGGCCTCGACTGTCATTTCGCCGATGTCGACAATCCCGTCTGAACTCTTCAATTACAAGGAGCAAGTATGGCCTACGTCTTTCCGCCCGCCGCCCAGGTGTGCGTTCCCGTCGCGGGCAGCGACGCCCTCTTCCCGGTTCGCCGGGTCTACTGCGTCGGGCAGAATTACGCCGCGCACGCCGCCGAAATGGGTGCCGACGGGCGCCAGCCACCGTTCTTCTTCAGCAAGCCCGCCGACGCCCTAGTACCCGGCGGCGGCGATGTCCGCGATATCCGCTATCCGCCAGCCACCAGCGATCTGCAGCATGAGGTCGAACTGGTGGTCGCGCTGTCGGGCGGCGGGGCGGCGGTGTCGCCGGCAAAGGCCCTGGAATGGGTCTATGGTTACGCCGTCGGGATTGATCTGACCCGCCGCGACCTGCAGCGCGCGGCCAAGGAGAAGGGCCACCCCTGGGACATGGCCAAGGGTTTCGATGAAAGCGCACCGATCGGCGCGATCCAGCCGCTGGCCAGCATCGGTCATCCCGAGCGCGGCGCCATCTCGCTCAAGGTCAATGGCCAGCTGCGCCAGAACGGCGATCTCGAACAGATGTCGTGGAAAGTCGCCGAAGTGATCGCCAATCTGTCGACCTACGTCGAGCTGGCGCCCGGTGACCTGATTTTTACCGGCACCCCCGCCGGCGTATCGAAGGTACAACGCGGCGATGTGCTGGAAGCGAGCATCGCCGGCGTCGGCGAGCTCGCAGTGAAGCTGGTCTGAAAACCGTCGCCGGCTTGTCGAGCGCGGCGGCAGCGCCGCAGCCTTGCCGACGCCTTGGACACGCGAGGAGCGACAACTGATACGCCTGGTCGCGACCCCTGAAGACCACCGCATCGCGCAGCTGGCGGCGGCGGCCATCGGGCTGTCACTGATCGACGCGGCGATCCCGCTGCCCCTGCCGGGCGTCAAACCCGGGCTGGCGAACATCGTCACCCTGATTGTCCTGGCCCGTTACGGCTGGGCGGCGGCGGCCTGGGTCACCGGCCTGCGCGTCTTTGCCGGCGGCCTGCTGCTCGGCTACTTCCTGTCGCCGGGCTTCTTCATGAGCCTCACCGGCGCGCTGTTCAGCCTGCTGACCCTGGGCCTGGCCTACCGCTTGCCGAAGCGCTGGTTCGGACCGGTCAGCTGGAGCATCCTGGCCGCATTCGCGCACATCGGCGGCCAACTCCTGCTTGCACGCCTGTGGTTGATTCCGCACAACGGGCTGTTTCTGATGGTCCCATTCTTCGCCGTCGCGGCACTCGTCTTCGGTATCATCAACGGCCTGCTGGCGACGCGCCTGCTCGAAGAGTTGTCCAGCAACGACCATGACCGGCAAGATCTCGCCGAACATGGAAGTGATGACCGCCCCCCTCTTCCCCGGCCCTTCTCCCGCAATGGGGAGAAGGGAGATTCGTGAGTCGCGTACGCGACTTTCACATTAACACCGAGGTCGAAAATGCCTGAAACCATCTGCCTGGCCTTCACCGGCGCCTCCGGAATGCCCTATGGCGTGCGCCTGCTCGAATGCCTGCTGGCCGCCGACTGTCGCGTGCAACTGCTCTACTCACAGGTCGCACAGATCGTCGCCAGGCAGGAAATGGGGCTCGACTTGCCGGCGCGTGCCAGCGACGCCCAGGCGGCGTTGCAGGAACGCTATCGGGGCCTGCCCGGCAGCCTCGAAGTGTACGGCCGCGAAGAATGGTTTGCGCCCGTCGCCAGCGGTTCCAACCCGCCCGACGCGATGGTCGTCTGCCCGTGCTCGATGGGAACCCTGGCGGCGATTGCCCAGGGACTGGCCAGCAAGCTGATCGAGCGCGCGGCCGACGTGGTCCTCAAGGAGAACCGCAAGCTGATTCTGGTGCCGCGCGAGACACCGCTGTCCGCCATTCACCTCGAGAACATGCTGCGCCTGGTGCGCGCCGGCGCGGTCATCCTGCCGCCCAACCCCGGCTTCTATGGCCATCCGCAGTGCGTCGAGGACATGGTGGACTTCGTCGTCGCCCGCATTCTCGATCAGCTGCGCGTACCGCATACGCTGATCCAGCGCTGGGGCGACGCCGGCGGCGAATGATTCCCGGCGAGTTCGCCGAGTCGCGGGTCTTAGGGCGCCGATTGGCCGGCCTGTTACAATGCTCGACCTCTGCAGGACTGGCCGGCCAAGGACCTTGCCCACGCACCTGCGCTCCTTGCCGCCATGCTCCGCGTTCCTCCCGCATCCAGCGATAGCCCATTCGTGCGGCCAGCGGCACCTGTCACGGCGCCCTACCGGTCCACCAGCCCCTTTTTTTCTCGGAGAAAACCTTTTGAACAACTTTGCAGTCGCCGGTATTCAGATGAACGTGTCGGCAGTCGACTCGAACGTCGAAGAAATGAAGCTCAAGCTCGATATCACCATGAACCTCTATCCCTGGGTGCAGATGGTGGTATTCAGCGAGTTGTGCGCCTATGGCCCCCTGACCTACTCGGCACAGGAGTTCCCTTGCGATTTCGAAGTGCAAATGCAGGAGATGGCGCACAAGTATGGCATTTGGCTGTTGCCGGGGTCGATTTTTGAAAAGGTGGGCGACAAGATCTACAACACCGCTTCGGTCATCAACCCGCAAGGCGAGGTCGTGACCCGCTATCGCAAGATGTTCCCCTTCTATCCCTACGAAGAGGGCGTGACGCCGGGCCTGGAATACTGCGTCTTCGACGTGCCGGACGTCGGCCGTTTTGGCGTCTCGATCTGCTACGACATGTGGTTTCCGGAAACCATTCGCACGCTGGCGTGCATGGGCGCGGAGGTGATTCTTCACCCGACGCTCACCGGCACCATCGACCGCGACAACGAATTGTCGATCGCGCGCGCCATGGCCACCATCAACCAATGCTTTCTGTTTGACGTCAATGGCCTGGATACCGGCGGTAGCGGTCGCTCGATCATCTGCGGACCGGATGGTCGCGTGCTCTACCAGGCGCAGAACAACGAGGAGATCATTCCCATCGAGCTCGACGTGGATCGCGTTCGTCGCAGCCGCGAACTCGGAGTCTTGCGCCTCGGTCAGCCGCTCAAGAGCTTCCGCGACCACCTCGGTGACTTCAGCATCTACTGGCGCGACACCGAACACCCCTATCTCGATTCGCTCGGCCCCCTGATCAAGCCCGGACGCATGGACCGCATCGCCGAGCTCAAGAAGATCGAGAGCGCTCTGCACCATCGGCACGATTCCGGTCTCTCCTGAGACAGCAGCCGTCGGTAGGCGGCGACCCAACCCGGGACCGACGACGCCGGCCTCCGGCCGTCTCGCCTATCAGGACCAGGGTCCGCTCCCGGGCACGCGATTGCGGTTCAGCAGCGTCGCCTCAGTTGCGGCCGGGAATTTCGGAAAGTCTCCGGACAACCGACGAATGTCCATGTTCTCTGGCCAGATCGATCGCCGCCTTTCCATCTTTGGATTCTATGTAGGGGTCTGCACCATGGCTCAATAGCAAGCCCACGGTAGTCACCTGGCCACGCGCCGCAGCGGCCATCAACGCAGTCCAGCCGCTGTGATCCTTGGGCACAAGATCCGGCTTGGCATCGCGTTCGAGCAACAATCGCACGATGCTGTCCTGGCCATAGATCGAGGCGAACATCAAGGCTGTCCGGCCCAAGGTATTTTCCGCATTTGGATCAGCTCCAGCCTCCAGCAATACTGCCACCGTATCGGCGTGCTTTTCAGCCGCCGCCAGCATCAACGGCGTCCAGCCCACCGCATTACGCACGTTCGGGTCGATGCCTTCCGCCAGCAGGCTCTTTACCGTCCCGGTAAGGCCCTTGGTTGCCGCATTGAGCAGGGCGGCGCCTGAGGCTTCGGTCCCCTTCTCGGAGGCGAGGCCGAAGGGACTAAGCACACTTCGGCATCTATCCGCATTAGGATCAGTTGCACAGCTTTTTGCAAGAAACTCGCATACCTTTCGGGCGTGGGCCGTGGCATCCTCGCGGCTCCTGATGTCACCCTGACCGATTTTTTCCACTGCGAGTGGCTCTTCATAGCTCATGCAGGCCTGCATGAGCTGGCTTGTAGCCAAAGTGCCGCCGATTGCCGAATCTGCTTGCCAAGGGCCGCTGCGGAGTGATGCGACAACCACCTTGCCTGCAAGCTGCGGATAATCCTTCAGGATCACTTTCATGTCCCGCACGGCCTCGTTCGTGATTTGCGGAAATACCCCGGCGGACAGATCGAACCCGCGCAGGCTTTTGTTCGCTACCAGCCTACCGTGTATGTTACCGATGTAGGTGACGGTTCCAGGACGCACCTCGAACACGATCGGCACTGCTGGCTTTTTCGGCTTGATGATTCGTGCATTGCTACCAATGTCCCGCTGGAGGCTCCAGCCGGACAATTCATAACGCCCGGCCGCCAACTCGCGCACATAGACGCGCCCCCAGACGGCATCGAATGCGGATGTTGGGAGAGGCGCCAAGGTGTCGTGGGAAAACGCCGCCGGAATCTCGGTGTTGTTATCCACGCCGCGGAAATCAACCGAGAACTTTAGATCGGCTCCACGGGGCAAGAAATGATCCTTATTCTTGTCATGCGATACGCTGAACAGGACAAGCCCAGCGTTCCTGCCAGCGCTTACGTCATACTGCGTGGAGACATTGCCGGTCGTTTGGCAGCCAACAAGCGCAAGCATCAGCATGGTCGCGCAGAGTAGAGCCCTGACCCGCTTCATTTTGCACCTCGGTTCTCGATAGTTGAGAAACAATACCACGCTTAGGTCTTTGGGAGCTCACTGGTATCAGTGACTCACAAGACGTGCAAGCTATTGTTTATGCGATAGTTTTTTGAGAAGCCTCAGGTGAATGTCGCGTCCGCGACGCACAAAGCTCCCTTGCTGGCACGCGACTGGCCCGAAGCGCGACAGGCATCACGTCGACGACCAGATTGCCCATCCGTGCGCCGGCAACTCGGTCGCCTCCGGCCTGGCCACCGCGTGCCCGGCGACCGGGACGAGCCCGGCCGGGATGGTGCACGAAACGGGCTGGTCATCCGTGTTCAACACCGTGACCAACAGGTTTTCCTGCGAGCGCACCTCGAAGGCGATCGAGCGGTTGGCCAGTTGCCTAACCTTGAGCGCACCATCGGCAAGCCAGGGTCGAGCGCGACGGATGGCGATCAAGCCACGGTGGAGTTGCCAGATGAGCAGACTGTCGCCGGCCAGGTCGCCGGGGCGATACGCCAAAGGCCGGCGAATCTCCGCGTCGCCGCCCTCCCGATCGTACTTGCGACCTTCTGCTGCCTGCTCATCGCCGGCATAGACGGCCGGGATGCCCGGTAGCGTAAACAGAATCGCCAGCGCATGCGGCAGATGGCGCCGGTCGCTGAGTTTGCTGACAATACGCGTCGTGTCGTGGTTGCCGACGAAATTCCACGGCACGAAATGACGGCAGAAATCGATGTGGCGCTGCAGCGCATGTGCCAACTCGTAGAAGTTGCGTTCGTTGAGCGAACTCCAGATGGCCTTCCACAGTTCGTACTGCGTAACCGAGCTCAGCCGTGACGCTTTGGCGATGGCGACGTAGTCACCATGGATCACTTCGCCGATCAGCAGGAGATCGGGCCGCAGGGCATGCAGGCGACTCTCGAAAGTCGCCAGAAAACCTGCCGGGATGGCGTAGGCGGCGTCCAGTCGCAGGGCATCGACGCCACGCTCAAGCCAATAACGCGCGACATCCACGGCCCAGTCGAGCACCTGCTCATTGCCATGCTTGAGTTTCACCAGCTGACCGTGTCCCTCGAAGTTGGCGTAACGGAATCCGTCGTCTCCCGGTCGATCGAAATTGATGTGGAACCAGTCCGAGCGGGCGGACTCACGACCATGCGCCAGTACGTCGACAAAGAAGGGATGGCCGCGTCCGACGTGGTGAAAAACCACATCGAGGCCGACACGCAGAGAACGCTGGTGGCACTCGTCGATGAGCTGGCGCAAGTCTGCTTCGCTGCCCAGTCGGCGGTCGACGCGAAAGGGATCGACGATGTCATAGCCGTGCGATTCCGATTCGAAGATCGGGCCCAACAGCAATCCCGTCACCCCGAGTTCCACCAGATGATCCAGCCAGCCCACCAGGTCCGCCAGGCGGTGGGAAATGGGGCCCTCCAGCGCACCAGGGGCAGGATTTCGATCCTCCGCGCCCAGAAAGCCGAGTGGATAGAGGTGATACCAGATTTCACTGCTTTTCATGAGCTGCCGTTCCAAGGTTGTTCCTGCATCTCGCAAACTTGCTGATCCGTCGTGTTCCCGTCCAGCCTCCAATTGCGGCTGCCATATTGGCAAGTGTTGCCGTGGAAGTCGACTCCGCCACCCACGAACCTCGGTCCGCGCCGTGCGCGAGACGAGTTGGAGCTGAGACTGGGAATTCAGGGAGCCTGCTCCCTGCCCGTCGAAGGAGTCCAAGGTGCAAGCCGGCAGGCGCACTGCAAGTGGAGGCGGAACGGTCATGACCTCCATGATCTGGGGCGCCTCGTCTGTCATGACCGTCAATGTGGGCGTGGGCGGAAAAAAAAAAATGCCTCCCGGCTTGCTTCGGCGCAGGGCGGCAGAGGCAGCAGCGTGCTCCTCTGCGCCCTCTACAAACGCGGCGATACGCAAGGAAAGTGTAAGGACCGGGCAGAAACGGTGACGTCCGCCCCGCCATGGATTAAAATGGCATTTTCCCTGCCAGTTGCAAGCATGAGCCAAGCCATACAAGAAAATCGATATACCACAGTGAAAATCCTGACGATTGCATGTTTGGTTATTTTCCTGTTATTCACTTGGCAAGGGAATAAGGGATTTAATTTGTGGGACGAAGGTTATCTTTGGTATGGCGTGCAACGTGTCCTGCAGAACGAGGTCCCAATCCTTGACTTTTTGGCCTACGATCCTGGCAGGTATTACTGGTCTGCGGGTTTGTTGGCGGTTACTGGTAACGATGGGGTGATGAGCCTGCGCGGTGCCGTTGCCATTTTTCAAGCTGCGGGCTTGTTTGTAGGCCTGTTGTTAATAGCCCAATCCGCAACAAGCAAGGGCAAAGCCGATATCTTTTTTTGGCTGATAGCGGCCGCCACCTTGGTGGTTTGGATGTTTCCACGTCACAAGCTTTTCGACATTTCCATTTCAATGTTTCAAATAGGGGTGCTGACTTATCTCGCCAGCAATCCAATACCGAAACGTTACCTTATTGCAGGCACCTGCGTCGGTCTGATTGCGGTTTTTGGGCGCAATCACGGCGTTTATGGTGCTGTCGCCAGCCTTGGGGTTATCGCCTGGCTGGCGATCAAACATCGTTCTGGCCCAGGTTTGATCAAGGCGGCCGCGCTGTGGAGTGCGGGAGTTGTGATTGGGTTTCTCCCCGTTATTTTGATGGTGATCCTGATCCCGGGATTCGCTATTGCTTTCTGGGAAAGCATTCGTTTCTTGTTTGAACAGAAGGCTACCAACTTGCCGTTACCTGTACCTTGGCCCTGGACCATCGACTTTGCCGCCACCTCTGTCGATGATGCTGCGCGCAACGTTTTGATCGGTTTCTTGTTTATTGGGACGCTGGTTTTTGGAGGGCTGGCGCTCACATGGGTCGTGCAGCAAAGGCTCAAGGAAAAGCCGGTGCCCCCTGCGTTGGTAGCTACAGCATTTCTGGCGCTGCCCTACGCGCATTTTGCTTTTTCTCGCGCCGAGGTCGGGCACTTGGCGCAAGGCATTTTTCCGCTGATTGTGGGATGCTTGGTCGTTTTGTCGTCCGCCCAGGCACAAATCAAATGGCCACTGGCAACCATTTTATGTGCCACAAGCATTTGGGTGACGCATGTATTTCACCCCGGCTGGCAATGCCTGGCCAGCAAACAGTGTGTCAATGTTGAAGTCGCCGGCGACGAACTGCAGATCGACCCTGCTACGGCGAGCGACGTAGCTTTGCTGCGTCAGTTGGCCGAGCAATATGCGCCAAATGGCCAAACGTTTATCGCCACGCCTCTCTGGCCCGGCGCATATGCTTTGCTAGAGCGCAGATCGCCGATGTGGGAAATTTATGCCCTCTTCCCCCGTACTGATGCCTTTGAGCGCAAGGAAATTGAACGAATCAAGGCAGCCAAGCCGGGGTTTGCGTTTATTTTTGATATGCCACTTGATGATCGCGAGGAGCTTCGCTTCAAAAACACACATCCATTGATTTATCAATATATCCTGAATAATTTTGACTCGATCTCCCACCCGCACAATCCGGCGTACCATATTTACAAGGCAAGGGGCGCATAAGAATGAGAGAGATGAGCGACCGCTTCGTCGACCTTCTTCGCAATACGAAAATACGGCTCCTGCAGCTTCACCGTGACGCAAATTGTGGGCATCTCGGCGGCAATTTCTCGTGTATCGAAGCGCTGATGACGCTGCATCACCGTGTTATGGAAGCAGACGACCGCTTCGTTCTTTCGAAAGGACACTCGGCTGGAGCTCTCTACGCCACACTATGGAGCCTTGGCCACCTCTCTGATGCTGATCTACAGACTTTCACCCGTGACGATAGCTTGCTTCCTGGTCACCCCAGCGGCTCCGGCATTCCCGGACTGATGTTTTCCACCGGATCTCTCGGACACGGTCCGTCGTTGGCGACCGGCCTTGCCCTCGCGGCGCGCCACAAGGGCCTTGATCATCGGGTCTTCTGTCTTTGCTCCGACGGTGAATGGCAAGAGGGTAGCTGCTGGGAGGCCCTTAGCTTCGCTATCCATCAGCGCCTGAAAAATCTTGTCCTACTCATCGATCAAAATGGCCTGCAGGGTTTCGGTCGCACGGCCGATGTGATCTCCTGTGATGATCTCACCCCGCGCATAGCCGCGTTCGGTGCGGACGTTGAAAAGATCAACGGCCACGATCCGGACGCGATTGTGAAAGCCATCGCCAGGCCGCCCAATGGCGTTCCCCGGGTGTTGATCCTCGACACTGTGAAGGGGCGTGGTCTGCATTTTGAGGGGCAACTGGAATCACATTACCTGCCCTTGTCTGAGGCCAACTACGCAGCGGCCCGCAGCACCTTAGAACGGGAGGGCTGCCAATGAGAAAGGCCTTCGCCGACGCGATTCTGGCGCACTGCAATCACGACGACTGGTTTTTCCTCACCGGCGATCTCGGTTTTATGGCTCTGGAAGAAGTCGAGGCAGCGTTTGCTACGCGCTTCGTCAATGCAGGGGTGGCCGAGCAGAACATGATCGGCGTTGCGGCAGGGCTCGCCCGTGAATCCCTGCGCGTGATCGTCTACAGCATTGCCCCTTTCTGCTATGCACGTCCCTTCGAGCAGATCCGCAATGACCTATGCCTGGGCCGCCTGCCGGTGTGCCTGGTGGGCAACGGCGGTGGTTACGCATACGGCCATATGGGGCCGACCCATCACGCACTTGAAGACTGCGCAGCGATGAATGCCCTAGGTGTGCGTGTGCTGGTGCCGGCTTTTGATGACGATCTTCCGGCACTTCTTGCTCAGCTTGACGCGCCGACGTATCTTCGCCTTGGCTACGATATCAGGCCAGTTGGTCAAGCTGTCGCTGAGTATGCCCCTTGGCGAGAAGTTCTGCCGGGTAGCTGTGGCGCCATTGCGGCCCTTGGTCCGATTGCCGGCCTTGCTTGGCAAGCCTTGGCCGACCTTGACATCGATGCACGGCCATCGGTTTGGGCGGTGTGCGAGTTCGCTGACGCCGAAATCCCATCCAGATTTCTGGATCAGATAGCTGGTCGTCCCCTTTACGTCCTGGAAGAACACGTTGCCCAAGGTGGGCTCGGAATGAACTTGGCCCTGGGCCTCGCCGCACGCGGCTTGGCAGCGGGGCGCTTCGTTCACCGACCGGCTCTCGGCTACCCCACCGGTCGCTTCGGCTCCCAGGCTTTTCACCGCGCCCAGTGCGGGCTCGATGCGTCATCCATCCGCTCCATGGTCACCGGCCGAAAAAATGAATCTAGACGACAAGCTTAGAAATCTGGCCGGCCCGCTGCTGGTTCTTGGTGCCAGCGGTTTCATTGGAGCCAACTTGCTACGCCGTCTGCTTGCCGTGCGCAGCGATGCAACCGGCACCGTTTTTTCCGGCGACACCTGGCGTCTCGACGGCGTACCCTCGGCCAACATCGCGTTCCTGAACCTGCAGGATCCGGTTAGCGTTAGATCAGTGCTCCACCGCGTCGGACCACGAACAATCTTTGATTGCTCGTCCTTTGGGGCCTATTCCTTCGAGCAGGACTGTGAGCGCGTCCATGCAACCAACTACCTCAGCTTCATTCGCCTGATGGAAGAGCTTGCAGGGACGGATCTGGCGGCCTTCGTTCATGCCGGCAGTTCGTCGGAATACGGTCTCAACTCAGCAGCTCCCCCCGAAGATGCCTCTCTCGTGCCGAACAGCCATTACGCGGTTAGCAAGGTCGCCGCCGGCGCAGCCATCGCTTATTTCGGCAAGGTGCGCGGCGTTCCGGTTACCAATCTGCGCCTCTATGCGGTATACGGTCCGTTTGAGGACAGCTCACGGCTCATCCCAGTGCTGTGCGAAGCCAGCCTACGCGGGGAACTTCCGGTTCTGGCTCGCGCCGAGGTAAGCCGCGACTTCGTGCATGTGGACGACGTGGTCGAAGCCTTTGCCGACAGCGCGCAGTTGATGGGGCCGGATCTTGCCGGTGAGTCCATCAATATCGGCAGCGGCTTGCCAACCACCCTCGCGGCGCTCGCCGACTTGGCTCTCGCCTCTTTCGGGCTCACCGCCGAACCGCGCTTCAACCCCGCCACAGGCCGCGCATGGGATACCGACAACTGGTACGCCGACACTACCAAGGCAAAACGCCTGCTTGGCTGGTCTGCCAAAATCAGCCTTGCCGATGGCCTCAAGCGAACTCGCGACTGGTGGCAAACCCATCTCGTCGATGCCGACTTCAAGCGACTGACCAAGCGCACTCAGCCGCGCAAGGAAAAGCACTCCATCTCTGCGGTGATTGCTTGTTACCGTGACGTTCAGGCCATCCCGATCATGCATGAACGCCTGGTAGCGCTGTTCCAGCGGCTGGGACTCGATTACGAGATAATCTTTGTCAACGACAACTCCCCCGACGATTCCGCCGAGGTGATCCGGGAAATCAGCGCCCGCGATCCCCACGTCATCGGCATCACCCACTCGCGCAACTTCGGCTCCCAAGCAGCCTTTCGCAGCGGCATGGAAATTGCCAGCAAGGAGGCTGTGGTCCTGATGGACGGCGACCTGCAAGATCCGCCGGAACTGATCGAAGCTTTCGTGGAACGTTGGCGCGCAGGTGCAGATGTGGTCTATGGTCGGCGGACAAAGCGTGAGATGCCGGTGCTGCTCGAAGGCTGTTATCGGGCTTTCTATCGAGTTTTTGCCTTGATGAGTGAGGTCCCCGTACCAAAAGACGCCGGCGATTTTTCTCTGATTGACCGTAGCGTCGTGTATTGGCTGCTCCAGTGCCAGGAGCGCGACTCCTTCCTGCGCGGACTGCGCGCCTACGTAGGTTTCCGTCAGGAGGGGGTCGATTATGTGAGGCCCGAGCGCATGTTTGGTGTTAGCACCAACAACTGGATCAAGAACATCGGCTGGGCCAAGAAAGGGATCTTTTCCTTCTCGCGCATGCCGCTGCACTTGCTCACCGCTGCCGGCGGAATCGCGTCCTTCGCCACGGTCTTGCTGGCTATCTTCAGCATCCTTGTGCGGCTACTTGACGCCGAGGCAGTTCCCAGAGGGATTACCTTCCTGTCATTGCTGATCATGTTCTTCGGTTCCTTCACACTGCTCGGAATCGGTCTCTTGGGCGAATACATAGGCAAGATCTTCGAGGAGACCAAGGCTCGGCCAGCCTTCATTCGCCGTAGTCTGATCGTGCGTGGCGAGATCCGGCCTGCAGATCCGCGGGAGCAACTGTGAGCATCGAGCGCGCATGTCCCGTCTGCCACGGCCGCGGCCACGCGCCGTTCGCTGACGAACGTATTGATCCCGAGCGGGTCGGGGCTCTGACTTACGCATCCCGCAAGCCACCGGAGTTCATGTGCCTGCGCCTCGTGCGCTGTACCACCTGCGATTTGGTCTACGCGCCTTCGCCGCCGGCCGAGGATTTCTTGCATGCTGCCTACGCTGATGCAGATTTTGACTCGGGTCCCGAAGCAATGGCTGCAGCCAAAACATACGCCGACGCTCTTGCGCCCCACTTGCAAGGGCTCACTGGTCGCAACGCTGCGGTGGATGTGGGCGCCGGTAGCGGACCGCTCCTTCCGTGGTTGCAGAGCCAAGGATTCGCAAGCGTGATTGGCATCGAGCCTTCGCGGGCAGCCATTGACGATGCCCCGCCGGCAGTGCGCCCACTGCTACGGGAGGGAATGTTTTCGGCATCCTTGCTTGAAGGCGAGACCCCGTCCCTGATCTGTTCCTTCATGACCCTCGAACATCTGCCGGATCCGGGCGATTTCGTCGCCACCGCCCACCACCTGCTAGAGCCTGGGGGCGCACTAGCGGTCGTGGTACATGACTGGCGGGCGCCCCTCAACCGCTTGCTCGGCCTGCGTTCGCCGATCATCGACGTGGAACATCTGCAACTCTTCAGTCGCCGCGCCCTGCGCGAACTGCTCCAGCGGGCTGGCTTCGAACATATTGAACTGAGTCCGATCAGAAACGCCTACCCGCTGCGTTACTGGCTTCGTCTTACGCCACTGCCGGCTCCCGCGAAGAGCCTGGCCCTCGGCCTGCTTGAGCGCTTTGGACTTGCCGACCACAACTTCGCCATGAACGTCGGCAACCTGCTCGCTGTCGGCATCAAACGACGCTAACACTTAGCTCCTAGGAATACCAACGCCATGACCCAAACCCCTCCACCCGCCAATAAGCAGAACGTACAACGGTTTGACAACGATGTGCGCGAAACCGGGGGCTACGCCTATACTGGCGATCGTCTGTCGGCCCGCCTGGCTAACGCAAGAATCAGCCGCAGCATCTCCGAGTCCTTCGACTTCAGGGGCGCCTCGGTTCTCGATCTGGGTTGCGGCGACGGGGCGTACACCGTCGAATTCGCCACCCTTGGGGTGCGCCAGATCGTTGGCCTAGACCCCGCTGCCGTCGCCATCGAGGCCGCGCGAACCCGCGCCCAGGCTTTGGGGCTGTCCGACATCGTGAGTTTCGAAGTCGGTAACATCTATGCCCTCGACGAATACCTTGCTCCCGGCCGCTTCGACTGTATCGTGATCCGGGGCGTGCTCCATCATCTGCCCGATCCAGCCCGCGCCTTGGCTGGACTGTCCGCGTTTGCGGGCACTGTGGTGGTGCTTGAGCCGAACGGCAACAACCCGGTGCTCAAGCTTCTGGAGCGCTTCTCCCGCTACCACATTGAACACGAGGAGCGCTCGTTCCGTCCGGGCCAGATCTGCGACTGGCTCACAAGCGCCGGCTTCACGATGCGCAGTTCTGGCGTGATCAACCTCGTTCCCATGTTTTGCCCTGACATGATGGCAAAGATTTGCAGGCAAGTGGAGCCGCTTGTCGAACGCATTCCCTTGATGCGTGAAATCGCCTGTGGTCAGAGCATAATCGTCGCCGGTAAATGAAGACCTTTTTCAGTCTGGCCGGGATGATCCTGTGCATGACATCCTCCCAGGTCCTGCTCAAGTTCGCGGGGCAGCATTCGGCGAACCACGCCAGTGTGCTGGACGGTTTTGTGCGCAACCCCTGGCTTTGGGCTGCCTTGGGAGCTTCGATTGGCGGCATCGGATGCTGGCTGCTGACCCTGCGCCGCTTACCGCTATCCGCTGCCTATCCATGGACGGCACTGATCTACTTCATCACCCCACTCGCTGGCGTCTGGTTTTTTGCCGAGGTGCTGACTGGCCGTTACCTGTTCGGACTGACCCTCGTCCTGGCTGGAGTGCTGCTGACCACCCGCGGAGTGATCTCGCGGTGAGCCCCGCCGAACTCGGCCTCTGCGTGTCGGCCCTTACCTGCAGTAGCATTTCCCAGCTCTTCATGAAGGGCGCGGCCATCTCCTGTGCGCCCATGCAGCGGCTGTTCCGCCTTGGCGTAGCGGGTAGCCTGCAATTGCTTTCGATCGCTCTGGCGGTACTTGCTCTGCAAACCCTGAACCTGTCCGAAATTGTACCTTTCGCAGCAGGTGCTTACCTGCTCGTGCCCCTCGGTAGTCGTCACCTGTTCGGCGAACGCCTCCGTCCGCTGTTCTGGCTTGGGGCTTTTTTCATCATAGCGGGAATCCTCTTTACTCAGGCGTGACCGCAGTGTTGACAGCTTCTTTCGCTGATCTGCCGAACGCCTGCCGGAATCGCCCGTGACCGCGTCCAATCGCAGGGCATCGACGGCGCGATCCAGCCAATAGCGCACGCCATCC
>JEMX01000089.1 GCA_000585055.1 Candidatus Accumulibacter appositus
ATCAGCTTGACGATCTTCTTCGCCAGCTCGGACTCGATGCCGATCTTGATCTTCAGCTCCTGCTTGACCTTGTTGCCAGAGACCTGCTGCACCGCTTGGGCATCCAGGCGCTTGGTGCTCTCCTTCTCCTTCTTTTCCATGGCTGGGAAGAGCAGATCCTTGATCTGGCCGAGCTGAAAATCGGAATCGCCGTGCAGCGTGATCAGCTTGTCCTTCTCGTTCAGTTCGACTTTGGCACTAGTCGCCTTGAAGTCGTAACGATTGTCGATAGCCCGCTTGGTGACGTCTATCGCGTTGTGCAGCGCAGCCATATCGGCTTCTGAAGAAAAATCAAAGGAAGGCATGGGAAGTCCCGTCGAGAGAGGTGTTGACAACAGAGCCCGTCACCCAGGATTCACCTGTCCGCGAGGCAGGGCCGAGGCGCAAGCCAGACCGAGCCGAGGCGCAAGCCAGACCGATAGTAGCAAGAGGTCGCGGCTTGCGAAACCAGGCGCGCAAGGATGCTGACGCAAGCACAAGCCACGCCGACTGCGTTCCCCGCGTGCCCAGCCCAATCGCCAGCCGCGAGCCGCTCAGCGAACCGTCAAACGTCAAACGTCAAACGGCATCATCGGGTGGCCGCGGCATACGGTCTCCATGAAGATGATGCCCTGATGCGGCTCACCTAGCTCGCCGGCCACGAAGATCTGTGCGAAGACCGCATCGGCGTGGGGTGCTTCGACAAGCACCATCAGCACGTCCTGCTCGCGCCACACGAGAGCGCCGGGCTGCCGGCGACCGGTACCGCGCGCATGGTGATGGGTGACCGACAGTACGCCAGTCTCGTTCTCGACGAGCTTCGTCAGCTTCATGGCCTGGCCGCTGACGACTATCGCCGTAATCAGTTTCTTCTCGACGCCGTAGCCGATGTGCGCCAGGACACTCATCCCGCCGCACGCTCCGTGTGTACGCCAAAGCGGGCCGCCACATCGTGCGGGACGTAGGTGGACATTTTGTCGAGCCGGGTCATCCACAGGATACCCATGCCCGGCGTGTCCATCTTTGCCGAGACGAAAATGCGCTCGAACATACTGTCCGCCTGTTCCGCCGGCACCACGATGTAGAGGATCTCCTTTTCTGTATTCACCGTCAGGCCGAGGATGCCGAGGTGCTTCTGGCGCAGGCCGGTCCCGTGCGCATGAAAAACGGTCGCCCCCTGCGCCCCCGCCTCAACCGCGACCTGAACCACCTGGTCGGCGACACCGCGCTGAACGACGACGGTGATCAACATCACATCCGTCAGCACGATCAGTTCATTCTTCTTGCTCATACTTTCTTGCTCCTTCTCTTGCGTCTGCGCGTCTTCATGTCGATCCACAGGCCGGTGCCCAGCACCGAAATGATCGGCCCGACCGAACACATGGCGAGAATACCGAAACCTTCGGCTGCCCCAACCACTTCGCCCAGACCGATGCCCAGCGCCAACAGCAGCGGCACGGTCACCGGACCGGTGGTCACGCCAGCGCTGTCCCAAGCGAGATTGACGATTTCTTCGCGTGAAATGACCGTTAATGCCAACGCGATCGTATACCCGCCAAGCAGCAGCACCCACGCCGGCAGGTGGAACAGGATTCGGGCCACCCCCAGCGCCGCACCGACGCCGACGCCGACAGCAACGGCGTGAATCAGCATGCGCTTGCGGAAAGCACCGTCGGTGAGGTTTTCGACAGTCATGCCCATGGCGTTCAGCGCCGGCTCGGCGACGGTGGCGCCGAAGCCGATGGCAAAGGCGAAGGCCAGAGTCAAGCCGATACCCAGGGCGAATGGATAAAGCGGCGGCGCTCCGGTTTCCCGGTTTTCGGAAAACGCCCAGGGCACATTGTTGCCGGCTTGCTCGCCGAGAGCCACCAGGCCCTCGGTCAATCCGAGATTGAAGAGCAACATCCCGGCCACGGCCATGCCAATGCCGTAGACGAAGATATTGCGGTGACGAATGCTCTGCCCCAGCAGGCGCGTCTGAACCAGCACCAGCAGCAGGACCAAGGGCACGATGGCACGCAGCGCACTGATTATTTCGGCAAAAGGCGTGCGGTTGTACCAGCCGTCTGCCACCGGGGGAAGAACGGGCAGCATCGCACCGGACCCCTGACTGGTCAGATAGATCGCCGTACTGAGCACGGCAAGAATCGGGAAAATCGAAGCCAGGGTGACGATCCCGAAACCTGACAATGGGTTATCGCTGCGCCCCGTCGATGCCGCCACACCGACCCCGACCGCCAATACCAGTGGCACGGTAACCGGGCCGGTGGTCACTGCGCCGCAATCCCAGGCCAGACCGATGATCGAGGCCAGTTCTGGCTGCTGGGCGCACCACGCGGTCAGAGCGAGAGTCGGCGGCATGATCAGCAGGACCATCGTCTTGAGTTTCCAGCCAAACATGGTGCGCAGCATGCCGATGCTCACCGCCAAACCGACGCCGCCGGCGACGGCCAGAACCAGCCAGTGGACATAGGGGCCGAGCAGTTGGCGCAGCCACGGGGCGCGCTCGGGAGAAATGGCGCTGGCCGCTGCCTGCAACGCCCCGATGGCCGGTTCGGCAAAGGTCGCTGCAGCGCCCAGCAGCAGGCTGAAAGAGAGCAGGACAGCCGGGTGCGTCTTGCCCGGCATCTGGAAGCCGACGTTCTCGGCGAGGGGCATCAAGCCGATCTTGACCCCTTCCATGAAGAACATCAGACCGATGATCACCGCCATGATGCCCAGCGCAACGGAATCGGCGTCGAGCAAGGAGGTGCGCAGGGCCAGCGCCTGAAAGCCGATCAGCATCAGCGCCAGCGGCACCACCGCCCGCAGCTGCTCGCTAAAGCGCACCGACACGTAGGGAGTCAGCAAACGGTGCAGATCGACCGCCCGCAGCGGGGGGCGTTTGGGTCGCAAGCGCTCGGCTTCGAGAAGCGCCGCAAAGCTGATCTGTCGCTTGTGGCGCTGCACCGCGCCGAGATACACGCCGTAGCGTAACTTGCGTTCTGCCAATGTTTTTCCTCCTGCGGCAATCTACCACAGAAGAATGAATTGCGTGCCACGCCAGGCCTTCTTCACCAAAATCCCGCGTCGACTGTCAAAGTCATGCGCTCGCCATAACAGCAGGCGCTGAAAGAACCTATTGCCGCGGCATCACAAGCGCCTGATAGGGAAGCTTGGCAAAGCAAGGTGTGACTTCAGCGACGCGCGCCGCAAGCGACGCCATTGTCGCCCTGGCCCTGGCTGTAACGGCCATGACAGTCGCGCTACCGCAGATGATGGAAATCACGCGACGCGATGAGTTTCACGCCGCTTTTCGTTTGCCGAAAGCCTCATCAGGAATACGGCGCGACGACAGAACCTCGAGCAGCCGCTCAAAGCCCGTCCTTGATACCGTCCGCGTTGTCCGTGCACTGATAGTTCGTCGTACAGCTGGCCAGCGAACAGATGCTCTCCGTCTCGACAGCCAGCTGCTTGCGCTCGGCGCACAGCCTTTCCGCTCGGGCGCGCACGTCGGCGATGGCCTTCTCCGAGTTGGGGTGATCGAAGAGCAGGAAATTCGTGTCGTTGCCATAGCTCACGAGCAGATTATCAGAGCAACTCGATAGCAGTAGCACCAGCAGCAGGGTGCCACCAAGCCTCGATTTGGCATGCAGGGGCAGGACGTTCACGGCTCACTCCTGGAAAGGGGCTGGCGACGGCAGCCACGGTAGAAGCACTATACACAAGCGTCCGTTTCATGCCGAGCGACGCCACAGACCGGGCAAGCCTGCATGGCCAGCGGTTTCTCGAGGCGGCAGCGCGCCAGCAGGAGGTCGTCGCGGAAAAGGTCGAGGCTCGGCCCGTCGGCGGCCACCCGCCCTTTGTGGAGAACGATGCTGCGCTGGCACAGCTCGGCCACCATGTCCATGTCGTGCGTGGCGAGGATGCGGGTATGGCGAAAGCCCTTGAGCAGGGTGATCAGTTGCCGGCGGGCGAAGGGATCGAGACCGCTGCTCGGCTCGTCCATGGCCAGAATGTCCGGCGACATGGCGAGCACCGTGGCGATGGCGACCCGCTTCTTCTCGCCGCCGGAAAGCAGGTATGGCGGCTTGTCGCGCAGCGGCCAGGCGCCGACCTGATCAAGTGCGGCACGAGCGCGCTGCGCGACCTCGGCAGACGGCCAGCCGAGGTTCAGCGGTCCGAAAGCGACATCGTCGAGGACGGTCGGCATGAACAGCTGGTTGTCCGGGTCCTGAAAGACCATGCCCACGCTGCGCCGGATCTGCGGCAAGCTGGCCTTGCTCACCAGGAAGTCACCCACGCGCAGTTCGCCGCTGCTTGGCAAAAGCGAGCCGTTCAAGTGCTGCAGCAGCGT
This sequence comes from Candidatus Accumulibacter appositus, assembly GCA_000585055.1. Lineage (GTDB taxonomy): Bacteria > Pseudomonadota > Gammaproteobacteria > Burkholderiales > Rhodocyclaceae > Accumulibacter > Accumulibacter appositus. Next base: position 4,355 of record JEMX01000089.1, read on the forward strand.
CGACTTGCCGGCCCCGTTGGCACCGATGATCGCCACGCACTCGCCGCGCGCGATGCGCAGCGAAACATCGCTGAGGGCGACGCTGCCATCGGGATACACATGGCCCAGCTTGCCGAACTCGACGAAAGGCTGACTCATGAGAAGCCCTGGGCGACCAGCAATCCGAGAAGCTGCGCCACATCGTACCAACGCAAGACACAGAAGGCCGCCAGCCAGCCGACCACGAAGAGCAGCTCGCGGGTGCCGAAACGGCTCGTCTTCCGGCTGTGCACTTCGCCGCTGTAGGCTCGGGCCAGCATCGCCGTGTAGACCTGATCGGCCCGCTGCCAGCTGCGCAGCAACAGCAGGCCGATCAGCGAAGCAACCGTGCGTAAGCGCGGCCTCTTGCCAGACGAGCGCAGCGTCAGCGCACGGGCGCTGCGCGCACCGTCGTCGAGCAGAACGAAAATGTAGCGGTAAACCAACTGCAGCTGCATGACCAGGACGCGCGGCAGACCCAGCCCTTCGAGCGCGCCACAGACGCCGGAAAAGCCGGTGACAGCGAGCAGAATCAGCGCGGCGCTGAGCGTAAGCAGGGCGCGCAGCACGATCGAGGCACAGGATATCCAGCCGCCACTGAGCGACAGCGCACCCAGCTGGAACATCAGCTCGCGGTCGAAGAGCGGGTTGAACAGGCCAATCATCAGAGCAAAGGGAATGGCCAGGGCGACGTTTTTCGCGAGATAGCCGGTCGGCAGTTTGCCGAGTGCTGCCAGCACGATTGGAAAGACGAACAGCGGCATGAGCGCCGACACTGCGTAGCGCTCGAAAGACGCGACGGTGACCACGAAAGCCAGCACGACCACCACCTTGGCACGCGGATCGAGACGATGGATGACCGTATCGGCCAAGGCCAGCTGGTCGAGACGACGGAAGTTACTGGCAAGCAGTTCGATGGATGGCATGCTTCGCGCTCGCTGCTATGGCGGTGACGGCAGATCAAACCTTGACCCCTGACCCTCTCACTGCGCCGAGCGCCCTCCCCTCTTGAGCAACACACCAATCAACAAGGCCAAGGCCAGTGTGATCAGACCACCGACGATTCCCGCCACGCTGCTGCCGAGGCTGCCGGGCTCGTCCGCCTTCGCCTTGTTGCTCGCCGGTGGAGGGTCTTTCCTGTCATTGGCGCCGCCTACCGCTAGCGCCGGCGGCGTCCTGAAAGCGTAACCGGGCAGCAAGGCGGTCTGATCCTGGAGAGCCGCCAGCGCCCGGTGGGTGCTGTCGTCGCTCGGGGCCGATGCATCGTGACCGCTGGCCCTGGCGATCGACCACTCCAGTCCGTCCGGCTCGTTCGAGGCAAAGCCAGCAAGAAGTCCACCGCTCAACAACGCCGCGCCCAGCAAAAGGGCCAGCATCCCGCGCAACGGTCGCTGCTCCGGTGCCGTCCTGGTGGCCTGCAGCATGTCCGGCCGTGCCTGCCGGATGAAAGCAAGCAGCGCGGCAGTAATCAGACCTTCGCCGATACCGATCAGCAGGTGGATCGGCTGCATGAAGAATGCGAAAGTGGCAAACGGCAGCGCCGACCGCCCCGACAGCATCGTTTCGAGGACCACCGCCAGCGACCCCAGTTGCAGGCCGACGACGGCCGCAACAAGGGTCGCCAGAGAGCGCCGCGCTGCGCTCGAGGGCTCGGCGGCAAGCGGGCGATAGACGAGCGGATACGCGACAAAGGCCGGCAGAAAAGCCAGATTGAAGAGGTTGCAGCCGAGAGCCAGCAGGCCGCCATCAGCGAAGAACAGCGCCTGCACCAGCAACACCGAGGCCATGCACAGCAAGGCCGCATGCGGGCCGAGCATGATCGCCAGCAGCAGCCCGCCACCGAGATGGCCGCTCGAGCCGGTCCCCGGAATGCTGAAGTTGATCATCTGGGCGGTAAACAGGAAGGCGCCGAGGACACCCATCAGCGGCACTTTGCGCTCGTCGAACTGCTCGCTTACGCGCCGAGAAGCATAGGCGATAGCAGCCGCCGAAACCGCCCACAGGCTGAGGCCGACCGCAGGCGACAAGAGCGCATCCGCCATGTGCATCGCACGACTCCAAACATTGAACGGGAAAGCAAGGCGCAACCACAAAGCCCAAGCAAGGCAAGAGCAACGCTAGCGCAGCATGCTGTCACCAAGCTTACGGCATTCGCTGCCGGCTTGCTCAGCCGCGCAGCTGCGCCGCCGATTGCGCAAGCGCTCGCGGCCAGCGCGGAAAACATCATCCGTCGACTTGGCAAGCCGCCCCGGCAACGGATATGCTGACAACGACACGCTAGTCGTTCGCTTGTCGGACCTATCCCAGCAAAGCGCAGTTGCCCTCGACCCTTGGCGCCTCTCTCGTAAATCGTTGTTTTCCTTCCGAGGATGCTTGATGAACTCGAAGACCTCCCGATCCTGTGCACTGCTCACGGCGCTGATGTTTGCGCTGTCGCCGAGCATGGCACAGCAAGCGCCGGCGGCGCCGGCAACGCAGGCTGCGTCCGCAACTCCGGCGCAGCAGACCTTCTCACAGGAAGACCTTGACCGGCTGCTGGCGCCAATTGCACTCTATCCGGACGCCCTGCTGGCACAAATCCTCATGGCCTCGACCTATCCGCTGGAAGTCGTCGAGGCAGCCCGCTGGTCGAAGGCCAACCCCAAGGTCAGCGACAAGGCGCTGGAAGATGCGATGGCCAAACAGCAGTGGGATCCGGCGGTCAAGTCGCTGACCGCGGTACCCGACGTGCTCAAGCAGATGAACGAAAACCTCAGCTGGACGCAGCGGCTGGGCGATGCCTTCCTGGCCCAACAGCAGGCGGTGATGGACACCGTGCAGACTCTGCGCGCCAAGGCCGATGCCAACGGCAACCTCAAGACGACGCCAGAGCAGGTGGTCAAGACCGAGACGCAGGGTAGTCAGACGATCTATGTCGTCGAGTCGCCGAAGCCCGACGTGATCTACGTACCCACCTACAACCCGAGCGTGGTCTACGGCAGCTGGTGGTATCCGACACCACCGTATTACGTCTATCCGCCGGCCTACGTCTATCCGCCCGGCCTGGCCTTCGCCACCGGCGTACTCGTCGGCGCCGCGATCTGGGGAAGCTGCAACTGGGGTTGGGGCCGCGGCTCGGTCGATGTCAACGTCAATCGCTACAACTCCTTCAACCGCACCAACATCAGCAACAGGAACTGGAATCACAACGTCAACCACCGCCGCGGGGTCGCCTACCGGGACCAGAATGTGGCACGCCAATACAATCGCGGCGGTAACGCCTCGGCAGCCAAAGCGCGCGAGAATTTTCGCGGCCGTGCCGAAAGCGGGCGCTCGGAACTCAAGGGCATGGATCGTGGCCAGCTGAACGATCGCGCGCGCCAAACCAATCGTGGCGCAAGCGCCGCCACCCGGGACAGGCCTGCTGCCGGTGGCGATCGGGTAGCGGCCGGCGACCGCATGGCGGGCGGCGGCGCGAGAGCATCAGCCAGCGATCGCATGGCCGGTAGTGGCGCAAGGGCCTCGGCCAGCAACCGCGCGGCGAGCAATAACGCGCGCAACAACGCGAGCAGCAGTGCAAGGGGTAGCGGCTTCTCGGGCGCCGGCAATGGCCGTGCGACGCGGGAGGCCAGCCAGCGCGGCTATAGCAGCCGCTCACAGATGAGCAACCGGGGCGGCGGTGGCCATCGTGGCGGCGGTGGCCATCGCGGAGGAGGCGGACGTGGTCGCTGAATGCTCCTACCTACCCCCATTTCTGCGGAGAAAATGATGACAACACTCAAGCCCACCCTCAAGACGCTCGCCGTCGCCCTGTTGATCGCCACCGCGCCCGCGGCGATCGCCGCCGCAGCGGCGCAAGCGGTAGCAACGCAACAGGTCGCTCGGAGCGCCTTTGCAAAGCCCGACGACGCCGCCCTGGCACTGGCTGAGGCGGTGCGCAGCGGCGATCCGAAAGCGCTGCTGGCGGTCGTCGGCCCGAACTCGGGGAGCTGGCTTTTCAGCGGCGACAAAGTCGCCGACCGCGAGGACTGGAAGAGATTCCTGGCCGCTTACGACCAGAAGCACAGCATCAGCGAGGAGGCAGATGGCAAGGCGGTGCTGATCGTCGGCGACGATGACTGGCCCTTCCCCGCACCGCTGGTCCGCAAGGGCGGCGGCTGGGTTTTCGATGCCGAAGCCGGACGCGAGGAGATCACGAACCGGCGCATCGGTCGCAACGAACTCGACACCGTCCAGACCCTTCTGGCGATCGTCGATGCGCAACGCGACTACGCCACGGAAGATCTCGACGGCAACGGGTTCAACGACTACGCGCGCCGTTTCGTGTCCACCAAAGACAAGCGGGATGGCCTTTACTGGCCCGTCGAAGAAGGCCAGCCACTGAGTCCGCTGGGACCACTGATCTCCGACGCCAGCGACGAGGGCTATACCGTCAAACAGTCGAAAAACAAGCGTCATCAGCCGACCCCCTATCACGGCTATCTCTATCGCATGCTGACCGCCGAGGGCAAGAACTCACCCGATGGTGCCTACAACTACCTCGTCGGCGACAAGATGTTCGGCGGCTTCGCCGTCGTCGCCTACCCTGCCAAATACGGGACCTCGGGGGTGATGACTTTTCTCGTCAACCACAATGGCATCGTCTACCAGAAAGACCTTGGCAATGGCACGGCGAGCGCGGCAAGCGCGATGCGTAGCTTCAATCCAGACACCAGCTGGTCGGTAGTGCACTAGGCCCCCCGGCACAGCTGACGCGCTGACGACAGCCGGGGCTCGCAGGGCGCCCTCCCGGGCGCCCTTTCCTTGCCATCAACTGGCTGGCAAGCGCTCGAAAAGGGCGATCGACTCGACGTGTGAAGTGTTTGGAAACATGTTGACCACGCCCGCGCCGCGCAAGCGGTAGCCCTTCTCCTTGACCAGAATCGACGCATCGCGCGCCAGACTCGGCGGACTGCACGAGATGTAGACGATGCGCCGCGGGCCGTCAGCCGCCAGCGACTTGACCAGTTCCAGCGCACCATCGCGCGGGGGATCGATGAGCATCTTGTCGAGGTGACCGAAGGCGGCAAGGCTCTCGGCAGTCGCTTCGAAAAGATTGGCGACGCGATACTCGGCCCACCCCTCGAGGCCGTTCGCCGCCGCATTTTCGGCAGCCCGTGCGACCAGCTCCGGGCTACCCTCGATACCGATCACCTGTGCGCCCGAACGGGCGATGGCCAGCGTGAAGTTCCCCAGTCCGCAGAACATGTCGCCGATCCGCTCGCCAGGCCGCGGTTCCAGGAGACTCATTGCACGCCGCACCAGCACGCGATTGACCGCGTGATTGACTTGCGTGAACTCGGTCGGCGAGAAGAAGTGCTCGACGCCGAAGTCCGGAAGCAGGTAGGAAAGCGGCGGCCCGTCCTGCGGATGAAAACGATAGGCGCTTGCCGGCCCCTTCGGCTGTAGATAGAAGACGACCCCGTAACGGTCGGCAAAGTCGCGCAGCAGGGCCTCGTCAGGCTGGCTCGGCGCTTCGAGAACGCGCAGCACGAGCGCCGTGACCCGCTCACCGACCGCCACTTCGATCTGCGGCAGGCAATTGCAGATCGAGAGTCCTCCGATCAACTCGCGCAGCGGCAACAGCATCGCCGACAGATGCGCCGGCAAGACCTCGCACTGCTGCATATCGGCAACGTAACGGCCTTGCCGCTCGCGAAAGCCGACCAGCACGCCGCCTTTCTTGGCCACGAAGCGAACCGACAAGCGCGCGCGATAGCGATAAGCCCAGGTCGGACCATGGATCGGCGCATACAGTTGCTCGGCGCGAACCTCGCCAAGATGGCGCAGGTTGTCTTCGAGCAGGCGCTGCTTGGCCGCCACCTGCGCACCGGCATCGAGGTGCTGCATGCTGCAACCGCCACAGACACCGAAATGCGGACAGCGCGGCGTCACGCGATCGGCCGAGGCATCGAGCACACGCAGCGTGCGCGCGTGTTCGTAAGTCGGTTTGCGGCGATAGACAGCATATTCGACGCGCTCACCGGGCAAAGCGCCTTCAATGAAAATCGTCTTGCCGTCGACCACGACCAGCCCGCGCCCCTCGTGATCCAGTGAGTCAATGATTCCGGTGGGCATGCTTCTCTATCCGCAAAAGAACGGGCGATTCTACCGCAACGGCAAGGTGTTATCAGGAGAGCGCACGACAAGGAGGGCGCTGGCCTGCCGCTGACCGGATTCCCTCGCCCGATGCGCCGGCGCGCCAAGATCGCCGATCACGGCCTCACCCCCGAGGTCCTCACGGCGCGACCCGCAGCGGGGCGGCAGTCGCGCTGCGCGCGCTTGACCACCGCTTCCTGCCGCTTCCTGCCGCTTCCCGCCGTTTCCCGCCGTTTCCCGCCGTTTCCCGCCGTTTCCCCTTTCCCGCCGTTTCTCCGTTCCCGCTTGCCGACCCGGCGCCGGGCCTGCTATCTTGGCGAGGAGATTCCCTGGAAGATTCGCGGGGAAGTTCGCTGAAACTCACGCGGAGATCTCCTGATGAGCAGTCGCCTGATCACCACCTGGGCCGAGCATGATCGCGCGGTAGAGGAAATCCTGCAGCTGTCGCCGACCAGACTCCTGATCTTCGACGAAGATCTGTCGCCGCTGAAGCTTGAACGGCCGGAGCGGGGCGCCGCGCTGAGTCGTCTACTAAGTTCCAAAGTGGACGACAGGCAACTGACAATCGTCGTGCAGAAAGCCGAATTCGTCAGGCAATACAGCCCGCAATTGCTGAAGCTGCTGGGCGTCTATGCGCCGGCTCTGACCATCATCCACGCGCCGCCGCACCTCGAAGCACTCAAGGACTCCTTGCTGATCGCCGACGGCAGGCACGCGCTGGTACGCTTCCACCGCGACCATGCCCGCTCGCGCCTGATCATCGATGATGCCCAGGAGTGCGCGCCCTACACGAAGCGCTTCGACGAGATTCTCGGGGAAGGCGGCGAGCCGCTGAGCACAATAACGCTCGGCTTGTAGCCCCGCTTTTAGCCCATTTGACCCCGTAGGCCGTCACCCAGCCTTGCCGCTGACCCGCTCAGCGCGACCCGAACAGCGACCAGCATGGCAGAAGGCGGGTCGCTGCAAGGGGCAAAAAACCGCAGGCGCCGCGATTTCGGCTACACTCGCCGGCTTTTCTCGGAGGCGACCCTCTTGACGCGCGCCCAGGCCAATCTGCTGCTGCTCGCCGTCGCCCTGATCTGGGGCTCGGCTTTTCTCGCCCAGGCCGAAGGCATGGCTGGCGTCGGGCCGCTGACCTTTACCGGCATCCGCTTCCTGCTCGGTACCGCCATCATCGCCCCGCTGGCCTGGCGCGAGTGGCGCCTGCTCTCGATACGGCAGGCGCAGCCGCTGCCCCGCGACGCGCTCGGCATCAGCGCGCTGGGCGTGCTGCTGATGCTCGGCGCCGTCTTTCAGCAGATCGGCATCATCAGTACCACGATCACCAACGCCGGCTTTCTCACCGCACTCTACGTACCGCTGGTACCGCTGCTCGGCTGGCTGTTGCTGCGCACGCCCGCCCACTGGTCGGTGTGGCCGACCTCGACCGGATGTCTGGCCGGCACCTGGCTGCTCTCCGGCGCGCAGGGCGTAGACCTCGTCGTCGGCGACCTGTGGGTGATGGCCAGCAGCGTGTTCTGGGCGCTGCATGTGATTTTCGTCGGGCGCATCGCCGAACGCCTGCATGCGCCTTTTCTGATCGCCGGCGGGCAATTTCTGGTTTGTGGACTGAGCAGCCTGCTCTGGGCGGCGCTCACCGAGACCCTGACCCTCGACGGCCTGACGCTGGCGGCGCTGCCGATTGCCTACGCGGGGCTGGTATCCGTGGGTATCGGCTACACCACGCAGGTCGTCGCCCAACGTTACGCACAGCCTGCCGACGCGGCGATCATCCTCTCCGCCGAAACCGTTTTCGCGGCCCTGTTCGGCTTCCTGCTCATGGGCGATCGTCTGAACGCCAACGGTATCGCCGGTTGCGCGCTGATCCTGGTGTGCATCGTCGCGGTGCAGATTGCGCCGCTGGCCGCAGCCGGCAGGCAGGCGCTCGCCACCCGGCGAGCGCAATAGGGGAAGCCGCCCCAACAGGACTCTGGCTACCCTGCTGCCGCCGTAATGTGAAAGTCGCGCCAGCGACTCACAAAGCTCCCTTCTCCCCTCGCGGGAGAAGGGTTGGGGAAGAGGGGGAAACGGTCATGACTTTCATCATCTGGGGCGTCTCAGACTGTCATGACCGTTAGCCGTGCCGTACCTGTGACAGGAAAGCCTGCGCGCGCGCGTGGTCCGGGTTGGCGAAGAAATTCGTCGGCGTGGTGTCTTCGAGAATCACCCCCTCGTCGAAGAAGATCAAGCGATCGGCCACTTCCTTCGCAAAACCCATCTCGTGCGTGACCACCAGCATGGTGATGCCGCTGTGCGCCAGTTCGCGCATCACCGCCAACACTTCGTTGACCATTTCCGGGTCCAGGGCCGAAGTCGGCTCGTCGAAGAGCAGCACTTTCGGATCCATCGCCAGCGCCCGTGCGATCGCCACCCGCTGCTGCTGGCCACCGGAGAGTTGTACCGGATACTTGTCCGCCTGGCTGCTCAGGCCGACCCGTTCGAGCAAGCCCATGGCCTTGGCCTCGGCAGCTGCCTTGCTCATCTTCCTGACGCGCATCGGCGCCAACGTGAGATTGCGCAGGATGCTCAGGTGCGAGAACAGGTTGAAGCTCTGGAAAACCATGCCGACTTCGCGACGGATGGCGTCGAGGTTCTTCACGTTGTCGTTGAGGACGATGCCATCGACGACGATCTCGCCGGCATCATGCGCTTCCAGGCGGTTGAGCGTGCGCAGGAAAGTCGATTTGCCGGAGCCGGATGGCCCGACGATGGCCGTCACCTGCCCCTCGTAGAAAGTCGCCGAAACGTCCTTCAGCGCCACGAAGGAACCAAAACGCTTGCCAATGGCACGCGCCTCGATGATCGGTCGCGAACTCGCTTGAGCGGCTGCTGTGTTCATGCGGTCTCTAGCGCTTCTGGCCGACGTCGAGCTTGGCTTCCAGAGCCGCGGTGAGCGTCGTGAAAGCGGTGGTGAGAATCAGATAGATGGCGCCGATGGTCAGGAAGACCGGAATCGGCTGATAACTCTGCGCCTGCACCCGGTAACCGACCATGGTCAATTCGACGACGCTGATCGCGTAGGCCAGCGACGAATCCTTGACCAGCGATGCCAGATTGTTGGCCAGCGCCGGCAGCGCCACGCGCATGCTCTGCGGCAGAACGACGGACATGAAGGTCTGCAGCGGGCTCAGGCCGAGAGCGTGCGCGGCTTCCACCTGGCCATGCGGCACAGCCAGGATGCCGGCACGGACGCACTCGGTGTTGTAGGCGCCGATGTTCAGCGACAGGGCGATCGCCGCGCAGGCGAAGTCGGAAAGGATGATGCCCTCGGGCATGATCTCCGGCGCCGCCAGCCAGACAAAAAGGATTTGCAGCAACAGCGGCGTGCCACGAATCAGCCATACGTAGGCTTCACAGAACGCACGCAGCGGCCAGAACTTCGACACCTTGCCAAGGCCGGCCAGGACGCCGATCACCACCCCGACCGAGCCGGCGATCAACGTCAGCCAGACGGTGATCCGCGCCCCGTCGGCAAACTGCTGCGCCGCCGGACCGACCGGCGCCGGCATCGACGAGAGCGGGATCGCCATCCCCCAGAGGAAGACGAGCAGCCCGATCATCGCGGCAAACATCGTCCATCCGGGGTTCTTCCTGGTCCAGTTCATACCGTCTCAATCAGCTCAGGGACGGCAGGAAACATCTTCCTTGAAGTATTTCTGCGACAGCATCTGGTAGCTGTCATCCTTCATCACTTCGGCGAGCGCCTGGTTGAGCTTCTCGGCGAGTTCCTTGTTGCCCTTGGGCATGATCATCGACACCTTCTCGACGAACACCAGTTCGCCACCCACTATGCCGGCGTCCGGATTCTTGTCGAGCGTGCCCTTGACGGTGAACTTGTCGGAGATCCAGGCATCGACCTTCTTCGCGCGCAGGGCCGAGAATGCCTCGGGGTCACCCTTGTAGGTCTTGATGGCCTTGATGCCATTGATCTTCTTGGCGGCACCGGCGTAGGTCGTCGCCAGTTGCACGCCGACCGACTTACCGTTCAGCGCGGCGACGGTCAGCGGGCCATCCTTGTGCGCGGCGATCTGGCCGCCGGTGCAGTAGTGCGGGTTGGCGAAATCAACCGACTTGGCACGCTCTGGCGTGTAGCCGTGCGAAGCGATCGCGAAGTCGAAACGGTCCTGCTTGAGGGCCGCAATCTGGGCATCGAAAGGCACCACGCTCCATTCCAGCTTCAGGCCCAGCTTCTTGGCGATGGCCTCGGCCAGCTCGACCTCGAAACCGGTAAGCGTCGAACCTTCATAGTAATTGAACGGCTGGAAGGCCCCTTCGGTTGCCGCCTTGATCGTCCCCGACGCCTCGATCGCTTTCCATTCGCGCGCGTTCGCGCTACCTCCAATCAGCAACGTTAACGGAATGACGACACTCAACAACCTGGCTAGAAATCGCATGACACCTCCTGTTGATAAAGATCGGACGCCCGAAAGAAAGGCTTTGCTGCCGCCGGCCGACAGCGCAAGCGGTCGCACCGTCGGCGAAAACGGAGCACAGAGTACAACAAACAAGGCCTGAAGAGAGTAACAAAAATGAGCTGTCGCTAAGTGTCATGCTTCGCCGGCAGGCGGATTGCCGTCGGCCAACTCGATATAGAACACCGTGCCCTGGCCGGGAGTGCTCCTGGCCCATACCCGGCCACCCATGCGCTGCATGGCTTTTCTGACCAGGGCCAGCCCGACACCCGTGCCGGGGTAGGATTCACTGCGCTGCAGTCGCTGGAAGATCTCGAAAATCCGCTCATGGAAGCGCATGTCAAATCCAATCCCATTGTCCTCGATTGCCAGGGTCACCAGATTCCCGCTGCGTTCGCCGCGAATACCGATCAGTGGCGGCTGCGCCGCGCAGCTGAACTTGAGGGCGTTGTCGACCAGGTTGCGAAGCACCACCGCCAGACCATCCGCATCGGCCCGGACGACCAGATCATCGCACTCGACTTCCACGATTGCGCCCTGCCTGTCGATCACCCCCTGCAGCTCGGCAAGCACCGCGTCCACCAGTGGCCGCAGCTTGACCACGGCGCACTGCAAACTGCGCCGCTCCATGCGCGAATACGACAGCAGGCCGTCGATCAACTCGGCCATCTGGGCGACACCATGGGCAATGTTGCCGAGGTAGCGCCGTCCGCCCTCGTCGAGCTGCGCGTCATAATCCTCGGCCAGCATGTGGCAGTAGCCGGCCATGCCACGCAGCGGCGCCTTGAGGTCGTGGGCGACGGCGTAGGCGAAACTCTCCAGCTCCCGGTTGAGTTCGGCCAGCTGGCGGGTTCGTTCCTCGACCCGTGCCTCGAGTTCGTCGCGGGCGCGCGCCAGATCGGCCTGGACGGCTTTGAGCAGCGAGACGTCGCGAGCGATACCGAAGACGCCGCGCACTTCGCCCTGAATGACGAGCGGCCCCTTGGTGGTCAGGAAGGGCAGGCTCTCGCCGGACGAGGCGACGACCTTCTCCTCGTAGCTCTCGACTGTGCCCCGCGCCATGATGCGCTGATCATCGGCCCGAAAGCGCTCGGCCACCGCCAGAGGGAACAGGGTGAAATCGTCGGCGCCAAGCATCTCGTCCTGTGTCTTGCCCACCAGCTCCGCCAGAGCGTGGTTGCCGACGACGTAGCGCCCCTGCTCGTCCTTGATGAATATGGCGTCCGAAGATCCTTCGACGAGGGCCTCCAGCATGCCGTGGATACGCTTCAGCTCAGCGGCCTTTTCGACACGCTCGGTAACGTCCTGCACCGTTCCCAGCAGGTGCAGGGACATGCCGTCGGCGGCAGCCAGGGTCTCGCCGCGTTCTTCCACGTGCTTGATCCGCCCATCCGGAAAACGCAGGCGATGAGCGCTGGCGTAAGGTTGCTGCAAGCCAATCGACTCGCTGCGCGCGGCCTCGACCGCGGCCCGGTCCTGCGGATGGATGACGCTGAGGAAAGCCGCGTGGGCGGTATCGATCAACCACGGGTCGATCTCGAAGATGCGGCAGGCTTCGGCAGAACAGTCGAGGCGGCTGCTTTTCAGGTCGAGCACCCAGCTACCGATGTGCGCCAGCCGCTGCGCCTCGCGGAGCCGGCCCTCGCTCTTGCGCAGGGCGGCCTCGGCCTGTTGCTGGTCTTCGAGAACGCTGAGCAGCGCCCGCCGGGAACGTTCGGCCTCGACGAGTTGCTGCCGGCTGTCGGCGTCGCGTCGAAGGAGCTCGGCAGTGCCTGTTGGAAAACGCCGTTCGCCTTCGACATCGTTTTGCTGGAGCTGGTTGAGCAGCGCGATGCGCTCGACGCGCAACTCGACTTGCATCATCACCTGCCGGGCGAGAACGCGCAGGGCGCGCTGCTGGTCGGGGCCAAGTACCCGTGGCTCGCGGTCGATCACGCACAGGGTGCCCAGGGCATGGCCTTCGGAAGTGAGCAACGGGGCACCGGCATAGAAGCGGATGAAGGGCGCGCCGGTCACTAGCGGATTATCGGCAAAGCGCTCGTCGCTGGCCGCGTCCGCGACGAGGAACAGCTCACGCTGCCCGATGGCGTGCGCGCAGAAGGTGATACTGCGGTCGATCTCGACGACGTCGACGCCAAACCTGGCCTTGCTCCACAGCCGCTCCTCGTCGACCAGCGAAATCAGCGCAATCGGCGCCGCGCAGACACGGGCAGCCAGTTCGGCAAGATCGTCGAACGGCGCCTCCGGCGGCGTGTCGAGCAGCTTGCAGGCGCGCAGTGCGACCAGGCGCGCGAGCTCGTCGGCGGGTGGCGAGGCGGGCTTCATGCGCTCAAGTGCGATCCGGCGACGTCGGCCCGAGCTGGCTCGCATAGCGCGCGGGCTGCCCCTGCTGATCAAGCAAGGCGTTGATTTCCGCCTTGAGCGCCTGCACCCGATCCTCGCGACCGAGCATCACCGCCTGCCAGCGAGTCAGTTCGTCGAGCTGCGCGTGCAATTCCCGCTCCATGTCGCGCCAGTCGGTGATGTCCTGAATGGCACCGAACAGGCGGTCGGGCCGACCGCTCGCATCGTATTCGATACTCACCCGGACGCTCACCTCGCGCACGCTGCCATCAGGGCGCAGCACGCGATATCTGAGCTCGCCGACGTCATCGCCGGGGGCGCTCTCGAGCATGCGCTTCAGGTAGGCGTCATGGCGCTCACGGTCGTCGGGGTGCACCTGGGCGATCAGTTTCTCGTAAGTCATCGGCACCGATTGCGGTTCGAGCCCAAAGATGCGGTAGGTTTCGTCCGCCCACTCGATATGCCCATCTGCGGTCCGGAACTCCCAGTGCCCGAGGTGGGCGATGGCCACCGATGCCCTGAGCCGCGCCTCGCTTTCTGCCAGTTGATGCTGGCGCCGGGCCAGCTCGCGCTTGAGCTGGCGATTCCAGACGAGGATCACAAGATAGGCGACGAGGGCCAGCGCGAGGACGCCCAGCAGCCAGGGAAACAGCCGGGCGATCAGCCGCGGTTCGCTCAGCCGGACGATTTCCTCGGTCTGCTGTGGCAGCCAGCGCTGCAGGATGGCGTTGCGGCGCTGCGCGGGAATCGCGTCCAGCGCCTTGTCGAGCAGGAGCGCCAGCTGCGGCCAGTCGCTGCGCACGCCGAAGCGCTGATTGTTATCGGCCATGTCGAAGGCGGCGTTGACCCGCAGGTTGTCAATACCGTTCTGCGCGGCCAGAAAGATGTTCTCGCCGATCACCCCGACGTAGGCATCGGCCGCACCAGAGGCCACGGCGCGCAGGCCATCGAGCGGTGTGGCAAGCAGCTTCGGACGCAGCTTCGGGTACTGCTCCATGACCTTGCGGCTCGAAGCATACCCCCTCACCAGCACCAGACGCAGCGGTTCGAGATCCTGCAGCGAGTACAGTTGCGGCGTGTCGTCGCGAGTGACGATCACCAGCGGGGTAATGAGGTAGGGAACGCTGAAGTTGAGAAACGCTTCCCGTTCGGGCAACTGCGCCACCGTCGCCACCACGTCCAGCCGGCGTTCGCGCACCGCGTCCATGGGTTGCGGCCAGCTGAGGTCGGCAACGAATTCAAAACGGATGCCCAGTCGAGCTTCGATCTCGGCCATGAAATCGACGGCCACACCCTGCACGCGGCCGTCCTCGTCGAGGAAAGTATAGGGGCCATACCCGGCGTCGATGCCCATCCGGATGACCGGGTGCTCGGCCAGCCAGGCACGTTCGGCAGCGCTCAGTTCGAGCTCGGAAGCGCGTAGCAAGCCACTCGCGAGAAGCGACAGCAACAGCAACAGCAACAGCCAAAGGACGATCGAAAAGCGAACCAGAAAGCGCATGCTCCCTCCCTGGAGCGGGTCAACTCAGGGCAAGTCGCGCCAGCCGTGACCCGTCAGGCAGCACTCTACACCCGGTGGGTGGCAAAAAAAAACCCGGCCCTTTCGTGAACTTCCCGTTTGGCGAGGACGGAGATCGTGCTCAAGCATTGCCTCTTGCCCCGCTCCCGCGCGGAGCAAGGGGAGTCGGCGGGCGTTCGGCGCGGGCTTTCGGGTGCGCCCGCGCTGGGCGATCGCCACCTGCGGCGCAGGGTTTTCGGCTAAGATCGCCGCTACGCGGCACCCGCCAGCGACAACAACAAGCAAGCGCCCGACCTTCCGCAAACGTCGGCCCCCATTGCAACCATGAACACCATGAACACCACCAGGCGCGACTTCTTCGTTAGCTACAACCAGGCCGACAAGGATTGGGCGGAATGGATCGCCAGGCAACTCGAAGACGCCGGCTATAGCTCGTTCTTCCAGCCATGGGACTTCCACGCCGGCGGCAATTTCGTTCTCGACATGCATCGCGCCGCCGCCGACGCACGCCAGACAATCGCCGTCCTGTCCAAGGATTATCTCGCGGCACCGTTCCCCCAGGCCGAATGGGCAGCCGCCTTTGCCCAGGATCCCACCGGTGCGGATCGAGTCCTCGTGCCGGTACGGGTGGGTGACTGCCAACCGGAAGGCCAGCTGCGCGCGATCACCTACATCGACCTGCTCGGACTCGACGAAGCGACTGCCAGGAAAACGCTGCTCACCCGCATCAGTGGCAAGCGCCTCAAACCGTCCCGCTCGCCGGGCTTCCCCGGCAGCGGCGCCGCTGCACCGAGCGCTTCTCCCCAACCCGGCTTCCCGGGCCAGCCGCAGGCACTTGGCGAACTGCGCGCAGCGCTGCGCGCGGGACAGGCGGTTCCCGAGTTCGACGAGACGACCCTGCAGCAAATCCTCCGCCACTCGCCGCGCACGCTCGAAGAATACCGCCTGGCGCGAATCGCCGAATGGTCGCAACCGCGCTACGCGCTCGACAAGCGCTTCACGCGGCTGACGCTGCTCGTCGATCAGGGGCCGGACGCGCAGGGGGCGCGCTGGCAGGCGCAGCAAAACACTTTCGACGACCTGCGTAAGGTGCTGAGCGAAGCGCAGGAGCCGGCGCTGGTGCTGCTCGGCCCGCCCGGTTGCGGCAAGAGCACGCTGCTGCGCCGCCTCGAACTCGACCTCGCCATTGATGCGCTGCGCAGCGCCGCCGAACCCGAGCAGGCACGGCTGAGCTTCTTCGTGCCGCTCAACCGCTACCGCCCGACACGCCCTGGCGAGACACTGCCGGCGCCGGGCGATTGGCTGGCACAGGAGTGGTCTCGCCGCTACCCGCAGCTGTCGGCACTGGGCGAGCTGCTGCCGAGCGGTCGGGTCGTGCTACTGCTCGACGCGGTCAACGAACTGCCGCACGCCGACGAAGCCGACTACCGCGAGCGCATTGCCTGGTGGCGCGACTTCCTTGGCCAACTGCCGGCCGGCACGCGCACTCTCTTCTCCTGCCGCAGCCTCGACTACAGCGCCCCGCTATCGACCCCCGAGGCAGCGGTAACCCACGTCCGCATCGAGCAGCTTGGTGACCCGCAGGTCGAGGAATTCCTGACGCTCTACGATGGCGAGCGTGGCGCGGCGCTGTGGCAGCAATTGCGCGGCACGCCGCAGCTCGACCTCTTTCGCTCGCCGTTCTACCTGCGGCTGCTGCTCAGCCAGGCCGGCGAGGATGGCGCGGCGCTGAGCGGCAAGGCCGCGCTGTTTACCGGCTTCGTCCGCCAGGCGCTGCGGCGCGAGATCGACGCCGACAACCCGCTGTTCCGCCCCGGCCTACTGCTCGGGAAACACGACCACGCACGCATCATCCGCCACGAATGGCGCAACGCGATTGACCTGCCATCCTGTGCGCCGCTGTTGCCCGCTCTCTGCCAGCTCGCCTTCGCGCTGCAGGCGCGGCGCGCACCGGGCGAAGCGTCGCGGCTGCGCGTGCCCCGCGACGACGCGCTCGAACTGCTCGGCGACCAGCAAGGCGAAGAACTGCTACACGCCGGCGTCGCGCTGCAGGTGCTCGAAGTGCAGTGGGACGATGTTTTCTACGTCCATCAACTGCTGCAGGAATATTTCGCCGCGCGTGCGCTGGCGGCCAAGCCGCAAGCGGCGCTGGCAGAAGCCGCAAGCGGCGCTGGCAGCCAGCGCCTGGCGCCTCGAGCAGATATCGCCGACGCTCGACGAAGTGCTGGCCGGCCTCGCCGATGCCGACCCGCTGCCCGCGGCACCGACCACCGGCTGGGAGGAGACTTTCGTGCTCGCCGCCGCCATGGCGCAAGCGCCCGCGGACTTCATTGACGCCTTGATGGCCGTGAACCTGCCGCTCGCCGGCCGCTGCGCCGCACAGCCCGACGTCAGCCTCCCCGAGGCGCTG
>JEMX01000090.1:0-154 GCA_000585055.1 Candidatus Accumulibacter appositus
CGCGGCGACCAGCCGGCTTCCTGCAGCCGCTCGAGCGCGCGACGCGCCAGCTGCGGGTGGCCGTGCACCGGGTAGTCGATCTCGTACAGCGCCGGGTCGAAGCCACCGAAGTCGTGGATCGTCCCGGGCCGTTCCACCATCCCGACCTGCGGAC
>JEMX01000090.1:394-613 GCA_000585055.1 Candidatus Accumulibacter appositus
CGACAGTCGCCCCGCGCCGCTGATCAACAGCGATACCGATGCGGCCAGCAGTGCCAGGGCGAATTCGTAGCCGTTGTTGGCCATGAACAGTCCCTTGTCGATATGCACGCTGAAGATCGCCACCAGCATGGCGAACGCCAGTGCCGCTGCGGCAGGACGGACGAGCAGTCCGACGATCAGCGCCAGACCGCCGAAGAACTCGGCACCGCCCGCCAGCAG
>JEMX01000090.1:620-1439 GCA_000585055.1 Candidatus Accumulibacter appositus
CCCGCCAGCAAGGCCATCAGGTATCCCGGCGTCAGGCCGAGCGAGGCCATGAACTGGCCGGTGCCTTCGAGGCCGTAGCCGCCAAAGGCGCCGAACAGCTTTTGAGCGCCGTGGGCGGCGAAGATGATACCCACGGGAACGCGCAGGGCCAGCGCGCCCCAGCCGGCGTGGGTGCCGAGGACGCGTTGCAGGGGGGAAGTGGTGTTGGCTGTGGTCATGGTGTACTCCGGACATGGGTTGTGAATCGATGAGCGCATTGTAGAAGTTGCGCCTGGATGGATAAACATGCTTGAATGCGATTAACTGTTCCGTATATTGAGACAAATGGACCGATTCGAAGCCATGCGGGTTTTCGTTGCGGTAATCGACGCCGGCAGCTTTGTCGGCGCGGCCGACGCGCTGGCGATGTCCAAGGCGGCGGTGTCGCGCCATGTGGCGGATCTGGAGTCGCGACTGGGAGTGCGCTTGATGCACCGCACGACCCGCAAGTTGTCGCTGACCGCGGAGGGCGAGGTCTTCCACGCGCGTTGCGCGGAACTGCTCGCCGGCGTCGAAGAGGCGGAAGCCGAGATCACCTCGGTCAGCGGCGAGGCCACGGGAATCCTGCGCATCAACGTCCCCTTCACCTTCGGCCGCTTGCACCTCGCGCCGCTGTGGGTCGAGTTCATGGCCCTGCACCCGAAAGTGACGCTGGACGTGACGCTGGCCGACCGCGTGGTGGACCTGGTCGAGGAAGGTTTCGACATGGCGGTGCGCATCGCGCGCCTGCCCAACTCGACGCTGATCAGCCGCCAGCTCACCTCGACGCGCCTGGTGTTA
>JEMX01000090.1:1487-1862 GCA_000585055.1 Candidatus Accumulibacter appositus
TCACGCCAGCACATCCGTCAGAACTGGTGCAGCACGAGGTGTTGGCGTACAGCCTCTTCTCGATGGGCGACAACTGGCCGTTCACCGGGCCAGAAGGAACGCTGTCGGTGAAGGTGTCGCCGCGCCTGCGCACCAACAATGGCGACACCTGCCGGGTGGCGGCGCTGCGCCACCAGGGCATCGTGCTGCAGCCGTCTTTCCTCGTCGGCCAGGATCTGATCGCCGGAACCCTGGTCGAACTCTTGCCGGCCTACCGTTCGCTCGAACTCGGCGTGTACGCGGTGTTCCCCTCGCGCAAGTTCGTCGCACCCAAGGTCCGCCTGCTGATCGACTTTCTTGCCGACGCTTTCCGGATGCAGGCCTGGCCGGCATAGT
>JEMX01000091.1:0-7554 GCA_000585055.1 Candidatus Accumulibacter appositus
GAGCAGTTCGATGCGATCACCATTGGTCTCGCCTCGCCGGACAAGATCCGCTCCTGGTCCTATGGCGAAGTGAAGAAACCCGAGACGATCAACTATCGTACCTTCAAGCCGGAGCGCGACGGTCTGTTCTGCGCCAAGATCTTTGGCCCGATCAAGGACTACGAGTGCCTCTGCGGCAAGTACAAGCGGCTCAAGCATCGTGGTGTGATCTGCGAGAAATGCGGCGTCGAAGTGACGCTGGCCAAGGTTCGCCGCGAGCGTATGGCGCATATCGACCTGGCCAGCCCGGTCGCCCATATCTGGTTCCTGAAGAGCCTGCCAAGTCGTCTGGGCATGGTGCTCGACATGACCTTGCGTGATATCGAACGGGTACTCTATTTCGAAGCCTTCGTGGTCTACGATCCGGGCATGACGCCGCTCGCGCGTGCGCAGCTGTTGACCGAGGACGACTATCTGGCCAAGGTCGAAGAGTACGGCGACGATTTCGATGCGGCAATGGGTGCCGAAGGCATTCGTGAACTGCTGCGTTCGATCGATCTCGCCCGCGAAGTCGAAACCTTGCGCTCCGAACTCGAGACCACCACTTCGGAGACCAAGAGCAAGAAGTTCTCCAAGCGCTTGAAAATTCTCGAGGGTTTCCAGAAGTCGGGCATCAAGCCCGAGTGGATGGTGCTCGAGGTCTTGCCCGTCCTGCCGCCCGATCTGCGTCCGCTGGTGCCGCTGGACGGCGGCCGTTTCGCCACCTCAGACCTCAACGATCTCTATCGCCGCGTCATCAACCGTAACAACCGTCTGAAGCGCCTGCTCGAGCTCAAGGCCCCGGAAATCATCGTGCGCAACGAAAAGCGCATGCTCCAGGAGGCTGTTGACTCCCTGCTCGACAACGGTCGCCGTGGCAAGGCAATGACCGGCGCCAACAAGCGTCCGCTGAAGTCGCTGGCTGACATGATCAAGGGCAAGGGCGGTCGTTTTCGCCAGAACCTGCTCGGCAAGCGGGTCGACTACTCGGGCCGTTCGGTCATCGTTGTTGGCCCGCAGCTCAAGCTGCATCAGTGCGGGCTGCCAAAGCTGATGGCGCTGGAGCTGTTCAAGCCGTTCATCTTCAACCGTCTGGAAGGCATGGGTCTGGCGACTACCATCAAGCAGGCGAAGAAGATGGTGGAAACGCAGGAGTCTGTTGTCTGGGACATCCTGGAAGAAGTTATCCGCGAACATCCGATCATGCTCAACCGGGCGCCGACGCTGCACCGTCTGGGCATTCAGGCTTTCGAGCCAACTCTGATCGAGGGCAAGGCGATCCAGCTACATCCGCTGGTTTGTGCGGCCTTTAACGCCGACTTCGACGGTGACCAGATGGCCGTGCATGTGCCGCTGTCCCTCGAAGCGCAGATGGAAGCGCGGACGCTGATGCTGGCCTCGAACAACGTCCTGTCGCCAGCCAACGGCGAGCCGATCATCGTGCCTTCGCAGGATATCGTTCTCGGTCTCTATTACGCCACTCGCGAGTGCATCAATGCCAAGGGCGAGGGGATGATGTTCCCCGACCTCGCCGAGGTGACGCGCGCCATGCAGGCCGGCGAACTCGACCTGCACGCACGTATCTCGGTACGCATTTCGGAGTACGAGAGTGACGGCGAGAATGGCTGGCAGGAAACGGTCACGCGTTACAAGACGACTGCCGGGCGGGCTCTGCTTTCCGAGATCCTACCGAAAGGGCTACCTTACAGCCTGATCGACAAGCCGCTCAAGAAGAAGGAAATCTCGAAGCTGATCAACGCCGCGTTTCGCCGTTGCGGTCTCAAGGAAACCGTTGTCTTTGCCGACAAGCTGATGCAGAACGGTTATCGCCTGGCGACCCGTGCGGGCATTTCGATCTGCTCGGACGACATGCTGGTACCGGCACAGAAGCGCGAAATCATCGCTGCGGCGGACGACGAAGTCAAGGAAATCGAGAACCAGTACACCAATGGTCTGGTCACCAACGGCGAGCGCTACAACAAGGTTGTCGATATCTGGGGACGTACCGGTGATCAGGTGGCCAAGGTGATGATGGATCAACTCGGTCACGAGGAGGTCGTTAATCGCCAGGGCGTCACAGAAAGGCAGGAGTCCTTCAACTCCATCTTCATGATGGCCGATTCGGGCGCACGCGGTTCGGCCGCGCAGATTCGTCAGTTGGCCGGCATGCGCGGGCTGATGGCCAAGCCGGACGGATCGATCATCGAAACGCCGATTACCACCAATTTCCGCGAAGGTCTGAACGTTCTCCAGTACTTCATTTCGACGC
Organism: Candidatus Accumulibacter appositus; assembly: GCA_000585055.1. GTDB lineage: Bacteria > Pseudomonadota > Gammaproteobacteria > Burkholderiales > Rhodocyclaceae > Accumulibacter > Accumulibacter appositus. The sequence goes on from JEMX01000091.1 coordinate 2,288, forward strand.
ACGGCGCCCGCAAGGGTCTTGCCGATACGGCCTTGAAGACCGCCAACTCGGGCTACCTGACGCGTCGTCTGGTTGACGTGACGCAGGACCTGGTGGTCATCGAGGATGATTGCGGAACCAGCAATGGCGTCACCAGAAAAGCCCTGATCGAAGGTGGTGAAGTCATCGAGGCGATCCGCGAGCGCATTCTTGGCCGGGTGACCGCTGCCGACGTTATCGATCCCGATTCGGAAGAGACGCTCATCGAGCAGGGCACGCTGATCAGCGAGGACCACTGCGATCTGATCGACCGTATCGGAATCGACGAAGTCAAGGTGCGCACGCCGCTGACCTGTGACACTCGCTATGGTCTGTGCGCCATGTGCTACGGCCGCGATCTCGGACGCGGTTCGCCGGTCAATGTCGGCGAGGCGGTCGGGGTGATGGCCGCGCAATCGATTGGCGAGCCGGGAACACAGCTCACCATGCGTACCTTCCACGTCGGTGGCGCAGCCTCTCGCGCCGCGGTGGCTAGTCATGTCGAGACGCACAGCGTCGGCGTGGTGCGCTTTACCTCGACCATGCGCTATGTCACCAGCGCCAAGGGCGAGAAAATCGTCATCACCCGTTCCGGCGAGATTCTGATTACCGACGATAGTGGCCGCGAGCGTGAAAAGCATAAAGTCCCCTACGGGGCGACGCTGCGCGTCGTCGACAGTGAGGCGGTCAAGGCGGGTACTCGCCTGGCGACCTGGGACCCGCACACGCGGCCGATGATTGCCGAATACTCGGGCCTGGTGAAGTTCGAAAACGTCGAAGAAGGGGTTACCGTCGCCAAGCAGATCGACGAAGTGACCGGCCTGTCTACGCTGGTGGCGATTGATCCGAAGCGCGGCGGCAAGGTACCCAGCAAGGGACTGCGTCCGCAGGTCAGGCTATTCGAGCCGGGCGGAGAAGAGGTCAAGATGCACGGTAGCGATCAACCGGTAACAATCACCTTCCAGGTTGGCGCGATCATCAATGTCGTCGACGGACAAACGATTTCGGTTGGTGACGTGCTGGCGCGACTGCCCCAGGAATCGGCAAAAACGCGGGATATTACCGGCGGTTTGCCGCGCGTGGCAGAGCTGTTTGAAGCGCGCACGCCAAAGGATGCCGGCATGCTGGCCGAGTTCACCGGCACCATGTCCTTTGGCAAGGACACCAAGGGCAAGCAGCGTCTGGTGATTACCGATCTTGAAGGCGAAACCCACGAATACCTGATTCTCAAGGACAAGCACGTCCTCGTTCATGATGGGCAGGTGGTGAACAAGGGTGAGTCGATTGTCGATGGTGCACCCGATCCGCACGACATTCTGCGTCTGCTGGGGGTCGAGGCCTTGGCCGTCTACATCACTGACGAGGTTCAGGATGTGTACCGTCTGCAGGGCGTCAAGATCAACGACAAGCACATCGAAGTGATTGTTCGCCAGATGTTGCGGCGGGTAAATGTGGTGGACCCGGGTGATACCAAGTTCATCAAGGGTGAGCAGGTCGAGCGCGCGCATCTCCTCGATGAGAACGATCTGGTCACCGCCGAGGGTAAGTTGCCAGCGATTTACGAGCACGTGCTGCTGGGTATTACCAAGGCTTCCCTGTCCACCGACTCGTTCATTTCGGCCGCCTCGTTCCAGGAAACGACGCGGGTTCTGACCGAAGCGGCGATCATGGGCAAGCGTGATGAACTGCGCGGCCTCAAGGAGAACGTCATCGTCGGTCGCCTCATCCCCGCCGGTACCGGTCTTGCCTATCACAATACCCGCAAGAAGAATGCCGCCGGGGAGGATGTGGCTGCCGGCAGCGGCTTGCTCGACGACGATCTGTCAGCCACCGAGGAGAGCGCGGAGGACGAACCGATTGCTTGACTTGGCGGGTAATAGACCATAGAATCGCCGGTCTTTGTCGCCGGCCGCGTGTAGCGCGTCGGCTGGTCACTGAAATCGCCAAGGCGGCCTATCTGGTCCGCCTTGGTTTTTTGCAGACCTCATGTATTCCGCACGAGCGTCTCTGCACTGAATAGAAGGGTGGAAACATGCCAACCATTAACCAGTTGGTGCGCAAGCCTCGCGAGGCCATTCGCACCAAAAGCAAAGTCCCCGCGCTGGGAAATTGCCCGCAAAAACGGGGAGTCTGCACGCGTGTGTACACCACCACGCCGAAAAAACCGAACTCCGCCTTGCGCAAGGTCTGCAAAGTGCGTCTGACGAACGGTTTCGAGGTCATTTCGTACATTGGTGGCGAAGGGCACAACCTGCAGGAGCACTCCGTGGTGCTGATCCGCGGCGGTCGCGTGAAAGACCTTCCGGGTGTCCGTTATCACACCGTTCGTGGTTCGCTGGACACTCAGGGTGTCAAGAAGCGTAAGCAGGGACGTTCCAAGTACGGGACCAAGCGCCAGAAGGCTGCTTGATTTTCGTCCGAGTAAGGGCCGTTCCCCATGGGCGGCCGGGAGGCTTGGGCGCGTTGCCTAGTCCTTCGACTGAATTGTGACTATGAGAGGTTGTTATGCCCCGTCGTCGTGAAGTACCGAAGCGCGATATTCTGCCGGACCCGAAGTTTGGCAACGTTGATGTCTCGAAGTTTGTCAATACGATCATGATGAGCGGCAAGAAGTCTGTCGCCGAGCGCATCGTCTATGGCGCTTTTGACCAGATCGTGACCAAGACCGGCAAGGATCCATTGGAGACCTTTGGTCTGGCTCTGGGTAACATCAGGCCGCTGGTCGAAGTGAAGAGTCGCCGTGTCGGCGGCGCCAACTACCAGGTGCCGGTTGAAGTTCGTCCGAGCCGTCGTATGGCGCTAGCCATGCGCTGGTTGCGTGAGTCGGCCCGCAAGCGTTCGGAGAAGTCGATGGGCCAGCGTCTGGCGGCGGAAATCCTGGAAGCCTCCGAGAGTCGCGGCGGTGCCGTCAAGAAGCGTGACGAGATTCACCGCATGGCCGAAGCCAACAAGGCTTTCGCGCACTTCCGCTTCTAGGACACACCCCAAGCGTTGCCGGCTTCCTGGTGGCAACGGTCGCTCTTTATTCGTGAAGGTCTATTACTGTGGCACGTAAAACCCCTATCGAGCGCTACCGGAATATCGGTATCAGCGCTCACATTGACGCCGGCAAGACGACGGCGACCGAGCGTATCCTGTTCTACACGGGTATCAACCACAAGATTGGCGAAGTCCATGACGGTGCTGCGACCATGGACTGGATGGCGCAAGAGCAGGAGCGCGGGATTACCATTACTTCGGCTGCGACCACCTGTTTCTGGAAGGGTATGCAGCTCGACCGCCCCGAGCACCGTATCAACATCATCGACACGCCGGGTCACGTCGACTTCACGATCGAAGTCGAGCGCTCGATGCGCGTTCTTGATGGCGCATGCATGATTTATTGCGCGGTCGGAGGGGTGCAGCCGCAGTCCGAGACCGTCTGGCGTCAGGCGACCAAGTATAAGGTGCCGCGTCTGGCCTTCGTGAACAAGATGGATCGGCAAGGTGCTGATTTCTTCAAGGTTCTGGCGCAGATGAAGACCCGCTTGATCGCCAACCCTGTGGCGATCGTGATTCCGATCGGCAAGGAAGACTACTTCGAGGGCGTCGTCGATCTGATCAAGATGAAGGCCATCATCTGGGATGAGGCCTCGCTGGGCATGAAGTTTGAGTATCGGGACATTCCAGCCGGGCTGCGGGCGGAAGCCGACGAGTGGCGCGGCAAGATGGTCGAGGCAGCGGCCGAGTCTTCGGAAGAGCTGATGGACCGCTATCTTGAGCAGGGTGACCTGGGCGAGGCTGACGTCGTCAAGGGCTTGCGCGCGCGGACCCTGGCTTGCGAGATCCAGCCGGCCCTGTGCGGTACGGCCTTCAAGAACAAGGGCGTGCAGCGCATGCTCGACGCAGTGATCGATTTGCTGCCGTCGCCAATCGACATTCCGCCTGTGACCGGCGAGCTGGAAAGTGGCGAGCAGGGTAGCCGCGAAGCGTCCGATACGGCCAAGTTCTCGGCTCTGGCCTTCAAGCTGATGACCGATCCCTATGTCGGGCAGCTTACCTTCATTCGCGTCTACTCCGGGGTGCTCAAGACCGGCGACTTCATCTACAACCCGACCAAGGGTCGTCGCGAGCGTATCGGGCGTGTGCTGCAGATGCATGCCAACAACCGCGAGGAGTTGAAAGAGGTGCTCGCCGGTGACATCGCCGCCTGTGTTGGCCTCAAGGATGTGACCACCGGCGAAACGCTTTGCGATCCGGCTGCGGTGATTACGCTTGAGCGGATGATCTTCCCGGAGCCCGTTATCCACGTTGCCGTCGAGCCGAAAACCAAGCCCGACCAGGAAAAGATGGGTATCGCTCTTGGCCGTCTGGCGCAGGAGGATCCGTCCTTCCGCGTGCGTACGGATGAGGAATCCGGGCAGACCATCATCTCCGGAATGGGCGAGTTGCACCTGGAGATCATCGTCGACCGCCTGCGTCGTGAATTCGGGGTCGATGCCAACGTCGGTGCGCCGCAGGTGGCCTATCGTGAATGCATCAGGAAGGCGGTCGAGCAGGAAGGCAAGTTCGTCAAGCAGTCCGGTGGGCGGGGTCAATATGGCCACGTGTGGCTGAAGATCGAACCGAACGAGACCGGCAAGGGCTACGAGTTTGTCGACGCGATCAAGGGCGGTACGGTGCCGCGTGAGTATATTCCAGCAGTCGACAAGGGCTTGCAGGATGCGATTACCAGCGGCGTCCTGGCCGGCTTCCCTGTGGTCGATATCAAGTTCACGCTCTTCGAGGGTTCGTATCACGACGTCGACTCCAACGAAAACGCCTTTCGCATGGCGGCATCGTTTGCCTTCAAGGAAGGTATGCGTCGTGCCTCGCCAACTCTGCTCGAACCGATGATGGCGGTGGAAGTCGAGACGCCGGAAGACTATATGGGTAACGTCATGGGCGACCTGTCAAGTCGTCGCGGCATGGTTCAGGGAATGGAAGATGCGCCGGGGAATGTCAAGCTGATTCGGGCTGAAGTGCCGCTGGCGGAGATGTTCGGCTATTCGACGACCTTACGCTCGTTATCGCAGGGCCGCGCGACCTACTCCATGGAATTCAAGCACTACGCCGAAGCGCCGAAGAACGTCGCAGAGGCGATCATCAACAAGAAATGACGCTGTTTTTGAGGATAAGCTAATGGCAAAGGGAAAGTTTGAGCGCAACAAGCCGCACGTCAACGTTGGCACGATTGGGCACGTTGACCACGGCAAGACAACGCTGACGGC
>JEMX01000091.1:7575-8648 GCA_000585055.1 Candidatus Accumulibacter appositus
GCGGCGATCACGACCATTCTGTCGAAGAAGTTTGGCGGTACCGCCAAGGCCTACGACCAGATCGACGCGGCGCCGGAAGAGAAGGCGCGCGGGATCACGATCAATACCGCGCACGTCGAGTACGAGACGGCGAAGCGTCACTATGCGCACGTCGATTGCCCGGGTCACGCGGACTATGTGAAAAACATGATCACCGGTGCTGCGCAAATGGACGGCGCGATCCTGGTGGTCTCTGCCGCTGATGGCCCGATGCCGCAGACCCGTGAGCACATTCTTCTGGCCCGCCAGGTGGGTGTGCCGTACATCATCGTCTATCTGAACAAGTGCGACATGGTTGACGACGCCGAGCTGCTCGAGCTGGTGGATATGGAAGTGCGCGAGCTGCTGTCCAAGTACGACTTTCCCGGCGACGATGTTCCGATCATCCAGGGTTCGGCGCTGAAGGCGCTCGAGGGTGATCAGGGCGAGCAGGGCGAGGCTTCGGTGCTGGCGCTGGCGGATGCGCTGGACTCCTACATTCCGACTCCGGAGCGGGCGGTAGACAAGCCCTTCCTGCTGCCGATCGAAGACGTTTTCTCGATTTCGGGTCGCGGTACGGTGGTCACCGGGCGCGTTGAGCGCGGCATCGTCAAAGTGGGTGAAGAGGTCGAGATTGTCGGTATCAAGCCGACCGTGAAGACGATCTGCACCGGTGTCGAGATGTTCCGCAAGCTGCTCGACCAGGGTCAGGCAGGCGACAACGTCGGTGTTCTGCTGCGCGGCGTCAAGCGTGAAGATGTCGAACGTGGCCAGGTGCTGGCCAAGCCCGGTTCGATCAAGCCGCACACCCACTTCTCGGGTGAGGTGTATGTCCTTTCGAAGGAAGAGGGCGGTCGGCACACGCCGTTCTTCAATAACTACCGCCCGCAGTTCTACTTCCGCACGACCGACGTGACCGGTGCCATCTCGATGCCGGAAGGCGTTGAAATGGTCATGCCCGGTGACAACATTCAGATGACGGTCAAGCTGATCGCACCGATCGCCATGGAAGAAGGTCTGCGCTTCGCCATCCGCGAAGGCGGTCGCACCGTCGG
>JEMX01000092.1:0-3887 GCA_000585055.1 Candidatus Accumulibacter appositus
GGAGTGGTAGTTCAGTTGGTTAGAATACCGGCCTGTCACGCCGGGGGTCGCGGGTTCGAGTCCCGTCCACTCCGCCAGTAAAATAGAGAAAAAAGCCCAGCCAGCCTGGGCTTTTTCCGTTTCTGGCTCGCCGCCCGGGAATCGCCAAGGAAACGAGCGGGCCGCCTCCGGGTGCCGGCGGCCAGCCCATCGGCGCAGCGCCTGCGTCCTTCTGCGCCGCAAATGATCCCGACGGCAGCAAGATGGCTGTTCTATAATTCCAGACTTGTCGGGCAAAATTTGACCAGGTGAACCGGCTCAGGTGAACCGCGCAGCAAAGCCGATTACGTCGGAACAACTGGCACCGCCCGAGAACGAGGACAGGACCACCCGATGACGCCACGAATAGTTTTTACCATGCTTGCTGCACTTGCCTGCGCTTCCGCCTGGTCGAACGAAGCGGCGAGTGAGAACCCTCAGACGACCGCTTCCGCAATACCCCGCCCGACGACGCCGGCCGACGCCGCCGCAACGGCAGTGCCGGCAGGAACCGACGGCCCCCTGCCGGTGGTTGAAGTCGTCGCGCCAGCACCGCTGCCCGAGACCATCGACCTGACTTACGAGTCCGCGGAGATCTTCCAGCACCTGCGTCGCGGCTTCTCGATGCCGAACATCAACAACGCGCTGGTTCTGCACCATCAACAGTGGTACATGAACCGCCCGGACTATCTGCGGCGGATGATCACCCGCAGCAGCCGCTACCTGCATTTCATCATTGTCGAGCTCGACAAGCGCGGCATGCCGATGGAAATCGCTCTGCTGCCGATGGTCGAGAGCGCCTACAATCCGACCGCCTACTCGCGCAGCCATGCTTCCGGCCTGTGGCAGTTCGTGCCGGCGACCGGCAAGCAATACAAGCTGGAACAGAACTGGTGGGTTGACGAGCGACGCGACATCGTCCAGTCGACCGGCGCGGCTCTCGACTATCTGCAATACATCTACGAACTGCACGGCGACTGGCACCTGGCGCTGGCCTCCTACAACTGGGGCGAAGGCGCGGTCGGCCGGGCAATCAAGAAGAACGAGGCGCAGGGCCTGCCAACCGACTACCTGAGCCTCAAGATGCCCGAGGAGACGCGCAACTACGTCCCCAAGCTGCAGGCCTTGAAGAATATTTTCAGCAATCCCAACATCCTCGCCGAGCTCGATATGCTCGGCGTGCCGATGCGCCCCTACTTCGCGACGGTCACCAAGACCAGCAACATCGACGTCAAACTGGCCGCCCAGCTGGCCGAAATGCCGGTCCAGGAATTCGAAGCCCTGAACCCCTCGCACAATCGCCCGGTGATCCGGTCGGAAACGCCACTGGTGATCCCGGCCGACAAACTCGAAACCTTCAACCAGAACCTCGAGGCGCACGAGGAAAGCGATAAACCGCTCTCATCCTGGCAAGCCTATACCTTGCGCCCGGGCGAGAAACTCGAACAGGTGGCGCCGCGCTTCGGAATGACGGTGGCCGGCCTCAAAGCCGCCAACGGCCTGCAGGGCCGCGGCAGGGTGTCTTCCGGAATCACCCTGCTGGTCGCCGGCGAGAAGGACGATCCGAACGAAGTCAGCGTGCTGACGGCTTTTCCCGAACAGCCGCCAGTGCGTGAAAAGGCCGCCGTCGTGCCGGAAGCGGAAGAAGCAAAGCCAGCCACACCGACCATGGTCACGCGCACCCGCACCCACAAGGTGCGCCGGGGCGAAACGCTGCTCGGCATCGCCGAGCGCTACGACATGAGCGTGGCGGAACTCAAACGACTCAACAAACTCCGTTCCAATCAAGTGAACTACGGCACCCGGCTGACGGTGGTCAGCAGCGAGCCCGCCCCGACCGCGGCAGCAGCCCCGGCAAAGCGCCGCGTCCAGGCAGAGATCGCCAGCAAGCCAGCTGAACGCAGCGAGGCCAAGCCAGCAGCGACCGCCCGCCGCACGCATCACACCGTGAAGCGAGGAGAAACGCTGTTCAGCATCGCCCAGCGCTACGACATGAGCGTGGACGAAATCAAACAGCTCAACAAACTGCGCTCGGACCGGGTCACCTCGGGCAGCAAGCTGTTGGTGAGCTCCCCCGAAGCGGCAAGCAGCAAGGCGAAGGTCGCCAAAGGCGGTTGACAACAGGCCGCAGGCAGCAGCAATCCCGCCGCCGCCTACGAATACAGGTGGCAACGCACGCTGTGCGTGGTCGATAAGGCGCTCGTTTCGGGATAGCGCTCACGACAGGCGGCAGTGGCCTGCCGGCAACGCGGATGAAAATGGCAGCCGCTCGGCGGATTGGCCGGCGACGGCGTTTCACCGGGCAGGCGAATGAAGGCCGGCTGCGCGTCGAGGCGAGTACTGGGAACTGCCGACAACAAGGCACGCGTATACGGGTGCTGCGGCGAACGCAGGACCTCGTCGACTGTCCCGCGCTCGACGATGCGGCCGAGGTACATTACCGCCACCTCGTGCGCGAGATGGTCGACCACCGCGAAATTATGGGTGATGAACAGATAGGCCAGGCCGAGATCGGCCTGCAGCGTCGCCAGAAGATTCAGGATCTGCGCCTGCACCGAGACATCGAGCGCCGAAGTCGGCTCATCGCAAATCACCAGATCCGGCTGCACGGCAAGGGCGCGCGCAATCGCGATGCGCTGACGCTGGCCGCCCGAGAATTCATGCGGATAGCGGCTGGCGGCCGCTGCTTCGAGTCCAACCTGTTCGAGGACGGCGGCAATCGCCGCCGCCCTGCCCTGACGCTGCATGTCGATGCGCAAGGCGCCCATGCCCTCGCCGATGATTTCGCCGACCGACATGCGTGGGTTGAGCGAAGCAAAGGGATCCTGGAAAATCATCTGCATGCGGCGCCGTAGCGGCCGCCGTCCCTTGCGCGACAGGCCGCCCAGTTCCTGCCCGAGCAGGCGCACGCTGCCACCGCTGGCAGCAATCAACTGCAGGATCGCCTTGCCGACCGTCGTCTTGCCGCAACCCGACTCACCGACCAGCGCCAGTGTCCTGCCCCGCGCCAGCTGCAGCGAAACGCCATCGACCGCGCGCACCTGCCCAACCGTGCGCTGCAGGATGCCCCGCCGGATCGGGAAGTGAACACGCAGTTCGTCGACACTGAGCAGTGCCGGCGCCGCGCCATCGCCGCCCCCGGCAGAAAGCGCTTCGCTGCCAGCATTCGCAGCACTCGCCGCACTCGCAGTGCTGGTACGCGCCACGGCGTCAGGCAAGGCGTCCAGATGGCAGCGCAGCCGATGGCCGGCAGCCACCTGCCGCCATGCCGGCGCCTGCTGCCGGCAGAGCTCCCAGGCGTACGGGCAGCGGCTCGCGAAGCGGCAACCGCCGGGCATATCGGCGAGCGGCGGCACCTGCCCGGGAATGGTCTCCAACCGACCTCCGCGACGCTCCAGATCGGGCAAGGCGGCGAACAACTTCTGGGTATAGGGATGACGCGCTGCCGAGAAGAAGACCGCGTGCGGCGCTTCCTCGACGATCTGGCCGGCATACATCACCGCCACCCGCGTCGCCATCTGCGCGACGACGCCGAGGTCGTGGGTGATCAGCAACATGCCCATTGCGCGTTCGGCCTGAAGTTGGCGCAGCAATTCGAGAATCTGCGCCTGAATGGTCACGTCCAGCGCAGTCGTCGGCTCGTCGGCGATCAGCAGGCGCGGATTGCCGGCCAGCGCGACGGCGATCATCACCCGCTGCTTCATGCCGCCGGAAAGCTGGAAAGGATACTCGCCGAGACGGCGCGGCGCGTCGGCGATGCCGACCGCGCCGAGCAGCTCGAGCGCGCGCTCGCGCGCCGCCTGGCCGGACAGGCCGAGGTGGCGCGCGAGCACTTCGCCGAGCTGATGACCGACGGTGAGCACCGGATT
>JEMX01000092.1:3920-4293 GCA_000585055.1 Candidatus Accumulibacter appositus
CGCCGGCTCCTGAAAAATCATCGCCATGCCGCCGCCACGCACGCCGCGCATCTCGGCTTCGGACAGGGCGAGCAGATCGCGGCCTTCGAAACGCACTTCGCCGCCGGGAATCCGTCCGGCCGCGGGAAGCAGGCGCAACAGGCCGAGCGCGGTCGCCGATTTGCCACAACCCGACTCGCCTAGCAGGGCCAGGGTCTCGCCCGCCGCGAGCTGGAAATCGACGCCATCGACCGCCGCCAGCAGGGAACGACCGCTGACGAAAGCGATGCGCAGATCCGCGACTTCGAGCAGGCTTTGTTCGCGCCGCGTAGTCTCCACGCTCTCCACGCTCTCCACGCTCTCCACGCTCTCCACGCTCTCCACGCTCTCCACG
>JEMX01000092.1:4310-9818 GCA_000585055.1 Candidatus Accumulibacter appositus
CCACGCTCTCCACGCTCTCCACGCTCTCCACGCTCTCCACGCTCTCCACGCTCTCCACGCTCCCCGCGCTCCCCGCGCTCTTCGTGCTCTTCGCGCTCATGCCGAGCCCGCGATACGTGGATCGAAAGCGTCGCGCACCGCGTCGGCGAGCAGGTTCGCCGCCAGCACCAGGGCAAACATGAACACGAACGCAGCGGCCAGCGACCACCAGACCATCGGTTCGCGCGCCAGCTCCATGCGCGCGTTGTTGATCATGGTGCCGAAACTGATCATCGTCGGATCGACGCCGATACCGACGTAGGAAAGCACCGCCTCGGCCAGCACCAGACTCGAGAAATCCATGACCAGCGCGATGATCACGATGTGCATCAGATTGGGCAGGATATGGCGGCCGATGATGCGCAGATCGGCCACTCCGAAAGCCTGCGCCGCCTGGATATACTCCAGTTCGCGCAGCTTCAGCGTCTCGCCGCGCAGCAGGCGGCAAAGGCCGGTCCAGCTGGTCACCCCGAGGATGAAGCACAGCGCCAGCAGGCGCAGGTCGGCACGTTCGGCGGCGGTGGCGAACCACTGCGGATGGTTGTCGATCAGCACCTGCATCATCAGCACCGCGGCGGCAATCAACAGCACCCCCGGAATCGAACTCAGCGTGGTGTACAGATACTGGATCAGATCATCGACCCAGCCGCGGAAGTAACCGGCGAGGACGCCGAGAAAGATCGACAGCGGCAAGGTGACCAAGGTCGTTACCAGCCCGATCACCAGCGCCGTGCGCACGCTCTTGAGGACCTGATAGAAGACGTCCTGGCCGACCTTGTCGGTGCCGAAGACATGGTAGTGGCCGGCGAGCATCGCCAGCGGCAGAGCAACCAGCAGGATGACGCCGATGGCGGCGAGCACCGCATTCCACGCAAACGCGCTCTCGTTGCTCCAGATCCGCCGCCAGGCCTCCCTATGCGCACACCCCTCGCGCTGCGCCAGGCGCGCCGCCGTCGCCGCCGCCAGCGCCCACCAGGCGAGCATGGCCAGCGCCAGCGCCCGCAGCAGGCGCAGGCCGATGTCAGCATCGCGATCCGCCTCGTCGCCGAGATGGGCGCCGCCATGCCGCAGGCGCGGATAATCGCGCGTTTGCTGCAACTCACCGGCCGCATCGCGCGACTCGATCGACTCCTTGGCGTAGGCACGGGTCGCCAGCGGTTCCGAATAGGTCTTCTCGTTTTGCGTGCGTAGCGGCGTCAGGATCGCGTCGAGCAGCGACAGCACCTCGACGGCGTAGGCTGCCGGCTGCTTGCTGGCGCCGCTGGCTGCCTGGCTGCTTTCGCTGGCCTGCTGGCTGGCCAACTGTCCGGCCGGATTTTCCAGACGCGGCCGGTAATGCAGCGAATCCAGCAGACCGACACCAACAAAGACCAGCAACAGCGTTGCCGAAGCCATTCCCGCACGGCTGTGACCGACCCGCTGCCAGGCGGTCCGCCATAAGGGATTGCGCAAGGACAGCCAGCCGAAAACACCCGCCGCGACGAAGAGCAGCCAGATCAACAGATCCGACCAGAGAATGACGGGAAGGAAGGGCATCAGTTGAAACGAATCCGCGGATCGACCAAGGTGTAGGAGAGATCAGTGAGAATCAGGCCGACGATGTACAACACCGAGCCGATGAAGACCATTGCCCGCACGACCGCAAAATCCTGCGCATTGATGGCGTCGATGGTATAGCTGCCAAGACCGGGAATGCCGAAGAAGGATTCGGTGAGCAGTGAACCCATGAACAGCAGCGGGATGACCACCACCACCCCGGTCAGGATCGGGATCATCGCGTTGCGCAGGACGTGGCGAAAAAGCACCGCCAGCTCGGAGAGCCCCTTGGCGCGTGCGGTGCGCACATAGTCGCGGGAGATTTCCTCCAGGAAAATGGTGCGATACCAGCGCGTCGACGAACCGATCCCCGAGATGACGCCGATCAGCACCGGCAGGATGACGAATTTCCAGGCATCGAGGCCGCCGCCATAGCCCGAGATCGGGACCAGCTTCCACATCTTGCTGATCAGAAACTGGCCGCCGATGATGTAGAACAGACCGGAGATCGACATCAGCGCCACGCACAGCACGACACCCCAGAAATCGAGGTAGCTGGCGCGAAAGAAAGTCAGCATCAAGGCAAAGGAAACGGTCACCAGCAAACCGAGAACGAAGGTCGGCAAGGCAATCGCCAGCGACGGTCCCATCCGTGAGGTGATTTCGCGGGCAATGTCGCGACCGTCCTCGGCGCGCCCGAAATCGCCGGCAAACATGCGCGCCGACTTGCTGAAGAAAATGGTGTCGGTGAATACCGCGCTGCCGCTCGCCGCTTCGTTGATGAACAGCGGCTTGTCGTAGCCGCGCTGGGCCTTCCATTTATCGATCGCTTCCGGCGTCACGCGCTTGACGCCGAGCTGCATGCGCGCCATGTCGTCGGGGGTATTGACGATGAAGAAGAGCGCGAAAGTGATCACGTTCACCCCGATCAGGATCGGAAGCGCATAGAGCAGACGGCGAACGAGGTAGGCGAGCATGGTGGGCGACTATACCTCAAGCCGTGCCGGCAGACCGATGCACGCAGGCAGCGCGGCGCACATCAGTGCGCCGTTCCGCGCTCGCGGCGCCGATAGCCGACCGCTGCCGGCAGGATTACGGCGACCACCAGCAGCAGCGCCGCGAGCAGCGGCCAGAGTACCGGCTCGTTCCATTCCTGGCGCAAGCGTGCGCGTTCGGCGACATCGATGCGCTGATACTTGAGGATGTTGTTGCCGACATCGGTCGACTTGCGATTGTGCAGCCACTTATGGCCGAGGGTATAGCTCTTCGGATGAAAGCCGTAGATCCACGGCGCGTCGTGCTGCAGCAAGGCGATCGCCTCGCGGATGATGGCCAGGCGTTCGGCGCCGCGCGGCCCGTCGCTTTCCATGTTCTTCATGCGCTCGAAGAGGCGGTCGTACTCGGGATTGGCGTAGTTGGAGGCATTCTCGCCGCCGACGGCAACCTTGCCGTCGGTGCCGTCGAGCAGGAAGAGAAAATTCTCCGGGTCCGGGTAGTCGGCATTCCAGCCCAGGTAGTAGAGCTGCACCGCCCCCTTGCGGATCTTCTCCTGAAAGCGATTGAAGTCGGTCGAGCGCACCACCAGCTGGATGTCGAGCTTGGCGAACTGCCGGGTCAGCCAGTCGAGCCGCGACTTCTCGCCCATACCGCCACTGGTAGTATCGAGATTGAGGACCAGCGGCTCGCCGGTCTTGGCATTGCGACCGTTCGGCCAGCCGGCTTCGGCGAGCAACTTCTTCGCCTCCGCTATGGACTTGCGTCGCGCCCGCCCGTCGACCCAGTCATACACCACCGGGTTGTTGCCCGCCTCGCCTTCGAGATAGCCGAAGATTCCCGGCGGCAGGGGACTGGTCGCCGCGATGCCGCGACCGTTCATGAAGATCGAGATGAACTCCTCCTGGTCGATGGCAATCGACAGGGCCTGGCGCAGCTTCGTCGCCTCCTCCGAGAGACCGCCGACGACCGGATCGAGCATGTTGAAACCCATGTAGAAGACGGAGGGACGCACGCTGGTCAGCAAGCGGATACCCTTGTCGCGCATCTCGTCGGTCAGGCGCACATCGCCGCCGACGCCGAGACGCACCGCCTGGTCGAAACTGTCCGAGGAAATCCCGGAAGCGTCGTAATAGCCCTGCAGAAACTTGTTCCAGTAGGGAATCGCTTCCTTCTCGCGTGAAAAGACCGCCTTGTCGAGGAACGGCAAGGGCTTACCGCAGTCCGCCAGCAGCCCGGCCGCCGCATCGCCCGGCTCGCCGACACAGGGGTAGGTCTCGCCATGGAAGTTCGGGTTGCGCTCGAGCACCATGCGGCTGTTGGGATCGTTGCGGGTGAGCATGAACGGCCCGGTGCCGACCGGATACCAGTCCAGCGTCAGGTTCTTCTCGGCCATTCCCGGCATGCTGTAGAAGCGGTCGACCTCGCGCGGCACCGGTGCGAAGAAAGGCATCGCCAGCCAGTAGGGGAACTGCGGATACTTGCCGCGCAACTCGATACGGTAGGTGTAGCGATCAAGCCGCGTCACGCCGGCCAGCGGGAAGCGGTCGAGATCCAGCCAGCCGCCCGGCGGCAGTTCCTTGTCGGCCGCGTGCAGCGCGGCGCCGAGTTCCGGCAGGCCGATGATGCGCTCGCTCATCATGCTGAAGATCGGCGAATGCAGGCGCGGGTGCGCCAGGCGCTTGATCTGGTAGATATAGTCGTCAGCCACCAGTTCGCGGCTGCCGGTCTCGGCGAAATCGGCGATCACCTCGATGCCGGCCAGTTTCTCGGCATCGAGATCGCCATAGACCGGCTGCCCGGCGGCGTCGGTGGCGAAGGCCGGATGTGGCTGGTAGCGGATGCCCGGGCGAATGCGAATATCGTAAACGCTGCGCGCGATCTCCGCGGCCGGTGCGTCGGCTGGCAGCTCGTGGCCTTCGGCGTCGTAATAACGGGGCACCGGCACGCTCTCGCTGGTCGCCGGGATCAGGGTGTACGGCCGCTTCAGGTAGTGGTACTGCAGCGGCGGCTCGTAGATCTGCGCGGTGAAAGTGATCTCGTCTTCGCTGTACGACTGCACCGGATCGAGATGCTTCGGGCGGTCGGTGAAGGCGGCATAGAGGATGTTCTGGCCGCGCTCGGCCTGCGGATAGGGATCGTTCTGCTCACTGCTGCAGGCCGCGAGCAGGAACAGCAGCGACAGCAGGAGAAGGACAGGGCGAAGCACCGGGCGATGGGCAAGGCGAAGGGCGAACATGGGCCGCAGTTTACCGCGAAGTCCGCCGCTTTGGCGGCGAGGCACAGCATTCGCCAGCGGTAAACGTCCCTCCGATAGCCAGGGCAATCGCATGAATGCCAACGTCGTCGACCCTCCGAAATAATCGTTTACGCTCAAAGAGTTACGAAAGAGCTGTTCACAGCCCTTTGATTTGTGTAGTTTTCTGTCTTTTTGGAGTTTTCCATGAGCGCAGAAAACAGGGTTCGGCTGGTCGACGTTTGGGTTGGCGTGCGGGATCCGAGACAGGCCACCAAAGTCGAGCACGACCTGATCGAATTGCTGGTGGTGTCGGTCAGCGCGGTCCTGTCAGGTGCCGATACCTTTGTCGAGATCGAGGCCTGGGCGAAAGAGAAGCTGGAGTGGCTGCGGCAGTATCTGAAGCTCGAGCAGGGCATTCCGTCGCACGACACCATTGGCCGGGTCTTTGCGGCGATTGATCCCGACCAATTCGGCGCGGCCTTCGTGCGTTGGGTGGGCCAGGTACTGCCCGCGCTGGCAAATGGCGAAGTGGTGGCCATCGATGGAAAAACCAGTCGTCGCTCAGGAAGGGTGGGCTCAACACCTCTGCACCTGGTCAGTGCCTTCGCCGCCCAAGCGGGTCTCGTCCTCGGTCAGCGGGCGACGGCCGAGAAGTCGAACGAGAAGACCGCGATCCCTGAACTGCTGGCGACCCTGGCGCT
>JEMX01000092.1:9899-10217 GCA_000585055.1 Candidatus Accumulibacter appositus
ATTCGCAACCGCGGAGCGGACTACATCCTCGCCGCCAAGGACAATCAGCCGAAGCTGGCCGAATCGATCGACGATTTCTTCAGCGCGTTTGAGGCGGCACCGGGCAAAACGCCGAGTTTCACGAAGTCGTCGAGAAGGATCATGGCCGGATCGAAGTACGTCGCTGCTATGTCTTCAACCAGCTTGACTGTCTGCACGCCCCCGAGCGTTGGCCAGACCTGCAGTCATTTGCCGTGATCACCACCGAGCGAACGATCAGGGGAAAGGCAACCTCGACCGAGCGGCGCACCTATATCAGCAGCTTGGCGCCTGACGCCC
>JEMX01000093.1 GCA_000585055.1 Candidatus Accumulibacter appositus
GGTTAACGACCGGGCACCGTGAGGTGACGGAAAGTGCAACAGAGAACAGACCGCCGATGTCCAGGCTCGGGTAACCGAGGGTGGGCAGGTAAGGGTGAAACGGCGAGGTAAGAGCTCACCGCGGTCGTGGTAACACGGCCGGCACGGCAAACCCCATCCGGAGCAAGGCCAAATAGGGAAGCACGGGCGTGGCTCGCGCTGCTTCCGGGTAGGCTGCTTGAGCGTGCTGGCAACAGTACGCCTAGAGGAATGGCTGTCCACGACAGAACCCGGCTTATCGATCGGCTTCCCACCTTTCCCGCCTGGCAGGCAGTTCTCGCTGCCGCTATTTCAGTCTTCCCCCTTTCCTTATCGCTCCTACCGGGCCGCCGATCGGCGGCGTAATGCGTGTTCAGGGCCGGTTTACCCGCTTTTCTTGAGAAATTACTTTAACTACGAAAATGGCGCCATTGTTTTATAAAAACAATGTTGCTTTCAGTGTGCTTCAGAAGTCGTCCATAAGTCCTTGTAGCTATTGAGAAAAGCAATGCAAGAGACCTTGCTTTAGCGCAATCTTTGTCTTAAAGTGGGAGCAAGTAGTAGAAAGTGGGAAGATTGCGGTGTTCTCAGAAAGATTGCAAGGGAAGCGTTGGATTGATGTTTCAGGGTGCTGCGGCGTTGAGTCTCGATGTGAAAGGCAGGCTAGCTATTCCGGTACGTCATCGGGAAGCTCTGGCCGCGGCCGCTGACGGCCGCCTGGTACTGACGGCGCATCCGCATCGTTGCTTGCTCCTCTATCCCGAACCTGCCTGGGAACCGATTCGCGACAAGGTTCTCGCTGCGTCCAGCATGAATCCGCAGTCGGCAGCGATCAAGCGCCTGTTGGTCGGTAATGCGCGCGAAGAGGCGATGGATGCGGCAGGCCGCCTGCTGATCGCTCCTGAGTTGCGTCAGTTCGCGGTGCTGGAAAAGCAGGTCTGGCTGGTCGGGCAAGGGAGTCATTTCGAAATCTGGTCCGACATCGGCTGGCAGCAGCAGCAGGAAGCGGTTTTTGCCCTCAGCGATAAGTGCCTGCCGCCGGGGCTTGAGGACCTGGCACTGTGACCTTGCCGGTACAGCATCAGACGGTCTTGTTGCGGGAGGCGGTTGACGCCCTGGACATCAATCCCGCCGGAACCTATGTCGACGGCACTTTCGGTCGTGGCGGACACAGCCGGGCGATCCTCGAAAGTCTGGGGCCGGACGGTCGCCTGCTGGCTCTTGATCGCGACCCGGACGCTGTGGCGCTGGCTGGCGAGCTCGATGATCACCGGCTGTTGGTCATGCACCAGTGCTTCGGCGACTTGAGTGAGGCCTTGTGCCTAGCAGGAATCGACGTCGCGGAAGGCGTCGATGGCGTGCTTCTCGATATTGGCGTCTCGTCGCCACAGCTTGATCAAGGGCAGCGGGGCTTCAGCTTCCGCTACGACGCACCGCTGGATATGCGGATGGACACGACGCAGGGCGAAACCGCAGCGCAGTGGTTGCAGCGGGCCAGCGTGCAGGAGATTACGGAGGTTATCAGGAATTATGGGGAAGAACGGTTTGCTGTCCAGATTGCAAAGAAGGTTGTGGCTGCTCGGGGAGAGCGGCCGCTTGCAACCACGGGCGAACTCGCAGCCCTTGTACGCGCGGCCTCGCAGCCCTTGTACGCGCGGCCGTGCGGACCCGCGAGCCTGGCAAGGACGCGGCGACGCGTACCTTTCAAGCTCTACGGATTCATATCAATCAAGAACTCGAGCAACTCACGTTAGTGCTGCCGCAGGCAATGACGCTTCTCAAAGAGGGTGGGCGGCTGGTCGTGATCAGTTTCCACTCGCTCGAAGACCGGATCGTTAAACGCTTCATGCGCGACGCAGCCGCTCCCGATCATCTGTTGTCCACGAAGCTGCCCTTGCGTGCGGTCGATCTGCCACAGCCAGAGCTGCGCCTGGTCGGCAAGCCGGTCAAGGCCAGCGAAAAAGAGGTTTCCGCCAACCCAAGGGCGCGCAGCGCCGTCATGCGCGTCGCCGAAAAGCTCGCCCGAAAGGCGGCCTGATATGGTTCGCCTGAATCTGTTTCTCCTTCTGGTGGCGATGTTCTGCAGCCTGGGAGTGGTGACTTCGCAGCACAAGGCGCGGCAGCTCTTTCAGGCGCTTGACGTACAGCACGAGCGCACGCGCCAGCTCGAGGTGGAGTTTGGGCAGCTGCAACTTGAACTATCGACCTGGGGAACGGCGCCGCGAATAGAGAAAATCGCCGTCGAGAAGCTCGGCATGCGTACTCCGGACTCCGAGACGCTGCTCCCCAGTTCGCCGATTGGAGGCGCCTCGCGATGATGCGTTTCAAGGGAAAAGTCGCCCACAAGTTTGCCGAAAGCCCATTGCTAGAGCTGCGCCTGCCCGCCTGGCGGTCGCGGCTGATGGCTTTGATGATCCTTGCATCATTCGTCGTCTTGATCGGCCGCGCCTTCTACCTGCAAATTATCGACACCGATTTTCTTCAGGAAAAGGGCGAGTCGCGCTACCGGCGCGACATCGAAATCAGCGCTTCGCGAGGACGCATTGCCGATCGTCATGGCGACGTACTGGCCATTTCGACGCCGATGAGATCGATCTGGGCGGTTCCGCCGGCGGTGCAGCTGACGCCCGAGCAGACCCAGCAACTGGCGGCCCTCCTGGAGACCGACGCGCAGACGCTGAGCCGCAAGCTGGCGACCGACAAGCCCTTCGTTTTCCTGCGCCGTCAGATTCCACCGCCAGTGGCTGCGCAGGTGGCTGCCCTCAAGTTGCCGGGTATCGGTCAGGACAAGGAATATCGCCGCTTCTACCCGACCGGCGAGATGACTGCGCACATGGTCGGTTTCACGGGCGTCGACGACAAGGGCCTCGAGGGTGCTGAGTTGGCATTTCACGGACAATTGCTGGGTACGCCAGGCAGTCGTAGTGTGATCAAGGACAGGCGTGGCCAGATCGTAGAAGACGTCGGCTCAATCAAGCCACCTCAGGACGGTGATGACATCAGCCTGGCGCTGGATTCCAAAGTCCAGTACCTGGCTTATAGCCAGCTCAAGCAGGCCATCGCCGATCGCAAGGCCAAGGCCGGCGGTGTCGTTGTCCTCGATGCCAGGACAGGTGAAATCCTGGCTCTCGCAAACTGGCCGACCTATAACCCGAACAATCGCGCGAGTCTTTCCGGCGGGCAGTTGCGCAACCGTGCATTGACCGACACTTTCGAGCCCGGTTCGACCCTGAAGCCATTCACCATCGCCTTGGCAATGGAGACCGGCAAGGTTCGCTTCGACACTCTGATCAACTGCGCGCCGGGTCGCTTGCGCGTTGGGGGGGCGACGATTTCCGATACCCATCGCTATGGGCTATTGAGCGTGGCCGAGGTCATCCAGAAGTCTTCGAACGTGGGTTCTGCCAAGATTGCGGCGATGCTGCCCGCACAGGTGATGTGGGAGATGTTCGACGGCGTCGGCTTCGGACAGGTGCCGAGTCTCGGCTTTCCGGGCGAGGTCAGTGGCCGACTGCGTCCCTGGAAGAGTTGGCGGCCAATCGAGCAGGCGACGATGTCCTTCGGGCACGGCATTTCCGTGTCCTTGATTCAACTGGCTCGTGCCTATTCCGTTTTTGCGCGTGATGGCGATCTGGTGCCACTCTCGCTCACCCGCATTGGTTCGTCGCGGCCGCGCGGTGCGCAGGTATTCAGCCCGCAGACGGCGCGCGAAGTGCGCGCCATGCTGGAGATGGCGGTTCGGCCCGGTGGCACCGCACCCAAGGCGCAGATCCCGGGCTATCGTGTTGCCGGCAAGACCGGTACTGCGCGCAAGCTCGAAAACGGTCGCTACACGACCAAGAATTACGTCGCCTCCTTCGTCGGTTTTGCGCCGGCCTCGGATCCCCGCCTGATCGTGGCGGTGATGATCGACGAGCCGCGCGGCAAGTACTATGGCGGTGAAGTGGCGGCACCGGTTTTCGCCGCGGTGATGGCCGGCACCTTGCGAACCCTCGGCATTGCGCCGGATGCGCCGCTTGAAGTGGCGCAGAGCGGCAAGCCCGCGGCGAAGGCCAGGTTGTGAGTCGGACGAATGCCGTGCTGAACGCCGAGAGCGCTGCCCGCGCGACGCTGGCGCGCTTGGCGGCGCTTGGCGTGCAGCCCAGTGGCGCTAGCGACGACAGCCGTCAGCTGCTTGCCGGCGATCTCTTTCTGGCCTATCCCGGTGCCCTGGCTGATGGCCGTAGCCATATCGCCGCGGCAATATCTGCGGGTGCCTGCGCGGTCCTTTGGGAGGCCAGCACCGCCGCCACGGATTCGTTTTCCTGGAACGCCGACTGGCGGATCGCCAATTTGCCGGTGTCGGGTTTGCGCTCTCTGTGTGGGCCTCTGGCGCACGCAGTCTACGGGCGCCCGAGTGAGCGTCTGTCGCTGATCGCGGTGACCGGCACCAATGGCAAGACCAGCGTGACGCAATGGCTCGCCGCCTGCCACCCACGCCGCTGCGCGACCGTCGGCACCCTGGGTGCCGGTTTCCCCGGCGCTCTGGTCGAGACCGGCTTCACCACCCCCGAGGCGACGACCCTGATGCGCTCCCTGGCCCGTTTTGCCGACGACGATGCACAGGCTTGCGCGCTCGAAGCCAGTTCTATCGGCATTGCCGAAGGTCGCCTCGACGGTGCTCGCGTCGATGTCGCCGTTTTCACCAATCTGACCCACGATCATCTCGACTATCACGGCAGTCTCGAGGCTTATGCACAGGCCAAGGCGGAGCTCTTTACCTGGCCCAGGCTACGCCTCGCGGTGTGCAATCTCGACGACCCTTTCGGGCGCCAGCTGGCGGCGCTCAGCTCGGCCACCAAGGTCGTCGGCTACACCCAGCAGGAGGCGCCCGACGGTCGGCAGGGAACGCTTCGTGCCGAAGGCGTCGAGGAGACCAGCAATGGCCTGCGCTTCCGGCTCTGCGCTCCGAACGGGCGTGCGCTGGTCGAAACCGGCCTTCTCGGTCGTTACAACGTCGCCAACCTCCTTGCCGTCGCGGCCGTCCTGATCGACGCCGGAATGACGCCGAAAGCGGTCGCCGAACGCTTCGCGCAGTTGCGCTCGCCGGCCGGTCGCCTGGAGACGATTGGCGGCCATAACGAGCCCTTGGTGGTCGTCGATTACGCGCACACGCCGGACGCACTGGACAGTGCTCTGGGCGCACTGCGGGCGGTGGCAACGGCGCGTGGCGCCAGTCTGGTCGTCATCTTCGGCTGTGGCGGTGACCGCGACCGCGGCAAAAGACCACTGATGG
This sequence comes from Candidatus Accumulibacter appositus, assembly GCA_000585055.1. Taxonomy (GTDB): domain Bacteria; phylum Pseudomonadota; class Gammaproteobacteria; order Burkholderiales; family Rhodocyclaceae; genus Accumulibacter; species Accumulibacter appositus. Next base: position 5,294 of record JEMX01000093.1, read on the forward strand.
GAGCGATCGCCGCAAAGCGCGCCGATCGCGTCGTGCTGACCAGTGACAACCCGCGTGGCGAAGATGCGCAGAGGATACTGGACGAGATTCACAGCGCTGCGCCGGCGGCCGAGGTCCTTGTCGATCGTGGCCAGGCAATCGAGCGCACCATTCTTGGTGCGCATCCGGCGGATGTGGTGTTGATTGCCGGCAAGGGGCACGAAACCTATCAGGAGATCTGCGGCGTGCGGCGGCCGTTTTCCGATGCTGCGCAAGCGCGTGCCGCACTCACTGCTCGTCAGGAGATGGTCGAATGACTGTGATGATGGATCTCCAGGCGGCGGCGCAGGCAACCGCTGGCCAGTTGCGTGGCGCAAATGTCGAGTTCTGCGGCGTCTCGACTGACAGCCGAAGCATCGCTGCCGGCGAGCTCTTCCTTGCCCTGCGCGGCGAGAACTACGATGGCCACCACTATCTGGCTGCCGCCAAGGCGCGCGGTGCAGTTGCCGCGGTGGTCGCCGCTGATGCCGCCGAAGTGCTGCAGTCGCTCGAGCTGCCCTTGGTCGTGGTCGCCGAAACACGATTGTCGCTCGGCGCCCTGGCCGCCGATTGGCGCGACCGCTTCACGCTGCCCTTGATCGCCGTCACCGGCAGCAACGGCAAGACGACGACCAAGGAAATGATCGCCAGCATCCTGAAGGTCGTCTACGGCGACGCGCTGCTGGTTACCCAGGGCAACTACAACAACGACATCGGTTTGCCGCTCACCTTGCTGCGGCTGCAAGCCGGTCATCGTGCGGCAGTCATCGAGATGGGCATGAACCATCCCGGTGAGATCGCCTATCTGGCAGGAATCGCTCACCCCAGCGTCGCCGTGCTGACCAACGCGCAGCGTGCGCATCTCGAGGGGATGGGTACGCTGGAGGCGATCGCCACCGAGAAAGGTGCCATTTTTTCGGGACTCGATGCGACCGGCGTCGCCGTCTTCTGCGCCGACGACCAATGGGCGGAGCTTTGGCGCAGCCAGAGTCACGGCCTGGGGAAAATGACTTTTGCCTTCGAGAAGACTGCCGATGTCCGCGGGCGCTTCTATTTGCACGGTCTCGAAAGTCGCCTCAGCATTGCTGCGGCCGGCGACGAAGTCGAGATGGTGCTGGCTCTGCCTGGCCAGCACAATGCCCGCAACGCGCTGGCCGCCGCCACCGCCTGTCTCGCGGCCGGGGTGCCGCTGGCCGCGGTGCACGCCGGCCTGAGCGCTTTTCGCGGTCTCAAGGGGCGCTTGCAACGACGCACGGCATTGAACGGTGCGCTCCTCCTCGACGATACCTACAACGCCAACCCCGACTCGGTGCGCGCGGGCATCGACGTACTCGCGGCAACCATCGGGCACAGCGTGCTGGTCCTCGGCGACATGGGTGAAATCGGCGAGATGAGCGGTCAGTTTCACGACGAAATCGGCGGCTATGCAAAGAGCCAGGGAATCGATCGCTTGTTCACCCTCGGCGAGGCGAGCGCGCTGGCAGCGCACAATTTCGGTAGCGGCGGCGCGCATTACCAGAGCCTCGACAAACTGATCGCCGCCGTGCTCGCCGAGCTCACCCCGGAAACGACGGTCCTGGTCAAGGGTTCGCGCTTCATGCGCATGGAGCGAGTGGCCGACGCCATTGCCCAGCCATCGACTGCGGGGGGGGGCTGATGCTGCTGCTACTCGCCCAATGGCTGGCGCAGGACGTGCGCGCCTTCAATGTTTTCGGCTACATCACCCTGCGCACGGTGCTCGCGGCGATGACCGCGCTGATCATTTCCTTCATGGCCGGGCCGTCCCTGATCCGCTGGCTGGCGGCCAAGAAGATCGGTCAGGCGGTACGCCAGGACGGCCCACAGTCTCACTTGGTCAAGTCGGGAACCCCGACCATGGGGGGGGCGCTGATCCTGGTGGCGATCACTGTCACGACTCTACTTTGGGGTGATCTCAGCAATCGTTACGTGTGGGTGGTGCTGATCGTCACCATCGGTTTCGGCAGCATCGGCTGGTACGACGACTGGCAGAAAGTGGTCAACCGCGATCCGCGCGGGCTGGCTTCGCGCTGGAAGTACTTCTGGCAATCGGCGCTTGGCTTGCTGGTGGCGCTCTACCTTGGGCTGAGCGCCAGCGATCCGGCACAGCTGCAGCTGATCGTGCCCTTCTTCAAGACTGTCGCCTATCCGCTGGGAATCGTCGGCTTCATTTTCCTCAGCTATCTGGTCGTCGTCGGAACCAGCAATGCGGTCAACCTGACGGATGGCCTCGATGGTCTGGCGATCATGCCGGCGGTGATGATTGCCGCGGCGCTGGCCATCTTCGCCTACGTGGCCGGTAACTCGGTCTACGCCCGCTATCTCTTCCTGCCCTACGTGCCGGGTGCCGGCGAACTGGCCATTTTCCTGGGCGCCATGGCTGGCGCCGGGCTCGGTTTTCTGTGGTTCAACGCCTACCCGGCCGAAGTCTTCATGGGCGATGTCGGCGCCTTGGCGCTTGGCGCCGCCCTGGGTACGGTGGCGATCATCGTGCGCCAGGAAATCGTGCTGGCGATCATGGGCGGTGTCTTTGTCGCGGAAACGCTGTCGGTGGCGGCGCAGGTCGTCTACTACAAGATCACCGGTGGCCGACGGATCTTCCGAATGGCTCCGCTACATCACCATTTCGAGCTCGGCGGCTGGAAAGAAACCCAGGTCGTCGTCCGTTTCTGGATCATTACCATCATGTTGGTGTTGATCGGATTGTCCACCTTGAAGCTGCGCTGAGATGGAACTCCAGGGGAAACTGATACTCGTCCTCGGCCTCGGCGAAAGCGGTCTGGCGATGGCCAGGTGGCTGGCCCGGCAGGGCGCACGTGTGCGCGTCGCCGACAGTCGCTGCAGCCCGCCGCAGGCTGATGCCCTGCGTGCCGCGGTGCCGGCAGCGGTCCTGTTTGCCGGACCCTTTTCGGCAGAGGCCTTCGCGGGTGTCGAACTGATCGCCATTTCCCCCGGCGTGCCGGTACAGGAGCCACTGGTTCAGGTGGCGGTCACGCGTGCCGTGCCTCTGGTCTCGGAAATCGAGCTCTTTGCCTGGGCAGTGCGCCGCCTGACTCCGCAAGCCGCACTGATTGCCATCACCGGCAGCAATGGCAAGACCACGACGACGGCACTGGTCGGCGCGCTGTGTCGGGCAGCGGGCCGGCATACGGCCGTCGCCGGCAATATCAGCCCGGCGGCCCTCGATGCCCTGATGAGCGCCATCGATGGCGGCGATCTGCCAACGGTCTGGGTCCTCGAACTGTCGAGTTTCCAGCTCGAAACGACCCATTCCCTGAATGCGGATGCTGCGACGGTGCTCAACATCAGCGAAGACCACCTCGACCGCTATGACGGTCTCGATGACTATAGCGCCGCCAAGGAGCGAATTTTTCAGGGTTGCCGCGTGATGGTCGTCAATCGCGACGATTCGCGCAGCCTGGCGGCCGCACGCAGTGATCGTCGCTGCGTCACTTTCGGCCTCGGTGCGCCGGCGAAGGCGAGCGACTACGGAGTCGTCGATGGCTGCCTGCAGCGCGGTGATGAGCCTTTGATCGCGCTCGCGGCTCTGCAGCTCGTCGGCACTCATAACGCGGCCAACGCGCTGGCCGCACTGGCCCTCTGTGAGGCAATCGGCATCGAGCCGCAGGGCGTACTGCCGGCCCTGGTCGCGTTCACCGGTCTGGCGCATCGCGTTGAGCGGATTGCGGAGATCGACGGGGTGCGCTACTTCGACGACTCCAAGGGAACCAACGTCGGCGCCACGCTCGCCGCGATCGAGGGACTGGGTTGTAAGGTGGCCATCATTCTCGGCGGCGACGGCAAAGGGCAGGACTTCTCACCGCTGCGGCCGGCCCTCGAGCAACATGCGCGTGCCATCGCCCTGATCGGTCGCGATGCGCCGGCTATTGCCGCGCTGCTGGCCGGCTGCCAGGTGCCGCTGCGGCGCTGCCTGGATATGCCGGAAGCCGTTCGCTGGTGCGCCAAACAGGCGCAAAGCGGCGACGCCGTTCTGCTCTCGCCAGCCTGTGCCAGCATGGATATGTATCGCAACTACGCTCATCGTGCAGAAGCGTTTGTCGAAGCCGTTCGTGGCCTCGAAAGGGAGGCTGCCTGATGTTGAGCACCTTCGATTCGCCCCGCCGCCTGCCTTCCGAGATTGACCTGGTGCTCCTGTGGAGCACCTTGATCCTGTTACTGGTCGGCATGGTGATGGTCTACTCGGCATCGATGGCGACCGCCGAAGCTGCCCGTGGCACAGGCCATCAGCCTGCCTACTATCTGGTGCGCCATGCCGTGTTTCTGATCATCGGGCTACTCTCTGCCGCGATCGCCTTTCAGGTGCCGATGACGACCTGGCAGCAGTGGTCCCCGTGGCTGTTCGTCGGTGGCTGTCTGCTTTTGGCCCTGGTCCTGATCCCCGGTGTTGGCCGGGAGGTCAATGGCGCGCAGCGTTGGCTGCCTCTTGGCATCGTCAACCTGCAGCCGTCCGAGTTGATGAAACTCTGCGCCGTGCTCTACGCCGCCGATTACACGGTGCGCAAGATGCCGCACATGCATGATCTGAAGAAGGCCTTCCTGCCGATGGCCTTTGCCATGGTTGCCGTCGGCGTCCTGTTGCTCAAGGAACCCGACTTCGGCGCCTTCGTGGTCATCATTTCGGTCGCCTTCAGCATTCTCTTTCTCGGCGGCATGCGGGCGCGCCTGTTCGTCGTCCTGATCATTGTCATGGCCGCCGCCTTTGCGGCCCTGATCATTCTCTCGCCTTACCGGCGTGACCGCATCTTCGGCTTCATGGATCCCTGGGCCGACGCTTTCGGCAAAGGCTACCAGCTGTCACACGCGCTGATCGCCTTCGGTCGTGGCGAGCTGTTCGGGGTCGGCCTCGGTGCCAGTGTCGAAAAGCTGTTCTACCTGCCGGAAGCGCATACCGACTTCCTGATGGCAGTGATCGCCGAGGAACTCGGCTTCGTCGGCGTACTGGTGATCATCGTTCTCTTCGGCCTGCTGGTTCAGCGGGCTTTCGCCATCGGTCGTCAGGCGGTAGCCCTCGAGCGCCTGTATTCGGCGCTGGTCGCGCAGGGAATCGGCGTCTGGATTGGCGTGCAAGGCTTCATCAACATGGGCGTGAACACCGGTCTGCTGCCGACCAAAGGGCTGACTCTGCCATTGATGAGCTTTGGTGGCTCGGCGATCCTCGCCAACTGCGTGGCGGTGGCGGTCCTGCTCAGGGTCGATTGGGAGAATCGCCAGTTGATGCGTGGAGCCAAGGTATGAGCGCGCTCAGTGTGAATCCTGATGCGATCAACAAGACCCTGCTGGTCATGGCCGGGGGTACGGGTGGGCACGTCTTCCCCGGCCTGGCGGTGGCCGACCTGCTCAGCAGCCGCAACTGGAAAGTGGTCTGGATGGGCGCCCCGGGGAGCATGGAGGCCAAGCTGGTGCCGACGCGTGGCTACGAAATGGCCTGGGTCCGTTTTGCTGCCCTGCGTGGCAAAGGCTTGTTGCGCAAGCTCTTGCTGCCGTTTCATCTGCTCTCCGCCTGCTGGCAGGCACGCCGCGAGCTTCGTCGCGTACGGCCCGATGTCGTCCTCGGCATGGGCGGTTACATCAGCTTCCCCGGTGGCCTGATGGCGGCCCTTCTGGGCTATCCGCTGGTCATTCACGAGCAGAACTCGGTTGCTGGTCTGGCCAACCGGGTGCTCGCCAGATTCGCCGCCCGGGTGGCCAGCGGCTTTCCGGATGTTCTGCCGAAGGGCGTTTGGGTCGGCAACCCCGTGCGCCCGGAAATGAACCGAGTGCCGGCACCGGCCGATCGCCTTGCCGGGCGCCAGCCGCCGCTACATCTTCTGGTCCTCGGTGGCAGCCTGGGTGCCAAGGTGCTCAACGACACGGTTCCCAAAGGCCTGGCGCAGATCGCCGCCGCCGAGCGGCCCGAAGTGCGCCATCAGGCCGGAGAGAAGCATCTCGCGCAGCTGCAGCAGAACTACCGGGCGGCCGGGGTGCACGCGCACTGCGTGGCTTTCATCGAAGACATGGCCGCGGCCTACCAATGGGCTGACCTGGTACTCTGTCGGGCCGGCGCCCTAACCGTCGCCGAGCTGGCCGCCACCGGTGTGGCGAGCGTTCTGGTGCCGTTTCCCTACGCCGTTGACGACCATCAGACTGCCAATGCCCGCTTTCTGTCGCTGGCCGGCGGCGCCATCCTGCTCCCGCAGAGCGAGTTGACGCCGGAAGCCATCAGTCTGCTGCGCAACTACTCCCCTGCCCAACTCGAGGAAATGGCCGAGAAGGCCCGCCAACTGGCCAAGCCAGAGGCGGCTGCAGAGCTTGCACGCATGTGTGAGGAACTGGTTCAGTGAAGCATAAAGTCAAGAGCATTCATTTCGTCGGTATCGGCGGCGCCGGCATGAGCGGCATCGCCGAAGTGCTGGCCAATCTCGGTTTCTCGGTCAGCGGCTCCGACCTGGCCGAGAACTCGGTAACTCGCCGTCTTTCCGGACTCGGCGTGCGAACCGTGCTCGGCCACGCTGCCGAGAACGTCAACGGAGCCGATGCGGTGGTGGTGTCGTCGGCGGTGAAGGAGGATAACCCGGAAGTCATCGCTGCCCGGCAGCGCAAGGTGCCCGTGGTACCGCGGGCACAGATGCTCGCCGAGTTGATGCGTCTGAAGCAGGGCATCGCCGTCGCCGGGACGCACGGCAAGACCACCACCACCAGCCTGGCGGCGTCGATTCTCGCCGAGGGCGGCATGGACCCGACGTTTGTCATCGGTGGCCGTCTCAATGCCGCCGGCGCCAACGCCCGCCTTGGCTCCGGTGAGTTCCTGGTCGCTGAAGCCGATGAGTCCGACGCCTCGTTCCTGTTTCTGTCGCCGGTGATCTCGATCGTCACCAACATTGATGCCGATCACATGGAAACGTACGGCCACGACTTCAATCGCCTGAAGCAGGCCTTCGTCGACTTCCTGCAACGCTTGCCGTTCTACGGCGTTGCCGTGCTCTGCGCCGATGACGCCAACGTCCGTGAAATCATGCCCCTGGTGAGCAAGCAGATCGTTACCTATGGTCTCGACGCATCAGCCAACGTGTACGCGGAAAATATCGTCGCCGATAACGGCCAGATGCACTTCGATTGCGTGCGGGTCAATGGCCAAATCAGCCGTTTTGCGGTCACCGTCAATTTGCCGGGACGGCATAATGTCCTCAATGCCCTGGCGGCGATCGCCGTGGCCAGTGAGCTGGGCATTTCGGACCAGGCGATCGCCAAGGCGCTGACTGGTTTTACGGGCGTCGATCGCCGTTTCCAGCGCTATGGAGAGGTCAGTTTGCCAGGCGGCGGCTCTTTCAGCGTGGTCGACGATTACGGCCATCATCCGGTAGAAATGCGGGCCACGATCGCCGCCGCCCGCGGAGCTTTTCCGGGCCGCCGCCTGCTGCTGGCCTTTCAGCCGCATCGTTATACCCGCACCCGCGATTGTTTCGAGGATTTTGTGACCGTATTGAGCGCCGTCGATGCGCTACTGCTGACCGAAGTCTATGCGGCCGGCGAACAGGCGATCGTCGCAGCCGATGGGCGTGCGCTGGCGCGCGCCTTGCGCGTCGCCGGCAAAGTAGAACCGGTTTTCGTAGATCAGATCGGCGATTTGCCGCAAGCGATTCTCGACGTCGCTCGCGACGGCGACGTGGTGATGACCATGGGCGCGGGGTCGATCGGCAGCGTTGCCGGTCAGTTGGTGGCGGGCTAGTATGACGACTCTGGACACCCGTAATTTCGGCAAGGTGGCCGTTCTTTTCGGCGGTCGGTCGGCGGAGCGTGAGGTCTCGCTGAATAGCGGCGCGCGGGTTCTCGCAGCCTTGTGTCGGCAGGGTGTCGATGCGCAGGCCTTCGATCCGGCAACGCGCCCACTTGACGATCTGGCCGCCTTCGACCGCGCTTTCATTGCCCTGCATGGACGTTATGGTGAAGACGGGACGATCCAGGGAGTTCTCGAGCTGATGGGGATTCCCTACACCGGTAGCGGCGTGATGGCGTCGGCGATAGGTATGGACAAGTGGCGCAGCAAGATGCTTTGGTATGCCGCTGGCGTTCCGATACCCGATTACGTGATGTTGGCGGCGGATAGCGACTACGCCGCCGTCGAAGCCTCGCTGGGTTTGCCGCTGTTCGTCAAACCGGCCTGCGAGGGTTCGTCGATCGGCATCAGCAAGGTCAAGCAGGCGGGCGGGCTGGCCGCGGCGTATGGCGAAGCCGCGCAGCACGATTCGCTGGTGATCGCCGAGCGCGCAATTCTTGGCGGCGAGTACACGGTCGCCATTCTTGGCGAGCAGGCGCTGCCGATCATCAAGATCGAGCCGAGTACCGAGTTCTACGATTACGACGCCAAGTACCTGCGCGACGATACCGCTTACCGATGCCCCTGCGGTCTGCCGGAAGGTCTGCAGCGGACGCTTGGCGCCCAGGCCCTGCACGCCTTCCGCATCCTGGGTGGGCGCGGCTGGGGGCGGGTCGACTTTCTGATGGATGCGGAGGCGGAAGACGGGACGCGCAACGCCTATTTCCTCGAAGTGAACACTTCTCCCGGAATGACCGATCATTCGCTGGTGCCGATGGCGGCGCGCGCGGCCGGGATTTCCTACGACGAACTGGTGCTTCGTGTCCTTGCACTTGCTGCCCTGGGATGAGCGATGTGGCACAAACCGCAACTGATGACCGCCGTTGCAGATCTGCTCCTGCTGGCAGCCGGGGCCGCCTTGCTGGTTGCGGTGGTGATCTGGGGCGCACCGCGGATGCGGTTGATTCCGCTCGACGAGCTGCGGGTGACGCACGAGTTGCAGGCTGTTCAGCGCAGCGAGATCGAGGAGTCGCTGCAGGATTTGCTGCGCGGCAGCTTCCTGACGGTCAATCTGGAAGCGCTGCGTCTGGCGCTGGAGAAATTGCCCTGGGTGCGGCGGGCCGAAGTCTGGCGAAAATGGCCGGCGCGTATCGACGTCACTATCGAGGAGCATCAGGCGGTCGCGCACTGGGGCGAGGGGCCCGGCGAACTGGTCAATACCTACGGCGAGGTTTTTGCCGCCTCTCTGCTCGAGGAGAAGCACTTGCCGCGGCTCAGCGGGCCGAGCGGATCAGCGGTCGAAGTGCTGCGTCGGCACGAGGAGTTTGCCCGACTCTTGCAGCCGATCGGTCAGCAACCGGCGCAGGTGGCTTTGTCGCCACGTTTGGCATGGGCACTGGAACTGGAGGACGGGATGTTGGTTGAGCTCGGTCGTGAGCAGGCGAAGGCGCCGATCCGGATGCGCCTGCAACGTTTTGTCGACTACTACCCGACGCTGTCGGATACCCGCCACGGGCGGCCGTTGGCGGTGGACATGCGGTATCCCAACGGCTTCGCATTGCGCTTTCCGGCCACTGCGGGTCACGAAGTCAAAGGAAAGAAATGAGCAGGGATAGCAAAGATCTGATCGTCGGACTCGACATCGGCACCTCGAAGATCGTGGCGCTGGTCGCTGAACTCACTCCGGAAGGGCGGGTGAACGTCATCGGCATGGGCCAACAGGAATCGCGAGGCCTCAAGAAGGGGGTGGTGGTCAACATCGAGGAAACCGTAGCGACCATTTCGCGCGTTCTGCAGGAAGTCGAGCTGATGGCTGATTGCAAGGTTCGCGACGTCTATACCGGTATCGCCGGCAGCCATATTCGCAGTTTCAATTCGAATGGAATGGTGGCCATCAAGGACCGTGAAGTCACACCAATGGATGTCGAGCGGGTGATCGAAACGGCGCGTGCCATGCCCATCCCCGCCGATCAGGAGATTCTCCACATCCTGACGCAGGAGTTCATCATCGACGATCAGGACGGCATCCGCGAACCGATTGGCATGAGCGGCTTTCGTCTCGAGGTCAAGGTGCACATCGTCACCGGCGCGGTCTCGGCGGCTCAGAACATCATCAAGTGCGTACGTCGTTGTGGTCTGGAAGTTAACGATCTGGTTCTGCAGCCGCTGGCTTCGAGCTGTGCGGTGCTCTCCGAGGACGAAAAGGATCTCGGCATCTGCCTGATTGACATCGGCGGCGGTACTACCGATCTGGCGGTGTGGACGCAAGGTGCGATCCGTCATACTTCGGTGATCCCGATTGCCGGCGACCAGGTGACTAATGACATAGCCATGGCGCTGCGGACGCCAACGCGCGAGGCCGAAGACATCAAGCGCCGTTACGGCTGCGCTTTGGCCGACCTCGCCGATCCGGAAGACGCGCTCGAAGTCATCGGTGTCGATGACCGCCCGTCGCGTAAATTGTCGCGCCGCGCGCTGGCCGACGTCATCCAGCCACGCGTCGAGGAGCTGTTCGAATTGATCCAGGCCGAGCTGCGCCGTTCAGGATTCGAGGACGTGCTGTCGTCTGGCATCGTGCTCACCGGCGGCGCTTCGGTGATGCCGGGGATGATCGAGCTCGGTGAGGAGATCTTCCACATGCCCGTTCGTTTGGGTATCCCCAAGTACCAGGGGGCACTCGCCGACGTCGTTCAGAGCCCGCGTTTTGCGACCGCTTGCGGTCTGCTGCTCGAAGCGCAGACGCAGCGCAAGCGCGGCTTGAAGGTGCGTGAAACGAGAGACGTGAAACAGGTTTTTGGGCGCATGCGCTCGTGGTTTGAAAAGAACTTCTGACCCGCGCGCTGTCCGGTGTCAGGCCATTAGCAACTTTCAGCGGTAAACAAGCTTTTTGCAGAGGAGACGACAATGTTTGAAATCATCGATAAGGAAGAGCAAGGCGGCGAACGAGATACGGTGATCAAGGTCATCGGCATCGGTGGTGCCGGTGGCAATGCCGTCGATCACATGATCCGCGAAGGCGTCAATGGCGTCGACTTCATCGCCGCCAATACCGACTCGCAGGCGCTCAACCGCAGCGTTGCCCTGCAACGCTTGCAATTGGGCAAGACCGGTCTTGGCGCGGGCGCCAAACCGGAGGCCGGGCGCAGTGCCGCCGAGGAAGAGCGCGAGGCCATCGCCGAATCCCTGGCCGGCGCGCACATGGTCTTCATCACCGCGGGCATGGGTGGTGGCACGGGTACCGGCGCCGCACCGATCGTCGCCGAGGTGGCGCGCGAACTCGGCGTTCTGACGGTCGCCGTGGTGACCAAGCCATTTGGCTTCGAAGGCAAGCGTCTGAAGATCGCTGAAGCCGGTATCGCCGAACTGCAGAAGCACGTCGATTCGCTGATCGTCATTCTCAATGATCGCCTGATGGACGTTCTCGGTGACGACGTTTCCATGGACGACGCCTTCAAGGCGGCCGATAATGTCCTGCGCAATGCGGTTGGCGGCATCGCCGAAATCATCAATTTCCCGGGGCTGGTCAACGTCGACTTCGAAGACGTACGCACGGTGATGGGCGAAATGGGCATGGCCATGATGGGCTCGGCGAGCGCCGCTGGTGTCGACCGCGCGCGGATTGCTGCCGAACGAGCAGTTGCTTCGCCTTTGCTCGAAGGGGTCAACCTGTCGGGCGCCAAGGGCGTGCTGGTTAATATCACCGCCACCCGTTCGCTGAAGATGAAGGAAGTAAACGAAGTCATGAACACGGTTCGTGCCTTCGCCGCCGACGACGCGCACATCATCTTTGGTGCGGTCTATGACGAAAGTATCGACGAAGAGATCCGGGTGACGGTGGTTGCCACCGGTCTTGGCCAGGCGCAGGCGAAAAGGCAGAGCTTTGAAGTGATCAATACCTCGGCCACGCAGGCGACCGGAACCGACGGCCGTTTCGCAAACGGGCAAAGCGTCGACTACTCGAGCCTGGATCAAACACCGGCGGTGTTTCGTAAAGGGCGTAGCGCGACGGTCGAAGCCTTGGCCAATAGCGGTGTGGATCGCTGGGACATCCCCGCCTTTCTCAGAAAGCAGGCCGACTGACGCCAGCCACGCAGCAACTCCTCTGCCGGGATCGGCGCGTTTCAGGACCGCTCGACTGTGCTAAAATGCGCCGATCCCACTGATTTTTCAAGCAGATGCTAAAGCAGCGAACACTCAAGTCCGTGGTCCGCGCCGCTGGCGTTGGCCTCCATTCGGGCGTCAAGGTAAATATGTGCCTGCGGCCGGCTGCGCCCGCGACAGGCATCGTTTTTAGACGTCTCGATCTTGATCCGGTTGTCGACCTACCGGCTTCCGCCTTGCTTGTCGGCGACACGCGCATGTGTTCGTGCCTGGAAGTCGACGGCGCCAAGGTGGGTACCATCGAACACCTGATGTCGGCATTCGCCGGCCTTGGCATCGACAACGCCTTTGTCGATCTGGATGCCGCCGAAGTGCCGATCCTTGACGGCTCGGCGTCACCGTTTGTTTTCCTGATCCAGTCGGCGGGAATCGAAGAGCAAGCGGTCGCCAAGAAGTTCATCCGCGTCACGCGTCCGATTGAAGTTCGCGACAGCGACCAGTCCGGCGAGAAGTGGGCACGTTTCGAGCCCTACGATGGTTTTCGCCTGAGCTTCTCGATTGGTTTCAATCATCCGGCGATTGACCGCACCGGGCAGTCGGTGATCATCGACTTTGCGGAAAACTCCTACATCCGCGAAGTCGCGCGCGCGCGAACCTTTGGTTTCATGCAGGAAGTGGAGTGGCTGCGCGAGAATGGCCTGGCGCAAGGCGGCGGGCTGGAAAACGCGGTCGTGCTCGATGAGTACCGCGTTCTGAATGCCGAGGGTCTGCGCTACAGCGACGAGTTCGTCAAGCACAAGGTGCTCGATGCCATCGGCGATCTCTACCTGCTCGGGCAGCCGCTACTGGCCTCATTCGTTGCCCACAAGTCGGGGCACGCACTGAACAACGCGCTCGCTCGGCAATTGCTGGCCACGCCGGACGCCTGGGAATACGTCAGTTTCGAAGACCGCGAGTTGGCTCCGCAATCCCTTTCTCGCTGGCTGGCCTTGCCGGCGCTCTGACCCGGTGTGGTTGCTGCGCTTGCTGGCGGTCCTGACGGTCATTACCGTTGCCGGCGGGGTTGTGATCTTCCTCTTTACCCGCGACCCGCGCTACCTGCATTTTGCTTGGCGCCTTTTTCGTTACTCGCTGATCGTCGCGCTGCTGGTATTCGCGCTTCTGATCCTCGAACGCGTGGCGGTCATTCCTCTCTAGCGGTGTGCGCCAGCAGGTGTTCGAGCGCCGACCGCAAGGGCGACGCTGGCGGCAGCGAGTCGCTCAGTGCCGTCAAGCGCTCGCTGGTCCTGCTGCTGAGCGGTTTTTGCGCCGCCGTGCGGATCGCCGCGGGGCGCGTACGAGCTTGAACTTTGACCTGAAGCCCGCTGCACTCGATCCCGCGCCGTAAAAACTCGTCGACCAGCGTCGGCGCCATCTGGCGCAGTTTGGTCGCAACGCCGCCGTTGCTGGCGTAGATGAGTACAATCCCCGACTTGAAATTGGCCAGGCTGCTTGCCTGACCCAGATGTGCTGGCACGATCTCTTGAAACAAGCTGGCAAGCCTGGTCAGGAGCCTGGCGTGTGCCATTACCTTGCCAGCGCCTTCGGGACCTTCGAGATAACTGTGCAGCGAGTCTGTCATCGGGAGTTTCCGGGAGAGGCAAGGCCTGCATCTTATTCTCGTCTGCAAGCGTATGGCAACCGCCCGCAGCTTGACCCTCACCCCGGGTCTGGCGACGCTGCAGGCGCTTGGCTTCGTGGCTGACGCGTGAAGCAGTGTTGGCGCATCGCTGCCAGTGGCAGTACCGGCCGGTCAAGCGGGCCGCATTTGCCTTTCGAAGTGCGCTGCAAGGGTGTGGCGCCAGGCCCCCGAGCCGTTCTTCCGCCATGCAAGCCGGCATCCCCGCTGCAAGCGAAAAGCGGGGCGGTGATGGCCGTCAGCGACGTTCGTAGACCACGAAGTCGAAGTCCGGGCCAGTCGCCGCAGCTCCCGTTTCGGCGCCGGAAGAGCCGTCGCCATCCCGCTTCCCCGCGCGCTTCCCCACACGACGAGAAACCTCGCGCCACTCGTCGGGCGGAAGCTCCGGGAAGTAGCTGTCTCCGCGGCAGTCTTCGGCGACTTCGGTCAAGTAGAGGCGACTGGCCAGTGGCAGAGCCTGCCGATAGAGTTCGGCGCCGCCGATAATGAATATCTCGGCGGCCTCACCCGCGAGGCGAATCGCCTCTTCGATCGAGCCCGCCAGAGTTGCACCGCCGGCCAGATAAGCCGGGCTGCGGCTGACGACGATATTGTGCCGCTTCGGCAAGGGGCGAAACGCCACCGGCAGCGATTCCCAGGTCTTTCGGCCCATGATTACAGGTTTTTCTCGGGTTGTTTCGCGAAAGTGTCGCATGTCTTCAGGCAGGTGCCAGAGCAATTGCTGCTGCCAGCCAATGGCGCCGTTTCTGGCCACGGCTGCGATCAGGGCGATCATTTCCAGCCTTTCCGAAGGCGTGCGTCTCCCTCGGTCCCGGCGGCTGTGGCGGGGGTGGGAAAGCGGCTGCAGTCACCGGCGTGCATCGGCTCAGACGGCCACCGGCGCTGCGATGTGCGGATGCGGATCATAGCCTTCGAGGCTGAAGTCCTGAAAACGGAAGGCAAACAGGTCGCCAATCTCAGGGTTCAGTCGCATCGTCGGCAAGGGGCGCGGCGAACGCGTCAGTTGCAGCTGTGCCTGTTCGACGTGATTGCTGTAGAGGTGCGCGTCGCCGAAGGTATGCACAAAGTCGCCCACCCGATAGCCGCAAACCTGTGCCAGCATCAAGGTGAGGAGTGCGTACGAGGCGATGTTGAACGGGACGCCAAGGAAGATGTCCGCGCTACGCTGGTAAAGCTGACAGGAAAGCTTGGCGCGCCGGTCGCTGTCGGCAGGTCCGGCGGGGGCGACGTAAAACTGGAAGAAAGCGTGGCACGGCGGTAGCGCCATGCGCTCGACGTCGGCCGGGTTCCAGGCCGTCACCAGGTGGCGGCGCGAGTCAGGGTTGTCTTTCAGCCGCGCGACCAGTTGGGCGATCTGGTCTATTTCGCGCCCGTCCGGAGTCTGCCAGTGGCGCCATTGATGGCCGTAGACCGGGCCGAGATCACCATTCAGATCAGCCCATTCGTCCCAGATGCGGACCCCGTTCTCGCGCAGATAGCGAACATTCGTCGCGCCTTGCAGGAACCACAGCAGCTCATGGATGATCGACGGCAGGTGCAATTTCTTGGTTGTCACCGCAGGAAAGCCGGCGCTGAGGTCGAAGCGCATCTGCCAGCCGAATACCGAGCGCGTACCGGTGCCGGTGCGGTCTGCCTTGAGCGTGCCCTGTTCGAGAACATGGCGCATCAGCTGGAGATATTGCTGCATGGTTCGAGCCTGTCGTTGATCCAGGGCGAATTGTAGAGTAATCGACAGCCGGGCGCAGTCCGCCGCCCGCTGGTGGTCGCTCAGCCAGGGCGCTCCGTGCGGCCGCGTCGCCTGGGCTCCGCCGCAGCTGGGCAGCATTCAGCAGACGCTCTACCGCGTCCTGGTTTACAATTTGCGGTCCAACAGCAGTCGTCCGCGACAAGGCTTCGCGTCCAATGATGTTCAATTTCTTTGCGAAACGTTCGGATCATCCACTGGCTGACAGCAAGGAGCTGAAGCGAATTCTTGCCGAGTTGCACGTCGAAAAGCCGGCAAAGGCCGTCGACGAAGTCAGCAGCTGGTTCGATTCGCTTCAGCACGCCGAGGGCTTTCGTGTTGACCAGTACTTCGAGGTGCTCAGTGCACTTGATGAGGCGGTACAGCGACATCTGTTGCTTGTCGCTCGCGACTACCTGCTGTCAGCGCGCTTGACGAAACTTGAAGAGGAGCGGCTGTGGACACGCAGCTACCGCTATTGGGGGCAGCTGGCGACGCTGTACGCCGACTGCATCGAGCGCGCCCAGCTTGATCCCAAGGGCAAGGGGTGCGACGCCTTCAAGGCCGCCCTGCCGCTGGCTCTGCTACGCTCGCAGGCGGCACGCTGCAAGCAGCTCAAGTGGTTGGCGTTTCGCTACGGTTTGGCTGCAGAGGACCTCTGGCAGTCGCTCGGCGCGAACTATCTGGCCGCCGAAGCCGCGGCCATCGCACAGAAGCCGCTGCAGCTCTATCCGGGACGGCAAGGCTTGTGCACCGTGGCCCAGCAATACCTGCACGCGATCGTTTCCTTTGCGTCTTCGATGGATAGCTTGATGCCCGCGCAGATCGAACTGGCCGACCGCCTGATTGGCCATTTCCTGCCGCACTTTGCGCTCCTGCCCGACTGCCGGCCGGACAGCGTCTATTGGGTCGATGCGCTAGCCGGCACGGCACCGATGCGGCTGGTCCGTCACCCCGGCATGAGCCGGCCCGGCTTGCGTTTCTTCTCGGCGGGGACGGCGCTGGCGGCTCTCGAAGGCCTCTTGCACCGGGTGGAGCACGGTGAGATTCCGACCGATGTCAATCTTGGCGGCGAGTACGCGCAGCGCGCCCTGTTGCCGGTGCTCCGCCATCTGCGTTTGTACTGGGCCAAGCACCCGCCACAGCGCCGACATCAGCGCCATAGCGTGAAGACGCGAATGCTCGTGCTATACGGTTTTGATGACAGTTACTCACTGTTCTCCGGAGCCGTGCCGCGCTATGAAAACGAAACGGCGATGGACAGTTGGGTGGTCGAGAACGTCAGCCTCGGAGGCTTTCGCGCGCAGACCGGCGATGGAGGAGGCGCGCGCATCAACATCGGAACACTGCTGTGCGTCCAGCCGGAGGGTGGGGAGAACTGGATGCTGGGCATCGCCAGGCGCTTCATCAGGCAAGGCGCTGACGGTGGCAGCTTGGGCGTAGAGGTGCTTTCCCGGAAGGCGCGGAGCATCGAGCTGCGACCGCGACGCAGCGGCTTTTCGGCGGCGGTGGCCATCCCGGGTATCTGGTTGCAGGACGGAGGTGATGCCGGCATCCTGCGCATCGTCTTGCCGCTGGCAGGCTTCAATGTTCGTGAAACTCTGGAATTCAGTGACCAGGGTCAGCGTCGGATGCTGGTTCCGATGGAGTTGGAGGAGTCGGGCCTCGAGTATGAGATCGGCTGCTTTCGCGAGCAAGCCGTGGCTTGAAGGAAGCCCTTAGAGCTGCGTACGCGCCTCTTACGATGGCCCCATGGACGCCTCTTCGCCGGCCGCCTGTGGGGGCGGTCGGAGCGCTGATTTTGGTCTGAACGCCTTGACCACCTCCGCGACCGTTTCGACGTAGGGGCCGCCAAGCAAATCGATGCAGTACGGGACGGCGGAAAAAATGCCGTTGACCACGACCGTGCCATCGGCGGTTTTCACCCCCTCAAGGGTTTCCCGGATCGACTTCGGTTGCCCGGGCAGATTGAGGATCAGGGCCGTGCCGCGAATGACTCCAAGCTGACGCGACAGGATTGCCGTCGGTACGAAGTTCAGGCTGATGCGGCGCATTTCTTCGCCGAAGCCGGGCATCAGCTTGTCGGCAACCGCGAGGGTGGCTTCCGGGGTGACGTCGCGTGGCGCCGGGCCGGTGCCGCCGGTGGTCAGCACCAGATGGCAGCCCAACTCATCGACGAGTTCCTTCAAACTTTCTTCAATGCGCGCCCGCTCGTCGAGGATCAAGCGCTTTTCGCTTCGCCACGGGCTGGCCAGCGCCCGCGCGAACCATTCCTCGAGCGCTGGGATTCCCTGATCGGCATAGACACCCTGGGCGGCGCGGTCGCTTATCGACAGCAGTCCGATCAGCAGTTGATCATCCTTGCTCATGCTGGTCCTTTCCGGTGGCATTCTCGCCGAGGATTTCCAGCTCCTTGAGGAACTGGAATATCGCCCGGTAATTGCGTGGCGCCTTTCCTTGCTCCTGTTCGCTCAGGGCGGCGCGTCGTAGCGAACGCAGACGCTGCAGATCCACGGTCGGGTAGGCCTCGGCAATTCCATGCAGTGTTCCTTCGTCGGCCAGCAAGGCTGTCCGCAGGCGCTCGATACGGTGCAGCCTGCCGGTTTCCTCGGCCGAGTCGCCACGCAGCGCCGCCAGGGATTCGCGGATCGGTTGCGGGTCTTCGATATCGCGCATCACCCGGCCGATAAATTGCAGCTGTCGCCGTCGTGCCTCGTCGTGTCGGGTCATGCGCTGTGCCGTGCGCACGGCCGCGCGCAGGTCCTCCGGGAGGTCTATCTTCTTCAGTCGGTCGGGCGCCAGCTCCACCAGTTCCTCGCCGAGGTCCTGCAGTTCCTCCATGGCCCGCTTGCGCTGTGTTTTTGATGGCGGGCCAACTTCTTCTTCGTCTTCGGGAGGAGTCATCAGCGGTAGAGAGGCCTTTCTTGGGGGCAGTTGGGGACAGCGGCGTGCCGGGACGCCGGAACGGACGGCTTGTGCGGAACTGCTATGATAGCGACTTTTGCCTTTGGCCACCGCCCCATGTCCCGTCCAGCCGCCACCGATGCTCGCGAATCGCGCTTCAGCCACCGTTTCGAAACGCTGCAGCAGCTGGCGCGCGATGTTCTCGCGCATGCCGAAAAGTGCGGCGCAAGCGCTTGCGAGGTTGATGTTTCCGACGGCTTTGGCCAGTCGGTGACGGTTCGCCGCGGTGAGGTCGAAACCATCGAGTACAACCGCGACAAGGCGATCGCCGTAGCGGTCTATCTTGGCCAGCACAAAGGCCAGGCGAGTACCTCGGACTTCTCGCCGACGGCCTTGCGTGAGACGGTCGAGGCAGCGCTGAACATTGCCCGCTTTACCGCTGCCGATCCCTCTGCCGGCTTGCCAGACGCTGGCTTGCTGGCTATCGACAGTCAGCGCCTGCCGGATCTCGATCTCTATCATCCGTGGGTGCTCGCCGTCGAAGCCGCAGTCGACCTGGCGCGGCGCTGCGAACGTGCGGCCTTCGCGGTCGATCCGCGGCTGAGTAATTCGGAAGGGGCGACGGTGTCGAGTCAGGAAGGGCATTTTGTCTCTGCAAACAGTCTTGGTTTCATTGGCGGCTACCCGACTTCGCGGCACTACCTGTCGTGTTCGATGATTGCTGGCAAGGACGAGAACATGCAGCGCGACGACTGGTACGAGATTGCCCGCGATGCGCAGGCCATCGGTTCGCCGGAACTGATTGGTGAGCGTGCCGCCCAACGCACGCTGGCCCGGCTCGGTGCGCGCAAGATCAAGACCTGCAAGGTGCCGGTGATTTTCGAGGCGCCGCTTGCCGCGTCGCTGATCGGCAACTTTGTGCACGCGGTCAGCGGCGGCAGCCTGTACCGCAAGACCTCTTTCCTGGTCGATAGCCTTGGCAAGCGCGTCTTCGCCAGAAAGATGCAGATCAGCGAACGACCGCATCTGGCCCGTGGCCTGGCCAGCGGCTATTTCGATAGCGACGGCGTCGCGACGCAGGATCGAGAAGTGATTGTTGACGGCCGCTTGCAGGGCTATTTCCTGAGCGCCTATACGGCGCGCAAGCTGGCCATGCAGACCACCGGCAACGCCGGCGGCTGCCACAACCTCATCGTCCATCCCGGCAAGCGCGATTTGCCTGGCTTGCTCAAGAAAATGGGTCGCGGCTTGCTGGTGACCGAACTGCTCGGTCATGGCGTCAACTACGTGACCGGCGACTATTCACGCGGCGCCGCCGGCTTCTGGGTCGACGGCGGCGAGATCGTCCATCCAGTCGAGGAGATCACCATTGCCGGCAACCTTCGCGACATGTTCAGGAACGTCGCTGGCGTCGGCAACGACGTTCTGGTGCGCGGCTCGAAGCAGGTCGGCTCCTTGCTCATCGAGCAAATGAAAGTGGCCGGCGCCTAGCGATAGCCGTAACGGGCATGATAGATCGGCACTCGCCAAATTATTACCGTCACGACCGCCCCCTCCGCTTGCGGCGCGCCTCCCGGTGCTACGCTGCCGTGCCGCCGGTGGCCGGCCGGTTCGGGAAACCCGTATTCCAAGGGCAATAGCTTTCGCTATAATCGACGGGCAATTCGTGTACAAGAAACCTAAATAGGAGACAAGATTGTGGAACGACGTTCGTTTTTAAAGAATGCGGGTGTCGGCCTGGCGGCCGGTACCGTGGCTATGCCGGCAATTGCTCAGAATGCTCCAACGATCCGCTGGCGTCTGGCGTCCAGCTTTCCGAAGAGCCTGGATACCATTTACGGTGGTGCCGAATTCATGGCTAAGCGGGTCGCCGAAGCCACTGGTGGCAAGTTCCAGATTCAGGTTTTCGCCGGTGGTGAAATCGTTCCCGGGCCGGCTGTCTTCGACGCGGTCAAAGACAATACTGTCGAAATGGCGCACACCGCGTCGTACTACTTTTTCGGCAAGGATCCGACCTACGCCTTTGACTGTGCGATCCCTTTCGGCATGACCAACCGCCAGCTCGACGCCTGGATGCGCTACGGTAACGGCGGCAAGCTGATGGCCGAGCTGTACGGGAAGTCGAATATCGTTCCGATTCCCTGTGGGAATACCGGCGCGCAAATGGGTGGCTGGTTCCGCAAGGAAGTCAAGACGGTTGCCGACATCCATGGCCTGAAGATCCGCATCGGTGGTTTTGCCGGCGAGGTGCTGAGCAAACTGGGCGCCGTGCCGCAGCAGATTCCGGGTGGCGATATCTATCCCTCGCTGGAAAAAGGCACCATCGACGCGGCCGAATGGATTGGCCCTTACGATGACCAGAAGCTGGGCTTCAACAAGGTTGCCAAGTACTACTACTACCCGGGTTGGTGGGAGGGCGGTCCGCAGCTGTCGGTTTACGTCAATAGCGCCAAGTACGCGGAGCTGCCGAAAGAGTATCAGGCGATCCCGCATATGGCCTGCGCCGATGCGCACGTGGACATGATGGCCAAGTATGACGCCAAGAACCCGACGGCACTGAAGCAATTGGTTGGCTCGGGTACGCAGTTGCGGCAGTATCCGAAAGTGATCATGGATGCTGCTTACAAGGCGGCCATGGAACTCTATGCGGAGACGTCCAAGACCAATCCCGGCTTCAAGAAAGTCTATGATGACTACGCGAAGTTCCAGGCCGACCAGAACCTCTGGTTCGGGATTGCCGAAGGTGCTTACGTAAGTTACATGAACACCAAGCGCTAGAATTCAGATGGCGTCCGCGCAGGGCCGCTTGCCGGTCCGCGCGGTCAAGAAAAGAAAACGGAGGCCAGCGGCCTCCGTTTTCTTTTCTTGAATCGGCATTCCCTGCATTGCTGCTGCCGTCGTGCAGCGATCTTCCCGCCGACGGCAGCTCGTCGCCTACTTCTCCTTGTTTTCCTTGGCTTCCTTGAGCATATCGAGAATGGCGTCGGTAGCCGCAGCACCGGGCTTTGGCTGCCCGTCCGGTGCACCTTCCGCAGGTGTACCGTATCCGTAGCCACCGCCACCTCCGTATGAGGAAGCCGGAACCTCGATCTCGACCGAATCGAGATCCACCTTGACCTGTTTGTCGAGGCCGAAAGTCACCAGTTGCGGGAACGCAATCAGGATGCCGACCATGACTATCTGGATGCAAACGAAGGGAATCGCACCCCAGTAGATGTCGGTCGTCTTGACCGACGCGGGTGCCACCGAGCGCAGGTAGAAAAGCGCAAAACCGAAAGGCGGATGCATGAACGAGGTCTGCATGTTCACTGCCAGCAGGATTCCAAACCAGATTAGGTCGATCCCCAGCGACTCGGCAACCGGGCCAAGCAGGGGCACGACGATGAATGAAAGTTCGAAGAAGTCGAGGAAGAAAGCGAGCAGGAAGATCAGGATGTTGACCACGATCAGGAAGCCGACTTCTCCGCCCGGCAGTCCGGTGAGCAGATGCTCGACCCAGCGATGTCCGTCCACGCCGTAGAAGGTGAGCGAGAAAACGCGGGCGCCGACGAGGATGAAGACCACGAAGGTCGTCAGCTTGGCTGTGGTATCCATCGCCTGCTTGAGCAGGCTCAGCGTCAGGCGTTTGCGCGCCAGGGCCATGAGCAGTGCGCCGGTGGCGCCCATGGCACCGCCTTCGGTCGGCGTTGCGATACCCATGAAGATCGTCCCGAGGACCAGGAAGATCAGCATCAGCGGTGGCACCATGGTGGTCAGCACGCGTAGCAGCAGTTTGCTGCCATGCAATGTTCGCGCCGCCGCTGGCAGTGCCGGAGCCCATCTGGGCTTGAACAGTGCCACCGCCAGGACATAGCCGACGTAGAAGAGGGTCAACACGATGGCCGGCAGGAAGGCACCCTTGTACATGTCGCCGACCGACTTGCCCAACTGGTCAGCCATGATGATCAGCACCAGCGATGGCGGCAGGATCTGGGCCAGCGTTCCCGATGCGGCAATGACGCCGGTCGCGAGCTTGGTGTTGTAGCCGTAGCGCAGCATGATCGGCAGCGAGATCAGTCCCATCGAGATCACCGAAGCGGCGACGACACCGGTGGTCGCGGCGAGCAGCGCCCCGACGAAGATGACTGCCAGCGCCAGGCCGCCGCGCATCGGCCCGAACAACTGCCCGATGGTGTCGAGCAGGTCCTCGGCCATTCCGGATCGTTCGAGAATTAGTCCCATGAACGTGAAGAAGGGAATGGCCAGCAAGGTGTCGTTGCTCATGATGCCGAAGATTCGATCCGGCAGGGCCTGGAACAGTTGCGGGCCGAGCAGGCCGAGTTCGATGCCGATCAGGCCGAAGAAGATGCCGTTGGCGGCGAGCGCGAAGGCGACCGGAAAGCCGACGAGCAGGAAGATGACCATCGAAGCAAAGATGATCGGCGCCATGTTATTGATTAGGAATTCGGTCATCAGAGTTCTCCCCGCTTCGCTTTGATGGCCAGCGCGAGCTCTTCCTCGGACGTTGGATGGTGCGACTTGACGCCGGGATCCGGGCACAGGCCCTGCAGGAAGCCAATGCGCTTGATCAGTTCCGAAAAGCCCTGTATCACCAGCAGGAAGAAGCCGATCGGGACCATCAGTCGAACTGGCCAGATGGTGAGGCCGCCGGCATTGCTCGATTGCTCGTTGGTTTCGTAGGCCAGGACGAAGATCGGCCACGACATGTACATGACGGCGATGGCCATTGGCATGAGGAAGAAGAGGATGCCGAAGATGTCGATCATCGTCTGGCCACGCCTGGAGAAACGGCCGGCGATGAGGTCGATGCGCACATGCTCGTTACGCATCAGCGTGTAACCGGCGCAAAACAGGAAAATCGCCGAGAACAGGTGCCACTGAATTTCGAGAAAGGCGTTCGAACTGTAGTCGATGGTATAGCGCATGACCGCATTGCCGGCGCCGATCAGAGTGACGACCAGCACCAGCCAGATGACGCTCTTGCCGACCAGCTCGGTGAGGCGATCGATCAGGCTCGATAGCTTGAGTAAACCATTCACGGGATGAGTCCTCCTTTGACAGCTGAAAATGCGGTCGTCTCAGAACCGCGCGCCGGCCGGTCGCCTCTTTCTTGGGCAGCTTACCTCGGCCACAGTAGCAAAAAAGCCACGCACGACAAGGGCGGTGGCAACAAGGCGGGCCGATTATGGCACATCTTTCACCCTTGGGAGGGCGATTTTAGGCCACGAATCCATCCCGCAGGTATGGAAAAAGACCTTGTTGATCAGGTGTTTAGAAGCAGGTCGTCGAGCGGGGTCGGGGCCCTCGGCACCTAGCCTTTGGGGGCCGGCGGCTTTGCCGCCTTGCCGTTGCCCGGCTGCACCCGATAGCAGGCGCCGTAGAGGGCGGGTAGAAAGAGCAGGGTGAGCAGGGTGGCGACGATCAGGCCACCCATGATGGCCACCGCCATCGGACCCCAGAAGACGCTGCGCGTCAGGGGAATCATCGCCAGGATCGCTGCCGCAGCGGTCAGCATGATCGGCCGGAAGCGGCGCACGGTCGAGCCGACGACGGCCTCCCAGGCGGGGGTGCCGGCCTTTTCGTCCTGCTCGATCTGGTCGACCAGGATCACCGCGTTGCGCATGATCATCCCCGACAGGGCGATGACGCCGAGGTTGGCGACGAAACCGAAAGGCACATTGAAGATCAGCAGCGCCAGGGCGACGCCGATCAGGCCGAGCGGCGCGGTCAGCAGTACCAGCAGGGTGCGGCCAATGCTCTGCAACTGGATCATCAGCAGGGTCAGCACACCGATCAGCATCAGCGGCATCACCGCCTTGATCGAGTTTTCGCCCTTGGCCGATTCCTCGGTGGCGCCGCCGGCCTCGATGCGGAAGCCCGCTGGCAGCCGGGCGCGCAGCGCGTCGAGCTGCGGGTCGATCTGGGCGGTGACCACCGGTGCCTGGATGTCGTCGCGGATGTCGGCGCGAACGGTCACCGTCGGCAGGCGATTGCGCCGCGCAATCAGGCCATCCTCGAGTGTGTAGCTGATCGTTGCCAGCTGCGCGAGCGGTACATAGCGGCCGCTGGCGGTGGGGATGTTGATATCGGCCAGGGCCGAGATGCGCGCCCGTTCGTCGCCGGCAGCGCGCGCGATGACGTCAATCAACTGGTCGTCTTCGCGCATCTGGGTGATGCTGATGCCGTTGAGCATCGAGTTCAGGAAGGCGGCGAGTTG
The DNA here is from genome assembly GCA_000585055.1 of Candidatus Accumulibacter appositus. GTDB lineage: Bacteria > Pseudomonadota > Gammaproteobacteria > Burkholderiales > Rhodocyclaceae > Accumulibacter > Accumulibacter appositus. The sequence goes on from JEMX01000093.1 coordinate 29,766, forward strand.
ACGCGAGCTGATGCCCAGCGCGCGCGCGCGGTCCTGGTCGACGTCGATGCGCACGACCTTGCTCATCTCGTTCCAGTCGAAGCTGACTTCCTGCAGGTGCGGATTGCCACGCATCAGCGCGGCGACTTCTTCGGCCGCGCGGCGCAACTCGCCAAGGTCCTCGCCGGAGACGCGGAACTGCACCGGGAAGCCGATCGGCGGACCGTTTTCCAGGCGCAGGACGCGCGCGCGCAGGCCGCTCCACTCGGCCGAGGGGTCGGCAAAGCGGCGTTCCAGGCGCTGCTTGAGGTCTTCGCGCGCGGCAAGGTCGCGACTGGTCACGACGAACTGTGCGAAATTGTCGTTGAACAGCTGTTGGTCGAGCGGCAGGTAGAAGCGCGGGCTGCCGTTGCCGAGATAGCTGGCAAAGTACTTGATCGACTTCGCCATCTCGGGCTCGGCGAGCAGCGCTTCGACTTTCCTGGCCTGCGTCTCGGTGGCCTTCAGCGAGGCGCCGTTTGGCAGCCACAGGTCGACCAGCAGCTCCGGCCGACTCGAAGCCGGGAAGAACTGCTTCTGCACGCCCAGTGCAAGCACCGCCAGTGAAGCAGCAAAGGCCAGCGAAGTGGCGCTGATCACCAGCCAGCGGTGGCGCAGCGACCACTCGATGGTCGCCCGCACGCGTCGGTAGAAAGGGCTGCCGTAGGCATCGTCTCCGTGCGCCTGAGCCTTGCGGCGCAACTTGTCCGCGTCGAGGACCAGGAAGCCCAGATAGGGGGTAAACAGAACCGCGACCAGCCAGGAGACCAGCAGCGCTATGCTGACCACGGCAAAAATCGAGAAGGTGTATTCGCCGGCGCCCGATTTTGCCAGGCCGACGGGCATGAAGCCGATGGCCGTGATCAGGGTGCCGGTGAGCATCGGGAAAGCGGTGGACGTGTAGGCGAAGGTTGCTGCCCGGAAGCGGTCCCAGCCCTGCTCCATCTTGACGACCATCATTTCGACGGCAATGATCGCATCGTCGACCAGCAGACCGAGAGCGATGACCAGCGCGCCGAGCGAAATGCGCTGCAGATCGATGCCGAAGACGGCCATCAGCAGAAAAGTCATCGCCAGGACCAGCGGGATGGACAGCGCGACGACGGCGCCGGTGCGCATGCCGAGGCTGATGAAGGACACGGCAAGAACGATCAGCACCGCTTCGGCCAGCGACGCCATGAACAGGTTCATCGACTCGCGTACGATCTGCGGCTGGTCGGCGACGACCTGGATGTCGATGCCCAGTGGCAGCTCCTGCTGCATACGGGCCATGGCGGCGCGCAGGCGGTCGCCGAGCTGGATCACGTCGCCCCCCTTGGTCATGGCGATGGCGATGCCGATCGCGTCCTCGCCCTGGACCCGGATGCGCGGTGTCGGCGGATCGGCGAAGCCGCGTGTGATGGTGGCAATGTCGCCAAGCCGGAACAGCCGGCCGCCGGCCTGGATGCCGATTTCGCGAATGCTGTCCACCGACTCGAAGTCGCCGGAGACGCGTATTCGCACCCGGTCGGATGGCGTCTCGTAGAAGCCGGCCGGGGTCATCGCATTCTGTTGCCGCAGCGCGTCGACGATGAGCAGCGGGTCGAGGCCGAGGGTGGCCAGTTTGGCGTGTGACACCTCGATGTAGATCTTTTCTTCCTGGACGCCGATCAGCTCGATCTTCTTGACGTCGGGCAGCTGCCGCAGTTCGCGCGCCATGTCATCGGCCTGCTGGCGCAGCGCGGCGAGGTCGAAGCCGTCGCCGGTCAACGCGTAGATGGTGATGAAGGTGTCGCCGAATTCGTCGTTCAGGAAAGGGCCGAGGACGCCTTGCGGCAGGGTGTGCCGCATGTCGCCGATCTTCTTGCGCACCTGGTACCAGGCTTCGGGAACCTCTTTTTTCGGCGTGTAGTCCTTGAGCACTACGAAGACCAGAGATTCTCCCGGGCGGGTCTGTGAGCGCACCACGTCAACCCAGGGCACTTCCTGCAAGCGTTTCTCGATGCGTTCGCTGACCTGTAGCTCGACCTCGTGTGCCGTGGCACCCGGCCACAGCGTGCGCACGACCATGGCCTTGAAAGTGAAATCGGGGTCTTCGGCGCGCCCGAGCTTGAAGTAGGCCAGGACGCCGCTGAGCATCAGCACGACGATCAGGTAGGCGATCAGTGAGCGGTGGCGCAACGCCCATTCGGAGAGGTTGGGCGGGCTCATCGCTCGGCTGTCGTCGCCGCTTGCCCGGCCCCAGGAACAGGAGCTGCGGTCGCCGGCGTCGGCTGCTCGACGATGCTGACGCGCTCGCCGGCGGTCAGCTTGTGAACGCCGGCGACGACAATTCTTTCGCCAGCCTGCACACCGCTTTTCAGCAAGGCGGTGTCTCCGCCATAGCTGGCCACCGCGACGGCTCGCAAGGCGACGCTCTGATCGGCCTGCACCACCCACAACGCGGTTTTGCCGTCCTGCTGGAAAATCGCCGTCAACGGCACGCTCAGGCGTGCATCTCGCTGGGGGTTGAGAAAGCGCACCTTGGCGGTCATGCCGAGAAGCACCCTGGCGTCGGCATCGGCAATTGCCACGCGTGCGGCGTAGGTCCGTGTCACCGGGTCGGCCACCGGCGACAGCTCGCGCAAGCGGCCCTGGTAGATGGCCTCGCCGTCGGCCCACAGGCGGACCTCGGCGTTGCCGAGAGCCTGCGCTTCCGGCATGCGCGCCTCGGGAATCGAGATCGCGACTTCGAGCGTATCGGCCCGCGCCAGGCGCATCACCGTTTGGCCGGCGGCAAGCACCTGCCCGACTTCGCTGCTGATCAGTCCGACGACGCCGGCCTGCTCAGCGCGCAGAACGGTATAGCTTGACTGATTTTGGGCCAGTTCGGCGTTTGCCTGGGCGGCCTTGAAAGCGGTTTCCTTGCTGTCCAGTGCCGCCTGGCTGACAAAGCTCTTCTGGCGCAGATCGCGGTAGCGCTGCAGGTCGGCACGTGCCAGTTGCAGCTGTGCGGCGGCTGCCGTCGCCGACAGGTCGGTATCGCCCGGATCGAGCGTGGCCAGGATCTGGCCGGCCTTGACCACCGCGCCGGTATCGACGAGGCGCGCGCTGAGCTTGCCGGGGATGCGAAAAGCGAGCGCCGTTTCGTAGCGCGAGCGCACTTCGCCGGAGTAGCTGCGCAGCGAGTCGCCAGCGCTCTCGGCGACGAGGCCCGTCAATACCGGACGTGGCCTCACGGGCGGTGGCGCTTCCTTGCCGCAGCCGGCGAGCAGGCCCAACAGCGGCACCATGAGCAGCAGTCGCCGGAGCGATGGGCGTGTGGCTGCCGGTGCGTTCATTGCCTGTCCCCCGTCGGCGGCTTGGCCAATGCGCCGCTGCTTCGCCGCAAGCCATTCACCAGTAGCTCGAAATGCGTCTGCAGGTAGCTCTCCGGGGTCGTTCCCAGACTACAGAAGCCTGGGGAAAAGCGCGCGATGGCCAGCATCAGCAGGGGCGCCATGATCACGTCAATGGTTGTTTCCAGGTCCACCGGACGAAACTCGCCGCTGCCCACGCCGCGCTGCAGCGTCGTGCGCAACAGGGCGCGACCGCGGCTGCGTACCCGGTCGTGGTAATACTGCGCGACCTCCGGGAAGTTGCTCGATTCGCAGGCGATCAGCTTGGTGACGCCAGCCATCGGCGTGCGCCCGATCTGCTCCCACCAGCCGAACAGCAACTGTTGCAGGAGCTCGGCGGCCGATCCCTGGAAGTCTGACAGGCGTTGCTCGGCGGCGGCCAGCGCGGCGACCATGCCTTCTTCGATGACCGTCTTGAACAGCGCTTCCTTGCTCTCGAAATAGAGGTATAGCGTTCCCTTTGAGACGCCAGCGCGGGCGGCAATGTCCTCGAGCCGCGTGGCGGCGAATCCCTTCTCGACGAAAAGTGCCAGGGCCGCGGCAGTCAGCTCCGACGGGCGTGCCTCCTTGCGCCGGCGACGCGGCGGTCGGCAATCGGGAGAAGCATCCGGGAGGGGGCGAGCAGAGGGGTGTTTCATCGTAGTGCGTTAATGACTACAGAGTCAGTAATATACGCGGCGACCAGGATGGCGTCAATCAAAAGGCGAATGCGGGGCAGCCCTGCGCGCTGCGGGTGAGCGCTGCCGGCCGCTCACGCTGGGTACGTCGATTGAGCTACCATGCTTGGTGACATTGCCGTTCCCTGTTGATGCTGCTCGCCATGAGCCGCTGGCACGTACAGCAGGAGCCTCCCAGTGAAAGCACGATGCGGATGAGTGAATGATGAATAGCAGCCGAACCGAAATTGCCCGAACCACCCTGGCCGTCCTTTTCATCGGCGTGCTGATCGCCGCCTCGGGCTGGATCCTGCGGCCGTTTCTGCCGGCGCTGATCTGGGCAACGATGGTCGTCGTTGCCACCTGGCCGGTGATGCTGCGCGTACAGCGCCACCTCGGCAATCGGCGCGCCCCGGCGGTGATGGTCATGACCGTGCTGGTATTGCTGGTGCTCGTCGTCCCCCTGTCGCTGGCCATCGCCACCCTCGTCGACAATGCCCCTCAGATCGTCAGTTGGGGAAGATTTGTCGCGACCTTCGAGGTGCCGCCGCCCCCTGATTGGGTTCCCGGCCTGCCGCTGATCGGGCACAAGCTCGATCAGGCCTGGATGCAGCTGGCGGTTGCTGGCACCTCGGAACTGACGGCCAAGATCGCCCCCTATGCGGGCAATCTGACCAAGTGGTTCGCCAGAGAAGTCGGCAGCTTCGGACTGGTCTTCGTGCAGTTTCTGTTGACCGTTGCGCTGTCGGCGGTCCTCTATTCCTCCGGCGAGAAGGCGGCAGACGAGGCACGGCGTTTCGGTCGCCGCCTGGCCGGCGAACGCGGCGAAGGCGCAGTGGTACTGGCCGCGCAAGCTGTTCGCGCCGTCGCGCTTGGCGTCGGTATTACAGCCTTCGTACAGTCGGTACTCGGTGGCATCGGTCTGGCCATCGCCGGTGTGCCCTTTGCCACTGTGCTGACCGCCTTGATGTTCATGCTCTGCATCGCGCAACTCGGGCCGACGCTTTTGCTGGCACCAGCCGTCGTCTGGTTGTACTGGAGTGGCGACACCGGCTGGGGCACTTTCCTGTTGGTATGGACGGTCATCGTCGGGACCATGGACAATTTCCTGCGTCCGCTGCTGATCAAGCAGGGTGCCGACCTGCCCTTGCTGCTGATTCTCGCCGGCGTCATCGGCGGCTTGCTGGCCTTCGGTCTGGTCGGCATCTTCGTCGGTCCGGTGGTTCTGGCGGTCAGCTACACCCTGCTGGAAGCCTGGCTGCGGGATGGTCCGATTCTCGCCGAGGCGGCGTCGGCGAACAGCGCACGATCGCCTGTGGCGGAGAAGGAGGGCCAATCGCCGGGCGGCTGAGCGCAGTGCTTGCTGCGGCTCCGTGTCGGCCGGCGGCTGTGCAAGGCCGGCGCCAAGGGGCCGCATGCTAGAATCCGCCCTCCTTGTTCCCCCGCCCATCCAGGCGCCGACCACCCACCTACCCGGGCTTTGCCATGTTTTCAGGAATCATCGCCGCCGTTGGTCAAATCACCGCCATTGCTTCCCGTGACGATGGTGCCGGGACCGTTCGCCTGACCATCGACGCCAGCGAGCTTGACCTCGATGATGTCGCGCTCGGCGATTCGATCGCCTGCAGCGGTGTCTGCCTGACGGTGGTGGACCGGCAGGGCCCGTGCTTCTTCGTTGACGTCTCCCCGGAATCGCTGGCCTGCACCGTCGGGCTTGCCGCACCGGGCCCGGTCAACCTGGAGAAAGCCCTGCGCCTTGCCGACCGCCTTGGCGGGCATCTGGTTTCCGGTCATGTGGACGGTATCGGCGAAGTGCTGCGTTTCGACCCGGTCGGCGACAATCGCCTGCTCGAAATTCGCGCCCCGGCGGAACTCGCCAAATACATCGCGCGCAAGGGATCGATCACCGTCGATGGCGTCAGCCTGACGACCAACTCGGTCGATGGCGCCAGCTTCACCATCAACCTGATTCCGCATACCCTGGCCGCGACCACTCTCGGTCGCTTGCAGCCGGGTAGCCGGGTGAATCTCGAAATCGACCTCATCGCGCGCTATTGCGAGCGTCTTCTGAACGCCGAGGCGGAGCAGTGAGGGCGACAGGTTCTCGTGGCACGCAAGACGATCTGGCTCTGGTGACAGGGCCTGTTTGAGGGAGCAATGAAGCGTTCAGCCGCCCTCAAGTTGCTCGCCCAGAGCAAAGTTGCTCTGACCGAGAGGTACGGAGTGACGCGTCTGGCTCTGTTCGGCTCGACAGCGCGCGATACAGCCGAGCCCGACAGCGACGTCGATATCCTGGTTGCCTTCGATGGTCCGGCGACCTCCGCACGCTACTTCGGCGTCCAGTTCTATCTTGAAGACCTATTGGGCAGTCGAGTCGACCTGGTCACCGAAAACGCCTTGCGTGCAGAGTTGCGCCCATCCATCGAAAAGGAGGCTGTCCATGTCTGATGCGGTGCCCCGTCAATGGCGGTTCTACCTCGATGACATGATCGGTTTTGCCGAGCGGGTGGTCGCCTATACGGACGGACTCGATCAGGACGACTTTGTGGCCAATGGGCTGGTTTACGATGCGAGTCTGCGCAATCTCGAACTGATCGGTGAAGCCGCGCGGCACATCCCGGATTCGATTCGAGCCGCCAGTCCTGATCTACCGTGGCGGCTCATCATCGCCACGCGCAATCGCCTGATCCATGGCTATCTGGGGATCGACAACGACACCCTGTGGAGCATCATCCGAACGGACATTCCGGCGCTGTTGCCTCAGCTGCGGCAACTCCGTCAAGAATTCGGCGCATGAGTCTGGCCGGAAACACTGCCATCGCCAGCGGCGTGCTAGCTCTCGGTGACCTTCGTCAGCCACGGCAATAGCGCGGCAGCTGCTTCTTCAGCGCCCGACGGCTGCGGGGTCGGCGGAGCGGCCTGACTCCACAGGCTTTCCAGCGCCACCTGCAAGCGCCCGGCAAGCAGCTCGTCTTCGCTGACCTGCCGACAGCGCCCGTGCTCCTGCAGCCAATCGATCAGGAAATCCTGCTCCGGCCAGTCGTCGCGGCGCAGGTAGAGCAGTGGCGTGTGGTTGCAGGCGGCTTCGGCGAAGGTGCCGTAGCCGGGTTTGCTGAGCACCGCGTCGGCGGCGCGCAGGAGATCTGCGATCGAGTGACCCAGGGGTTCGAAAGCGGTGACGCTCGGATGTTCGACCTGCCAGGTTTGCGGAACCAGCCAATGGACGCCGGGGATCGGCGGCCAGGCATCGATGGGCAACTGTTTCTCGAAACCGCCGAAGGCGATCAGCACCAGTCGCTCGTCGCTGCTGCAGCCGAGTTGGGCGCGCAGCGCCCGCCGGCAATCCTCGCCGAGGGCGGCAATCGGGCCAATCGGACGCAGCCGCGGCAGGTCGGCCATGGCCATTCCCGGCGTCACGCGCAGGAAGCATTCGGCGCTGTTGTAGGCGTCCAGCATCTGGCGATGAATCGTCTCCGCCCATTCCTCTTTGGCGAAGAAATGGGCAAAGAGCTCGGCCCAGTTGAGCGAACACATGGCGGCCGACGGGATGCCGGCCTGCGTGGCGCCGGCCAGCGGCAGGTAGGCGACGTCGCTGAACACCAGATCGGGCTGCAGTTCGCGGAACAGACGGGCGTCCCGGTCGACCAGGACTTCCCAGTCGGCATGCTGGCGGCGATAGGCCTGCGCCGTTGCCGCGAGGTCGAGGCTTACCGCGTCGTGCATCACGTAGCCAAAGTCGCTGCTCGCTCGCAGGTGGGTGAAGGCGGTCGCCACGCGGGCCTGCAGGCGCTCGCGCGGCAGGCCGCTGCGGATGGTCAGGCGGAGTTCGGGCAGGCGGGCGGTCAGCACTGCGAGTACCGGCGCCACCTGTGCCAGATGGCCGAAACCGTGCGCCGAGATGTCGACGAAGAGGTGCGCTGGCTGGCTCATTGGCGGCCGGGGGTCAGACAAAGCGCGCCAGCATGGCGCCGGGTGAGGTCAAGGATTCACCCGATGTGCCCGCTTCGCGCCCTGTGCACAATTCGGCCGGTAGCGGCATCCATACCTTGTGGCCGTTGCCCGGAGCGACACGGATTTCGCCGCCGTCAAGGTTTTCCATCCGCTCCACGGCGATGACGCGATTGCCCGAGGGGTGGATGATCTCCAGTCGATCGCCGAGCGAGATGCGGTTCTTGATATCGATCAGTGCCAGGGAGCGGGCCGCGTCCCAGCCGATGACATCGCCGACGTAGAGGCTGCGCCCTGACTCCGAGTGGCCGCGCAGGTAGTTCTGCATCTGGTGATCATGGTGGCGCTGGAAGAAGCCGTCGGTGTAGCCGCGATTGGCCAGGCCGTCGAGTTCGCCGAGCAGGCTGGGGTCGAATGGGCGGCCGGCAACGGCGTCGTCGATGGCGCGGCGGTAGACCTGCGTGGTGCGCGCGACATAGTACGGCGACTTGGTGCGCCCTTCGATCTTCAGGGAATCGACGCCGATCTCGGTCAGGCGGCGGACATGCTCGACGGCGCGCAGATCCTTCGAGTTCATGATGTAGGTGCCGTGCTCGTCCTCATCGATCGGCATCAGCTCGCCGGGGCGTTCCTTTTCTTCGAGCAGCCATTCACCGCCGCTGGCGCTGCTCGCATCCGTGCCACCCACGCTTCCCGAGTGGCAGGCGCCCTTGGACGCAGTGCCCGCTTCGCCGTCCGCCGGCTTCAGCTTGTAGTCCCAGCGACAGGAGTTGGTGCACGTGCCCTGGTTGGGGTCGCGATGGTTGAAGTAGCCGGACAGCAGGCAGCGGCCGGAGTAGGCAATGCACAGCGCGCCATGGACGAAGACTTCGAGCTCCATCTCCGGGCATTCCTGGCGAATCTCGGCGACTTCGTCAAGCGACAGTTCGCGCGACAGGATGATGCGGCTGATCCCCAGCTTGCGCCAGAAACGTACCGCCGCGAAGTTGACCGTATTGGCCTGCACCGACAGATGTACCGGCATGTCCGGCCAGGTCTCGCGGACCATGTCGATCAGTCCCGGGTCGGCCATGATCAGCGCATCCGGCTTGAGCGCCACCACCGGTGCCATGTCAGCCAGATAGCTGCGCACCTTGCGGTTGTGTGGCAGGACGTTGCTGACCACGTACAGCTTCTTGCCGGCCGCGTGCGCTTCGTCGATCGAAGCGGCTAGTTTGTCGAGGTCACCGAAGGCGTTGTTGCGCACGCGCAGGCTGTAGCGCGGCTGGCCGGCGTAGACGGCATCGGCACCATAGGCAAAGGCCGTACGCAACATCGCAGGCGAACCGGCAGGCGCGAGCAACTCGGGACAGGTCGCCGTGGCGGGCGAAGCAGAGATCGAGGCAGAGATGGCGGGCTTCCGGGGAGGGGCGTAACAGGGGACTAAGAGTAGAATGCGGCGAATCGCGATTCTAACCGCATTTCTCCCCCCATTCCCCCGAGCACCAGCCCATGTCCGAAGAGATTCTGATCAATTTCACCCCGCAGGAAACGCGCGTTGCCGTCATGTATCAGGGCGCCGTGCAGGAGCTGCACATCGAACGCTGCGCCAGTCGTGGCTTCGTCGGCAACGTCTATGTCGGGCGCATCGTCCGCATCCTGCCGGGAATGCAGTCGGCGTTCATCGAGATCGGCCTCGACCGCACCGCTTTCCTGCACGTCGCCGATATCCGCGAACCGCGCCCGAACGACGAACCGCTGCGGCCGATCGAGCGGCTGCTCTTCGAAGGTCAGAGCATCCTCGTGCAGGTAATCAAGGACCCGATGGGCAGCAAAGGGGCGCGCTTGTCCACGCAGGTATCGATTGCCGGGCGGATGCTGGTCTATCTGCCGCAGGACAAGCACATCGGCATTTCTCAGCGCATCGAGAAAGAGGCCGAACGTGAAGCCTTGCGCGAAAAGCTGTCGCGTCTGGTGCCCGGCGACGAACCGGGCGGCTTTATCGTGCGCACCATGGCCGAGAGCGCCAGCGAAGCCGAGCTGGCCAAGGACATCGAGTATCTGCGCAAGATCTGGCGCGATATCCAGGCCCAGTCGACCACTGCCGCGCCGCCGGCCCTGCTCTATCAGGAACTGTCGCTGGCGCAGCGGGTTCTGCGCGACTTCGTCAATCCAGAGACTTCCGCCATCGTCATCGACTCGCGCGAGAACTTCGCGCGACTGACCACCTTTGCCGGCGAGTACACGCCGACCGTTGCGCCGCTGCTCGAGCACTACACCGGGCAGCGACCGCTGTTCGATCTGCACGGCGTCGAGGACCAGATCCAGAAAGCCCTTGCCCGCCGGGTCGATCTCAAGTCGGGCGGCTACCTGATCATCGATCAGACCGAAGCGATGACCACCATCGACGTCAATACCGGCGGCTTCGTCGGCGTGCGTAACTTCGACGACACCATTTTCAAGACCAATCTCGAAGCCGCGCAGACCATCGCCCGCCAGCTGCGTCTGCGCAACCTCGGCGGCATCATCATCGTCGACTTCATCGACATGGAGAACGAAGAACATCGCTCGGCAGTCCTCAGCGAGTTCAACAAGGCCCTGGCGCGCGACCATACGCGCCTGACGGTCAACGGCTTCACCGCCCTGGGCCTGGTCGAGATGACGCGCAAGCGGACGCGCGAATCGCTCGCGCACGTGCTGTGTGAAACCTGCCCGACCTGCGAAGGGCGCGGTGAAGTGAGAACCGCGCGCACCGTGTGCTACGAGATTCTCCGCGAACTGCTGCGCGAAGCGCGCCAGTTCGACGCGCGTGAATACCGCGTGCTCGGCAACCAGGCGGTCATCGACCGTTTCCTGGACGAAGAGTCACAGGGACTGGCGATGCTCTCGGATTTCATCGGCAAGCCGATTTCGCTGCAGGCCGAGCCCAGCTATACGCAGGAGCAATACGACATCGTGCTGATGTGATTTCCAGCCGCCGTTCCGCTGCCGCTGCGCGACAGCGGCGACTATCGACATCGCCCGGCTTGACCCCTGACGGGCAGGGTCCTATAATCTGCCGCCCTGAGGTGATGTAGCTCAGTCGGTTAGAGCGATGGATTCATAACCCATAGGTCGGTGGTTCAATTCCACCCATCACCACCAACGGATTCAAGCATTTAGCCCCGGTCAAGAGCCGGGGCTTTTTGCTGTTTGCTTGCCGTGGTGTGCAGGATCATGCCGCCATGGCGAAGCGCCGCACGTCGATTTCCACGCCCACTGCCGCAGCCTGTTCGGCTTGCTTCAGCAAGGCAGCGGTAACGGCTTCTTCATGGAAGGTTTCTCCGCAGTTCTCGCACACCAGCGCCGGAACCTCGCGGAAAACAATGCTCATGCCGTTGCGTTCAAGCATGTCAGCCGTTTCACCTGCACTGGTTCCGCTGTGCTTACAGACTGGGCTCTTCACTTTGTTTCCGCGCCTTGCCGGCAACTTTAACGAAGAGATAGACCAGCGGCCGCTCAGGCTTGCCGTTGATTCGCTCGATGGTGGCCTCTACCGTGTAAGCGCGGAGCCAGTTCGCCACTGTCGCGCAGTAGGGCTTGGCAATGTAGCCTATACGGTTGTCACGATGACGCACGGCGATCGCATCAGGATCAGCAGCGTTGTCTGGCTCGGACGCCAATGTGACGGGCTCGCCGACAGCCAAGCTGCTTGCCGACACCTGCTGATGGCGAAAGCCGGCAACCTCCATTACAAGCTCAATGGGGGGGATGGCATCGGCCAGATCCGGAATGATCTCGAAGCCGTCTCCGGGCAGCTTCGCTCCCGTATAGGCCAACAATGCCATGTCGGAGCCGTCAAAAGGTGTCGGCAAGCGAAACTGGGCCAGGTATTCGGAAAAATCCTCCCGCTTCCTGGGCGGTAAGCGGCGCATGAAGGCTTGGAGGACGCTGGGCGACCTGTATTCCTGGCTTTTGCCGATTGAGAATGCCGGAAACCCTTGAAAACCCTCCCGCCGAGCTTCCTGGTAGTCCGGTAGATTTTCAAGGTATCGGAAGACTGCGCCCCCCGGCCTCCGCTCAATCTCACCCACGATGCGACGAGAACGACGTTCCATGCTGGACACTGGGCGTTGCCAGGCCAGGAACAGGCGATGTGGTTCAACAAGGTGTCGGATGCGGTTCATTGCAATGCCTTCAGCAAGAGGTCTCGGCGAAGCTCGACAAGACGATATATCAAGTTGGCCCGCCATGGCGAGAAGGGAACCGTCATCGGGATTCCGGCAAGGCGGCTGAGGGTTTCACGCAACGCGACCATGTCGAATGCCAATAGGCGCGCCATCATCGCATCGCGCGCGAGAGGGAACAAATCGGCAAGCTTCTGCACCCCCGATAGGTGCCCTTCCCGGTTCGGTGACTCTAAAGTCCATTTCATGTGGTGCGCTCCTTTGCTTACATACCGTAGCCACCGAGCATCGTCCCAATTCTTCCCCTGAATATGTTCCGACAGCTCATGACCCAGGCTGGTGCCGTTGTCGTAGCAGGGCGAAAGCCTGACTCTTGGCCCGTCATCCGTAACGTCGAACAGCGCTCCCCAGTTGTCCTGGTGCCTATCGGTGTTGCCACACAGGGCATCGAAGAGCAGCGTTCGCGCCCACGCCAGTTGCCAATCTGCCTCCATCCAGCCCTGCCTATGGATGGTTCGGAAGAGGACCCGTATCGAATGAAAGTTGTGCTGACTGCCCTTGTCGCGGTCGAAGCCTTCGAGCATCTTCTGCATGAAGTCCCCGCCCATCACGAATCGCGTTTTCCCATCCTCATAGAACCACTCAATCAGTGCCGCACACTGCCTCGAGGAATTGTTGACAGCAGGGTATGCCGGCGGCACCTCGACTCCCAGTAGGCTCCCGATATGATAGGCAGCGATCTCTGCCCAGAACTGTTCGGGAAAGGCCTTCCGCGATCGCTTGAACAGATACCGGCGCCCCGGCTTGATGTAGTCGGGTAGCGGCCCGGCCGGCGGAAAATACGCCGTCTTGGCGCGCGCGCCCTCCGGGTAGCGTGCAAACTCTTCATCCTCCGTCCACGTGGTAACGTCAAGCGGTTCTGACGGAATAATGTGGGTCACGAGGCTCACGGGCTGATCCTCAGGCGTGCCCGTCGACGGCGAAGAGGCGTCGCCACCACGTGCTCCCACAAAAACAGCATCATGCTACGTTCCGGCTGGTGGACAACTTCACCACCTCCGCCGCCTCTTTCAATCCGCCAGCCTCCATCATGGCCGCCGTCGCCGTGTTCACTGATGCTCGCACCGGATCAAGGTCAAGGCGAGCATAGATCGCTGTCGCCTGTTGGCTCTTGTGGTTTAGGCTCTTGCCGATGATCGCGCGCGATGCGCCCGTCTTGGCCTGCCAGCTTCCCAGGGTTCGGCGCAGATCGTGCAGCGTTACGCCATCCGGTGTGTTCCTGCCGTAGGGGATTCCAGCCCTTTCCATGACGCGAATGACAGCTTTTTTCGGTTCCTCGATATGGCCACTCTCGCCGCTTCCCGGGAAAACGAAAACGGCGCCATTTTCGGCAACTTCCTGTCGTGCTTGCAGAATGGTCGTTGCCTTAGGGGAGAGCGTTACGTTCTGCGGGGTGCCGTTCTTCGTGTCGGGAATTCGCCAGACAGCCTCACTGAGGTTGATTTCCTTCCAGCGCATCGCGAGCAAGTTGGCCCTGCGAGCGCCGGTCAGTAGCGCCAGCAAGATGTAGTCTCGCAAGGTCTCGTTCTGCTCTTCCGCAAGCGATTGGAAGAAGCGGGGAAGCTCGTCGGATCGGAGGAAGCGATCACGGCTTACCTTGGCGCCAGAAACCGTGACGCCTTGTGCCGGGTTGGTGTCGACATATCCCCATTCGATTGCCTTGCCGAAAATGCTTGATGCAAGGGCACGAACGTTGCGCACAGTGGCCACGGCCTTCCCAGCTTTCTCGGCGTCGGAAAGAGTCCGGGCGATCATCGCACGCGTGATCGTCGTCAATCTCCGCGTGCCAAGGGCCGGCTGCAGGTAGTCGCGGAAGCGTTGTTGATCGGCCGCCCACGCCTGCTTCTTCTCGCCGTGTCGCCTGCCGTACTCGGCGAAAACCTCGGTGAACGTTGGCTCCCCCTTTAACGCGCGTTTTGCCTGTGCGGGGTTCGCGCCGTCCTCGATTTGAGCATTCACCATGGCCGCTGCCTTGCGCGCCTGCTCTACGGTCATCGCGGGGAATCGCCCGAGGGTCACGCGTTCCGGTCCGCCGCCCTTCGTCCGCCGGTACAGCGAAAAGGTTTTCACGCCGCTTGCCGACACGCGCATTTGCAGGCCCGGTGCCTTGGTGTCGTGATAGGTCGACCGTGAGCCCACCGCGGGTAGCGGCAGCGCGAGCAGCTTTTCCTTGTCGAACTGCAGCCTCGCGGTATCGTTCATGACCTCTTTTTATGCCTTTGGGGAATCTGGGGTTACGCCGGGGTTACATTTAAGGTCAGAAACCGTCCTGTTTCGTGTAACCCCGTTAAGGTGAGTTTAGCCGCAATGGCATGCTATATATAGCTCTGTTAAGGTTCATGAACCCATAGGTCTGCCGGGACTCACGGATTCATAACCCATAGGTCGGTGGTTCAATTCCACCCATCACCACCAACGGATTCAGGCGAAAAGCCCCGGTCAACAGCCGGGGCTTTTCGCTGCTTGCTTGTCGTGGTGTGCAGGATCATGCCACCACGGCGAAGCGCCGAACGTCGATTTCCACGCCCGCCGCCGCAGCCTGTTCGGCTTGCTTCAGCAAGGCAGCGGTAACGGCTTCGTCATGGAAGGTTTCGCCGCAGTTCTCGCACAGCAGTGCTGGAACCTCGCGGAAAACAATGCTCATGCCGTAGCGTTCGAGTGGCACAGTCACGCTACCGGGGCGGGTTTCGCCGTGTCGGCAAATTGGGCATTTCATGGGTGTCTCCTCGTTGCCAGGTCTGCCAGCCATAGGCAGGCAGGGTAAAGGCGTATCGGACGGGTAGTCCTCGATCGCGTGAGCGCTGCTTTCGCCTATCCCGTCATCGCATACACCATGTCGCTGACCGAGCGCCGGAAGGCGTCGTTCTCGACGAACTGCTTGTAGACCTGCGTGTCGTCCTTCAGCAACACCTGCATCATCCGGCTCAGCGCCTGGTCGTGAGCGATACGCGCCGTATGCGGCGTGTTCTCTCGTGCATTCCGGAACGCCGCGTCGGCGGCGACCTTCGGCGCGATGTCGTCGCGGATGCGCCTGGTGACGCGGTCGGTGTCGGCGAACAGGGTGCCAAACTGCTCGTTGAAGGTCTTGAGGATGTTGCTCAAGCGGTCGAGTTCGGGCTGGCTCCTGCCACCACCCCCGTCGGTCGGGACAGGAGCTATCTCTGCGTCCTTGTCGGCCAGGGCGATCTTCATCGCTGCCTTCTTCTCGACGCGGTAGCTATCCATGTCGATGGCTTCGAGGATGCCCTTGGCAAGATCATCCTCCTGAGGCGCCGGCAGCTTGGGCGTCAGCAGGTCGAGGAAGACCGACAGCTTCTCCCACTCGGCGTGGCAACTCGGGATCACCGCCGAAAGGAAATTGTAGCTGCGGCAGAACGCCTTCGCCTGGCCCTTGAACTTCACCTGGCTGTCCTCGTCCAGCTGATCCTTGTAGACGGCCACGCAGGCATCGAGGATCGGGTCGAGCTGTTCGCGGTCCGCGCCGCCGAGAAACAGCGCCACCAGCTGCTGCACCTGCTCGGGCGAGTACAGCTGCGCAGCATCCAGCGCCGCCTGCAGGTCGTGCAGCTTGTTGGGGTCGGTCTCGTCGGCGAGCAGCGTGCTGCGGTAGTAATCCTGGAAGGCGAAGCTGATCGCCTCGCTGTTGTTCTGGAAGTCGAGCACGAAACAGTCGTGCTTCTGCGGGTGCGCGCGATTGAGGCGCGACAGGGTCTGCACCGCCTTGATGCCGGCGAGCGGCTTGTCGACGTACATCGTGTGCAGCAGCGGCTCGTCGTAGCCGGTCTGGAACTTGTCGGCACAGATCAGGAAGCGGTATGGGTCGGTCTGGATCCGGTTGGCGATGTCGCCGCTGGAGAAGCCGTTGAGGGAGGCCTCGCTCAGCCTGGCGCCACCGTACTCGTGCTCACCCGAGAAGGCGACGATTGCCTGGTAGGGGCTCTTGCGCTCCAGCAGATAGGCCTTGAAGGCGTGGAAGTACTGGATCGCCCGCTCGATGCCGCTGCTGATCACCATCGCCCGCGCCTGCCCGCCGATCTTGCCGGCCGCCATCACCTGCTCGTGGAAGTGGTCCACCATGATCTCGGCCTTGAGCCGGATCGCGTGCTCGTGGCCCTCCACGTAGCGGCGCAGCTTCTTCTGCGCCTTGCGGGTGTCGAATTCCGGGTCGTCATCGGTCTTCTTGATCAGCTTGTAGTAGCTGTCCACCGGCGTGTACGCCCGGAGCACGTCGAGGATGAAACCCTCCTCGATCGCCTGCTTCATGGTGTAGCTGTGGAAGGGCTGATGCTTCACCTTGCCGGTGTTGTCGGGCGGCAGCGCCTTGCCGAACATCTCCAGCGTCTTGTTCTTGGGTGTGGCGGTGAAGGCGAAGTAGCTGGCGTTGCGCAGCATCTGGCGCGCTGCCATGCGTTTTTCGAGCGCGGCGTTCACCGTGTCCTCGGGGTCAGCTCCCGCGTCGTCATCCTCTGCCGGCACGCCGAGCGCCTGGCTCATCGCCGCCGAGGTCTTGCCGCCCTGGCTGGAATGCGCCTCGTCAATGACGATGGCGAAGGTCTTGCCACCCTCGCCGGCGATCTCGTCGAGGATGAAGGGGAACTTCTGCACCGTCGATACGATGATCTTCTTCCCTTCCTGGATGAAGCGGCGCAGGTCGCCCGAGCGCAACGCGTGGCCCACTGTCGCGCCGACCTGCATGAACTGCTTGATGGTCGTCTGGATCTGCTGGTCGAGCAGGCGCCGGTCGGTGACCACGACGACCGAGTCGAAGACCTCGCGGCGCGC
This sequence comes from Candidatus Accumulibacter appositus, assembly GCA_000585055.1. Classification (GTDB taxonomy): domain Bacteria; phylum Pseudomonadota; class Gammaproteobacteria; order Burkholderiales; family Rhodocyclaceae; genus Accumulibacter; species Accumulibacter appositus. The sequence goes on from JEMX01000093.1 coordinate 46,731, forward strand.
GTGATCGCCGCCGCCACCATCATCGCCACCGGCGCGCGGCAGCCCGATCAGCTGGTGCGCCAGCCAGGCGATCGAGTTCGACTTGCCGCTGCCGGCCGAGTGCTGGATCAGGTAGCGCTTGCCGACGCCGTGGGCGCGCACATCGGCCAGCGCCTGCCGCACCACGCCGAGCTGGTGGTAGCGCGGCCAGATCTGTGCGCGCTTCTTCCTGCCGCTGCGCGGGTCCCTCTCCTCGACGATCTGCGCGTAGTTCTCGAGGATGTCGGTCAGCCCCGGCGGCGTCAGCACCTCCTGCCAGAGGTAGGCGGTCTTGAGCCCGCAGGGGTTGGGCGGGTTGCCGGCGCCATCGTGATAACCCCGGTTGAAGGGCAGGAACCACGAGCCCTTGCCTTTCAGGTGGGTGCACATGCGCACTTCGCTGTCGTCCACCGCGAAGTGCACCGCGCAGCGGCCGAACTCGAACAGCCGCTCGCGCGGGTCGCGGTCGCGCCGGTACTGCTGAACGGCGTCCGCCACGGTCTGCTTGGTGAGGCTGTTCTTCAGCTCGAAGGTGGCGACGGGCAGGCCGTTGATGAACAGGCATAGCCCCTGTTTAACCTACCGAAAAAAACTTCTCGCGTAATCAATCGCTTGCAAGGCAAATGA
>JEMX01000094.1:0-215 GCA_000585055.1 Candidatus Accumulibacter appositus
CGCAGTTCCTTTTTTGAAGTTCTGCCCGATGCAGCGTATGTGGGCATTCTCGCTGCGCTGGCGATCGGCGACGAGCAGGCGATTCCGGCAGCACAGTGGCGCCTGTTCCGGCTGACCGGGGTGACGCACCTGATGTCGATCTCCGGCCTGCACGTGACGATGGTGGCGGCGCTGTTTGCCGGTCTGGTCGGTTGGCTGTGGCGGCGCAGCGAGCG
>JEMX01000094.1:415-639 GCA_000585055.1 Candidatus Accumulibacter appositus
TTGCTGGCGGTGCTGCTGCTCGACCCCTGGGCGGTGCTGGCGCCGGGATTCTGGCTTTCCTTCGCGGCTGTCGGGTTGCTCTTCTTTGTCGGTACGGCCCGGCTGGGTGCTTCCCGTGGCTGGCGAGCGCTGCTTGCCAACTGGGGTGCGACGCAGTGGGCAGTGACCCTCGGGACGCTGCCGCTGCTGCTGCTGATGTTTCAGCAGTTCTCGCTGGTGTCGCC
>JEMX01000094.1:848-979 GCA_000585055.1 Candidatus Accumulibacter appositus
CTGGTAGCGATGCTCGGGGTGATCTGGCTACTGCTGCCGCGCGGTTTCCCGGCACGCTGGCTCGGGCTATGCCTGTTGCTGCCGGCGCTGCTCTGGCCGGCAGCACGACCGCCGGTGGGCGATACCTGGGT
>JEMX01000094.1:1263-1402 GCA_000585055.1 Candidatus Accumulibacter appositus
TGCTTTGCCGGGCAGGCCTGGGAATGGGACGGCGTTCGCTTCACGATCCTGCACCCGTCAGCCACTGATTACGAGCATAGGGCGGCGAAAACCAACCACATGAGCTGCGTGCTGCGGATCGAAAATGCCTTCGGCAGCG
>JEMX01000094.1:1639-1820 GCA_000585055.1 Candidatus Accumulibacter appositus
TATTCCGGCAGCCGGGTGTGGCGCACCGATCGGGATGGTGCGGTGCGCATCGATCTGACGAGCGAACTCGCTCTCTCCTCGTATCGAGCGGCGTATCGACGTTACTGGCACGGACAGTGAGCGGGCTTGCCAGGCAAAACCCATAATCTTGCATGTAACCCATTTGGCATGGTAAAGAATG
>JEMX01000094.1:1927-2136 GCA_000585055.1 Candidatus Accumulibacter appositus
GACCAAGACGGAGGATTGCAGATGGTAAGGAGCAAGTTTGATGACAAGCAGGAAAGCGCCGCCGGAAATGGCCAAGCGGTAGTCTTGTCCCCGCAGGAGCGCCGCGCACAAGGGAGCGCACTGCGCGATCTGGTGTCGCGCGAGGCACAGGGCGGATGGAAACCGCCGAAGAAACGGCGTGATCCGATCGAGGTGCTGACCGCCTCCAA
>JEMX01000094.1:2352-2540 GCA_000585055.1 Candidatus Accumulibacter appositus
TTCGATGTCAATGACCTCGATGAGACGCTGCCGGCGCCCTGGGAGTGGGATCTCAAGCGTCTTGCCGCGAGCATCGTCATTGCCGCGCAATACTTGCGCCTGCATGAAAACGAGGCCACACGGGCGGCGACGGCAACGGTGCGCGCCTACCGCGAGCGGATGGCCGACTATTCGTCGATGCGGGCGCT
>JEMX01000095.1 GCA_000585055.1 Candidatus Accumulibacter appositus
ATGTCCGCGAACTGCAGAATCGAATCCAGCGCGAGTTCCTGCTCTGTGAGGAGCCGGAAATCAGGGTCTGCGAAACAGCGCCGGACAGCGACCGCCGACAGCAGCCCGATCGTCGCCTGGCCTGCCCGACGACACTCAATTTCAATGAAGCCAAGCAGCAGGTGCTGCAGGCGTTCGAGCGTGGCCAGCTGCTGCGCCTGATGTCTGAAAGCGCCGGCAACGTTTCCAGCGCCGCCCGTCTGGCCGGCAAGGAGCGGCGTGCGCTCGGCAAGCTGCTCAAGAAGCACGGCATCGCGCCGGAAAATTTCCGCCACAGCTGAACGGCGTTCGACCGTTCCCACCGGGTCGAGCAGCAGGCCGCGCTGCGGCAGCTGACTTGCCGGGGTGACGCTGATCGTCGCTCCTCTCCCCTTTACACCTTTCCCCAGCGCTTGCGGCTGCCGATTGCCGAGAGCGCTTTCTCCATAGCACGAAGATTGCTTACGGATGGGTGTCGTCCCGGGGAAAGGAAGCAATGCAGCCGCAGCCGCGCCTTAGCGAGGTGGTCGACGCCATCCTCCGCTACCTGTACAGCCATCCAGATGCTGCCGACACGGTCGATGGCATCTGCGAGTGGTGGCTGCCCAGGCATTGGCGTGTCGACGCCCGGTGCGTCGAAGCGGCCCTCCTGCGCATGCTGGCGCAAGGCCTGGTGCGTCGGCGCGAAAACGCCGACCGGCACGTCGTCTATTTGCGTGCCGACAAGGCCTCCCGAAGTTCCCCCGTCCAATAGCGCGTTTTTCTCTGACGCCAGGGAAGGATCTGGCCCATCGGGCGCGTGCCGGGTGGGGCAAAGCGGACCCACCCGGGTCACTGCGTACCCATTGCCATTAGATCAATCCCTTGCCGTTCTGGCCAACGCTATTGGTGCCATGGCAGGCGGCCAGCCGCAGGGTCGGCGACAAGCGTGCCGTATCCGACGTCTTTTCTGGCCTGGGTAGGCGCAGACCCATGTCGCCTGCCGCACTGGCCAGCTATTCCAGAAACATCTGCCGATACATGCGCTTAACCCGCCCGCCGGAGCTGGCACGAGCCTTGCTGCAGGGGATTGGCAAGGGCCTTGAGAAAAACAGGGCAAAGCGTTGCCGGGCGTGCGACAAGGCGGCCCGTGTAGCAGGTGATTACGCGCAGGAGGACGACGGCAAACGGATGGCAAACGTATTCGCGGTGCATTCGGTGGGAAGTTCGATCGCGACTTTCCTGCGCAACACCTATCCGGCGGAGATCGGCGGGCGCGCGTTGCCGGCCTGCGATTTCGAACTGGTGAGCGT
>JEMX01000096.1 GCA_000585055.1 Candidatus Accumulibacter appositus
CCCAAGCCCGCCCGCTCCTTCCACGCCGCCGCAGCCGGCAGCTCCGCCGACGCCACGGCCCGCCGCCGCTCCGTCGACTGCGCCTGCACAGCCGCGCCCTGCGCAACGCGCCCAGGCGAAAGCCAAGCTGCCAGCGAAACCGGTCGTCAAGGCGCCCGCCAGGGAAACGGTCGTCAAACCCAGCCAGCCACGGCCACAAGCGCGGATAATCGCCGTCCCAGAGTCGACGACAGCAGCGCTACCCGACTCCTCGCAATGGTTCAAGGGCGAGAAAAACGATATGCAGCATTTTCTCGACGATCTGGAAGCGGAGGCCAGGCCGGCAGCCAGGCCCGAGCTGGCGCAGCGCTCGCTGGCCATGGCCCGCGGCCAGGGCCGGCAGCAGGCGCGAAACGACGAACAGGGCACAGCGGTGCTCGAGCGCCTGCCCAACACCCCGCCACCGCCGCCGTTCAGCCTCGACTTCTACGTCGACGGGGTCATCAAACGACTCAACCGCAGCGCCGCCTTCGTACGCAACGATCCCCGAAGCAAGGGCATGCATCTGGCCGCCGTCCACTTCCGCATCAATCCCGACGGCAGCCTGAAGACCTTCAAGGTGCTCAACGCCGGCGACCAGCAGGAAGAGATTGCCTTCATCAAGTCGGTGGTCGAACGCGCCATCCCCTTCGCCGCCTTCCCGGCGGACATCGCCCGCTCCGCCCGCTCGCTGGGCATGACCATCTGCATCCGGCCGGGTCACGGCGGCGGTTTCGGGTTTTCGCGCGTAGCAGACGGCAGCAGCTGCTGATCCAGCACCTGCTCAGCGAGACATCGACAGAAATCATGACCCGCAGCTGCTGCAGCGGCTTGCCACGCGCCGCTCCCTACGCTCAGCGCGCCTGGCGCGCCGCCAGGTACAGCGGCTGCACCCGCTGCGCATAGACGCGCAGATCGGCGATGCGTGACTCGTGCGAGGGGTGGGTCGACAGCCACTGCGGCGGCTGTCCGCCCGCGACGCGACCCATTTTCTCCCACAGGGTGATCGCCGCACTCGGATCGTAGCCGGCGCGCGCCGCGAGTTCGACGCCGATACGGTCCGCCTCCTGCTCGAACGCGCGCGAATTGGGGCGCATGAAGGCCAGGTCGCCGACACTGCCGATAACGCTCTGCCCGAGGCCGGCGTCGACGCCGAAATAGGCGCCGATCAAGGCCCCGCCAAGCGCGGCGGCAACATTCACGCCGGTCGCCTGGCCAACCTTCTCGCGCCCATGCTCACGTAGCGCATGCGCAATCTCATGGCCCATCACCCCGGCCAGTTCGTCGTCGGTAATCTGCAGCTGCTCGATCAAGCCGGTGTACACCGCGATCTTGCCGCCGGGCATGCACCAGGCGTTGAGCTCCTTGGAGCTGACGACATTGACTTCCCATTTCCAGCCCGGCGCATCGGCGCGAAACGCCGCGGTCACCGGGATCAGCCGCTTGGCGATCGCCCGCACCCGTTCGGTCTGCTGCGCATCGCGATTGAGCAGCTTCTTGCTCTGCGCCGCCTGCATTGCCTCCTGGTAGGCCTTGGCGGCCGAGCGATCGACTTCGGCCGACGAAACCAGCATCGTCTGCTCACGGTCGACACCGACCCGGCCCGCACTGGTCGTCCGGGTCGTCGCGCAGCCGGTGGCGATAAGGCCAGCGAGCAACAGCAGCCAGCAGGAAGACCAAGAACCTATACCCATCATTTACCTCCAGAAACATGTATCAGCGCCGCAAGCGGCGCCGGCTGGCCGCCGCCAGGATTGTCGAAATCGCTGCGCTTTATACCGACGGCGACGAAGAACAGACCGAGCAGCGCAAACGCCGAGCTCATGGTGTAAGTGGACGCCGCACCCCAGGCGTCCCAGCTCCAACCGCTGAGCAGACTGCCAAGCAGGCCTCCAGCGCCAAATGACAGGCTTGAATACAAGGCCTGGCCACGCGCCTGACAGCGACCCGGAAACCAGCGATTGACGGCGGCGATCGCCGCTGCATGGTAAGCACCGAAAGTCAGGCCATGCAGCAGCTGCGCGACGACGATCAGCGGCAGATTATCGACGCCCCAGCCAATCATCAGAAAGCGCGCGATCGCGGCCGCAAAACTGAGCAGCAGGATGGTCCGTAGTCCAAAGCGACGCAGCAAGCCGACCATGAAGAAGAAGACCACGATCTCGGCAACAACACCGAGCGACCACAGGCAGCCGACAAGGAAGGTACTGTAGTGATGCTCGGCGAGGTGAATCGAGTAGAAGACGTAGAGTGCGCCGTGCGCCGCCGACATGGCGACACAGGCGGCAAAGAGCGCCATGACGCGCCGCTGGCGAAGGATTTCAGCAACCGGCCGCTGCGCATCGCTCGCCCCGTGCGACGGCGCCTCGGGAACCGCCAACGCATAAATCAGAATCCCGGCCAGTGTCGCCGCGATCACCCACAACAGCGCCGACAGCGGCAGCCGGTCGAGCAGGGCGCCGGTGCCCATCACCGCGACGATGAACCCGATCGAACCCCACAGCCGGATGCGACTGTAACGCGCCGGCTGCTCGCGCAGATGATCGAAGGTCAGCGTCTCGACCAGCGGCAGCGCGGCGCTCCAGAAAAAAGCCAGCAGCGCCATGGCCAGCAGCATGGCCTCGAAGCTGCGCACGACAAAAAAGCTCGAGAAACCGATCAGGCTGAGGACGCCGGCGAGGCGGACGATGGCCACTCGCTGCCCGATGCGGTCGGCCAGGGCGCCCCACAGATAGGGCGCAAACAGGCGCATCAACTGCATCTGGGACATCAGAAGACCGATGTCCCAGGCCGAAAACGACATCGACTGAAGGTAGAGCCCGAAATACGGAGAGAAGGCGCCGATGAAGGCGAAATAGAAAAAGTAGTAGCCGGAAAGACGCCAGTAGGGCAGAGCATGCATCCGGCAATTCTACCGGATGGAGCGCAGGCACCCGGCGACTCTCGGACTCGCTTGCTTGCTCTGCTGCTCAGCCAGTCAATCGCGGTTCTTGAAGGCCACCAGCATCCGGTACATCTGATCCTTGAGCAACACCCGTTGCTTCTTCATGGTTTCGATGGTGAAATCGTCGACCGGCAAATCCTCTTCTTCGAGACGCTCGACCTCGCGCGTCAGCTGATGGTATTCGTCATACATCTCGCCAAACGGCTCGCTCGAAGCTTTCAGGGCGTGAATCGAATCCAGATATTCGGGGAACTCGTGGTGCAGGTCGTGGTGCTCAATTAGCATGATCTTAGCCTCTCGCTGATCCCGGTCGGCCCGATGCGCGACCAGACCATGCGATTATAACCAGAGCGACCGGCAGCCGTCACGCCGCCCCGCCAGCACTGGCAGCGCCAGGAATACGCGGCGTGGCACAGTGCACATCGCCACACTGGGCGCGATGGCGCAGCGCGTGATCAATCAACACCAGCGCCAGCATGGCTTCGGCAATCGGCGTTGCGCGAATGCCGACGCATGGATCGTGACGACCATGGGTTTCAACCATGACCGCATTGCCGGAACGGTCTACCGAACGTCGTGGCAAACGGATGCTCGAAGTCGGTTTGATCGCCACGCTGACGACAATGTCCTGGCCGGTGGAAATCCCGCCCAGCACGCCACCGGCATGGTTGCCGAGAAAGCCTTGCGGCGTCATTTCGTCGCCATGCTCGCTGCCGTGCTGGGCCACGCTGGCAAATCCGGCGCCGATCTCGACCCCCTTGACCGCGTTGATGCTCATCATCGCGTAGGCGATCTCGGCATCGAGGCGGTCGTAGACCGGTTCTCCCCAACCTGGCGGCACGCCGCTGGCAGCGACGGTGATCTTCGCGCCGACCGAATCGCCCGCCTTGCGCAATCGATCCATGTAATCCTCCAGCTCCGGAACAAGCGCCGCGTTCGGCGCGAAGAAGGGATTACCGGGAATCGCGGCGGCGTCCAGAAAGGGGATCTCGATGGGCCCAAGCTGACTCATCCAACCGCTGATCGTGACCCCGTAACGCTCGCTCAACCATTTGCGGGCGATTGCCCCGGCGGCGACGCGCACCGCCGTCTCGCGTGCCGACGAGCGACCGCCGCCGCGATGATCGCGAAAGCCGTACTTCTGCGTGTAGACGTAGTCCGCGTGTCCCGGACGGAAGCTCTCGGCAATATTGCCGTAGTCCTTGCTGCGCTGATCCTGATTGCGGATCAGCAGGCCAATCGGCGTTCCGGTCGTGTGGCCCTCGAAAACCCCGGAGAGAATCTCGACCTGATCGGGCTCGCGACGCTGCGTCACATGGCGAGATGTCCCGGGTCGACGACGGTCGAGTTGGCCCTGGATGTCGGCTTCCGAAATGGCCAGTCCGGGCGGGCAGCCATCGACCACGCAGCCAATTGCCGGACCGTGTGACTCACCGAACGAAGTCACGGTGAACAGCGTGCCAATGGTGTTCCCGGACATGGCGTTCTCTTGAGCGTTAGAATGGGCGCAAAGTCTACCATAGCGGCCAGCGCCGTTCCGAGCCCTCGGCCCCTGCCCGCCCCTGCCCAATGACTGACAAGCCTGCCCGTCCCATCAAAGCACGGCCGGCGCCTACTGCGAAAACACCGGCGCGGCACGCGCCCGCGCCGCCCAGGAATGCCCTGCGCCAGGCAGACACTCGCTGGCAGCGCAGCGTTCGCTATGGCTGGGACAAGGGAGGCAGCAAGGGCGGCAGATAGCCAGGGCGAAGAGCCGCCAAAAAGCGCAAGAATCGGGTGGTCAATGGCCACCGCCAAGACGACAATCGACGCACCCCTCGTTCCGAAAGCCCTGCATGGACGCTGCCAGCATCACCCGACTGTTCTTCCTCGCTGCCATCTGGGGCGCCTCGTTCCTGTTCATGCGCGTCAGCGTCCCGGCGTTCGGACCGGTCGCGCTGATCATGTTTCGCGTCGGCATTGCCGCGGCATTCCTCTGGCTGGTGGCCCGCGTCCTGAAACAGCCGCTGGCAATGCGCCGCCAGTGGCAGCACTATCTGAGCATTGGAGTCCTCAACTCGGCCCTCCCCTTCCTGCTTTTTGCCTATGCGGCGCAATCGCTGCCGGCCTCGCTGCTGGCGATTCTCAACGCCACCTCACCGCTCTTCGGAGCGGCGATCGGCGCGCTCTGGCTGGGCCTGCCGCTGACCGGCAGCGCCGCCCTCGGCCTCGGCTGCGGCCTAGCCGGAGTCACTGTGCTCGTCGGCCAGAACCTCGTGCTGGCTGATAGCGCCGAGTGGCCGGCGGTCGCCGCCGGGCTGCTCGCGCCGCTCTCCTACAGCCTGGCGAGCATCTACACCAAGGCCCACCCCGGCGTGGCAACGCCCTTCGGCAATGCGCACGGCAGCATGTGGATGGCCACCCTGGTACTGCTGCCGCTGTTCCTTCTGGCCCCGGTCCGGTCTACGCCCGATGTCGGCGACTGGACCGCAGCTTCGCTGCTGGCGATCGTCTGCACCGGCGGCGCCTACCTGCTCTACTTTCGCCTGATCGACGACGTCGGCCCGACGCGCGCGCTTTCGGTGACTTTTCTGATCCCGGTCTTCGGCGTCCTCTGGGGGGCCCTATTCCTCGGAGAGGCCGTTGGCTGGCACACCCTGCTTGGCGGCGCACTGATCCTGACCGGCATCGCGCTGACTGCCGGCCTGCTCCGACTGCGCGCGCGAACCGCATGAACGATCTCGCTGTCCGCTGCCGCGCTTATGAAACGATCGCCCGGGCAATTCGCTTCATCAAACAGCGCGGCCCCGGTCAGCCCAGCCTGCAGGAAGTCGCCGCGCATGTCGGCATGAGCCATTTCCATCTGCAGCGCCTGTTCAGCGTCTGGGCCGGCATTTCGCCGAAGCGCTTTCTGCAATACCTGACGACCGAACACGCCAGATCACTGTTGCGGGGCGAGTACGATGTGCTCTCCGCAGCGCACGCTGCCGGGCTCTCCGGACCCGGCCGCCTGCACGACCTGATGATCACCTGCGACGCGGCGACACCGGGCGAGGTGCGCTCCCTGGGCGAAGGCCTGCTAATCACCTACGGCTTCGGACCGACCCCCTTCGGGCGGGTCATTGCCGGCACCACCGCCCGCGGCCTTTGCCATCTGCAGTTCGTGAACTCGCGCGACAACGCCGACGACAACACCTACGACGACGCGGCCGACGCCGCCGCCATGCGGCAACTGCAGGACGACTGGCAGCACGCACGACTGCTCCGCGACGATTCGGCGCTGGCTACGAGCATCGAACGCGCTTTCCCACTGGCCGGCCATCGACAACCGCTGCACATCCTGCTCCGTGGGACGAATTTTCAGATCAAGGTGTGGCAGGCACTGCTCGCCATTGCGCCTGGCGGGGTAATCTCGTACGGCGAACTGGCGAAGCGCATCGACCATCCGCGCGCGCAGCGCGCGGTCGGCTCGGCCCTGGCGCGCAACCGTATCGCAGTGCTGATTCCCTGCCATCGCGTGATTCGCGAGAATGGCGACATCGGCAGCTATCGCTGGGGCGGCGATCGGAAACAGGTGCTGCTGGCGGTCGAAGCGGGGTATGCGCACTCGCGACCTGGCAGCGAACGGCGGCCGCGGCCAGCGCCGTCTTTTCCGACGAGCAGCGAATAATTTCCCAATCGAAAGACCGCTTGTCGTTAGAATCGGAGCCTACTCCATTGCCACTACGCGCCACCACCACGCCCAGAGCATGACCGATACCTGCCTGCTTGCCGAGCCGCTAGAGCACGCCGCCGCGGCAAGCGGACGGTCATGACCGTTAAATCTGCCGTTTCCGACAATCGATAGCGAGCGCACAATGGACCTGAGTTTCGACGAGCTGTCCAAACCCGTCCGCCACTTGTTGCTGGTCGATGATGAGGAAAGTATCTTGCGCTCCCTGCGGCGGATGCTGCGCCGCGACGGCTATGTCATCCATGTCGCCTTGAGCGGCGAGGAAGGGCTGGCGATTCTGGAACGGGAACCGGTCGGGGTAATCGTCACCGACCAACGCATGCCGGTCATGACCGGCTCGCAGTTCCTGAGCAGGGTCAAAGAGATGTATCCGGACACGATCCGCATCGTCCTTTCCGGTTACACCGAGCTGAACTCGATCACCGAAGCCATCAACCGGGGCGCTATCTATAAGTTCCTGACCAAGCCCTGGGATGATGAGCTTCTCCGCGAACAGCTTGCCGACGCCTTCGAACACTATGAACTCAAGAGCGAAAACGCCCGCGTATCGGCGCTGAACCGAGCCATCATCGACGCCATTCCGGACGCCTTGCTGCTCGTCGATGCGCGCCGGCGAGTGCTCGTCACCGCCAACTCCGCAGCGAGCACCCTGCTCGGCTATGATGCTTGCGAGGCGACGCAGTTGGCCGGCAAGGCGATCGGTGAGATCGAGATTCTGCCAGTCGACCAATGCTACTGGGACGAGATTTCAAGCAACCCTTTCCGGTCGCTGCATGCGGTTGAAACCGAATACCAGCGTCGCGACGGCAGCCTGGTGCCGGTGCGCAAGTCGACCGCCGATGCCGGCGATGGGCAGCACCCCTACGTCCTCGTACTGGCCCATGACCTGCGCCACGAAAGAACCATCGAGTCGTCACTGGAAAGGCTGACTGCCGAAATGGCGTCGGTACTGGAAGCCAGCGCGGAGGGTTTGCTGGTCCTCGATGCCGGGCACCGGCTGGCACGCATCAATCGCCGGCTGAAAGACATCTGGTCACTGCCCGAAGAGCTGCTCTCAGCCACCGGCGGCGAGGCGATCCTGCGCTGGATTGGGGCGCAGACAACAACGCCCGCGGCAACGACGGCAGCGCTGTTCGCCCATTTCCTTGCTCCGCAAGCGCGCCTCAGCGGCTCATTCGAGCTCGCAAGCGGCGGATGCTGCCGCTGGCACGCCCACCCGCAGTTGCGTGATGACGAAGTGATCGGCCATATTTTCTGCTTTGCGGTCTCGCCGCCAGAGGCTCGCTAAGGGAGCCATGATCTGGGCGCCATGGCGACCACTCATGACTCTTTGTCCGAGTCTGCGCACGCACCGTCGCCGAAAAAGTACGCCACCCGTTTTCTTGGGCTCAGGTACTCGTTTACCGGGGGTGGCAGGCTGCCGGCCCGAAGCGCCTTGCTGATGCTGATCTGCGGCGCCTGCTCAAGATCGAGAATGATCGCCTCGGCCTTCGGGATCAGCGCGTCGTAAACCAGCAGCATGGGCCGCAAGGGCCGCGCCGAGTTGACCGATATTACCATTGCCGTATCGCCGCTGGAAAGCTGCACGATACTCCCCGGCGGATAGACACCGAGCACATGCACCAGTTTCGTGAGCATTGCCGCATCGAACCAACTCCGGTTTCTGGCAAACATCGTCGACAAGGCCTCATACGGAGTGACCGCGGCGGCTTTCGCCGGATTACACAGGTGATCATAGTGATTGACGATGGCAATGATGCGCGCCGCCCGGCCGATCTGCTCGCCCGACAGGCGATTGGGGTAACCCGAGCCGTCCAGATGTTCGTGATGCTGCAAAATGGCGCAGGCGACGGCCTTTGACAAACCGCTGTGCAGCGCCATCCCGGCGCCCAGTTCACAGTGCTTGCGCAGCAGTGCCTCTTCCGCCTGTGTCAAGTTCTCGCTCTGCAGACGGACCCGGGAGGGCAACTCCGCCATCCCGACATCGTGAAAGACGGCAGCCACACCGACGCTCTGCAAGGCCTCGCTGTCCAGTTCCATGGCTTTGCCGAGAATCAGCGCCAGGACCGCCACGTTGAGTGAGTGATGGTAGACTTCGTCGTCGCTACCCTTGTCGCCGAGCAGATGAACCATCACCTCGCTGTTACCAAGCAGCGATTCCGCAATTCCGGTAATCAGCGCATTGGCCTGTTCGATCGCCTGCCCGGGCTCGACAAGAAACTGTCGGGTGCTTTGACGAACGCTACGGACGGCAATCGCGGCTTGTTTTTCGGCATTGGCAATACTCGAACGCAAGACCCGGTTGTGCTCGATACGCAACTCCTGGTCGCTTCGCGTCACCGCCGCGGGCGCTGCCTCAGGTGCCGCTTCGGGTACGGCGGCAAGCAGCGCTGGCGGCTTCTCGACTGCAGCTGGCACCGTGATCCCCGTGCCGCGCGAGGGATCGATCCTGATTTTTTCGAGGCCCAGAGCACGCAGGGTGGCCAGCTCATCCTCACTTCGAATGACGAAGCTGTTGAAACTGAAGGGATGCTCAAGCCACGACAGGTCCAGGACCACGAACATGCCTATGGCAAGCCGTGCCGGTTCGACGAACACTGGTTCTTCCATGTCAAGTACGCTCTCACTTCGATGAAACGGACGATACTCCCTCGAACCCCGACTGAGAAAACTATTGTCGACTCACGCTGACAGAAAAGAAATCGCATGTGCGACTCACGAGGCTAGCTTGTCCCCACTGCGGTAGAAGACGCGTGACTTTCACCATCCGAAGAATGTCGACAAGCTATGCCCCTGGAAAAGCGACCAGCGGTGTGGACTAAATCCTCTTGCACTTCCCTCCAGGCGACGCGGTCGTCGCCAAATCTGCATAAAGACCGCTATGGCGCACTCCAGCGCGCCCGGAATGAAGTAGAGTAGCGCGCTGAGGAATAAAATGGGACGAGCGCCTGCCAGAGCGGGGCCGTATCGCCGTGCGGTTCGCTACGAGCTTCTTCGACCAGCGGACCTGCGGCTCAATACCCAGTTGTTCAAGCGCGACAATGACCGAACAGACTTCGCCCACCACCCCGCCGACGCTGCTCCTGGTCGATGACGAACCGTCGATTCTCAGCGCCTTGCGGCGCCTGTTCCGCCCCTGCGGCTATCGCATCCTGACCTCCGAGAGCGGTGCCGGCGGGCTGGCACTGCTGGCCGAGGAAGACGTCGACCTGGTCATCTCCGATATGCGCATGCCGGAAATGGACGGCGCCGCTTTTCTGGAGAAGGTTCGCGCCGGTTGGCCGCGCGCGATCCGCATTTTGCTGACGGGCTACGCGGACATCGCCTCAACCGTCAATGCGATCAACAAGGGCGAGATCTACCGCTACGTTTCCAAGCCCTGGGACGACAACGATATCGTGCTGATGGTCCGCGATGCCCTACAAAGCCAGCGGCTGCAGAGTGAAAACACGCGTTTGCTGGCCCTGACGCAGAGCCAGAACGAAGAACTCAAGATGTTGAACAGTGGCCTTGAGGCGCGGGTTCAGGAACGCACCGCCGAGTTGGAGCAGGTCAATGGCTTCCTCAATCTCGCCAACGACACGCTCAAGCAGAGTTTTCTGGTCTCCATCAAGATCTTCTCGACGCTGATCGAGCTACGCGAGGGCTCAGCCGGTGGCCACGCCCGCCGCGTCGCCGACCTGTCGCGCAAACTGGCCATGCAGTTGGGCATGGACGCAAAAACGCAGCAGGATATCTTTCTTGCCGGCCTGCTCCACGACATCGGCAAGATCGGTTTTTCTGACGCCATGCTCGCCAAGCCGGTCCCCAAGCTGAACTCCGAGGAGTTGTCGCGCTACCGCAAGCACAGCGTCGCTGGCGCCAGCGCCCTGCTGCCGCTCGCCGACCTGAAAGGAGCGGCCGACCTGATTCGCGTCCATCACGAGCGTTTCGATGGGCAAGGCTTTCCCGATGGCTTGCAGGGACTCGGCATACCGCTTGGCGGGCGCATTCTGGCAGTCGCCAACGACTACGACGGCTTGCAGATCGGCACCCTGTCCGAGAGGCGCTTCGGCGCCGACGACGCCAAGGCTCTCTTGGTAAGATCGCGAGGCAAACGCTATTGCCCAGAGGTGATCGACGCGCTGGTCGAACTTCTGGGCAAACCGCACGACGAACCGGGACAGGAGAACGTGGTTCCGGTCGACGAACTCAGGGTCGGCATGGTCCTCGCCCGCGACCTGCTGGCGCGTGACGGCACCTTGCTGCTGGCCACCGATTATCTGCTCGACGCCAACCTGGTACGTGAAATCCAAGCCTACGCCAGACGGGAAAGCCTGCCTCTGGTGCTGCACATTCGTAACCATACCAAGCAGCGTTAGCTTCCAGGAGGAGCTTAGCCATGCCGCGTATCCTGATCGTAGACGACGAAGCGAACATTCTCAAATCACTGCGACGGCTGCTGGCAATGACGCCGTGTACGGCTGGCGGCAAAATCTTCCCACTGACCGTGGATACCTTTGAAGACCCCGCTGAGGCGCTGGAAAACGCCTTCGGCACGCCCTACCACCTGGTCCTTTCCGATTACCGTATGCCGGGCATGGACGGCGTCGCCTTTCTCAAGGAGTTCCGCGAGCTGCAGCCGAATGCGGCCCGCCTGATCCTCTCCGGCTACGCCGACCTCAACGGGCTGATCGCCGCAATCAATGAAGCCGGCATCCTGCGCTTCATCGCCAAACCATGGAACGATTACGAGCTGGTGACCACCATCGCCCAAGCGCTGGCCTTGCAGGAGTTGCAGAACGAAACCCAGAGCATCGCCGACGAAGCGCGACTGAAGCAAGGGCGGCTAAGCCCGGAGGACTTCGAGCGCCAGCGCCTGGAAGCACTCGAACCGGGCATTACCCGCGTGCACTGGGGCCCCGACGGTTCGGTGATGCTCGACCCGGACGCCTTGAACAAGGATTGAGACGTCCGCCTCGCCAGCGCGAAGGGAGCGTCCACACGCCCATGCAGGGGACGAAACTGTGAGCATCATTGACCGGAGCCTTTCCTTGCTTGCGTTGCGGCCGGCGAAAGAAGTCGAGGAGCTTGGCCTGGCGCTACGCGTACTGCTCGCGTCTCCGATCGCGCTGCAGGATCCCGCCGGGACGGTGATCGTCGGCACCCCTGGCCTCGCCGCGCAGCCAAGGGTCGCGCTGACCATTGACGGGCAGGTGATCGGCTATCTACTAGCGCCAAAGGCGGAAGCGACGATGTGCGCCGCCGCAGCGCAAGTGATCGCCAAGCTGTGGCAGGCGCAGGCACATTGCCTTCTTGACGCTGCCGCGCCGGTCACCGACGAGCAAGCACCCGCTCAGCAGGAAACCCGGGCAGATGCCGCGCTGGCAGAACTGACAGCGCGATACACGGCTCTTGCCGAGGAATTCGATGCCCGCGTCGCGGCACTGGTGAAGCTGAGCGACGAGCAGCAACGCCAGTCTTACCAGGCGGAGCGCCTGGCCTCGGTTGGCGCGCTCGCCGCAGGTGTGGCGCACGAGATCAACAACCCGATCGCTTTCGTGCGCAGCAACCTGAGCACCGCCGAAACCTACCTCGTCACGCTGGGCGATCTGGCCAGCGCCGTCAAGGACCTGCCAGGTGGCGAAGCCGTTCTGGCCAGTGCCGACACCGAGTTCACCCTCGAAGATTTTTCTGCCCTGCTACGCGACAGCATCGCCGGCATTGATCGGGTCGCGCGCATCGTCAACGATCTCAAGGGTTTCTCGAATGTCGACAAGCCGCAGGAGGATGTCGTGGATATCAACATCCTGCTCGACGCCGCCTGCAAGATGGCTGAGAAAAAGCTGCTGCCCGGCGCAAGGCTGATCTGCGAGCTGGGCGAGCTGAAACCGCTGTTGTGCCTTCCTGGGCATCTTGCGCAAGCCTTTCTGGCAGTGCTCAGCAACGCTGCGCAGGCCATTGACGGCAAGGGAACGCAAGGCGAGCTGCGCGTCCGCAGCAGCTTTGACGGCCAGCAGGCGATCATCGAGGTATGCGACAACGGCGTCGGCATCGAAGCAAGTGCCTTGGCACGAGTCTTCGATCCTTTCTACACCACCCGCGCGGTCGGCAAGGGAAGCGGCCTGGGACTGACGGTGGCCCGTGACATCGTGCGCGCCCATGGCGGCGACATCAACTTCGATAGCATTCCGGGGATCGGAACGACCGTCACCCTGACCCTGCCGGAATGACCAAAAAGGCAGAAGCCGCGACCACCCGGACGGTGCATCCGCTGGCCGATCCCCTACTGCAGGTCGCGCTGACCTGGTTCGCCGCCTTTCTCGTCGGCTGGCCATTGATCCAGATTGCCGGCGGACGCGGCACGATCACGCTCTTCCTTTATATCTTCATGATCTGGGGCGGGCTGATCGTCCTCCTGTTTATCGTTTCACGAAGCCTGCGCCACCGCTCGCCGCCGACGAGCAGTGACGACCAGTTCTCGGACTGCCAATGAACAGCCATGGCGGAGGCTTTTCGCCGCTCTGGCTGCTGACCGCGATACTGGCCTACGTCGCGCTTCTTCTCGCTGCCGGTGCCTGGGCCGAGCGCCGAGCCGCTGGCGGGTACCAGGCGCCGGGCCAGGGCTTGATCTACGCCCTGTCACTGACCGTCTACTGCACCTCGTGGACCTATTTCGGCAGCGTCGGGAGCGCGGCGAACAGCGGCATGCTCTTCGCCACCATTTACCTCGGTCCGACCCTGGTCATGCTGGGTTCGTGGCAAGTGGTACGACGGATGATCCACCTGCGCCAACGCTACCGCTTTTCCAGCGTCGTGGATCTGATCACGCAACGCTATGGCCATTCAGTGGCAATGGGCGCCTTCATCACCTTGATTTTGCTGCTTGGCATGCTCCCGTACATCGGCCTGCAGTTGCGCGCCCTGGTCGAAACCTTCACTGTCGTCACCGGCCTGGAGCATGACCACGAGCACGGGGGGTTCTGGCATTTTTCCGACGAGCTGATCGTCGTCGTGGTCGCTCTTCTCACCGCGGGCTTCGGCCTGCGCCGGGTCGATACTCGCGAACGGCAACATGGCCTGATGGCGGTGTTGGCCGTGGAATCCCTGGTCAAACTGGTGGCCTTTGTCGCCGTCGGCGCGTTTGTCACCTGGGGTCTGTTCGACGGTTTTTCCGACCTGCTGACACGCCTCAACGCCGACCCGGGACTGCGCCAACGCTTCGTCGATGCGCCGCTGACCGGCAGCACCTATGTCACCTGGATGACCTACCTGGTGCTGTCGATGGCGGCGATCGTCTTCCTGCCACGGATGTTTCACGTGATGGTGGTCGGCAATCACGATGAACGTCATCTGCTGACGGCGATGTGGGTTTTCCCGCTCTACCTGCTGCTGATGTCCCTCTTTGTGCTGCCCATTGCCATCGGCGGGCTGCTCCTCGGCTACCCTCTGTCGGCGGCAGACTGGCTGGTCATTCGCTTGCCCTTCGACCGCGGCGGCCCGGCCCTGACCCTGCTCGCCTATCTCGGCGGATTTTCGGCGGCGCTGGGCATGATCATGGTCGCCTGCACGACGATGGCCATCATGTTCTCCAACCACGTCGTGCTGCCGCTGATCGACCGTGGCCTGATAGGCGAGCGCCTGCGCGGCGGCTTGCGGCCTATCCGCTGGGGGATCGTCTTTCTAATGCTGATTGCCGCCTACCGCTTTCAGGAAGGCCTGGCAAACAGCTACCTGCTGATCCAGATGGGCCTGATCTCGTTCGCGGCGGTGCTGCAGTTCGTTCCGGCGGCTATTGGCGGCCTCTACTGGACACGCGCCAACAAGCTCGGGGCCTGGTGGGGACTGGCGCTGGGTTGGTTGACCTGGGCTTACACCCTGCTCTTGCCGGCGGCCATTCGCAGCGGCCTCGGCGATGCACAATGGCTGATTTCCGGACCGTGGGCAATCGAGTTCCTGCGACCGGAAGCACTATTCGGCCTCGATATGGGGTCGCCGTACGCGAATACGGCCTTCTGGACGCTGCTGCTCAACGTCGCGGGCTATATCGTCGGCTCACTGCTCGGCCAACAGGACGATGACCAATCGGCGGTAGCCCACGCCTACGCCAGGCCGTTCGGCAACTCGCGGCGACGCAAGAGCGACGACAACGGCAAGCTGCGCATCGCCTACGCGACGGTCGGCGAGCAGATCGAGCGCATGTTTGCGCGCTATCTGCCGGCGCACGAGGCGGCACAAGCGATCGAGCAGGTGCAGCGCGGCGCGCTTGCCGAGGGCGAGAGCAGCCTTTCCGGGCCGGCCTATCTCGAGTTGACGGCCCGGGCCGAGCGCATGCTGGCCGGGGCGATCGGCGCGGCCATGGCGCGCAAGGCGGCCAGCGAGACCCTGCGCCTTGACGACCGCGAAAACGCAGCGCTGCATGTCGCCCTGGCCAGTCAGGTCGCCGAGTTGCACATTTCGCCGCAGCAACTGCGCGAGCAGGTGGACTACTTCCGCTCACTGCAAACGATGGGCGAGGCGCACGCACAGGCGATGGAGGAGAAAATCGCGGCCCTCGAGGAAGCCGTGCAGGCGCGCGACGTGGCCGATGCCAGCCGACGCGAGAGTGAACAACGCTTCCGCTCGCTGGCCGACAGCGCACCGGTAATGATCTGGATGAGCAGCAGCGATGGCGAGAGCTACTACAATCGCGCCTGGTTGGCATTTACCGGCCGCTCAAGCGACGAACAGGCGCGTCAGGGGTGGCGACTGGGCATTCACCCCGAGGAGCGGGCGGAGGCGCTGGCGCTGAACGAGAGGATGAAGGTGCTACAAAGAGGCACCGAGCAGGTTTTCCGTTTCCGCCGCGCTGACGGCGAGTATCGCCATCTGCGCGTGCACATTCTGCCGCGCCACGCCGCCGACGGCACCTTGCTCGGCATGGTTGGTTCGGCGGACGACATCTCCGACCTGCTCGCCGCCGAGCAGACCCTGCGCCGCGACAACGACGAGCTCGAAGCGCGGATCGGCGAACGCACGCGGGAACTGCAGCAATCCTGCACCGACCTGCAGGAACGGGAACAGACGATTCGGACCATCACCGACTCGGCGCAGGACGCCGTGGTGATGGTCGATGATGGCGGCTTGGTCTCCTACTGGAACCCGGCGGCCGAGCGCATCCTCGGCTGGAGCAAGGACGAAGCCCTCGGTCAGAGGCTCGCCGAGTTCCTCTTGCCCGAACGCTTCCGTGCCGCACACCTGCAGGCCTACGCCGATTTTCAGCAGGGCAAGCCGGGCAGGATTCTCGGCAAGACGGTCGAAATGGTGGCGCTGAATCGCGCTGGTATTGAAATTCCCGTCGACCTGTCTTTGTCATCGACGCTGCTGAAGGGCAAGCTGCACGCCATCGGCCTGCTGCGGGACATTACCGAGCGCAAACTGGCGGCAGATGCCCTGCTGCGGGAAAAGGCGTGGTCCGAAGACGTCATCCGTCTGGCACCGAGCTTCATCATCGGTCTGGGGCGCTCCGGAGAAGTCATCCTATTCAATGACTACGCAGAACGGCTCACCGGTTATACGCGCGACGAAGTCATCGGCCGCCGCTGGAGCGATGTCTTCTCCACGCCCGAGGGGCGGAGTGAGGACAGCGCGACCATCGCGCACGCGCTGCAGACCGGTGAAGCCATCAATCACCAAGCGGAGAATGCAATCCTTATCCGCAGCGGATCGCGGCGCCTGGTGAGCTGGACCTCGCAGATAATGCACGAGGGTGGGGAAGTGAAGATGCTTCTCTCGTTCGGTGTCGACGTCACCGAACGGCGCCGCGCGGAAGACGATCTCAAGAAGAACTATGCCGAGCTCAAGCTGCTCAACGAGCGTCTCGAAGAAGCCCAGAACCAGCTGCTACAGTCAGAGAAAATGGCCTCAATCGGCCAGCTGGCGGCCGGCGTGGCGCATGAGATCAACAATCCGGTCGGCTTCGTCAGCTCCAATCTGCAGACGCTGAAGTCCTACAGCGAGCAAATGCTGGAATTGATCGAAACCTACCAGACAGCCGCGACCGGCATCAGCGACAGCGCACTGCTGGCCAGCATCGCCGGGCAGAGAGAGGCGCTGGACATCGATTTTCTACGGGACGACCTGCCGGCATTGATCAAGGAGAGCGAAGAGGGTCTGCGGCGCGTCAAGAAGATCGTCGAGGACTTGAAAGACTTCTCGCACGTCAGCGAAGGCGACTGGCAGTACGCCGATCTCAATGCCGGGCTTGAATCCACCCTCAACGTGGTCTGGAATGAGGTCAAATACAAGGCCCAGGTCGACAAGCACTACGCCTCGCTGCCGCCGGTCGAGTGCCTGCCTGGACAGCTCAATCAGGTGTTCATGAACCTGATCATCAATGCCGTCCACGCGCTTGATGAAGGCCGCGGGATGGGAATGATTACCCTATCTACCGGTCATCAGGAAAATTGGGTGTGGGTGGAAGTCAAGGACAACGGTCGCGGCATGAGCGAGGCAGTACAACGCAGGATATTCGAACCGTTTTTCACCACCAAACCTGTCGGCAAGGGCACCGGCCTTGGCATGTCGATGTCCTACAATATCGTACACAAGCACGCCGGTCGCATCGAACTTGAGTCGTCCCCCGGACAAGGCACACGGATCAGGGTCTGGGTACCCGTCGAGCACCCGAGCAGCGAAGTCGTCCAATAAGCCAAGGAGAGAAGATGTCGGTTTCGGTTCTCGTCGTCGATGATTCGGCGATGGCACGCAAAATGTTGATTCGAGCCTTGCCGCCCGATTGGGACATCACCATCACGCAGGCGGCAAATGGCAGCGAAGCCTTGGCGCAGTATCGTCAGGGAGGCATCGATGTGATGTTCCTGGATCTGACGATGCCGGAAATGGACGGCTATCAGGTCCTCGAAACACTGCGTAACGAAGATCTGAACTGTCTGGTCATCGTCGTTTCGGCGGACATTCAGGAGGCGGCGCAGGCGCGCGTCCGCGCGATGGGCGCCTGCGCCTTCATCAAGAAGCCGGTAGATGCCGAGCGCATCAGGACGGTGCTCAAGGATTACGGCCTTTTGGTATGACTATAGAATTCATCGGCGAAGACCAGCGCGAGGCTTTGCAGGAAGTGGCGAATATCGGCATGGGTCAGGCCGGCGCGTCGATTGCCAAGGTCCTGGGCGAGTTTGTCGAACTGTCGGTACCTCAGATCAGCGCCGTGAGCGCCGCCGGGATACCCGCCGCACTGGCCGCGCTGGCCGGCGACGGCGTCGCTTCGGCCGTCCGGCAGGCCTTCCTTGGCGAGCTGCGCGGCGAGGCGATCGTCATTTTTTCCGAGCATTCGGCACACGATCTGGCTGAGCTGCTTGCCTGCGCTGACGTCCTGGACGGCCCTGCCGAGCGCGAGTTGCTGCTCGACATCAGCAACGTCCTGGTCGGCGCCTGCCTTGGCGGAATGGCACAGCTGCTACGCACCACGATCGGCTTTTCGCCACTTTCCCTGCTCGCCGACCAGGTGCCGACCAGCATGCTCCTGCAGGCGGACGAGATCAGCGCGCGCTGCGCACTTCTCGTCGAGGTGCGCTTCCGACTCGAAAAACGCGCCTTCCGCAGTCATCTGGTGATGCTCATGGCTGACGATGCAGTCGCCGCCCTGCGGCGGGCGCTTGACCGCTTCATCGAGGAGCTCTGAGTGACCGCGGCCGCTCAGTTGGGCGAGACCTGCGCGCTGCTCGAATCGCTGGTCGAGCGCATCGACGTGGGCATTTTCGCCGTCGATCGCAGTGGCACGGTGGCGCTGTGGAATACCTTCATGGCGGTCCATAGCGGCAAGTCGAGCGCCGTAGTGCGCGGTCAGAACCTGTTCACCGTGTTTCCCGAATTGCCGCGACCGTGGCTGGAAAAGAAGCTGGAAAGCGTCTTTGTACTGGGCAACAACGCGTACACCCTGTGGGACCTGCGGCCGTATCTGTTCCGTTTCCCGAACAATCGGCCGATCACCGGCGGCCTTGCCGAGATGCGCCAGAATGTCACTTTCCTGCCGATACGAATTGCTGGCGGCGAAGTCGGCCTGGTTTGCGGCACGGTCTTCGACTACACCGACACGGCGCTCGCTCAGCACAAGCTGCACGACGCAATCGCCGCCTTGCACCAGGAGAAGGACGCGCAGGCGCAATTGATCGTCAAGTTGGAAGCGGCGCAGAACCAGCTCCTGCAATCGGAGAAAATGGCCTCCATCGGCCAGCTGGCGGCCGGCATCGCGCACGAAATCAATAACCCGATCGGCTTTGTCAATTCCAATCTGCAGACGCTCAAGAAATACTGCCAGCAGATGCTGCAGCTGATCAGCACTTACCAGGAAGGCGAGGCACAGATCGGCAATGTCCAGTTGCGCGGGGAACTCAGCGCCCTGACGCAGAGCATGGATTTTGACTTTCTGCAGCAGGACCTGCCCGAGTTGATCAAGGAAAGCGAGAACGGGCTGCTGCGCATCAAGAAGATCGTTGAAGATCTGAAGGATTTCTCACACGTCAATAAGTCCGACTGGCAGTATGCCGATCTCAATGCCGGCCTGGACTCGACACTCAACGTGGTATGGAACGAGGTCAAGTACAAGGCCACTGTCAACAAGAACTACGGTAGCTTGCCGGCAGTCGAGTGCCTCGCTGCACAGCTCAACCAGGTGTTCATGAACCTGATCATCAATGCCGTGCAGGCGCTGGACGAAAGCAGGGGCATGGGCACAATCACGCTCTCGACCGGTCATCAGGACGAGTGGGTGTGGGTGGAGGTCAAGGACAATGGTCGCGGGATGAGCGCGGAAACGAAAAAACGGCTTTTCGAACCATTTTTCACAACCAAGCCCGTGGGCAAGGGAACGGGGCTCGGAATGTCCGTCTCGTACAACATTGTCCAGAAGCATCACGGTCGCATCGAGCTGGACTCGCTCGCGGGCGAGGGCACGCGTTTCCGGGTTTGGGTGCCGGTAAAACAGACTTCCATCGCCGATTGAACGCGGCTGACTAGAGCGCTCCCTCGCAGCGAGCGCAGAAAGTGCAACCCTAATGACCTTTAAATGGAATCGCCACTTCGAGACGGGCATTGCCATCGTCGATTCCCAGCATCAAGGACTGGTCGGGCTGATCAACGAGGCGGCACCTTTGCTGACCGGCGGCGGGCCAGTCGCGCGCGCGCGCCTCGAAGCCTTGCTCTCGCGTCTCGGCGACTACGCC
The DNA here is from genome assembly GCA_000585055.1 of Candidatus Accumulibacter appositus. Classification (GTDB taxonomy): domain Bacteria; phylum Pseudomonadota; class Gammaproteobacteria; order Burkholderiales; family Rhodocyclaceae; genus Accumulibacter; species Accumulibacter appositus. Next base: position 19,874 of record JEMX01000096.1, read on the forward strand.
AACGCGCACTTCACCACGGAGGAAGGGGTGATGCGCTCGTGCGGGCTGCTGGCCGACTATATCGCCAAGCAGCATGCCGATCATCGGGCCTTTGTTGAACAGTTGGGCGCGTTTCGCGCACAGATGGACGATGAATCGGTCGCCGCCGTCGGGCCCAGCCTGCTGCGCTATCTGACCAGCTGGCTGACCTTCCACATCCTTGACGAAGACCAGCGCATGGCGCGCCAGATGCGCCTGGTCGAAGCCGGGCAGAGCCCGGAAAGCGCCTTCGCCGAGTCAGGAGTCGTCGCCCGCGACGATCACGCCCGCGCGACCCTGATCGCCGCCTTGATGGATCTGCACGCGGTCCTTGGCGAACGCAACAAGACGCTGCACGCGACCAACGAGAAGCTGAAGGAATCGAGCCAGCAGTTGGCGCAGCTCAACCAGGAACTCGAAACACGCGTGGCCGCGCGAACCGACGAATTGCAGACCAGCGTGCAGCACCTGGAGCGGGCCAAAGGACAACTGCTGCAGTCGGAGAAGATGGCCGCCGTGGGCCAACTTGCCGCCGGCGTCGCGCACGAAATCAACAACCCGATCAGTTTCGTGAATTCCAACATCGGTTCGCTGCGTGGGCACGTGCGCCAACTGCTCGAACTGATCGCGGCTTTCGACGAGCTGCGCGATACCATTCCGGCGAACGACCTGCGCCGCCAGCGAATCGAGGCAGCTTGCGCCAAGGCCGACCTCGATTACCTGCGCCAGGATATCGGCGAGCTGATCGACGAATCTGCGCAGGGCCTGACTCGCGTCAAGAAGATCGTCGAGGATCTGAAGAACTTCTCTCGCGTCGACGAAGCCGAGTGGCAACTGGCCGACCTCAACGACGGGATCGAGTCCACCATCAATGTCGCCGGGAGCGAGCTCAAGTACAAAGCCGAAGTGGTCCGCAACTATGGCCAGCTGCCGCTTGTTCGCTGCGTACCCGCGCAACTCAACCAGGTTTTTCTCAATCTTCTCGTCAATGCCGCACAGTCGATCGACGTCCAGGGCACCATTACCGTGTCCACCGGCAGCGACGACGATATTGTCTGGATCGAGATTGTGGACACCGGCAAGGGAATGGGCGAAGCGGTGCAGCGGCGGATTTTCGAACCCTTCTACACCACCAAGGCGGTCGGTCAGGGGACCGGACTCGGGCTCTCGATTTCCTGGCAGATCATCGTTGAGAAGCATCGCGGCAATATCGACGTCCGCAGCGAGCCTGGCCGCGGCACGCGTTTCCGCATCGAGCTGCCGCGGTCCACGACCCCGGAGTCATCAGATAACGGCAAAGCGCATCATTCATGTCCTTGATCGCCAGGGCACCAGGGCAAAGGCGCCGAAAGAAGTAGGCAGCATGCGCACCGACGCTCCACGACGCACGCAAAAAAACCGGCGCAGGGCCGGTTTCTTGTTTTTCTCTAACGATCTCATTCTTTTGGTCGGGGCGCCGGGATTCGAACTCGGGACCCCTTGCACCCCATGCAAGTGCGCTACCAGGCTGCGCCACGCCCCGACAAGCTGCGAATTATAACCGAAATCGTCGTCAGCGCCCTTCCGAGCGCAGCATTTCTGCGATGCTCAGCAACTCGGCACGCAACAGCTCGTTGCTTGTCGCAGAATCCTTGTTCGCGGCCTGCGGCTCAACGTCTTCGAGCCGATTGCGCGCACCGCTGATCGTGAAACCCTGACTGTAGAGAAGCTCCCGGATGCGACGCACCAGGAGAACTTCGTGATGTTGATAGTACCGGCGGTTGCCGCGGCGCTTGACCGGCTTGAGTTGCGCAAACTCCTGCTCCCAATAGCGCAAGACGTGCGGCTTGACGCCGCACAGCTCGCTCACCTCGCCAATCGTGAAGTACCGCTTGGCCGGTATGGCCGGCAATGGCTCATTGCCATTGTCTCTAGGACTGGCTTCCATCATAAGCGTGCTCCACCTCGGCCTTCAGTTTCTGGCTGGCATGAAAAGTGACCACCCGTCGTGCGGTGATCGGGATTTCTTCGCCGGTCTTGGGATTGCGGCCCGGCCGCTGCGGCTTGTCGCGCAATTGGAAATTGCCGAATCCGGACAGCTTCACGCCATCGCCCCGTTCCAGCGCGTTGCGAATCTCTTCGAAAAATGCCTCGACCATGTCCTTGGCCTCGCGCTTGTTCAGGCCGACCTTCTCAAACAGAAAATCGGCGAGTTCTGCCTTGGTAAGCGTCATACCCTCCCTTTCTCAGACCCGAAGCTGCGCCGCGAATGTCTCTTGCAGATAGGCCACCAGATGCTGCATGGCGGCCTCGACGTCGACCTCCTGTAATGTCTTTCGAGTATCTTGCATCATTATCCGGAAGGCAAGGCTTTTCTTGCCAGCCTCGACCCCGCGCCCGACGTAGACGTCGAACAGATTGATTTCGCGAACGATTTCCGGACGATTGGCGATCAGACCGTCGATCAATGGCTGCAAATCCAGCGCCTGATCGACCACAATAGCCATATCGCGTATGACGGGGGGTTGGCGTGAGACCTCTGCATATTGCGCCAGGCTAGCCATGACTATAGCATCCAGGTCGACTTCGAAAAGCACCGGTGCCAGCGGCAGCTCGTATTTTTGCTGCCACTGCGGATGCAGTTCGCCGACGAAACCGATCGCCTGGCCGTCGACCACGACACGCGCACTGCGCCCGGGATGCAGAGCCGGATGCTGTGCGCTTTCGAAGCGCGCCACGCGCGGCGCCAGCAGGCGCTCGAGATCACCCTTGACATCGAAGAAATCGACCTTGCGTGCAGCGCAAGCCCACTGCTCGGGAAAAGCGCTGCCGTACGCCAGAGCAGTGAGCTTCCACGGCTGACGAAAACCGGCCACCGGCTTGCCCTGCGGGTCGCGGAAGAAACATCGCCCGGTCTCGAAGAAGCGCGCCCGCGGTTGCCGACGCTTGAGGTTGCCGGCGACATTGGCGACGAGACCGCCGATCAGCGTCGAGCGCATGACACTGAGTTGACTGGCAATCGGGTTGGCCAGACGAATCAGTTCACCGTTGTCGGCAAAATCACGCTCCCAGGCCTCTTCGACGAACGCAAAGTTGACCACCTCCTGATAGCCACAATCGGCGACAATTTGGCGAACACGCGCCAAGGGCCGCGCCTGCTCGGTCTGTGGCAACATCGCCAGCAAGCCCGTCGGCGAGGTCGCCGGGATGTTTTCGTAGCCGTGCAGGCGAGCCAGCTCTTCGATCAGGTCTTCCTCGATCTCGATGTCAAAGCGGTAGCTCGGCGGGGTGACGATGAAATCCTCGGCGTCCCTGCGAAACGGCAGGGCGAGGCGCGAAAAGAGAGCGCCGATGTATTCTGCATCCAGCGTGATTCCGAGCACCTTGGCGACGCGCGACGGACGCAGGCGAACCGCGTGCCGTTCCGGTAGGGTCGCCAGCGCTTCGCTTACCGGTCCGGCCTGACCGCCGCAGATATCGAGAACCAGGCGCGTCGCACGTTCGAGCGCGCGCCGCGTGCCGCCGAAATCGACGCCGCGCTCGAAACGATGCGAGGCGTCGGAAACAAAGCTGTAACGACGGGCGCGACCGGCGATCGCCGTCGGCGCGAAAAAGGCTGACTCGAGAAATAACTCGCTGGTGGCCAGGCTGATGCCACTTTCCTCGCCACCCATCACCCCGCCCATCGCCAGCGGTCGCTGCTCATCGGCAATCAGCAGCACATCGTCCTGGAGTTCCAGGGTCTGCTCGTTGAGGAGCGTGATCTTTTCGCCAGCGCGCGCCATGCGCACGTGAATGGCGCCGTGCAGGCGGCTGTTATCAAAAGCGTGCAACGGCTGGCCGAGTTCGAGCATCACGTAGTTGGTGATATCGACCAGGGCGGAAATCGGCCGGATGCCGCTACGCTCGAGACGACGACTCATCCAGGTCGGCGTCGGCGCCGCGGCGTCGACCCCCGCAATCACCCGCCCGCAGTAGCGTGGGCAAGCTTCCGGAGCATCGAGAACGATGGCCCGTGCCGTGGCGATCGACACCTCGACATCGTCGACCGGCGTAAAGCACGCGGCTGTCCCGGTGAGTGCGGCGACCTCGCGGGAAACACCTTCCAGCGACAGGCAGTCCGCCCGATTCGGCGTCAGCTTGAGGGTCAGCAGGCGGTCGTCGAGATCGAGATGGCGACGGATATCTTCGCCTACCGACGCATCGGCGCTTAGCAGGAGCAAGCCGGCGGCATCGTCGGCAATGCCGAGCTCCTTGGCCGAGCAGAGCATTCCCGACGAGGCGACACCGCGCACCTTGGCGACCTTGATCGTGAAGCCACCCGGTAGTTCGGCACCGGGCAGGGCGCACGGCACCTTGATCCCGGCAGCCGCGTTCGGCGCCCCGCAGACAATTTGCCGCGTCTCGCCGCCACCGATATCGACACGGCAGACATTGAGCCGGTCGGCATCAGGATGTTTTTCGACTTCGAGCACCTGCGCGACGACCACTTTGTCGAAGGCCGGGGCGACACATTCTTCGTCCTCCACTTCGAGACCGGCCATGGTCAACAGATGCGAAAATTCGCCGCCCGAACAAACCGGGTCGACGAAGCTGCGAAGCCAGGATTCTGAAAATTTCATGAACGCAAGAACTCAGGAGAAAGCATGGTCGACGAAGGGGCCACAGGCCGCAGTCAGACGAACTGGCGCAGGAAGCGCAGGTCACCGTCGTAGAACAGGCGCAGGTCGTTGACGCCGTAGCGCAGCATCGTCAGCCGGTCCGGTCCCATGCCAAAGGCAAAACCGATGTACTTCTCCGGGTCGATGCCCACGTGGCGCAAGACGTTCGGATGAACCATGCCGCAACCGGCAATCTCCAGCCAGCGACCCTTTAGGGCACCGCTCATGAAGGCCATGTCGATTTCTGCCGATGGCTCGGTGAAGGGAAAAAACGAGGGACGGAAGCGGACCTGCAAGTCGTCGCTCTCGAAAAAGCGGCGCAAGAAATCGCCGATGATGCCCTTCAGGTCGGCAAAACTGACCTGCTCGCCGACCCACAGCCCCTCGACCTGATGGAACATTGGCGAATGCGTGGCATCGGAATCGACGCGATAGACGCGCCCGGGGGCGATCACGCGGATCTCGGGCATGCTTTCTGCGCTGACATGCCGGGCGACGTGCGCCTGCATGTAGCGCACCTGAATCGGGCTGGTATGCGTGCGCAACAGGACGTTCTCGGCAACGCCCCCCGACTCGTCCTGCAAGTAGAAGGTATCGTGCATCGAACGGGCAGGGTGATCGGCCGGCGTATTGAGTGCCGTGAAGTTCTGGAAGTCGGCCTCGATTTCCGGGCCATCAGCAACGTCGAAGCCGATCGCGCCGAAGAGGGCCTCGATGCGCTCCAGCGTCCGTGTGACCGGATGCAGGCCGCCTCGCGACTGGCCCCGCCCTGGCAGGGTCACGTCGAGCGCTTCCTCAGCCAGTCGACCGGCCAGCGCCATCTGGCGAAGCGCTTCGCGGCGGGCGTTCAGCGCCGCTTCGACGGCATCCTTGGCGCGATTGATACTCGCACCGACGCTCTTGCGCTCGTCCGCAGGGAGCTTTCCCAAACCCTTCAGCAAGGCGGTAATCTGGCCGCTCTTGCCAAGATAGCTGGCTTTGACTTGCTCCAGTGCATCGGGATCGTCGGTCGCCGCAAATGCGGCTGACGCGGCTTGGACTATTTGATCGAAGTTATGCATGGTTCACCGAAAAAAAGGAGGCTAAGGCCTCCTTTCTTGACACGGGACAAGCTCAGGCGTCGAGTTGGGCCTTGGCTTGCACGGCCAGAGCCGCAAAAGCCGGCTTGTCGAAAACGGCCAGATCGGCGAGCACCTTGCGATCCACTTCGATCTGCGCCTTTTTGAGGCCATTCATGAAGGTGCTGTACTTCATGCCCAGTTCCCTCGCCGCCGCATTGATACGGGCGATCCAGAGACTGCGAAACTGACGCTTGCGCTGGCGGCGATCACGATACGCGTACTGACCGGCCTTCATTACCGCCTGTTTGGCGACACGATAGACGTTTTTGCGGCGACCGCGATAACCCTTGGCCAGGGCGAGGATTTTCTTGTGGCGGGCGTGCGCGGTTACACCGCGTTTGACTCGGGGCATCTCTTATCTCCTCAAGCGTAAGGCATCATGGAACGAACCATGGCCTTGTCAGCTGCATGAACTTCGGTCATCCCGCGCAACTGGCGCTTGGTCTTGGTGTCCTTCTTGGTCAGGATGTGACGCTTGAACGCCTGCGAGCGCTTGATGCGGCCGCTGGCACTGACCGTGAAGCGCTTTTTCGCTCCACTCTTGGTCTTCATTTTGGGCATTTCATGCTCCGTTTATAAACATGCTGCCAGGTGTCTCCCGACGGGAGCGCTTTCGACCCGACCGCACTTGTTTTTTGCTACCTGGATTGGCAACAGAAACCACTTCTACAACTAAGCCAGAGCCTATTGGCAGGCGCCGCCCCGCAATTATTTTTCTAACCTTGCTTCTTCTTGCTCGGGGTCAGCACCATGACCATCTGCCGCCCTTCCATCTTCGGCATCTGCTCGACCACGGCCATTTCCTGCAGGTCAGCCCGGATACGCTCGATCTGGCGCATGCCAATATCCTGATGCGCCATTTCTCGACCGCGGAAGCGCAATGTGACCTTGACCTTGTCTTCTTCATCAAGGAAGCGCGTCATGTTGCGCAGCTTGATCTGGTAGTCGTTCTCGTCGGTACCGGGACGGAACTTGACCTCCTTGACTTGCACCTGCTTCTGTTTTTGCCGCTGTTCGTGCTGGCGCTTCTGTTCCTGGTACTTGAACTTGCCGAAATCGACAATCCGGCAAACCGGCGGTCGCGCCATCGGGGCGATCTCGACCAGATCGAGCCCCGCCTCCTCGGCGAGTGACAGCGCCTCCCTGGAACTCATGACCCCCAATGCCTCGCCATCCTCACCGATGAGCCGAATTTCTAGTGCATTGATCTCTTGGTTAACGCGTTGCGCCTTTTGCAGTGCGATGGTTCCGCTCCTTGTGTCGACAAAAGTTAAGCCGTACCACTTCGCGCGGCCACTTCATCCAGAAGCTGCCCAGCCAGAGCCTCGACCGACATTTGTCCGAGATCCCGACCTCCGCGTGTGCGCACGGCCACCATATTCGCTGCCATTTCCTTGTCGCCAACGACAATCTGGTATGGCAGCTTGCTCAAGCTATGTTCTCGTATTTTATAGGTAATTTTTTCGTTGCGCAAATCCGCCTCGACCCGCAGGCCGGCATTGCGCAGCGTCGCCGCCACCGCTTCGGCGTAGGCGCCCTGCTTCTCCGAAATGTTGAGCACCACCGCCTGCGTCGGCGATAGCCACAAAGGCATGGCGCCGGCATAGTTTTCAATAAGAATGCCGATAAAACGCTCCAGCGAACCGAGAATTGCCCGATGCAGCATCACCGGAACATGGCGATCATTATCCTCGCCAATATAGTGCGCATTGAGGCGCTCTGGCAGGGCAAAATCAAGCTGCAGCGTGCCGCACTGCCAGACGCGACCGAGGCTATCCTTGAGGGAGAACTCGATCTTCGGGCCGTAGAAGGCGCCCTCGCCCGGCTGTACTTCGTAGCTCAGTCCCTTGGCAGTCAAGCCTTCGCCAAGGGCGGCTTCGGCCCGATCCCATTGCGCGTCGGAACCAATGCGCTTTTCCGGACGCGTCGACAACTTAACGATGATGTCGGTAAACCCGAAATCGGCATACACCTTCTCCAAGAGATCGATGAAGGCTTCCGTCTCCGGCAGCACCTGCGCTTCCGTACAGAAAATGTGCGCATCATCCTGGACGAAGGCGCGCACGCGCATGATGCCGTGCAAGGCCCCTGACGGCTCGTTGCGATGGCAGGAACCAAACTCGGCCAGACGCAAAGGCAGGTCCCGGTAGCTGCGCAATCCCTGATTGAAGATCTGGATATGCCCCGGGCAATTCATCGGCTTCACCGCGTAATCACGGTTTTCAGAGGCGGTGGTGAACATGTGCTCGGCGTAGTTATCCCAATGGCCCGAGCGCTCCCACAGGGAGCGATCCATGACCATCGGCGTCTTCACTTCGCGATAGCCGTGCCGGTCGAGCAGACGGCGCATGTACTGCTCGACTTCCTGCCAGATGGTCCAACCCTTGGGATGCCAGAAAACCATTCCCGGCGACTCCTCCTGGAGATGAAAAAGGTCCAGTTGCCGACCAAGCTTGCGATGGTCGCGCTTCTCGGCCTCTTCAAGCATATGCAGATACGCTTCCTGCTCCTCTTTCTTGGCCCACGCCGTCCCGTAGATGCGCTGCAGCTGTTCGTTACGATGATCACCGCGCCAATAGGCACCCGCCAGTTTCATCAGCTTGAACACTTTCAGCTTGCCGGTGGACGGCACGTGCGGGCCGCGACAGAGGTCGACGAAATCGCCCTCGCGATAAAGCGACACCTCCTGCCCCTCCGGAATGGCCTCAATCAGCTCGGCCTTGTAGCGCTCGCCAATCGACAGGAAGAAAGCGACCGCCGCGGCCCTCTCCCAGACCTCTCGCTCAACCGGGATATCGCGCTTGGCGAGCTCGCCCATGCGCTTTTCGATGGCCGCCAGATCGTCATTGGTAAACGGACGCTGATAGGCGAAGTCGTAGTAGAAGCCGTTTTCGATCACCGGACCGATCGTCACCTGCGCTTCCGGAAAGAGCTCCTTGACCGCGTAGGCCATCAGGTGCGCGGCCGAGTGGCGAATCACCTCCACGCCCGCAGCATCTTTCTCGGTGACGATGCCCAGCTGCACGTCGCTGTCAATCAAAAACGAAGTATCAACCAGACGCCCGTCGACCTTGCCGGCAAGCGCAGCGCGCGCCAAACCGGCGCCGATGCTTTGCGCGACTTCGGCAACCGTCAGCGGCTGTGCAAACTCTCTTTGCGAACCGTCAGGCAGTGTAACGACCGGCATAAGGAAACCCCAGCAAGGAAATGGAAAAGCCGGATCCGCGATCAGCGGCAGCGAAAAGCCGCGGGAGAGATCGGGCGGCCCGAGCAGCCGGATCCGCGAGGGCGGGATTCTAGCACAGCGGTCAGCAGCTGCGAAAAGCCAGCGCGCCGCTATCGGTCATCGCAGCTGCGACCGCCCGGTAGGCAAGGCTACGCAAACGGCGTCACGAGGAGGCATGGGAAGCGCCGTCGACGTGCATCCAGTGCTCGACATCGCTGCGCAGGTCGGCCAGTTGCTCGGGTTCGATCAGGCGAATGCTGTAGGCACGGGCGCGTTCGCGCGCCGCCGAACCGGTGCCCGGATGCAGTCGTCTGGCGGTCAGCAGCCAGGTTTCGCCCATCGCCCCCCCGACGTGCCGACGCAGACTGTCGAGACGGTTGAGGATTGCCTGGCTACCGCCCTCGGTCGTGATCTGCACACCGGTCTTGCATTCAAGGACCAGCAAGCGGTTACGCCACACCAGTGCAGCATCGAGTTCGTTGCCGACGCCTTCCACGGCGCCCTCGGCGTCGATGCTGACGCTGGTGCCCCAGTGGCCATCGGGTATCTGGCCGTCGGCCTGCAGGCCCGCGAGCGTCAACCATACCCACTCCTCAAGCCAGCCGCCACCAGCGTAGCGGGCCACGGTCTCGTTGGCGAAAGCGAAGTGACAGTCGCCATCCCATTGCCAGATACCAGCCTGCTCGAAGGCCCAGGCGAGCTGGTGGTGATTGGCGAAGAGTGGCCGTTCGGCGACGATTTCGCTCTGAAACGCACGCACAACGGCTCCATCCGGACGCGTCTTTGGCAGCACTTCGCGGGTCAGGCGATTGACGTAGCCGAAGAAGCCGCCGAGCTGCGAGGCGGAACACGCCAGATGCTCGGTCAGAAAAGCGCGCGCGGCTGCCGCTCGAGCGAAATCCGCACTCCAGGTCGGGTCGGCGACGACGCGGTAGCCCTGCATCTGCAGCAGGTCACTCAGGCGCAGCATGTCCGGCGGCAACGCCAGCGCCGCGCCGCCCCCCAGAGGCTCGAGCAGATCATGGTGGGTATCGCAGTACCAGGCATCGCCCAGACCGGCAAAAGCGCCGAGAAAACCAAAGGACATCACCTTTGTACCGCCACTGGCATTGAGATCGATCGGCCAGCCGGGAAACTCACGGCTTAAGGCCGCCGCCAGTTCGCGGGCATAGCTGCTGATGCGCCCGAGGTCGTGATCCGGTGTGTGGCGAACAATACGCACCGCATCTTCCGCCCAGCCCGCCTTCTGTAGCACGCGACTGACCTGCGACGCGCCCCGGTACGCCGCTTCCCCATCGCTGGCAGCGATCACCACGCGGGCCGGCCGCAGGCGCAGCGCCGGCAGGGCATTCTGCATGATCTGCTCGGAAGCCAGGCAGACAAGAACTCGCGGCTGGAACGACATGAAGGACTTTGGTAGACGAGTGAAGTTGCCATTGTGCCCTGTTTGCCGGCGCTTGCGTCCTGACCACACGCGCTTGAGTCGAAATGGCGGTCGTGCGATGATCGCCGCGCCGCCGACTTTGGAAGCGGCCAGCGCCGCACCGACGCGGCGGCGCCGGGCGTGGCGGAGTGCACGCCGGCCGGCCAGCGCTGCCAACTACCGCACGGAAAACATCACATGCTCTGGTTCATCCCGGGTCTCATCGCCCTGATCTTCGGTGCCGAACTCATGGTTCGCGGTGCTTCGAAACTCGCGCTATCTTTCGGCATCTCGCCGCTGGTGGTCGGACTGACCGTCGTCGCTTTCGGAACGAGTTCGCCCGAACTTGCGGTGTCCGTGCAATCAGCCTGGTCTGGCCAGGTCGACATCGCGCTCGGCAACGTGGTCGGTAGCAACATCTTCAACGTCCTGTTCATTCTCGGCCTGTCGGCCCTGATCGCCCCCCTGCTGGTGCACCGCCAGTTGATCCGGCAGGAAGTGCCAATGATGGTCGCTTTTTCGCTGCTGCTCTGGGTGCTGGCCAGCGACAGCGGCCTCAGCCGTGGCGACGGCCTGCTGCTGGTCAGCCTGCTGCTCGCCTACACCGTCCTGGTCATTCGTCAGAGCCGTCGCGACAACCTTGCGCTCAGGGAGATCGAATCCGAATTGCCAGCCGTGGACGACCGAGCCTGGGACGCTCACTGGCTGATGCAGATCCTGCTGGTCGCGGCTGGCATGGGCCTACTGGTAGTCGGCTCCAACTGGCTGGTGGAAGCTGCAGTCACCCTGGCCCGGCAACTGGGGATGAGCGAAGTGGTGGTCGGACTGACCATTGTCGCCGCCGGCACGTCGCTGCCTGAAGTCGCGACCTCAGTCATGGCGGCAATCCGCGGCCAGCGCGACATCGCCGTCGGCAACGTCGTCGGCAGCAATATCTTCAATATCCTCGCGGTGCTCGGAATCTCCGCGAGCATCGCCCCGGGCGATCTGCTCGTGCCAGCGTCGTTGCTGGCTTTCGACCTGCCAGTGATGGTCGCCATCGCGGTTGCCTGTTTGCCCATCTTCTTTACCGGCCACCTGATCGCGCGCTGGGAAGGGGCGCTGTTCCTCGCCTACTACGCGGCCTACACCACCTACCTGGTGCTCGACGCCGCCGGTCATGCCGCGCAGAGTGGCTTCTCGATGGTGATGGGCGGCTTCGCCCTGCCGCTCACGGCAATCACCTTGATCGTGCTTGCCTGGCGTCATCGGCACGGCGCGCGCAACGACCAGGCTTCCGACCCCTGATCACTCCGTTCGGATGCAGGCCCGTGCGTGCTAGAGTCGGAGTCACTATGAAAACCCGACGAATCCATACTCTGCACCGACCAGCCGTCGGCCCGACGCGTTTGCCGCGGCTCCTCTTCGTTCATGGCGGGTACGCCACGGCGGGTTGCTGGGACGCGCATTTTCTGCCTTACTTCAGCGCTCGCGGTTTCGATTGCCGAGCGCTCGATCTCGCCGGGCACGGCGCCAGCGACGGCCGCCAGCGGCTCGACTCCTTCGGGCTCGACGACTACGTCGAAGATGTCATCCAAGTCGCACGAGGCATCGCCGAGCCGCTGATCCTGATCGGACACTCGATGGGCAGCGTCATCGTCGAACGCGCCCTCGAACAGCAGCCGGCGCAGGCCGCGATCCTGATGGCGCCGGTGCCGCCCGGCGGCATCCTTGGCGCAACGATGAACATCGCTTTCAGCCAGCCGTCGTTCTTCGGCGAACAGGAACGCGCCATGCAGGGCAAGTACAGCGAGAAAGCGCTGCGCACGATCCGCGACGTCTACTACTCACGCGAAACGAAAACCGAGGATCTGATCCGCTTTGCAAGGCTGTTCCAGTCAGAGTCCCGCCGTGCGATCCTCGATCTGACGCTGCTGGCAATGCGCATCGGCGGACGCCGACCAAAGCTGCCGGTTCTGGTCACCGGCGGCGCAGCCGACGCAGTTTTCCAGCCCGGTCTGCTGCGTTTCACCGCCAGCCGCTGGCAGGCCGAAGCGGCCATCATTCCGGGCGCCGGCCATACCCTGATGCTCGACGCCCACTGGCAGGCGGCAGCGGCGAGGATCGCCGACTGGATCGAGGCGCTGCCGTAGCGGCCTGGCCGCCTGCCGAAAGCGGGTGCCCCCAGCGGCCAGCGCTTTCCCGATCACCCAGCAGGCGCCGGCTGTTTGCAGTCCTTGAGCTGCCGACGCTGCGCGGCGTCGAGCCGCCAGACGGTTCGTCGGTCATCGGCAAATGCGATCGCCTGCTCGGGAAGGAATGAATAACGCTGCGCCTGCGCCGTTTTCCCCCACACCCACAACGAAGCTCCGGTGTAGGCGCACAATCGCGCCACGAACTCCTCGGGAAGCAGCAGTACGGCACGCATTTTCTCGGCATCGAACTGGCCGGCGTCATAGAGCTCCTTGCGCCAGTTGTCGCGTGCCGCAATGGCCGCCGCATCCTGCCATTCGCTGACCACCCAGACGTCCCGATCGGGCCGCAGATAGAACGGCAGGTCGTACTCGTACTCATCGATCATCACCAGCTGATCATCGGAGCTGTACAAGGGCGCCACCTGCTTGCTTAGGCTTCTCGTCGAGGTCGAATCGAAGACCACCACCAGCGCGATGAACGCGACGCACAGGCTGGCGGCAAGGAACAGACTGCCGCCCAGGTAGAGTGACCGCCGGGCGCTTGGCCCTTCATCCTGCCCCTGCGCCCGCTGCTGCAGCCAGCCGAGCAGCACATCGGCGATCAGGAAGGCGAGCGGGGGCAGCGCCGGCAGGATGTAGCCGACGAGCTTCGAGTTGGGCAGCGAGAAAAAAACGAGAATGCCGAACATCCACAGCAGCATCAGGCTGCGGATGTCGCCCCTCTCCGGATCCACCAGGTACTTCCACGAGCAGACGCGCAAAATCCACGGCGACCACGGCAGCGCGCCGAGGAGCAGCACCGGGATGTAGAACCAGAAGGGCTGCGCATTGCTGAAGCCGGTCTGTGAGAAACGCTGGAAATGATGATAGACAAAGAAGTAGTCCCAGAACCCGGGATACGAGATCTGCATCCAGACGAACCACGGCGCGGCAACGGCCAGGAACAGACCGATCATCGGCAGCGAAAGTAGCGCCGGGATCAGTCGGTAACGCCTACGCAACAGCAACCACGCGAGCAGGATCGCGCCGGGCAGGACAAAACCAATCAAGCCTTTGGCAAGCACACCCAGGGCCGCAAAAACGTAGGCGGCGGCCAACGCCGGGCGATACGACCGGCCGCTGTCGAGGCGCAGAATGGCGCTCGCCCCGCAGACGATGGTCGCCGAGATCATCCCGGCGACGAGCATGTCGAGGTTGGCATACTGGGCAGCGGCAAAAAACATCGGCTGCGTCACCAAGACAGCCACGGCGACAGTCGCCAGGCGCTGCTGTGCATGGCGCGCGACAAAAAAGAACAGCCCGCCGACGGCGAGCAGCGCGCCGAATACAGACGCCAGGCGAGCCGCCCAGTCGTTCACGCCAAAGAGCTGCAGAGCCAGTCCCGTCAGCCAGTAGAAAAGCGGTGGCTTGTGGAAATATGGCAGGCCATCGAGCGTCGGCGTCAGCCAGTCGCCACTGCTGAGCATGGCCAAGGCGACGCCGACATAGCGCCCCTCATCAGGCAGCATCAGCGATCTTGTGCCAGCCAACATGAGCAGCCACGCGGCACAGAGCAGCAGCACCAGAAGCTTGCTACGCGGTTCGAGGAGGCTTGCCGTCACTGCCGAAAGAAAACGTTTCATGTCTGCTCGACCGAAGGGGGTGGCGGGTTCTGGCTGCCGCTGTCTGACGGCGCCGGCACGAGAAGGCCGATCGGCTCGACGGACGCCGCCCAGGCGTCGAACAGACGGCGCAGCGCGGGCAAACCCTCGCGAATCGCCGCCGGCCCTGGCGAGAGGATCAGTGCCGACTTGATCTCGTGCAACTGCCCGGTAGCGACCGCGGGAATTTCCCGCCAACCTGGCCGCGCGGCGACTTTCTCGGCGCGAAAACGTTTCCCGCACCAGGAGCCGATGATGATCTCCGGCGCGCGGCGGACGACCTCGAGCGGGTCGGCGATGATCCGTTCGACAGCCGACTGCTTGCCTGCCCGCTCGGAGAAGACGTCCTCACCACCGGCAATCCCGATCAGTTCAGAAACCCAGGCGATGCCGGCAATGGACGGATCGTCCCATTCCTCGAAATAGACTCTTGGCCGGCGCGGCAGACGGGTGGCCTCAAGCCTGGCCTGGGCAATGCACTCCTCCAGCTCACCGACCAGCGCCATCGCCCGTTCGCTGACGCCGACCAGGCGACCAACGGTCACGATCATCGCCAGGATGCCTTCGACCTGGCGCTGGTTGAAGACATGCACCGCCACGCCAGCCTTGATCAGCTCGCGGGCGATGTCCGCCTGCAGGTCCGAGAAACAGAGCACCAAATCCGGCTCGACGGCCAGGATGCGCGCCAGATCGCCACTGCTGAAGGCAAAGACCTTGGGCTTTTCCTGGCGCGCCCGCGGCGGGTAGACGGTATAACCACTGATGCCGACGACACGCGCCTCCTCGCCGAGTGCGTAGAGGACTTCAACCGTTTCGGTGCTCAGACAGACGATGCGCTTGGGCAGGCGATCACCACCGAAGGTGAACGCCGAAGAGGTGGCGGTAGTGGAGGTCATCGAGGGCGTTGAGGGCGTTGAGGGTGAAAAAAAATGGTACTCACTGTCGTGGCCGACGGCTACGCGCCGTCTCGAGATGCTGGCAAAGGAGTTCGGCGCCGTCGAGCAGACGCGGCGTGTGGCGCTGGATCAGGTCGGGTGGAACGAAGAACAGATTGTTGCGTGCAACCGCCTTGATCGACCCCCAGCGCTGCCAGTCATCGAGCCACTCGGGGCGTGCTTCACCCATGCCACTGGCAACAATCGCTTCCGGATTTGCGGCGAGGATTGCTTCGACAGTCACCGTCGGCGCCATTGTATCGAGGCTACCGAAAACATTCTCGCCACCGCACAGGCGAATGACGTCGGAGATGATCTGGCGGCGACCGACGGTCATCAGCGGTTGCTTCCATATCTGATAGAAGGTGGGCACCAACGGCCGCTCGCCGTAGCGTGTCTGCAGCGCGGCCAGGCGCCGGCGAAAACTGGCGGCGGCAGGCTCGGCGACCTCCGTGCTGCCGGCCAGTACCCCGAGGCGCTCGATCTCGCTGGCCACATCGTCGATACGATCCGGCTGCGAGACGTAGACCGGGAAACCGAGCGCCCGCAAGCGGTCGAGGTGGGCAGCCGCGTTGCCGCTCTGCCAGCCGATGATGAGGTCCGGGCGCAGCGCGATGACGCGTTCGAGGTCGATCTGCGAGTAACTGCCGACCCGAGCGATCGCCGCCGCCGCCGGCGGGTAATTGCTGTACTCGACGCTGCCGACGACACGCTCGCCGGCACCGGCGGCAAACAGCGTTTCGGTTAGGTGCGGCGCCAGGCTGATGATGCGCTTCGCCGGCTGCGCAAGGCGTAGGCGCCTGCCGGCATCATCGATGACCTCGATCGCCTGCGCCGCGGCGTGCAGCAGGCCGCCAGCGCTCAGCAGGCAGAGGGCAAGACAGAACCGCAACGACCAAGCAAACATGTCAAGGCACCCAGGTGGTGAGAGCAGAAGACAGGCGCAGCCATTCCCTCTCGCAAGCAGGCAGGCCGCAGCGCAGCAAGCCCTGCGCCGGAAAATGCCGCGTGAGAATGGCCTGGCGTGCCAGGTGTTCGAAAAGGGAAGCCGCGTGCGGAGTGGACAGGCTGACGAACAATGCCGTACCGCCGAGCTCGCCGAAAGGCCGCAGCAGCGCCGTCAGCCGCGCCGCGGCGGCAGCCAGTTGATGGCGAGTCTGTGCCTGCCAGCCGCGATCGGCCAAGGCCAGTCTGGCAACCGCACGCGCCGGACCGGACAGCGGCCAGGGACCGATCGCTTCGCGCAGCAGCGCCAGCTTGTCGTCGGCAGCGAAAACGAAGCCGACGCGGGCACCGGCAAGGCCGAAAAACTTGCCGAGCGAACGCAGGACGATCAGATTTGGCGCCTCCGGGCTACCGGCCAGAGCGGCCAGGCAGTTCCCGGGCTCGACATCGCCGAACGCCTCGTCAACCACCAACCAGCCGCCGCGCCGCTGCAACTGAGCCGCCGCGGCGAGCAGCTCTGCGGCCGGCAAGCGTCTGCCGGTCGGGTTGTTGGGGTTGCACAGCACGATCATCGGCGTCGCCACGGCAAGAGCGCGCGGCAGCGACACGTTTTCCAGGCGGCGCAGCTTGTGGCCGGCACGTTGCCAGGCCAGAGGATGTTCTTCGTAGATCGGCGTCATGCAAGCCACCGCCAGCGGCGCGAAGAGCGCCGGCAGAAGCTGGATAGCGGCCTGCGAACCGGGCACCGCGAGCAGCCGCTGGCTGCCATAGTAGGCGGCGGCTGCGTCGTTCAGACCGTCGTCGTCCTCGGGCAGGCGTTGCCAGCACTGCGGATCGATCGCCGGCACCGGGTAGGCACGCGGGTTGATGCCGGTCGACAGGTCAAGCCAGTCGGCCAGCGGCCAGTCCAAGCCAGTCGGCCAGCGGCCAGTCGCCGAAAGCCGCATAGCGTGCAGCGGCGGCGCGCAGTCGACCGCCATGTTCAAGCACGCGCCAAACCCCAGCAGACCAGCAACGCCAACCATAGCATGACGCTGCGCCGAAGCAGTGCCAGCGCTTGCGCAATATCCCCGGCGCCGGCCGGCCGGCCTTCGCCGAGTGGCGGCCGCGGCTCGAGACGACCGTGATAGCGGGCTGGCCCACCCAGCGCGACCCCCAGGCTGCCGGCCCCGGCCGCCATCACCGGTCCGGCGTTGGGGCTCTTCCAGCTCGCGGCCTGCTCGCGCCAGCAGCGCAAGGCGCCGCGCGTGTGGCCGCAGAGCGCGTAGGAAAGCGCGGTCAGGCGGGCCGGCACAAAGTTGAGCAGATCGTCGACCCGCGCGGCCGCCCAGCCGAAGTCGGCAAAGCGCGGGTTGCGGTAACCCCACATGGCGTCCAGCGTATTGGCCAGACGAAAAAGCAGCGCCCCCGGCCCGCCCAGCAAGGCGAACCAGAACAGCGCCCCGAAAATGGCGTCGTTGCCATTCTCCAGCGTCGATTCAAGGCAAGCACTGGCGACACCCGCAGGGTCGAGGTCGTCGGTCTGTCGCGAAACCATCCAGCCGACATGTTGTCTCGCCAGCGCCAGATCACCGCTCGCCAGATCGTCGGCAACGCGGCGCGCGTGTTCGCCGAGGCTGCAACCGCCGAGCGCCAGGTAAAGCAGCAACACATGCAGTACCCAGCCTGGCAAGCCTTCTGGCATCAGCCACAGGGCCAGGGCGAAGAATGGCAGGACCAGCAAGCACCAGGCCAGCAGACCGCGTAGACGGCGCCCGCGAGCACGGTTCAAGCAACTCTCGGCAGCCGTGGCCAGGGCGCCAAAACCGACCAGGGGATGCCAGCGCCGCGGCTCGCCGAGTAGCCGATCGAGCCCGGCGCCGGCCAGCGCGGCGAGCGGCAGAAATAACGCCGGCGGCATCTGGATGGCAAGGAAAGCGGAGGAAGACACGGTCGGCATGCGAGAATCGGGGCAACGAAACCCTGGATTCTACGATGAACGAGCGCCCACCCCCCAGCCTGATGGTGCAAGGCTGCACTTCCGATTCCGGCAAGACGACGCTGGTCGCTGCCCTGTGCCGTATCCTGCACCGCCGCGGCGTGCGCGTCGCGCCCTTCAAACCGCAGAACATGGCGCTGAATTCGGCGGTCACCAGCGACGGTGGCGAGATCGGGCGCGCGCAGGCACTGCAGGCTCAGGCGGCCGGCGTAGCGACCCACTCGGACTTCAATCCGGTCCTGCTCAAGCCCGCGACCGACAAGCGGGCGCAGGTAATCATCCACGGCAAAGCCTTGACCGACCTCGACGCGCGCGACTACCACGCCTACAAGCCGCGCGCCATGCAAGCGGTGCTCGAATCGTGGCAGCGCCTGCGGGCGCAATACGACTGCCTGCTCGTCGAAGGTGCCGGCAGCCCGGCGGAGATCAACCTGCGTGACCGCGACATCGCCAACATGGGTTTCGCCGAGGCCGTCGATTGCCCGGTGATCCTGATTGCCGACATCGATCGTGGCGGCGTTTTCGCGCATCTCTGCGGCACCCTCGACCTGCTCTCGCCATCGGAACAAGCGCGCGTCAAGGGCTTCGTCATCAACCGCTTTCGCGGCGATATCGGCCTGCTCGAAAATGGGCTGCGCTGGCTCGAGGAACGCACCGGAAAGCCGGTGCTCGGCGTCCTGCCGTATCTACACGGCCTCTATCTCGACGCCGAAGACGCACTGCCACGCGAGAACCTGCACAAGAACTGCGCGGCGCTGCGCGTCATCGCGCCGGCGTACCCGCGCATTTCAAACCACAACGACCTCGACCCGCTACGCTTCCACCCGGAAGTCGATTTTCGCTTCGTCGGCCCGAACGAGGCGCCGCCCGCCTGCGACCTGATCGTGCTGCCGGGGTCGAAAGCGGTGCAGGCCGACCTCGAATGGCTGCGCGCACAAGGCTGGGAGGAAGCGATCCGGCGGCACCTGCGCTACGGCGGCAAGCTGATCGGGATCTGCGGCGGCCTGCAGATGCTCGGCCGCCAGTTACACGATCCGCTGGGACTCGAAGGTCCTCCGGGCAGCAGGCCGGGACTTGCCTGGCTGGACTTCGAAACGCGGCTGGCCGCCGAGAAAACCTTGCAGAACGTCAGCGGCGAGTTGCTGCTAGCGGGTGCAGCGAGGGTCAGTGGCTACCGCATCCACATGGGCATCACCGAGGGCGCAGCCTTGACCACCCCGGCACTGCGACTCGCCGGCCAAGCGGACGGCGCGCTGTCGAGTGATGGCCAGATTCTGGCGACCTACTGCCACGGCCTGTTCGACTCGCCACCGGCGCTGGCCGCGCTGCTGACCTGGGCAGGCCACCGGCCGACGCAGGACTTCGATGCCCGGCAGCGCCGGGAAGCCGACATCGATCGCCTTGCCGACGCCGTCGAAGCGCACCTCGACCTGCGGCAGCTGGCGGCCTGGCTGCCGGCACAAGCCCTGGTAGCCGCGCCGCGCGCGGCTCGGCTCGCCGTGCCTGCCAGCGCTTAATCGACCGGATCTTCGCCGCGCACCAGCAGTAGTGAGCGGCGACCCTTGCGTACCAGGCGCTCGGCGACGCTACCGACGAAAAAGCGCTCGACGCCGCGCATGCCGTGCGTACCGACGACCAGCAGATCGGCGTGCCATTCGGCCGCCGCTTGGATGAGCATGTCGGAGACGTGTTTCTGCTCCGACTCGATGATCCGGGTTTCGGTCTCGACTCCGGCCGCACGTGCCGTCTCGGCCGCCTGGTCGACAAAACCCTGGGCGCCGAGACGCAGCCGCGCTTCGGTCTTGCCGACGCTGTTTGGCAGCATCATCGCCACGTCACGCTGGGCGAGGACGGTTTCATCGATGGCATGACAGATCGCCACCCGTGCGCCGGTGCTCTTGGCCAGTTCTATCGCTGTTTCCAGCACTCGTTTGGTCATGAAGCTCTGGTCCAGGGCGACCATGATTCGCTTGTACATTGCTCACTGCTCCTCACTTGGTAGACAGGTTGTCTGACAACCGAAAGAATAGCACTCATCACCCTCGGCGAAAACAGCGCAGAATCAACGCAGAGTCAACGCAGAGTCAACGCAAAGTCAGCGGCAAGCCGGCGACCACCAGCGTCACCCGCTCGCAGACCGTCGCCAGCCGCTGGTTCAGCCGGCCCTGCTCGTCGGCAAACAGGCGCGACAGCGCCGCCATCGGTACGACGCCCCAGCCAACCTCGTTGCTGACCAGAATGATCCGCCCGGGCAGTTGCGGCAGCGTCTCGATCAGAGCGGCTGTGGCGCCGGCAAAGAGCGGGCAGGAAACGCGCTCGCCGGCGTCAGCCTGGCGCGCGGCGTCGCCGGCAAAGAGCAGGTTCGACAACCACAGCGTCAGACAATCGACCAGCAGGCAGACCCCTGGTGCCGCGTGCCTGCGCAAGGCGCCCGCCAGATCGATCGGCTCCTCGATCAGCCCCCAGTCGGCGCTGCGGCGCTGCCGATGGTGCGCGATGCGCTGCGTCATTTCGCCATCGAGCGCTTGCGCTGTCGCCAGGTAGACCACCTTCAGGCCGCTCTCGCTGGCCCGGCGCTCGGCCAGGGCGCTCTTGCCCGAACGGGCGCCACCAATGATCAGTTCTCGCATCCCACGAAGATTAGCATGCCCGGGTGGCGGGTATAATCGACGCTTTGCCGGGGCTCGCCAGACGATGCACTTCTCCATCCCGCCGACCATCCCGCTTCCCGCGCTGCAGGCGCGCATCGACGGCAAAACCAAACCCCGCGGTTCGCTTGGCCAACTCGAACGCCTGGCACTGCAAATCGGCCAGCTGCAGCAATCGCTGACGCCGAGCCTGCAGCAGCCGCATCTGCTGGTCTTTGCCGGCGACCACGGCGCCGCCCGCGCCGGCGTTTCGGCGTATCCGCAGGAAGTCACCTGGCAAATGGTCGAAAACTTCCTCGCCGGCGGCGCGGCGATCAATGTCTTCGCTCGCCAGAACGGCCTGCAACTGCAGATCATCGACGCCGGCGTAGCGCACGACTTCGGCGCCCGCAACGGCTTGCTTGACGCCAAGATCGCCTTCGGGACGAACAACTTCATCGAGCAGGCAGCAATGAGCGCGGACGACTGCCAAACGGCCATGGCGCGCGGCGCGAAAATCGCCCGCCAGCTCGCCGACGACGGCTGCCGGGTGATCGGTTTCGGCGAAATGGGAATCGGCAACACCGCGGCCGCGGCCCTGCTCGCACATCAGCTAACCAACACGCCGCTGGTCGACTGCGTCGGCCGCGGCACAGGCCTGGACGACGCCGGGCTGGCGCGCAAACAGGCGCTTCTGGCGAAGGCTGCAGAACGCGCGGCGCTGGCGCCGGATGCGCCAGTGCTGGATGTGCTCGCCGAGTTCGGCGGTTTCGAAATCGCGATGATGGCTGGCGCGATGCTTGCCGCAGCCGAGCGCGGCATGCTGCTGCTGATCGATGGCTTCATCGTCACTTCGGCACTCCTGGTCGCCACCCATATTGCCCCGGCCATCGGCGACTATTGCGTGTTCTGTCACCGTTCTGCGGAACCGGGTCACCGGGCCCAATTGCGCGCCCTGCATGCCGAGCCCCTGCTCGATCTCGGACTGCGCCTAGGCGAAGGAAGCGGCGTGGCGCTGGCCTGGCCGCTGGTCCTCAGCGCCGTCGCTTTCCTCAACGAAATGGCCAGTTTCGAGTCGGCCGGGGTAAGCGAGCAGATCTGACCACACCGGCGCGCAAGCTACTTGCCAATAGCGGAACGCGTATCGAGATTCTGCCCGGCCTGTTCGAACTCCGGGCGAATCTGACTCGCCCCGCGGTAGCGTGGCTGAATGTGCGCTTCCGGCGTTGGTGCCACGTCACGTGGCAGCGGCGACATCTCGACGGGAGGCGGGTTCGGCGCCAAGCGGCCGCCGTAATTGCGCTCGTAGCGATCGAGGAAACGTCGCAGTTGCTCGTAATTCGGACAGCCCGGTGTCAGGCAGGAGCCAAAGCGGTCGTAGGCGAAGAATGGCGGAAAGGCCGCCCCGTAGGGTGCGTACCAAGGACCGCCGATGAGCGTGCCCGCGACAGCGAAATTCCCCGCCGTGGCAGGGACGGAAATCGTAATAAGCGCTACCGCAATGAGCAGAATCGAAGGCATGCGCCGCAGTTTAGCACCCTGAGGCCACCAACTCCGACGTCAGCAAGCAGTCTGGCCAGCGAGCGTCCGCAGAAATCCGGGCACTGCGACAAACTGCTCGGCACTGTGACAATACGCACAGCGACCTGTCAACAAACTCCTTAAGCTGTAGCCATCGTTCGCTGACCTTCTTCTGCCTAGCCAGCGTTGATCCCCATTCCGGGAACTCGAATCTCTGACCGGAGTCTTGCGTTCAATCATGAAATGCCCTAGCTGCAACTCTGAAGCCATCCGCCGTTCAAGACGGCGCGGACCACAGGAAGGAACGGCGCTTCGCCTCAAAAGCGAGGCTCCATTCCGTTGCCGGGACTGCGGCTTACGCTTTATAGCCCAAAGCGATGCCCCCGATCCCGGCGGCGCTGACCGCCACGTGTCTTTCGCCGACTATCTCGGTCTGAGGGGATGGCCAAGGCGGGTATTTACCGATGAAATGATCCTGGGCAGCCTGCTGGCCGCGGTCTCGATGGGGCTAACGGTTGCGCTCTTTGCCTTGGCCTACGGTTGGATCGACCTCGAATCCCTGCGTGCAGTGGCCTCGACCCCCATCCGGTAGTCCCTCGACCAAGGAGTGACGGTCGGCACGCAGCCCATACTGCGGCGCACAAATTGCGATCAGTCTACAATCACAAGCGGTGTTAAAATGGTGCCTCGCGCGATGTTGCACCCCGGTCAACCATTTTACTTCTGGGTCGTTGTACGCCCTTTCACCGTCAATAAGGAACACCCTATGAAACGCTCGCTACTGCTTGCTGCCCTACTCGCTCTTGCCGTTACCGCCTGTGGCAAGAAAGAAGAAGCCAAGCCCGTCGCTGCTCCGGAGCCCGCTCCGGCCACTGCTCCTGCCGCAACCCCGGCTGCCGAACCCGCGACCGCTCCTGCCGCCGCTCCAGCGGCTGATACTGCTGCTGCTCCTGCCGCAGCGCCTGCAGACGCCGGCAAGTCCGCCACCGATGAGGCCACGGACAAGGCCAAGGAAGTTGCTGGCGCCGCAGCCCAGGGCGCTGCCGACGCGGCCAAGGAGACAATGAATAAGTAACTGCTGTGTCGTCAGAACAGCAGCACAGAAAAGCCGGCGCAAGCCGGCTTTTTTCTGGCTGCGTGGATGAGCTTTAGCTCAACTGCCGCCAGGCGAAGCCACCCTCCTGGCCAGCAACGCCGATCCAGTCGTCACTGCAGCCAAGGACCGCGGCAAGTGCCCTGACGGCAAGTTGCGGCCGATTGTTTTCCTGGCTGAGGTGCGCGGCCACCACATGCTGCAGGCGGCGGCTGTCGATCTGCCGCACCAGGCTCGCCGCCTGAGCGTTCTCAAGATGCCCGAAGCGCCCACCGATTCGCCGCTTGAGGAGCGCAGGATAGCGCGACGCGGCGAGCAGGGCGTGATCATGGTTGCACTCCAGCACGAGCGCGTCACAGGCGCGCAGCACTTCGACAATGTAAGGGGTAATCGAACCACTGTCGGTGAGCACGCCAAGGCGATGCTGGCCGTCATCAAACCGGTACTGCACAGGTTCGCGTGCGTCGTGAGGTACCGGGAAAGGCAGCACTTCGAGGCCGTCAATCGCAAACGCGGCGTGGCCGTCGATCAAACGACACTCAGGCAAGGTCGGCGAAGCTCGCGAAGCCGCCGCATGGGTACCGTGGGTGAGAAAGACGGTGAGCCGATGACGACGGGCAAAAGCGAAGACACCGCCGAGGTGATCACCATGCTCATGGGTGACCAGGATCGCCGTCAGTTGATCCGGGGTAAGGCCCAACCGGGCCAAGCGGGCCGTCGCCACGCGGGTCGAAAAACCGCAATCGACCATCACTTTCGTCACGCCGGCGTCGACAATCAGGGCGTTACCCTGACTGCCGCTGCCCAGCGACGCGAAACGCATCACTTCAACTGGTCATAGAGCAAATTGAGGATCTTCTTCGCGGTCTCGGATTGATCGACGCCACCTTCGGCCGTCAGCACCTGCACCGTAGATCGGCCAGCGGCTTCCGTCACGTAGATCCGGTACTGGATCCTTTGCTTTTCGACCGGGCTGCCCTTGAACGGATTCAGCTTGGCCAGGAAGCCGTCTTCCTGCTTCTCGCCGTCAGTTTCCGGATCGACATAGCGAACGAAGTACAGGCCCCTGGAGCGATCCCGGTCGACGACCGTAAAGCCGACCCGATCGAGTGCCAGACCGACTCGCCGCCAGGCGCGATCGAAGGGCTCCTGAACGTCCAGCGTGCCGGCACCGTCGGTGCCGCGCGAAAGGGAAGCGCGCTCGGCAGGCTTTTCCTTGGCCGCCTGAATGGCTGCGGTGGCGCGTTTCTCGTCGCTGCCCAGGCGCACCATCAGGCGCCGCAGCATCTCGGCCTCAAGCTCCGGATCGGGCGGACGCGGCTGCCACTTGGTCTGGTCCTTGCCCTCGGAGACGAAGACCTCGTACATCCCGCGATGACTGATGAAAATGTCCGTCGTGCCGGGGGTGATTCCCGGTTCCAGACGAGTGCGGAACTTGTCTCTCTCGGCCGTCGAGTAAACCGAATCGATCACTTTGCCAAGGATGTTGCGAATGAAATCCTGCGAAATCTTGGCACGGTTCTCGGCCCAGTCGGTCTCCATCACGCCGGCATCGGGCAGGTCGATCTTGATGACAAAGCCGGTTTCCTGCCAGAAGTCCTTGACCGGACCCCAGAGTTTGTCGGGAGAGCCTTTGACCACCAGCCAACGCTCGTTTCCGGCGCGTTCGACGCGTGCGTTGTCGACCTCCGGCAGGACGTCGCTCTTCTGTTGTGCCAGCGCCTGCGGCGAACGTTCGGCGCTATACGCCGAATAGGTCGCCGACCCCTTGCCGCCGCCGGTGTCGGGAATCGCGTAGCGATCATCGCGTGTCGGCGAGGTCAGGTCTGGAGGTATCTCGAGCGTCGGCACCTGGCTCTTGGAGGCCGTCTTGTAGTCAATTTTCTTGGTCTCGAAAGTCGTGCTGCAGGCCAGCAGCAGCAGCGGCGCCACCAGCAAGCCGAGCAGTCGAATGCGCGCAACGATAGGACTCATGTGGCAACCTCGGATCTAGACGAGTACGCCGGCCTGGCGCAGGGCAACGCGAACCCGCTCGTGACACGCGGGCGATAGTGGCGTCAGCGGCAACCTGAGTCCATCCTCGATCAGACCCAGTTCCTGGCACGCCCACTTGACCGGAATCGGATTCGCCTCGCAGAACAGTTGCTGGTGCAACCCGAGTAGCCGCGCGTGCAGCGCACGCGCGGCAACCGCGTTGCCGGCCAAGGCCGCGGCACACATCTCGTGCATCAAGCGCGGCGCAACATTGGCCACCACCGAGATGTCCCCCTGCGCCCCCATCAGAATCAAGGCACAGGCACTGGCATCGTCGCCGCTATAGACGGCAAAGCCTGCCGGCGCCCGGGCAATCAGGTCGGTTCCGCGTTCGATGCTGCCGGTCGCGTCCTTGATGCCGACGATATTCGGGATTTCGGCCAGACGCAGGGCAGTGTCATTGCCCAGATCGGCGACCGTCCGCCCCGGCACGTTGTAAAGGATGACGGGGATATCGACGCCTTCGGCAATGGCCCGGAAGTGGCGATAAAGGCCTTCCTGGGTCGGCTTGTTGTAGTAGGGCACCACCGATAGCGCCGCGTCGGCGCCGGCCTGGTGAGCGAAGCGCGTCAGGGCGATGGCTTCGGCGGTGGAATTGGCGCCGGTTCCGGCGATCACCGGAACACGACCGGCAGCCTGTTCGACCGTGACCCGTATCAGTTCGCAGTGTTCATCGACAGTCACCGTTGGCGATTCGCCCGTGGTGCCGACGACGACGATGGCGTCGGTCCCCTCCTGCACATGAAAGTCGACAAGGCGGCGCAGGGCGGGTAGGTCGAGGCTGCCATCGGCGTGCATCGGGGTGACGATCGCGACGATCGATCCAGTAATCATGGTCATGGGTGGGGGGCCCGAGCAATAGCCGAAAGCATTCGACCGTGGACAATCAAGCTTCGAATTTTAACCGAAGGCAAGCGCCTTGGCCATGAAAACGGCCAAGGCGCAAAGAACCAGAAACACCGCTGACAGGAAAAAATCAGTCTCAGAAATCGGCCATGACCCGCAGGTGGGCGACGACGCTGCGGGCCAGCGCGGACAGCGCGTACCCGCCTTCGAGCATTGACACGATGCGCCTTTGCGCGCACTCGTCGGCGAGCTCGGTGAGCTGGGCGGTGACCCAGGCGTAATCTTTCTCGAGCAGCCGCAAGCCGCCCATCTCGTCTTCGTAGTGCGCGTCGAAACCGGCCGAGATGAAGATCATCTCCGGCTGAAACTCACGCAGACGCGGCATCCACAACTCGCTGACTACCTGTCGGAACTCCTCCCCGTCGGTATCGCGGCTGAGCGGCACGTTGAGCATGTTCGACGCCGGTTTCTCGGTACCGCTATAGGGGTAGAAGGGATGCTGGAAGGTGCTGACCATCAGTACGCGCTGATCGCCCTTGAAGCAGTCCTCGGTGCCGTTGCCATGGTGCACGTCGAAATCGACCACTGCCACCCGCGACAGTTTGTGCGCTTCCAGTGCATGCGCTGCGGCGACGGCGATGTTATTGAAGAAACAGAAACCCATCGCGGACTCGCGCTCGGCATGGTGGCCGGGAGGTCGGACCGCACAGAACGCGTTCTGGGCCGCGCCGGCCATCACCAGATCGACCGCCAGAACCCCTGCCCCGGCTGCGCGCAGCGCCGCTTTCCAGGTGTGCCGGTTCATCGCCGTGTCCGGGTCGAGGTGCACAATGCCCAGCTCTGGCGAGGCCCGCTTGACCCGTTCCAGGTGCGCCGCCGAGTGCACCCGCCGTAGATGCGCGAAGTCCGCCAAGGGAGCATCGTGGTAGGAAAAATACGAATCCAGGCCTTGCGCAATCATGTGATCACTGATCGCGGTGAGACGTTCCGGACATTCCGGATGATACGAGCCCATGTCATGCAACTGGCAATCTCGATGGGTGATGAATGCGGTACTGGTCACTATCGCCTCTCTACCGCAATCAAAGGTCGCCATGGACGCCGGGATCTGCGGGAAATCAAGTTATCTGATGATGGTTTATTATCGTCGCAATTGCGCCACCACGACAAGCCATGCGACCGATCACCCGACAATCCCCGCTCGACGAAATTCTTGCCGCCGCCAACCAGGTGATTCTCGGCAAGAGCCGGCAGACCCGCCTGGCCCTGTGCTGCCTGCTCGCCAAAGGACACCTGCTGATCGAGGATCTGCCCGGCGTCGGCAAGACGACCCTGGCGCATACCCTGGCTCGCCTGCTCGGATTCCAGTTCTCACGCGTCCAGTTCACCAGCGACATGCTGCCGGCGGACATTCTTGGCGTGTCGGTTTTCGACCGTGAAGGCGGTGATTTCCGCTTTCTGCCCGGGCCGGTGTTCTCGCAGGTGCTGCTCGCCGACGAGATCAACCGCGCGACGCCAAAGACGCAAAGCGCGCTGCTCGAAGCCATGGAAGAGGGACAGGTGACCACCGAGGGCGAGACGCGGCCCTTGCCGCAACCGTTTTTTGTCATTGCCACGCAAAATCCATCGAACCAGATCGGCACCTTCCCGCTGCCCGAGTCGCAGCTGGATCGTTTCCTGCTGCGCATCGAACTCGGCTACCCGGACCACGCCGCCGAACGTGCGCTGCTCGAAAGCGGCGGCCGCCGCGAGCAACTGCCGACCCTGAGCGCGTGCCTGAAGCCGGGCGATTTTGCAGCACTGCAACAGCAGGCGGCGGCGGTACACGCCTCGGGCGCCGTTCTCGACTATCTGCAGCGAGTAGTGGAAGCGACGCGCACCGACGCCCATTTGGTGCATGGCCTAAGTCCGCGCGCGGCGCTATCGCTGCTGGCGGCGGCGCGCGCCTGGGCGTTTACCGATGGCCGCGAGATGGTTTTGCCCGAAGATGTGCAGGCGGTCCTGCCGGCCGTTGCGCGCCACCGGCTACGGCTACTCAGCGGCAGCCATGCGGGGGCGGAAGACATCGCCGCGCTGATTCGCGCGACCCCGCTCCTCTGATGCCGAGACTGGCCGCCCTGCAGCGCTGGCTGTTTCGCCTGGCCCCGGACGAGCAGTCACCGATCGTCCTCAACCAGCGCCGCATCTTCATCGTCCCGACGCGCGCTGGCGTCCTCTTTGCCGTCGTCCTGGTGGTGATGCTCATCGGCGCCATCAACTACAACCTGAGTCTCGGCCACGCGCTGATTTTTCTGCTTGCCGGCCTGGCCATCGTGGCCATGGTGCATACCTTCTACAACCTCTTCGGCCTGCGCCTGACAGCCGGGCGAGTGCCCGCCGTTTTCGCCGGCGATGCGGCGCACTTCCCGCTGCAGCTCGAGAACGCCCGTCGGCAAACACGTCGCGCGCTCGAGTTTTGTTTCGCCGGGCAAGCAAGCTGCAGCGTCAACCTGCCGGCGGAAGGACGTGCGTCGGTCGCCATCCCCTTTGCCACACAGCGGCGTGGTCGCCTCGACCCGGGTCGGGTGACCCTGCTCACCCGCTACCCACTGGGACTCTTCCGCGCCTGGAGCTATCCACACCCACGCTGGTCGTGCATCGTCTATCCGCAGCCCATACGGGCGCCGTCGCCGACCATGCACGCCGATCATCTGCACGGCGACAACGGGCAGGAAGATTTTGCCGGCCTGCGGCCGCGTCAGCTCAGCGACTCGACGCGGCACATTGCCTGGAAAACGGTGGCCCGGCGCTCGGACGAGCAGCCGCATCTGGTCAAGCAGTTCGCCGGTGGCGCCGCCGAAGAGCTGTGGCTCGACTGGTCGCTCATCGCGTCCGAGTGCGGCCCTGAAGAGCGCCTGTCGATACTCACCGGCTGGGTATTGGCCGCCGAGGAGGCGCAGGCGCGCTACGGCCTCAAGCTGCCCGGCAAACAGCTTGCCCCCGGCCAAGGCGACGCGCACCGGGCAAGCTGCCTGCAAGCGCTGGCCCTGCACGGTGAGAGCGGTGAAAATACTGCAAGCATTCGCCAGGCCTAGCGCCGGGCCGGTGCCCATGCTTGCGCTCGAACACGGCGCCATACCGTGGCTGCTCGCCGTTGCCCTGGCGACCGCCGGGCCGCACTTCGCGCACCTGCCCTGGTGGCTGTCGCTGCTCGTCGGCAGCATGCTGCTCTGGCGCGTCTGGCTATGGCAGCAGGGTCGCCCGCTGCCACCGCGCTGGGCGCTGGTGCTGCTGGTCATCGGCAGCATCGCGGCCATTGCCTGGCAATTCCGCACCCTGCTTGGCAAGGATGCGGGCGTCGCACTGCTGGTGGTCTTCATGGCCTTGAAACCAATGGAGATGAGCCGCCGGCGCGACGCGCTGGTGGTCATCATGCTCGGCTATTTCCTGCTGCTCACCCATTACCTGTACTCGCAGAGCATCCCGACCGGCGCCTGGTTGCTGGCCGCCATCGCCCTGCTCACCGCCGCCTTGCTCCGCCTGCACGGCGGCGCCCAGCCGGTGGCCACCATTCTCCGCCATGCCGTCCTCTTGCTGGCGCAGGCGCTGCCGTTCATGCTCATTCTCTACCTGCTCTTCCCGCGTGTTTCCGGTCCGCTGTGGGGCTTACCACAGGACGCCTACGCCGGACTCAGCGGCCTCTCCGAAGAGATGTCACCGGGCAGCATCAGCCGCCTGACCCTCTCCAGCGCGATCGCCTTCCGCAGTCGCTTCGCCAGCGAGCCGCCGGAGAAATCCGACCTCTACTGGCGCGGACCGGTATTCGACGAGTACGACGGCCACAGCTGGCGTGCACGCCCACTACCGGCCGGTGCAGCGAAGCAGTTACCGGTGGTCACCGGTATCGACGCGCCGCTGGCCTATACCAGCATCCTCGAGGCGCACAACCGGCGCTGGTTGCTGGCCCTGGACATCGCCACCCGCCTGCCGCCCGACAGCATGCTGGCACCGACACTTGAAGCCCTGGCTCGTGAGCCGGTACGCCTGCGGGCGCAGTTTTCCTTCGCTTCTTCGCTTGACTATCGCGCCAATGTGATCGAGGCGCCGGCCGTCCTGCAGCAGGCCTTGACCCTGCCCGCGAAGATCAATCCGCGCACCCGCGCGCTGGCCAGCGAGTGGGCGTCGCGGCCGCCGGAAGAAATCGCCGCCGCGGCACTGGCGATGTTTCGCAACGAGGACTTCTACTACACCCTGCGCCCGCCGCTGCTCGGCGCGAACGCCATGGACGAGTTCCTCTTCGACAGCCGCCGCGGTTTCTGCGAGCACTACGCGTCGGCCTTCGTCTTCCTGATGCGCGCCGCCGGCGTTCCGGCGCGGGTGGTCGCCGGCTACCAGGGCGGTGAGCTCAACCCGGTGGACGGCTATCTCGTCGTGCGCCAATCCGACGCCCACGCCTGGACCGAAATCTGGCTTTCCGGAAAAGGCTGGGTGCGCTTCGATCCGACCGCCGCGGTGGCCCCCTCGCGCATCGAGCAGGGAATCGCCGCCGCCTTGCCAAGCAGCGAGCCCCTGCCGATCCTGGTCCGCCTCGACAGCGACTGGCTGCGCCAGCTGCGCAATCGCTGGGAAGCCGCCAACAACAGCTGGAACCGCTGGGTACTCGGGTACAATCCGCAACGCCAGCGCGAAGTACTCTCGCGCCTCGGCTGGCGTGATCCCGACTGGCGCAGCATGAGCGCCTCGCTGGCCATTCTCTGCGGCATTGCCTTGCTGGTCGTCACTCTATGGACCCTGCCACGACGACTCGCCGCGGACCCGGTACAACGCGCCTGGCAGCAGTACTGCGCAGCGCTCAAGCAACGCGGAATGGCGCGCGCAGAATGGGAAGGCCCGCTCGATTTCGCGCAGCGGGTGGCCCGCGAAAGACCTGATCTTGCCGCCCTCACCGACGAAGCAGCGCGCTATTATGCCGAGTTGCGCTACGGTCGCCACAACCGCCAGAGCGACCAGCTGAGGCGCCTGCAACAATGCCGACACCGCCTGCCACCACGAAGGAGACGACACTCTTGAAAAGAACACTCACCGGCCTGCTCTGTACTCTGCTCACTGCTCTGCTCGCCACGCTGCCACTTTCCGGCCTAGCCCAGCAGGGAGCTCCTTTCAGCGAGCAGCCCGAGGTGCAGGCCTTCATCGTCGAAATGCACGAGCAGCACGGCTTCGATATCGCTCAGCTGAACAGCCAGTTTGCCAGCATTCACTCGAACGCCACGGTGCTGCGCCTGATCCGTCCACCAACCCGCCCCGGCAAGCAGCGCTCCTGGGAACGCTACCGCGAGCGCTTCGTCAACGGCCGCCGCGAAGCGGGTGGTCTGCGCTTCTGGGAAGAGAACGGTGCCCTCCTGCAGCGCGCCGAAGCGATCTACGGCGTCCCTGCCGAAATCATCGTTGCCATCATCGGCGTCGAGACCGAGTACGGGGGAAACACCGGCAGCTTCGGCGTCCTCGAAGCGCTCGCCTCGCTGGCTTTCGATTACCCGCCGCGGGCCGAATTCTTTCGCAGCGAGCTGGAAAATTTCCTGCTCCTGGCCCGCGAAAATGGTGATGACCCGCTCGCCATCCACGGCTCCTATGCCGGTGCCATGGGCATCCCGCAGTTCATGCCCAGCAGCCAGCGCAACTACGCGGTGGACTTCGATGGCGACGGTCGCATTGACCTGCGCCACAGCACCGCCGACGCCATCGGCAGCGTGGCCCGCTATCTGCAGCAGTATGGCTGGCAGAAAGGCGCACCGGTGGCCGTGCCGGCACGCGTCGACGGCGATCCGGCCGCGCTGATCGCGGCTGGAATCAAGCCGGCGCTCACGGTTCAGGAGTTGGGCGCCCGCGGCGTCTTCATGCTCCGCCCAGCCAGCGACGATGCCCAGCGAGCGGCCGCGCTGATCGATCTGGAAACGCCGGGCCAGGCAACGGAATACTGGCTCGGCTTCGACAACTTCTATGTGATTACCCGCTACAACCGCTCGAGCTTCTACGCCATGTCGGTTTTCCAGCTCGCGGAAGCGGTGCGCGAAGTGCGCCACAACCGCCTGGCAGCGACGCGCTAGAGCAGGTTGTCGCGCGTTACGCCGCCGCGTCGGATGATGCGGCGCAGCTGATCGAGCGCCTCGATCTGAATCTGGCGCACGCGTTCGCGGGTCAGGTTCAGGTCACGGGCGATTTCCTCGAGGGTGGAAGTTTCGCCACCATCAAGTCCGTAGCGGCGCAGCAGCACCTGCTGCTGTTTCTCGCCGAGCTGCCCCACCCAGGCACCGAGCAGGTCACCAACTTCGCTGCATTGCAACAATTCATCGGGATCGCTCAGGCTGTCGTCGGCGATCACCTCGCCGATGGTCCGGCTGGGGTCAACCTGCAGCGGCGCATCAAGCGAAGCGATACGCTCGTTGAGGGCCATCACGCGGCGCACGTCCTCGACTGGCCGGTCGATCAGATGCGCGATCTGGTCGTAGCAGATCTCCCGCCCGTTTGCCGCTTCGAGATGGCGGATGGCGCGCAGCACAACGTTGATCTCCTTGACCACGTGTACCGGCAGACGGATGGTCCGCGATTGATTCATGATCGCCCGGCCGATGCCTTGCCGGATCCACCAGGTGGCATAGGTCGAGAAGCGGAAGCCGCGATCGGGGTCGAATTTTTCTATCGCATGGATCAGGCCGAGGTTCCCCTCCTCGATCAGGTCGAGGAGCGGCATACCGCGGTTGAGGTAGTGCTTGGCGATGTTCACCACCAGGCGCAGGTTGTGCTCGATCATCTTCTGCCGCGCCAGAAACTCCCCGGCCTTGGCCCGTCGGGCCCAGGCCACTTCCTCGGCCGGCGAAAACAGCGGCTTGGCACCGATGTCGTTTAGATAGTGCTGGGTGACGTCATTGAGCAGCTCGGCTTCAGGCGACGGCAAAGCCTCTTCGGATTCCGGCTCGACGAAGGCGAGCGGCTCGGCGCCGGCAAACTCCGGCTCGTCGAGATAGTTCTCCAGGCGATCCTCACGATCAGAGTCGGCATCGGAATCGAAGCGCCCGGACATGATGATCAGCGTGGCGGCAGATACTTCTGCGGATCGACCGGCTTGCCTTGCCGCCGAACCTCGAAGTGCAGCTTGACCTGTTCGGCGTCGGTATTGCCCATTTCCGCGATTTTCTGCCCCTGGACGACGCTCTGGCCTTCCTTCACCAGGATGTTCTGGTTATGCGCGTAGGCAGTCAGGTAGGTGCTACTGTGCTTGACGATCACCAGCTTGCCGTAGCCGCGCAAGCCGGTGCCGCTGTACACCACCTTGCCGCCACTGGCGGCGAGCACCGGATCGCCCGCCTTGCCGGCGATATCGATACCCTTGGCACCAGCTTCGCTAAAAGTGCCGACCACCTTGCCGCTGGCCGGCCAGATCCAAGTGCTGCTCTCACCACTGTCCGCGGCTTCGCCTACCGTGGCAGCTGCAGCCGGCGCAGCCCGGGTGGTCGCCGCCGGCGCCCTCCCCTCCGCCTGCGCAAGAGCCCGCGCCAAGGTCTGTTCGGAGTAGCGTTCCTTGCCCACCTGCGGCGCACGCTTGACGGTGTAGCCACTGCCACTGAGGCTGCGCTCCTCGACTGACGAGCCTGTCGTATCGATCGGCTTCACCACCAAGGCCTCTCCGGCCGACGAAGATCCCGGCGCTCGCGTACGCAGCGCCTGCCCGACAAGAATGTGATTCGGATTTTCGATACTGTTCCAGATCACCAGACTGCGGAAGTCCACGCCATGCGCGGCGGCGATGGAATGCAGGGTATCGCCTCTCTTGACCACATAAACATCCTTGCCGTAGGCGGCCGCACCGCCCTCGCTGACCGCCGATGGCGAACTGCTGGCACAGCCAGCAAGCAGCAGCGCAGCCAGCAAGGCCAGGCACCCCAGGTATCCCGGCACGACCGCATGGCCAGCACAAAAACCTTGATCCTTCATTCGACTCCCGTAAGTAGCGGAACGAAACGCACTGCGTCAAGACGGGTTTCGACAAGAGCCTCGCCCTGTTTCTCGATCAGCATCAACTGCTGTGTCGCCACGCCCAGCGGCATGATCATTCGGCCACCAGGTGCGAGTTGCTGTACCAGCGCCGCGGGAACGCGCGCCGCCGCCGCGGCAACGATGATGCTGTCAAACGGCGCAGCTTCAGGCAGGCCCAGGCGACCGTCAGCATGCTTCAAGCGTACCTTGAGCTGCTTGATGGCCCGCAGGTTGAGCTTGGCCTTGGCCAGCAGCGGCGCGATCCGCTCGACCGCATAAACCTCGTCCGTCAACTGCGCCAGCACCGCCGCCTGATAGCCGCAGCCGGCACCGATCTCCAGAGTCTTGCCCAAGGGGCGACCGCCCGCACACAGTGCCTCGATCATCCGCGCCACCACATAGGGCTGCGAGATGGTCTGCGCGAAACCCAGCGGCAGCGCCGTATCCTCGTAGGCGCGCGAGGCCAGCGCCTCTTCGACAAAAACATGCCGCGGTATGGCGGCAATCGCCGCCAGCACGTCTTCATCGTCGATTCCCTGCTCGCGCAGGCGCTCGATCATCCGCGCCCGCGTGCGCTGCGAAGTCATGCCAAATCCGGAAACAACGCGATTCATTCTACCAGCCAGCCACGCAGCAGCGATAGTTGGGCATTGTGGGTCAAATCGACCTGCAGCGGAGTCAGCGAAACATGCTTGTTCTGCACGGCATGGAAGTCGGTCCCTTCGCCGGCATCCTGCGCCTCGCCAGCGGCACCGACCCAGTACACCGTCTCGTGCCGTGGCGACAGCGTGCGCACCACCGGCTCTGCCTTGTGGCGCTTGCCGAGGCGGGTGACGACGGTCGCACGCAATTCCTCGTAGGGCACATCGGGAACGTTGACGTTCAGCAGCACCGGCTCACTCAGCGCCTGTTTCTGCAGCATGGCAACCAGATCCAGGGCCACCCGTGCGGCAGTCGCGTAATGCTCGCCCGCCTTGCTGCACAGCGAAACCGCCAGCGAGGGAATGCCGAGCAGAAAGCCCTCGGTGGCCGCGGCGACGGTCCCCGAATAAATCGTGTCGTCACCCATGTTGGCGCCAATATTGATTCCCGAAACCACCATATCCGGCAGCTCGTCGAACATGCCGGTGACGGCCAGATGCACGCAGTCGGTCGGCGTGCCGTTGACGTAGTAGAAACCATTGGCGGCGCGCTTCAGCGACAGGGGCCGATCCAGGGTCAGCGAGTTGCTCGCCCCGCTACGGTCGCGCTCGGGGGCCACAACGGTGACCTGAGCGACGTCGGAAAGCACCCGTGCCAGGTGCTCGATCCCGGGTGCGAAATAGCCATCATCATTGCAGAGCAGGATCCGCATCATCAATCCACACACACGGGCAAAGAGACAAGAGAGACAAAAAAACCGGCAAGCTGCCGGCCTAAGCAAAAATCGGCGGGGCGATGGTCGCTCGCGCAGAGTGCGCCAAACAGCGCCCGGAACAGCTTGAACCTGTTAGCTGCGAAGCGCCACTTTTCCAGCGCTATTCCGCAAGGCCCGCGCGCCACCAAGCCGCCGCCAATTATAACCGCCTGCGCGTAGCGCGGAAAACTGAGTTGGCGCGGTGAGCCGACCGTCATTACGACGAGGCGCAGCCCCGGTAGCCCCTCTCCCCTCGCGGGAGAGGGGGCCAGCGGCATTGGCGATCTATAGTGGTCAAGCCGACGCGGCAAGCAATCTAGGGGGTTTGCTCCAAGCACCTTGCCGATGCGGCAGCCGCCGCGATAGGCAGAGCATGGAACTGGACTGCCGCGTCGGCTGCGCCTCCTCGCAATGACGGCGTGGGGGCAGCCCCATCACGGGGCCTCATCGCCGGGCAGCGCGGGCGCGTCCGCCACCATTCCCAGGTAGCGCTCGAAATCGCTGCGCTGGCCTTTGGCAGCTTCCGCCCTGAGAAAGTCAAGCGTCATCACCGATGCCATTTTTTCTGACACCGCGCTGGCGATGAATTGGTTCACGGAGATCTCATCGCGGGCAGCAAGTTCCTTGACTTTCTGGTGAACCGAGTTGGGCAGACGAACAGTCAGCGCAGTCATGGTTTTCTCCTCAGCAGCTGCAAAAAATCGCCCGGCGTGATCGCCTGGATCTTCAATTCCTCCACGCGGCGGAAATCCTTCATGTTGTGCGTGATGATGAATTCACTACCGGACGATGCCGCACACTCGAGCACCATGTCATCGTCCGGGTCGCGCAGAAAAGGTCGCCACAAGAAATATACCTCCTGCAGGTGAGCGATCGTTGCCAGATAGCGCACGAAGCCCAGCGCAACGTCGGCGCTGGCGCCGGGTGGCAGGTGCTCGGCACGGGTCAGAACGGCCTGCCACTCGGTGTACAAGGCCACCGTCAGCGCGATCTCAAAGTCTCTACTCGGCAGCATCGAGAGCAGTTGGAAACTGGCGCCCTTGCGTGAACGAGCAGCAGCGACCAGGACAGAAGTGTCGAGAACCACACGCACAATGCTTGTATCGATAGGTTGG
Source organism: Candidatus Accumulibacter appositus (assembly GCA_000585055.1). Lineage (GTDB taxonomy): Bacteria > Pseudomonadota > Gammaproteobacteria > Burkholderiales > Rhodocyclaceae > Accumulibacter > Accumulibacter appositus. Next base: position 56,616 of record JEMX01000096.1, read on the forward strand.
TATTACAGATGCAACCAAGTATCGCGCCCGTTGACGTTTTGCGCAAGAAGAAAACCCGGTGTGCTGTGCAGGCAGACGCGAGCGGTGCGGCAGGTCAACCCGCCCGTCATTGCGAGGAGGCGCCAGCCGACGCGGCAATCCAGACGTTTGGCTCTACGCGCATTGCCGATGCGGCAGCCGCCGAAATAGTCAGACGATGGAACTGGATTGCCGCGTCGGCTGCGCCTCCTCGCAATGACGGCGTGGGGGTAGGAGGCAACGCCTGTGCGTCTTCGTAATGACGGCGCGGGGGGTGGGAGGCAATCGGCTTCGCTCGCCGCGCGTTGCCGGCCGCCGGCCCGCGATCGCACAAACACCGCTTTTCTTGTCTCGACACCCTCAACTTTGCCGGCCGCCTGCCGCTAAGAGTCTTACACGGCGGCCAGGCAAAAAATCACTCAAGTTTTCCCGAGGCCCGTCGTAAGTAAAGTTGTCAGCGAACAAATCGCCACACAGGATGGACCGGCAAGAGCCTCGCCAGGCAGTCACCGGAAACTGAAGTCTGAAGTCAATTTGACCGTGATAGGAGAAGCAAAATGCCCCAAGTCATCAACACCAACGTCGCCTCGCTCAACTCGCAGCGCAGCCTCAACATGTCGCAGACCTCACTGGCGACTTCCCTGCAACGCCTCTCGTCCGGCCTGCGCATCAACAGCGCCAAGGACGACGCCGCCGGCCTGGCCATCTCGGACCGGATGAACGCCCAGATCCGCGGCCTCAACCAAGCGACGCGCAACGCTAACGACGGTATCTCGCTGGCGCAAACGGCCGAAGGCGACCTCGAACAGATCGGCAACAACCTGCAGCGGATGCGCGAACTCGCCGTCCAGGCCGGCAACGCCACCAACTCGGCGTCGGACCGCCAGGCGCTCAACGCCGAAGTCCAGTCGCTGGCCGCGGAAATCGACCGCGTCGCGCAGAACTCGTCGTTCAACGGCACCAAGCTGCTCGACGGCTCCTTCGTCGCCCAGAATTTCCAGATCGGCGCCAACGGCACCTCCAACGACCGCCTGGCCATCACCTCTATCGGCAGCGCCCGCATCTCGGCACTCGGCGGCACCGGCACCAGCTACGCCGCGACCAAGACCGGCACGGCGACCACCACCGCACTGTCCGCCGGTGACCTGACGCTCAACGGCTTCCAGGTCGGCGCCTCATCGCTGGGTACCGGTCCAGGCCAGAGTGCCGCCAGCGCCTTCTCGATCGCCGCGGCAATCAACGCCATCACCTCCGACTCGGGTGTTACCGCCACCGCCAACAGCAATAGCGTCACCGGCGCCGCAGCGACAGACCCCAGCGCCATCGCCGCCAACACCTTCAGCATCAATGGCATCAACGTCGGGGCAGTGGCTGCCGGCACCAACGCCGCCGGCCAAGGCGCCAACATCGCCGCGGCGATCAACGCCATCGGCACGCAAACCGGCGTCAGCGCCTCAGCCAACGCGACGACGGGGGCGCTGACCCTGACCGCCGCCGACGGTCGCGATGTCAACCTGGCACTCACCGGCACGGCGACCAACCCAACCACCGCTGCAGCGGCCAAGACGGCCTTCCTGGCCCAAACCGGCCTCGCAGCCGACCAGGCTTCGGCAGCTACAGCCGGCACAGTCATCACCGCAGGCGCCATCGCGACGCCGCCCCTGGCTGGTGGGACGCTGGCCGCCAACACCTTGACGGCCAATGGCGCCAACGTCGGGGCGGTCAGCTACGGTACCGGCGCCTTTGGCGCGGCGACTGGGGCGGTCGCCCAAGCGGCGGGCACGACGCTAACGGTCGCCGCCGGCATGACCGCGGGCAGTACCTATGACTTCACCACGGTCGGCGGTACGGCGCAGAGCTTCTCTATCGTGGCCACCGGCGTAGCGGTCGACGACGCCCAAGCAATCCGTACGGCCTTTAACGCGTTTGCCGGCACCACCACATTGACCGGCGCCGCCGCAGTGCTTACTTCCTCTGGCGGCACCTTCGGCATCGGCGTCACCAGCGTCAGAACCGCTGCAGAAGTCGCCGCCGGCGTAACCAGTGCGAGCAAGACCATCGCGGCCACCGCGGCCATCGCTACCGCCAATGCTGCTCAGCTGACCGTAAGTGTCGCCGCTGGCAAGGGCTCACAGGCTTCCAACGGTGCGGCCTACAGCGGCCAGGAATTCGCCCGCGCGGTGAACACCGCGCTGGCTTCCGCCACGGGCGGTGCAGCGGTCAACGGTAGCGTCACCTCCAATGCCACGACAGGAGCCTTGACCTACGTAGCGGGAACAACCGACAGCCTGCAGTTCTCCATTGCCGGTTCCGCGACTGACGCCGCCACAGCAGCGACCACCACAACCAGCCTGGCAACGCAGACCGGTCTCAGTGCCGCACAGTTGGGAATCCAGGCTGCCGGCACCAACACCACCAACCACGGCACCGTCTCGCTGAGCAGCACCAGCACCAACGGAATCGTCTGGGCCGGTGCGGCCGCTGCTTCGGCAGGCTTCGCCGCTTCCGGCACCCAAAGCGCAACGGTTTCCTCGACGGTTTCAAGCATCGCGACGGTGAACGTCCTCACCGCCAGCGCCGCCACCTCGGCCCTGTCCGCCATCGACGGCGCCCTGGCAACGGTCAGCGGCGCGCGGGTTTCGCTCGGTTCCTACCAGAACCGTTTCGCGTCGGTGGTTTCCAGCCTGCAAACGACGTCGGAGAACCTGTCGGCCTCGCGCAGCCGTATCGTCGATGCCGACTTCGCGGCGGAAACGGCCAACCTGACGCGGGCGCAAATCCTGCAGCAGGCGGGTACGGCGATGCTGGCGCAAGCCAACTCGCTGCCGCAGAACGTGCTCTCGTTGTTGCGCGGCTAAGCGCAGGGGTTTGATTAGCGGTAAGATCGGGGCGCGCTCGCGGTCACGCGATCGCGCCCCGGCGTTGCTTCACACAAGGAGTGTGAGATGAACATCCCAGGAACAGTCTCTTCGCCAGCGCAGCTAAGCCCGGCGATCAGCCCGGTGGCCCGCGAAGCGAGAACGACGGCCAGCGGCGATAACTCGGCCGCGGCCGCGGCCAGCAACCCGGCCAAGGCGCTGCAGCAGGTGCAGGCGCACCTGCAGGCGCAGGCGCCGGTGCAGGCGCCACCGGACAGCGAGAAGCTGCAGACGGCGATCCAGAGCGTGCGCGAGTTCGTCAAGCCGATCAACAGCAATCTGGAGTTCAGCGTGGACGACGACACCGGCCAACTGGTGGTCAAGATCATCGACCGCACGACCAAGGAAGTGATCCGCCAGATGCCGTCGGAAGAAATGATGGCCATCGCCAAGACGCTGGACAGCATCAAGGGGCTGTTTGTCACCCAGACCGCCTGAAACATCGCTCGCCCGTACAAGCAATGCAGCACGCATGCCGGTAGCGGCGGCAGGAGAAGATCATGGCGCTTTCCTCACCGGGCCTGGGCTCGAACCTCGACGTCAACAGCATCATCAGCCAGTTGATGTCGCTCGAACAGCGGCCGCTGACCGCGCTGTCGCAGAAGGAAGCAAGCTACCAAGCCAAGATTTCGGCGCTGGGTTCGCTGCAGGGCGCGATCTCGGCGGTGCAGACGGCTGCCGGAACGCTAATCCCGGCCAGCGGCACGACGGCGACCCAGAAATTCACCGTTTTTGCGACCAACCTCAGCGACACCTCGGTGGCTGCAGCAAGCACTTCCTCGAGCGCCGTCGCCGGCAGCTACACCCTGGAAGTCAACCAGCTCGCCAAGCAACACAGCATCGCCAGCGGCACCGGCGCAGCAACGCCCTTTTCCGGCACTGGCGACACGCTAGCGGTCGGCGGCACGCTGACCCTGTCGCTTGACAGCGCCGGCGGCAGCAGCCCACACAAGAGCACCGCGATCACCATCGCCGACGGCGCCACGCCGGAGAACGTTCGCGATGCGATCAACGGCGCCAACGCCGGCGTCTCGGCACTGGTCATCAACGGCGTCGCCGGCAAGCAACTGGTGCTGACCAGCAACGACGCCGGCAGCAACCAGTTCATCAAGCTTTCCGGCATCGCCGGCCTGAACCATGACCCCGACGCGACCCCCGCCCCGAGCGACGCCTTCGTGCAGTCGCAGGCGGCGCAGGGCTCGGCTTTCAAGCTCAACGGCATTGCCGTCGAGGGCGTCGGCAACAGCGTCACCACGGCCATCGACGGCATTACCCTGAACCTGCTCAAGGGCCCGGAAGCACCAGCGACGGCGCTGAGCACGACACTGACCATCAGCAAGGACAACTCCAGCCTGAACACCGGCGTCAATGCGCTGGTCAAGGCTTTCAACGAGTTCAGCAGCACCGCCAGCAGCCTCGGCAGCTACAATGCGGCGACCAAGAAAGCCGGCGCACTGAACGGCGACAGCACGCTGCGCACGGCGCAGAACAGCTTTCGCAGCGTCCTCGGCAACATCCCTGCGGCGGTTGCCGGCAGCAGCTTCCAGCGCCTCTCGGACGTCGGCGTCAGCCTGCAGAAAGACGGCAAGCTGAGCGTCGATTCGGCGAAACTGAGTGCCGCGATCAACGATGACCTGGCCGGCGTCGCCAATCTGGTCGCGGCGTTCGGTAGCGCTTTCAAGGACGCCGCAGAGGGATTGGTCGGCACCAGCGGCCTGATCGCCGCCCGCCGCGAAGGACTGAATATCTCGATCGCCAGCCTCGGCAAGCAATCGGACGTGCTGGTAGACCGGCTGACGGGCATCGAGGCGCGCTATCGCAAGCAGTTCACCGCCCTCGATACGCTGATCTCCGGGATGACCAGTACCAGCAACTTCCTCACGCAGCAGCTCGCCATCCTGCCCACTTACACTCTCTGAGGAACTAAAGATGTTCGGCCACGCAAGACACGCGATTTCCGCTTATCAGAAGGTCGGCGTCGACGCCGCCGTCGAGGTTGCCGACCCGCACCGGCTGATCCTGCTGCTCTTTGCCGGGGCGCAGGCAGCCGTCGGCAACGCGCGCGCGGCAATGCAGGAAAAACGCATCGCCGCCAAGGGCGAAGCGATCTCGAAAGCGATCGACATCATCGGCAACGGCCTCAAGGTGAGCCTCGACCTGGAACAGGGCGGCGAGATTGCCGAGCGCCTGGACGCGCTCTACGACTACCTCGTGCTGCGCCTGCTGCACGCCAACCTCGACAACGATCTGCCGGCGTTGGAGGAAGTTTCCGCCCTGCTCGAGGAGATTCATGGTGCCTGGCGCGAGATTTCGCCGAACGCGACGACGCCAGCGCAGAAAGCAGCGGTGGCATGAGTGCCGGGCTGAGCGCGCTGGAGCAGCTTCTGGCCTACTCCGAGGCGATGCTTGGCGCCGCAGAAAACAAGGACTGGCCAGCACTCGCCAGGCACGAGGCCGAGCGACGGGCCCTGGCCGACAGTCTGCCCGACACACTGAGTGCCGAACTGCCTGCCGAAGAACAGCAGCGCGCTCGCGCCCTGATCGAAGGCAGCCTGCGCTGCGACGCCGTCATTCAGCCGCGCCTGGCCAGGCGCATGGATGAACTGCGCGTCCTGCTGCGCGCCGCGCCGCCGGCGGCCAAATGATCGTCCCCGAAATCACCGCCCGCGTCCAGCCGAACGCCGACCTCGCCCTGCGCCCGACCCTGCCGGCGCAGGAAATCACCGACAAGCTACCCGGGCTGGCCGCCGGCCAGCGCCTGCTGGCTGAAGTGCAGGCGCTGCTGCCGAACGGCACCTACCGCGCGCTGATCAACCAGCGCAGCGTCACCCTGGCGCTGCCCTTTGCCGCCAAGAGCGGCGATGCCATCGAACTTGAGGTCTCGGAGAGCAATGGCAAGCTGACCCTGGCCGTGCTTGCCCGCGGCACGTCGGAGGGCGGTAAGGCGGGCAACGAATCGACCGCCACGCAGCTCAGTCGCACCGGGCAACTGATCGGCACGCTGCTGGCCGGCGGGCGTGACGGCAACAAGGGCGGCGCAAACGTGGCACTACCGCTGAATGGCAATCAGGCCATTGCCGCCAGCCCGCCACGAAGCGGCACCGATCTCCTGCCGCTACTCAAGCAGGCGATCGTGCACAGCGGCATGTTCTACGAAGCGCATCAGGCAGAATGGGTCGAAGGCCGCTACAGCAGAGCGCAACTGCTGCAGGAACCGCAAGGCAAGCAGCCGCCGACAACGACGCCCGCCCAGCAGCTGGCGACTGCACGACAAGCGCCGACCGCTGCTGCAGGCGGCGAGGCCGCCGCGTTCCGTAGCGGTGCCGAGTCGGCACCGACATTGACCCAGCCCGCTGCCAGCAACGAGGCCACGAACCGTGGCCCGACAGCGGCCAGCCAGCCAACAAGCCCCACCCCCTCCTCACCCGCGCCACCAGCGGTCGCTCCACAGTTGCAGGCCATCGTCCAGCAGCAGCTGGAAGCTTTCGCGACGCAGAATTTTTCCTGGCAGGGACAGGTCTGGCCCGGTCAGCAGCTTCACTGGGAAATCGACAACGCCAAGGACGGACGGCAAAGTGACGCCGGTGGCGAGGCCGGCGGCGAAAAGTGGCAAACGCGCTTGCGTCTGTTCCTGCCCAGGCTGGGCGAAGTCGACGCCAGGCTGCACATCCAGGGGCAGCAAATCACGCTCAGCGTCGTCGCCAACGACGCCGCCACGCGGCAGCTATTGAGCAGTGAAGCCGCCGCCTTGCGCAGTCAATTGGAAAGGGCCGGACTCGACCTCACGTCGCTTGGCGTCACGGCACCACAGGAAGCCGAGGAGCATGGCCAGAGCAGCGGATGATTCCCTGAAAAATGCCGTCGCGCTGACCTATAGCCAGAGCGACGCCGCACCACGCGTCGTCGCCAAGGGGCGCGGCCTGCTTGCCGAGCAGATCATCGCCCGCGCCCACGAGCACGGCGTTTACGTGCACGAATCGCCGGAACTGGTCTCGCTGCTGATGCAGGTCGACCTCGACCAGCACATCCCGCCGCAGCTGTACCTGGCCGTCGCCGAGCTACTCGCCTGGCTCTATCAACTCGAAAACGGCGCCACGGCAGCGCCGCCACCGCTCTTTGCAGCGCCTGCCGAAGAGGCTGGAAACGCCTGAGAGCAGTCGTCGCCCACAGCAGCCCTCGCCCCTCGCTTACCCCTACCCCGCTTTTGGATTACACTGCGCGCTCCAGGCGTTTGCAGGAAAGCAGATGGATAACACGGACCTTGAGCCGAGATCAGAAGCAGAGACCGGCCGCTTCGAAATCGAGGACGCCGAAGAGTACAGCGAGTATCTGTTGCACTCGAAAGCCGAAATTGTGGCGGTACTGCGCTCGCTGATTCAACGCCGAGCGCTGATCAGCGCCTACCTCGATCAAGGCTCGGACTTTCTGTTGACCTCGCTGCTCGAGGTCGACACGGACGACGGCGAACTGCTCCTCGACTGGGGGCGCGACGAGACGGTTAACCGTCAGGCGCTGCAAGCCAGCCAGCTCATCCTGAGCGCAACACTCGACAAGGTCAAGGTGCAGTTCACCTTGCACCAGCTTGCCGAGACCCTCAGCGACGGTCGCCCGGCGTTTCGTGCAGCGCTGCCCAACAAGGTACTGCGCCTGCAGCGTCGCGAGTATTTTCGCCTGTCGACCCCGATCGCCAAACCGGTCAAGTTCGTCACGACGATCAAACGCCTGGACGGTAGTGAGTTGATCGCCGAAGCGTCCTTGCTGGATATCAGCGGCGGCGGTGTCGGGCTGATGGCTACGCCCAGCCTGGCCGCACTGCTGCCAAGCGGCATGGCACTCAGCGACTGCAAGATGACGCTTCCCGAGGAGGGCCTGCTGGTCGCCAACCTGTGCGTACGCAACAAGTTCGACGTCATTACCCGCGGCGGTGCCCGCTATGTTCGCGTCGGCTGCGAGTTCCTGGCCTTACCCGGAGCCCGTATGAGCATGGTGCAGCGCTATATCACGCGCGTCGAGCGCGAACGCAAAGCCCGCTTGAGCGGCATGGCCTAGGCCAAGCAAGAGGCCTCGGCCCAGCTGGCGCAGAACACGGGCCCAGCCAGGGGCGCGGGCCATTGCCGCAAAGCCAGAGCCGAACGCGTCGGCAAGAACAAAAAAGGGATCGGGTAGCCTTGCGACTCACCCGACCCCTCTGAAAAGCAACAACGCGACTAAGGCCTAGAAGCCGATCGCCAGCAGCGTGTAAGCGGTAATCAATGTCGCCACCATCGCCCCACCGTAGCAGATCAGCTTGGCAACGATACCGGCGTGAATACCGATATCGTGCAGGCTGTGAAAGATGCGATGCGCGGCGTGCCATAGAAAGAGCGAAATGATCGCGAAGATGAAGCCCTTGCCGATGATGTTCTGGGCAAAGGCGAGCATGTTCGCATAGCTCATGGTGTCGGCCGGCAGCAGCATGGCGAGCGGAACGGCCAGGCCGGTGATGAACACCAGGATCGGGCCAAGCAGCGCCGAAAGCATGCCACCAGCGCCGAACAGTGCCCAGAAGATAGGTGCGTTGGAACGCTTCAGAGTCCGTTTCATCGTGCCATCCCCCATACCAGGCCGAGCATGGCAAGACTGGCTGTGGCAGCTACGGCCAGCCCGCTGCCGGTGATTGCAAAGTCGGGAAGCCGCTTGCCACCGACGACTACCGGCGGCATGGTCCGCGGCATGATCTTGAACCAGGTGTAGGTGTGGTAGCACATCGCCGCCAGCGTCAGCCAGTGGAAAGCGATGTACCAGGGGTTTTTCAGCCCTTCGAGCCAGACGTTCCAGGCCGCTTCACCGCGCGAGAGATAGACCAGCCCGGTGAGCAGGATCAGCGCATAGGCGGCAACGAAGAGGGCGGTTCCCTCGTGGATCATGTACTCGACGAAGAATGGATTCTTCCGCCACCATCCGGCCATCGGACGAACATAGGGACGACGCTTGCTCACTTGGCACCTCCCTTCGGAGTAAGGAAACGCATGAAATAATCGGCCGCGCTATTGGTCTTGTTCTGGTTGACGGCGTTGGCCGGGTCGACGTGCTTCGGACAAACCTCGGAGCAGTAACCAACTGCGGTACAGTTGAACACCCCCTCTTCGGAATTGACCAACTCCATGCGCTCGCCCTTGCCACCATCGCGCGAATCGATGTTGTAGCGGTGCAGCAGCGCCATTGCGGCCGGTCCGATGAACTCCGAATTGAGCCCGAACTGCGGGCAGGCGGCGTAGCACAGCATGCAGTTGATGCACGAACTGAACTGCTCGTAGCTCGCCAGTTGCGCCGGCGTCTGCAGATACTCGCCTTGTGCCAGCGTGCGCTCTTCCTTGGGGATGATGTACGGCTGGATGCTTTCGAGTTTCTCGATGAAGCCCTCCATGTTGATGACCAGATCCTTCTCGATCGGGAAATGCGCCAGCGCCTCGACACGCACCCGCGCCGGGTAGTAGTCGCGCAGGAAAGTCTCGCATGAGAGGCTGGGTTCGCCGTTGATCATCATCCCGCAGCTGCCGCAAATCGCCATCCGGCACGACCAGCGGAAGCTCAACGAGCCGTCGAGATAGTCCTTGATGTACTGCACGCCCTGCAATACCGACATATCGTCGGTGAAAGGCACCTCGAAGACCTGCTTGGACGGCTCCTTGTCGGTCTCCGGGTTGTAGCGCAGCACCTCGATTTCGATGATTCTTTGATTTTCAGACATTGGATGCCTTCCTTTCCTGCTCTGCCTTTTCGCCTGCCGCACCGTAGGCACGCGTTCCCGGCTGCGACTTGGTGATCTTGACCGCGCCGTAGTCGATGCGCGGCGCGCCGCCGGCAACGTAATGCGCCTGCGAGTGCTTCAGGAAGTTTTCGTCATCGCGCTTCTCGAAGCCATCGAGACGTTGATGGGCACCGCGCGACTCGCGCCGATTGATGGCCGAATAGGCCATGCTCTGCGCCACGTCGAGCTGGTACTCGAGTTCGATGGCCAGCAGCC
>JEMX01000097.1 GCA_000585055.1 Candidatus Accumulibacter appositus
AGCATGTGGCTGCGCACGAAGTCGGTCAGGTTGCCGACCGATTTCATCGATACCGTCTGATGAAAGAGGTCCAGCGCCTGCTCGTTGTCGATGCCGAAGCGGCGCCGGAACCAGGCGCCGTAGGGTGGAAAGCTGTCGAAGACTTCGGCAGCCGGCCGCCGCAGCCGCTTCCTCAGCGCGGCGATGTCCGAGCCGAAGTGGGCGAAATCGCCGGTTATCGACAAGTCGCGTTCGGCGGCGACGAAGAAGCGTGCCGGCTGCCCCTGCGCGTCCTTGATCCAGAACACCTGCGCCAGCGTCACCGTCTGGTCGTAGCCGGCGTTGTGAAAGACGCCGAGGATCACCGAGTAGTTGTTGTGGTCGCGCAATGCCACCGGCCGCGCCGTACCGCTGACTTCGTTGCGCTCGGACTTGTAGTGCCCGAGCACGTAGGAGCGCAGGGTCCGCTCGCGGCTGTCGGCACCGGCAGCCTTGTTGTAGGCGATGCGCTGTGCCGGCACCAGCAAGGTGGTCACCGCATCGACCAGCGTCGACTTGCCCGAACCGATGTCGCCGGTGAGCAGCGAGTTCTGCCCGCCCGGATTGAGCGTCCACACGCGCCCGTCGAAAGTGCCCCAGTTGAAAACTTCCAGGCGCTGCAGGCGAAAACCGGAAAGCGTGTCGTCGGCGACGAAATCGAGCCCGAGGCTCTGCGGATCATTCATCGGAGGCGGCCTTGCTCTTTGTACTCTTCGTGCTCTTCGGACTCTGCGTGCCCGTTCCCGCTTCGCCACTCTCCCCCGCCAACAGCGAGCGGTAGGCGGCCAGGCGCTGATCGAATTCGGCCAGCCACTGCGCATCGACGAAGGACTTGAGGATTCGCCGCACCTCGAAAGTCGCCGTCTGGCCGCTTTGCACTTTCAGGCGACGCACGAAGCCGAGATCGACGACCTTGCCGAGATAGAAATCGATCTGGTCGATCAGCCGCGCTTCGTTACTGCCTTCGTGCAGGAAGACGCGCAGCAGCTCGACGACTTCGTCGCGCGAGAGAACCAGGCGCGTATCGCCGCCACCGGCGTCGAACTCGGCCAGCTTCTTGCGCAGCAGCGCCAGCAGCAGGCTGACCGGAAACGACAGCGGGCGCCGCGGGACCAGCCGCGGCAACCGCGCCGCGTCGCCCTCCTCTGCTGCAGCCTCCGGCCGCGAGCGCAGAAAGGCATAGCCCTCGGCCTCGTCGAGCACCAGTTCAAGGTCGAGTACCGCGACGTAGTCGCGCACCCGTGCCTGCAGGCTGAGCAACGCATTCCACTGCGCCGGCCCCGCCTCCTGGTAGAGCACGCCCTTGAGCAGCGGGATGACCAGCGCCGAAAGGTCGGGGCTCTCGGGGGTGGACGTCGCGGCAGCCGAGCTGTCAAGGTCGAGCGGTGCTTCCTGGTTTTTGTTTGCTGCCACTATCCCCACCCCACGAACTTCACTGGCGGCGGCCGTGCCGCAGCTGTTTCTCGTTGATTTCTTGATCGACTCGGGTCGCGACGCCGTTGCTGGCGAGTTCCAGGCACGCCGCCCGATCCGCCAAGGCAGCATCGTCTACATAAGCAAGGGCTTGCGCTACTTGACTGCCTCGATGATCTCGATCTCGTGCTTCAGCAACTCATTGACCAGATCGGACAAATCAACCCCTTTGGCTTCGGCCTTGGCGGCGAGATAGCACTCCACCTGCTTATCGAGGTAAACCGGCAAGCGGAAGGCCGCATCCGGCGCGTAGAACTTGCCGCGTTCGCCCTTGCTGAAATCGTAGTGATCTTTCATCAGGCCACCCTCACTGTGCACCGCTAGCGCGGCATATTCTCGTAATCGCGGAGCTCGTCTCTATCCGCCCTCCGCGCCGAAATGATCCGCAGCTTCATCACCGCTGGCGCGATCCATTGCGAACTGTGAACCACTACCAGCGTCTGGCCATTCGCTGCACGACCGACTGTCACCCAACGGTCCTCGTGCGTGCTGTGCCCATGATCGAAGATGGTCAGCGCCAGCGGATCTCGGAACACCGAACTAGCCAGCCGAAACGACACCCCATGTTTGACGAGATTCGTGCGTGCCTTGTTCGTGTTCCAATCGAAATCGTAGAGCGTAGCCGACATGCTTCAGTTTCCTGGCAACAGGTCCATCTTCGTTTTCCGCGGTACGCCTGCCGCTCCCAATTATTCCGCGCCACTCACGACGAGGCCCGCCGCCAAGCTGAGGATACCACGGGTCATACCGACCACCCCGCTGCGACCCGGCAGGGAGAAACGCACTCACCTACCCAAGCCCAAGTCTCGCAACCAGCTCGCGAATTTTGTGCTCCAAGTCGGGCGGGAGGCCCGCCTGCAGGAGCCTTTCCGCAATTTCATGCCCCCGGGTCCAGACGGAATGGGGCGTTTGAGCGCAGCCTAGGTAGATCAGCAAGCGTGCCACTGCCGCTGGATGCCGAGCAGGCAATTTTCCCTCCGTGAGATCGCGGACCACCGAGCAGTGCTGCAGTAGCGGTGGCATGTCCACAGCAAGCCCAACGGCCTCCTCGAACACCGCCGGCAACTGCGGCAGCCACTCCAGCATTCGGGCGACCTCCCCTTGCTTCAGCATCGTCGGAACGAAATTCAAGCGATTTTTCCAATACCGCTTAAGCCAGCGTTGCCATAGTTCTTGCTGCTGGCTTTCGTTCATTTGGCGCAGTTGCCCTCCCACTCCAGACGCAAAGAGGAGGCCAACCTCAGCGCCTCCTTGCCTGAGAAGGCAGGCAACCCACTCCTTGACCGGAACTGGCGCGGCGGAAACGAGGATTGCTACGAAATACTCGACAAATCGTTCACGTAGCGGCGCCAAGTCGCTATTGATACGCCCGACGGCCCCGAGAAGGGCTTTATCCATCGATATAGCGAGAACGGGATCAGGCCAGCACGAGGCCAGAAAACCGTCCCAAACAGCCTGAAGCTCTCTTCGATCGGCGGCGTCAAAACACGGCAACATGCGCTCCCGTGTCCATTCCTCATCGGCATCCATCAGCAACGCGACGCGGCTCGCAAGAACAGCGCGACCGAGGCGTCCTGGAAGCGTCTGATCGTCGACTATGGCCGACAGGGCACGGCGATAGTCTTCATTCAGGGTGGCAGGCATAACCTCGTGATGTTGCCGCCAAATCCGGAGACTACCCACCAAGAATTCAACCAGAACGCCCTCCGCGCGTTGTTGCGCCAACTGGAGGTAGCCTGCTGCATCCGTGTCTAGTTGCTCGTCGCGGTCAAGGTGTCGCCAAAGAGCCGTCGCCACCTCGTTAGCCTGCGAGAGAAAGTGCGAGGCATAAGGCTTGCCTTCATTGATGACCAGCAGGTAAATCACATCGGCCACCACCCGCAAGTGTTCCCGATACAGTTCTGTCCTGGCGAGCAAGACCGAGAGCTTCCGAAATTCGTCCTCGTCGAGATTTCTTTCCCGCCATCCGCGCCCCAGCGCTACCCATAGATCAGTCGCCCATTCGCCAGCGCCTGCCATCGCCTTAGCCAGATCAACGCTCCAGCCGAAATCGGTTTTCGCCGCGTCACCTACGGCGCGACCCAGACCGAAGCGGTCCGGGCCAAGGGAGCGTGTGCCCTCAACCTCCAGCAGTTGGGGAAGCCAGTCGGCTGCCGGCCTAGACAACAATTCGTCCGCCTGCCATGAACTACGCCATCCGGCGACGACCGATCCGATTCTGTACCACCAGCCAGTGCTCTCGTTCCGTGTCATCCCCGGGTATCGGGCGCGTAGATGGTCGAGCTCTTTGCTTGCCAAAGCACATGTGCCGTCGGCGGATTGCAGGGCATCGAGCCAATCGAACCGCTCGTCGACGCTAATCTGATCCTCGCGTGGCTCTCCCACGTCCGGCGATCGACACGCCAGCACAGCAGCAATCAGCTCCGCTCGTTTCGCCTTGCTGCTCGCTGGATAAATCGAACGTACCGTGCTGAGGGTTTCGGGGCACTCCGCCGCTTCACGTAGTTGTACGTGCGCCAGCAGCCAGTCCAACTTCTGGTCGGCCGCCAGATCGGCGCGCGCGGCGAGCGTGAAAATGGACAGGCGGCGAAGCAGCGGTGCTTCCGACCTGGCCAACTGATCGCACCACCCGGCAGCGACGACCGGCCGGTTACTTGCCAGCCAGTGCAGGCAACCGCGCGCGGCATTGACCAGGACGTGAAATACCCCGGATGAACTGCCATCGTGCTCAATTGCCTCGGTGTCGGGTGGAGGGAGGTCCATCAAGTCCAGCGCGCACTCCGGCGGAATCTGAAGGCGCCGCACGGCATGGTATTCCTCCAGCCGAGCGATGACCTGCCTGAGAAGCGGTTCAGCGACCAGCGCCAGTTTTGGTTGAAGTCCTCTGTCCCAAAGCTCGCTGACCCAAAAGCCTTCATCGTGCCACTCGTTATCCATTTGCAGATGGCTTTTCGCCATGTGATCAAAGACCCGCAAGAGATCTTCGAGCGCATCGTCCCGAATACAACGATCACCGAGGGCCATCAACACGTCCCCGTTGGGCTTCGCGGAAGACGTGGTCAGCAGCACCGAAATCCAGCGTGACCACGCTCGAGGTGGCATCGACGCCCCCTCGGCGCGAACAAACCCGAACCCCAATTCCATCCAGAAGTCCGGATGCACTCGCGACTTATGTGCCGAAATCAACGCCAGGACCTGATCCGGAAAGCGCGCCGCGAAATACCTTCCTAGCCAACGCGCCAGGCAGTGGTCCCGCTCGCTCAACCGGCCGCCTTCCACAAACAGACCGTCCAGATGGCCACGCCGGTCGAGCCAGCTCAGCCAATCTGGCAAACGAGCAGCAGCAGCAAAGAACCGCGTCGTCGACACATCCTTCAGTGCGTACTCGATGATCGCCACGGCATCGCCAATTTCAGGCGGTGGTTTCGTGGCAATCGCAGAAACGTCGTGCTGCCAATCGAAAATGCTCCGTCTGACCCAGTCGGACAGGCAGGCCACCCCCTCGTAAAGCGCTGAGTGATCGCGACTGCTCGGCTGCTCGTAAACGACCGGCTCGATTCCGAGAATTGACCAGCGCTGAAGATCGTCGTCGGCTCCGACCAGGGCAAACCGCTGTTTGGCGTGGCCCGCCGGAAGCGCTCGCGCCAAGTAGCTGACGATGAGGTCGTTGTGGCTGTAGCCGACAAAGAAGACCGTGAAATGGCGAAAGAGGTCAACGAGAAAACGCCTGGCCCAACCCTCGACCAGATACGCCCGGCCGAAGTCCGCATCAGTCAATACCATCTCGTCAGGGTGCGTAAGATCGCCATGAACGTGCACAATGCCGCTAAAGCTTCGACCCAAAGGCAGCGCAGGGGCGCGGAAGCACTCGGGCACGGCACCACCATAGACATCGGGCGCCGCGTGTTCAAACAGTGGATCATAGTTGGTCGTCACAATCCGAACTTGTTCAGCAGAAGAGAACAACCGCAAGAGATCCCGATGAAGCGTGGTCGGCGCCGCCGTACCGTCGCCGTGCAGCAAGTCGCGAGCAATCGAATGAACCTTCGGCCCGCTATCTTGAAGCCTCCCAAGAAAACTGTCTTCCCGCTCGCTGTCCGACCGGACTTCACCGGTACCGTCCGCAATCAGCTCCGCCAGCCGCGCGAAGTCCGGAAGATTGGCGGGAGCCCCCCTCGACACACCTGCACCGGCGAAAACCACTAACCGGTTGTCGCGCAAGGCGGTCAGGAGGGGTTCAGGAAAGTCGCACTGCCCAATCTTCACTGCAGCATCTCCCGGTAACCCTTACCCACTGACAAAGATCACCCGCGACAGCCGCGCCTGCTTGGTGTACTCCTTGCCGTCCGCCCCGGCGCCGCGCCAGGCGATCGACTCGCTGACGTCTTCGTCGATCACCGTCTTGAAGCTGTCGCCGGCGAGCTGCAGGTAAGCGACCAGCTCGGCGAGGCCGTGTTCGAGGGGGCGCGTTTCGCAGAGTTCGCGCAGGGTGACCTGCGTACGCTCCTGCAAGGCCTGGCGGATGTGCCGGGCGAGCTGCGCGCGGTCGACGACCACTTGCGAGAACAGCACCGCGGCATCGACGTCTTCGTCGCCGGCCTCGATGGCCAGATCGGCGATCGACGGCTTGATCGGTGGCGTGTATAGGGGCCGCTCCATGGGCAGTTCGATGGCCGCGGCGGTGTCGGCGATGCTCATCACCGCGTTGCCCAGCGGCGGCGTCTCGCGGACGGCCAGGGCCTTGGCTTCGATGCCATGCAGGATGTCCATGATGCGGCGGTTTTCCAGCCAGGCCTGGTCGTCGAGGAAGCGACGCAACTGCTGCGAGAGCTGGGCGACCGTGCGCTGCGTGTGCTCACCGGCTTCGAGCCAGTCGTAGTGCACGCGGCGGGTGCGCGCCTCGGGCCGCAGTTCGGCGACAGCCGGCAGGGTCAGCACGCGTTCGAGCAGCGCGGAAAGTTCCTCCTGGCGGCTGCTCGACATCAGGAAGTCCCAGAAAGCGCGGAAGCTGCGGCCCTGGTCGGAGTCGGAAATGGCGTCGCGCTCGCCCATGATTTCCTCGAGCAAGGCGCCTTTGGCGCCTTCCCAGAGCGCGATGCGCTCGCGCACGCGGCGGTCGAGACCGCGAAAATTGTGCTCGACTTCGCGAAAGTCGGTGAGCAGCTCGCGGGCCATGGCGACGAACTGCTGGAAGCGGTCGCGCAGGGCGCTGTCGTCGAGCATCGGCATGTCACCCGAGAGCACGCGCGCGATCTCGGCGTCGATGTCGTCGCGGCGGCGCTGCAACTCGGCGATGCGCGTCTGCGGGTCGGTCTCGCTGCCTTCGCTCATCTGCTTGAGCAGCTCGAAGAGGGTCAGCAGGCGCGACTCGGTGCCGACGAAGCTGCGCGCGGCGAGCGTGTCGAGCCAGGCGATGGCCTTCTCGGTGGCCGGCGTGAGGTCGAAATGCGGCTCGTCCGAGCCCTGCGCGTAAAACTTGCGCAGCCAGCCCTTGTCGTTGGCCGCCCAGTCGTTGAGGTAATCGAGCGCCGCTTTCGGGAACAGCTCGGCGCCGAAGCGGTCGCGTAGCGCAAACAGCTCGTCTTCCAGCGCTTCGGCCAGATCGGCCTGGGCCATCACCCGCACGTTCGGCGCAATGAACACGCGCTGCAGGAAGCTCGCCACCAGCGCAGCGTGATCCGAACGCAGCAGCCGCCAGGCCGGATGATTCTGGCGCAGCAGGTCGAGGGTGGCGTAGTCGAGGTTCATCTCGTCGGGTGGGTCATCGGCAAATGCGGAAGGGGCATTGTCCGCAGGTCGGTGACACACGGCAAGCGCCATACGAGGAAGGCGCTCGCCAGGCGGTGGTGATCACGGTCTGTCCAGACGCGGCGGCGAGCGGGCAAGAGCGCGTGATTTATCGGAGTAAATCAACCTTGAGACGGTCAAATTGCACGCTTGAGAGAGGGGAAGCAGGTCGAGCCGAGCGGCGATTCGCGGCCGTGACCATCGTCGACATTTCTCCTCCCTGGCACTGGTAGAATGCGCCGCTCCAACACCCATGACACCCTCCCAGCACATGCACAAGCTCCAGTCAATCATCGAGTCCAGCCGCTTCCAGAACTTCATCATCACGGTGATCGTGATCAACGCGATCGCCATCGGTCTCGAGACTTCGCGTGGGGCCATGGAGGCGATCGGCGGCCTGCTGCTCTTTCTCGACCAAGCTGCGCTGGCGATCTTCGTCGCCGAGATCCTCGCCAAGCTGCTGGTCTATCGCCTGCGCTTCTTCCGCGAGGGCTGGAACGTCTTCGACTTCCTGATTGTCGGCGTCACGCTGGCGCCGGTCGGCGAAGGTGCTTCGGTGCTGCGCGCCCTGCGCATCCTGCGCGCCTTGCGCCTGGTGTCGGTGGTGCCGTCGATGCGCAAGGTGGTCAACGCCCTGCTCAAGGCCATTCCGGGAATGATGTCGGTATTGGCGCTGCTGCTGCTGGTCTTCTACGTGGCGGCCGTAATGAGCACCAAACTGTTCGGCGGCGCCTTCCCGGAGTGGTTCGGCAGCGTCGGCGCGTCCTTCTACACCCTGTTCCAGGTGATGACCCTGGAGTCATGGTCGATGGGTATCGTGCGACCGGTGATGGAGGTCTATCCGCAGGCCTGGTTGTTCTTCATCGTTTTCATTCTGCTCACCACTTTCGCCGTGCTCAACCTGTTCATCGCCATTGTCGTCGATGCGATGAGCGTCAGCGGACATGCCGAGCAGGTAGAGACCCGCGAACTGGTGGACAACGAGCACCGCGAGGTGATTACCGAGATCCGCCGCCTGAACGACGAAATGGCCGCGCTGCGGCGCGCGCTGGAACGGCGCGACTAGCCGTCCTGGCGCGTCTGCTCGACCCAGATCAACTGCTCGACCTCGAGCCCCAGCGCCCTCGCCTGGCTGAGCAGACGATCACGAAGCTCCGCCGGGATTTGCTTGTCTCGGGCCAGAATCCAGAGGTAGTCACGATTCGGCCCGACGACCATCGCCCAGCGATAGTTCTGCTGGTCCAGGGCGACGACATGGTAGCCACCGTAGAAGGGCCCGAAAAACGACACCTTGAGCGAGGCACGATTCGCATCGCCGGTGAACAAGGCTCGCCCGACTGCCTGCCGCCAGTCCTTGCGTTCGCCATCGTAGCCGCGGTTGATCACTTCGACACTGCCATCCGGCTGCGCGCGATAGGTGGCGCTGACATCACTCAGCCCACGTTCGAAGGAGTGGTCCAGTCGCGCCAGCTCGTACCATTTCCCTTCGTAGCGCGTCAGATCGAAGGGCGTCACTGGAGTCATGCCGGCGGGTGGTGCCGTTGAACAGGCAGCCAGTCCAAACAGGAAAAGCAGCAGCAGACCTGCCCAGCCATGGCGAGCACCGGCTGGAAGCGCTAAGTGGCGCATCTCTAGAACCTCACTTTGAAAGCATTGTTGTCCTGGACATTATTACACACAAAGTGGCAGAGCTGGCCTATATAGGCTAGCATAGGCGTGAATACAAAATCTATGTCCTAGGCACAACGAGCGTCCCGTCAATCCAGTGGCTCCCCAGAGGAACTCCGCTGAAGCCGTCCGTCCGCCTTCAAGAACATTCACGAGCATCCATGAACACTTCTGTTGCACGCTTCGATACACCTGACTCGGTCGCCGACTGGTATGCCATCGACGACGCGGTCATGGGTGGCGTTTCCGCCAGCCAGATGACCTATGACGCGGACGGCCATGCCGTCTTTTCCGGAGCGGTTTCGCTCGCCAACAACGGCGGTTTTGCCTCAGTCCGATCACCCGTCACCACCCCGGTCGGCGATGGCGCCTCGGCCTACCTGCTGAGCGTTCGCGGCGACGGCAAGCGCTACAAGTTCAGTGTTCGAACGGGCCCCGACTTTGACGGTGTCGCCTACCAGGCCGGATTTCAACCACCCTCCGGCGAGTGGACCCTCGTTCGCCTGGCCTTGGCCGATTTCGTGCCGACCTGGCGCGGACGAGTCCTTGCAAATGCGCCAACGCTGCTACCATCGCGCATACAGCAGCTCGGCCTCCTGATTGCCGATCGACAGGCGGGCACTTTCCGTCTGGAAATACGCACCATCGAGTCCACCGAGGCCAACGCCTTGGCCACCTGATTGCCGCTACCCCTTCCATCATCGGAGTTACCAAAATGCTTTCCCGACCCAGCACCCCAGTCGTCGGCCTGGCCGCACCCATGCTATTGATCGCAGCTGCCTTCCTTGCCACCCCGGTTTTCGCCAAGGGCCTGCAGCCTGGCGAGGTGACGACTTCGGGATCGATCACCGGGATCAATCAGTTCGACACCGACCTCGATCACAGTGGCAGTTTTCACTGGGCCGGCGTGCAGATCGGCGGCAACGTCACGCGTCAGTTCACACCGCAGGTCGCTGCCGGCTTCAGCCTGCGCTACGACTACCAGGACTGGAACTGGGATAAGCCAGCGGCCTTCGGCGGCCAGGCGCCGTGGTCGCGACTGAACGCGCCGCTGGTCGGCCTGAACCTCTCCTACGCCATTGCACCCGACTGGCGGCTGGGCTTCAGCCCGAGCGTCGAATGGAGCGGCGAATCCGGCGCCAAAGCCAGCGACTCGCTGAACTATGGCGCGCTGCTGACCGCCACCCGGACTTTTTCTCCGGATCTCGTGCTCGGCTTCGGCCTGGGCGTTTTTCGCCAGATCGACGAAAACAAGGTTTTCCCCTTCGTGCTCGTCAACTGGAAGATCAGCGACCGCCTGCGGCTGGGCAACCCGCTACAGGCCGGACCCGCGGGCGGCGCAGGACTGGAACTGGCCTACGCGCTTTCCGAGCGCTGGGAAGTCGCCGGCGGCGGCTCCTACCGCTCGTATCGCTTCCGTCTGAAGGACGACGGCCCGGTGCCCGACGGCATTGGCGAAAACCGCTTCATTCCGCTCTTCGCGCGGCTCTCGTACAGCTTCGACAAAGCGACCCGCGCCGACTTCTATGCTGCGGGCTTCGTCAACGGCAAGCTGACGGTCAGCAACTCCGGCGGCCACGAGGTCTACAAGGACGAGTACGACAGCGCACCGGCGATCGGACTCACCGTCTCCCACCGCTTCTGAGCTTTCGGCAAGCGGCACAGCAGGCACACTCGGCGGAGCGCGCTGACCGCCGGCAGCCTGCAGCAGCGCTTGCGCACAGTCCACATGTGGACTAACATTCCCATGAACTCTTCATTTGGAGACTGCCATGGGCAACGCCGCGCGCGTCCTGTCACCCGCCAACCCGGAAACCAGGGAAATGTCCACGGCTGGCTTGCGGGCTTTTTTCAACATCGCCCGCGACTGGCAGCTGGACGTCGACCAGCAATTGGTGCTGCTCGGTGCCCCGGGCCGCTCGACCTTCTTCAAGTGGAAATCGGCGCCGGCCGAAGCGCGCCTGGGCAAGGATACGCTGGAGCGGCTTTCCTACCTGCTCGGCATCTACAAGGCGCTGCAGATTCTGCTCCCCGAGCCGTCGGCAGCCGACGCCTGGGTGCGCAAGCCGAATCAGGCGCCACTGTTCGGCGGCCGCAGCGCGCTCGAACGGATGCTCGGCGGCAACGTCGGCGACCTCTTCGCGGTGCGCCAATATCTCGACGCCATGCGCGGGACCTGGGCTTGACCGGGTCTGCCCAGGCGAGCGTTCGCCTGCACTGGAACCCCGCGTACAGGGTGATTTCGACGCGCTATCCGGCGGTCAGCGTGTTCGACCGGGTCGCCTCGGCCGACGACTTCGACGCGCTCTACGCACTCGAAGCATTGACCAATGACCGTGTGCGTGACGAACTTGGCCAGATCGAGTTGGTGCCGCGGACGGAGCGGCGCTTCGGTCCGGGCAGCGGCCCGATCATGGCCGCTTTCACGCACCCGAATCCGCTCGGCAGCCGCTTCAGCGACGGCAGCTATGGCGTCTTCTACTGCGCTCGCGATGTTGAAACAGCGATCGCAGAAACTGTCCATCACTCGGCGCGCTTCCTGGCAGCGACCAGCGAGCCGGCGATGAAGCTGCAGATGCGTCTGTACACGGTCAAGGCGGCCGGCCAGGTGATCGACCTGCGCAAGCCGGGCATCGACGCGGCGGCCATATTCGACCGCAGTGACTACGGCCATTCGCAGGCGCTCGCCCGGCGTCTGCGCAGCGTCGGCGCGACCGGCGCAGTCTATCCCTCAGTGCGGCGAGCGAAAGGACAGTGCCTGGCCGCATTCACGCCGCAACTGCTGCACAACTGCGCACACGCCGCCTATCTGCAGTATTCCTGGAACGGCCACGAAATCGACGCCGTCTTCGAGTTTTCGCGACGCGCCTGAGCGGCAGCGGACTATTCCAATAGGTGGAAACGCCAATCGCCGCCGTGTGAAGCGACGGCCGGCAGAGCCCAGCCAATCCGAACAAAACAGGCCTGCACTCGATTATTTTTCTAGCTTGTCGGCTTTGCCTGACTCCTGATTCCAGGCGACAAACTCCAATGGCCGGAGCCGGAAGCGGATGGCATTGCCTTCGTGCAGATTTTTGAATTCTTCGGCAAGCAGGGCGACGAACTTCGCACGATCCCCCTCGGCGACAGTGGCTGGAATGACAGCGCGCATGGCCGCCGTGCTGGCGGCCCTGCCTCCACGCACTATCGATCGCACCGCTTCGGTCAGCTCTGCCCGGTAACGCAGACGAAAGAGGTCCGGCGGGATCAATTGTTGCCTTACCGCCACATACTGCTGACAGGAACGCTCGTAGGCCCAGACGAAAACATCGCGCAGCAATTCGATCCGCGCCAGTTCATAGACGCCGATCATGGCATCAATGTAGGCCTGCTCGGGCACGTCGATGAACGACAGCGGGCAGAGGTTGCAGCGGATCAGCGGGATATTTGCCGCGAGGCGTGAAACGCGCTTGTTTACGTCCTCGAAGGCCTGCAAATAGGGGAGATGAGCCATCAGAAAAAACGCCTGCTCGAACGGATCGCGAATTTCCCCCGCCATGTCGAGGACGATGCCGAGCAACGCGTCCAGGCGTTGCGGCAGGGCGATGGGCAGATAGACGCTGCCACTGATTTCCACGGCCCGCTTACGCACCCGGCCGCCGGCCTGTGGATCCCGCAACAGGCCATCGGAAAGCAAGGCATGCAGGGCGAGAATGGTCTCGGTGTTCACGCCGACACCATCCACCTCGCGCACCAGGTATTCGATGGCGGCCTTGTGGTTGAGGATCATCTGGGTTTCCAGCCCATCCTTGCCTTCGGCCGCCAGGCCGTATTCGATCAGGCGCTCGGTATCGAGCCTGGTGTAGGTATTACCCTCCAGCCGCGACGAGGCCCACGAGAGGTCGATCAGCAGCCGATTCATGATGTCGCGGGCAAAGGTGCCCGCGGCGGACTGCTCGGCCGGCGATCGCCCCAGCGAATGCAGTTGAGCACGCAGGGCC
Source organism: Candidatus Accumulibacter appositus (assembly GCA_000585055.1). GTDB lineage: Bacteria > Pseudomonadota > Gammaproteobacteria > Burkholderiales > Rhodocyclaceae > Accumulibacter > Accumulibacter appositus. The sequence continues at coordinate 12,927 of JEMX01000097.1, forward strand.
GCGGGCAGGTAGAAGGTTTCGTTGGGGCGATAGGCTTCGAGAAACCGGATGTCGTAACTCACCGGCCGGCGTTGATGCAGCGGCTGCCGTACATACGCCTTGATGTCTTCGCCTTCGGGAGACAGCGGGACATAGATTTCGCCGCTGGCCTGACCAGGAATTAGCGCGGGTACGATGTCCCCCTCGCCTGCCACCGGCGCCAGCCGGTATTTCAGTGCCCTGCCTTCGCCAGCGGTGACAATACGCGCCAGCGCTGCCAGTGAGGCAAGCCGGCGCTGGAGTGTGCGGCGGGAAATCTCATTGCCCACGGAGCGCAACAAGGCTTCCAGACCGATGCCGTCCGGGTGACGCGCGATCAGTTCGGCGATTTCATTCAGCTCCCCTGGGGAAACGATTTTGGGCATGGGATCTGCGCGGCGTTATGGCATGAAAGCGAATATAGCGCCATATTATATGGCGCGCACTGTCTTTTGCGCGCCATATTGACGTCCTCAAAATGGGCATCTGCCAAAGCGCTTGTCGCCACTCGTCAAGGAAAAGCGTGCCGCTCGGTGAGAGTTGCCGCACGCCAGGGCGGGGTGAGAGTTGCCGCACGCCAGGGCGGAAATCTCTCGCCGAGCGGCACGCACCCCCACCGACGCCCAAACCCCGATGCCGCCCGGGTAGCGCGCGTCGTCAGCCGAACGGCCGCACACCAAACAGCCAACCGTGCGCCCAGAACGCGAACACTGCCCAGGCCACCACCCCCACCGCCACGGTGACGGCAGTGCCAGACCGGGTGCCGGCCGGATAAACGGTGCCGGCGGCACGGTCGCGCTGCCTTGACGAGCGGAAATCAAGCACCGACCAGAGCAACAAGCTGCCGAACAGGACCAGGTCGGCCAGGGTGTGGTTGGCCAGCAGGTGCGCCAGCGCCCAGACTTTCACGGCCAGCACCATCGGATGGTGCACACGCGCCTTGATGCCGTTCCGCGGCACGTAGGCGGCGGCCAGCAGAATGAAGGACGCCAGCATCAGGAGCGCCGCGAAGTGGCGCATCCCGATCATCGGCGTCCACAGCAGCACGGGATCGAGGCGCGCCTGGCCATAGCCCCAGACCAAGAGGCCGAAGCCGAGCAAAGAGAGCAGCGAGTAGCCGCCCTTCCAGGCGTTCGCGCCGATGCGCGCACGCACCCCGCTGCGCCAGTCGTCGGCGAAGATGCGCACCGAATGCACGCCGAGGAAAATCACGAGGCCGAGAATTAGAGTAGTCATGGTATGAGAGAGGAATGGAGAGGGGGGTGAAGGTGAAACAGGCGCGTGGTCTTCGGTGCAGCAACCACGCCGTAGCGACGCGACCATTGCACGGTATCCGCCAGCAGCTTACACCGAAAGCCGATCGACTCGCCGACCCGGCCTCCAGCGAAATACGCAAGACATTGCTCATGCGACGCTGTTCATCAATGCACGGTGCACACCATGCACGGATCGAACGAGCGCACGACGTGCTGCACGGTGAGCGGCACCGTTTCACCCTCACCCACCGGCAGCCCGACCAGCGCCTGTTCGAGCGCCCCGGGAACCCCCCCCGCATCGCGTGGCGAGAAGTTCCAGGTGGTCGGGGCGATGATCTGGTAGCGGGCGATCTTGCCGCCGTCGATCTGCAGCCAGTGACCGAGGGCGCCTGCAGCCAGTGACCGAGGGCGCCGCGCGCGGCTTCGACGAGGCCGACGGCGCTGGCCTGATCGGGCAGCTGCCACTGATTGCAGAAAGGCTCGCCGGGTGTCAGCGCACGGACCCAGTTTTCCATCGCCGGGACGACCAGGGCAATTTCGAATAGCCGGGCGACAACGCGTGCCAGGACGCTGCCACCATTCGCCGCGACCAGCGCGCGCAGCAGTGGCTGGCCGTTGACCATCTGCCGGGCCAGCGCGCCGGTCTCGGCGACAGCTGCGTCGTAACGCGGCGCCTTGCACCAGGTATAGGCGTCCGGCTGCTCGGCAAACTCGGCGATGAGTGGGCGTGTCTCGCCATGCCGCGGGTGCAGCGGCTGCTCACCGAACAGCCAGGCGTGGGCGACGTCTTCGCTGATCAGTGTGTCGTCGAAAGCCTGGGCGCCGCCGTGCCAGACGCCGCGGGCAAAGAGATGCGGGCCATCGCCGCCGGCCGAGCCGGGCTGGTCTTGCTGAACGTAGGCGCCGTAGCTGAGGAAAATGTCGCTGCCGCGTCCCATGCGCTCCAGGCCGAGGTCGGCGGCGATTTCCAGGAAGCGCGGGAAGTCGCCTGTCCTGCCCTGCGCCCAGGCGGCGAGCTGCTCGGCGCTGCCTAGGGCGATGACGTTTTCGAGCGTGTCGCCGAAGACGCTACTGCTCAGAAAGGCGCGAAACTCGCGCAGCACGGTCAGCAGGCGGACTTTTTCGGTGGCGGTGATGGCGCGCGTCGTGCCACCGGGTTGCAGGGCCAGGCTGTGCGGCCACTTGCCGGCCAGGTAGCCCATCAGGCGCAGCCAGTCGGCGCGGGCCGGCAGCACCTCGCGCAGGGCTTCGCCGACGTCGGCCTTGAAGCGTCTTTCGGCCTGCGCGTGCCAGGGGCGAGTGCGATAGGCGGCGCGCGCGAAGTCGGGCATGAAGAACAGGTAGAAGTGGGTCAGGTGGTCGGCCAGGTTTTCGCAGGCCAGAATCAGCTGGCTTGCCAGACGGCCGTTGATCGGCATTTGCAGGCCGGTCGCGTCGGCCAGTGCGGCAGCGGCGGCAGCCGACTGCGACACCGAGCAGATGCCGCAGATGCGCGGCACGATGACCAAAGCGTCGAGCGGATGCTTGGCAATCAGAATCTGCTCGAAGCCGCGGTAAAGCGACGAGCAGACCTGCGCCGAGGCGACGCGGCCATCGGCGATATCGAGGCTCACTTCGAGGTCGCCTTCGACGCGATTGAAGGGACCGATCGTCAGGCGACGGCTCACTTCGGGGCGCCTTTCCTGGTTCCCGGCAGGATCAGCGGGTGATCGGAGCGCGAGTTCTCGCGCACCCGCCGGGGCGTCGCCGACTTGGACAAGGCGGCGAGAGCGACGAACCAGGCCTTGGGCATGTCGATCGGCAAACCCATCGGGATGCCGGCGACCTTGGGGGTTTCCATGAACGGATGGCCGGGTTCCTCGAAACCGGGTTCGGTACAGGAGATGCAGGCAAAGCCGCCGCGCACGCAGGAGCCGACGCCGTTCCATGGCCGCAGGTTGCAGTCGGCATTGGCCTGGGTGCCTTTGCAGCCCATGTTCTCCATCAGGCAGCCGAGATCGGAGAGTTTCTCGGCGCTGGCCTTGAATTCGTAATACTCGTTGCGCGGGCAACCGTGGTGCACCAGTTGCTCGGTGTAAGAACGCGGCCGCTGCCAGGCGTCGAGCTCGCTCTCGGAGAAGGCGCCGAGCGCCAGCGCCAGCAGGCTGTCGACCACCCAGCCGGGATGCACCGGACAGCCGGCGACATTGATCACCGGCAGGCCGGCTGCGGCACGAAAATCCGGGCCGAGCAGGCCGCCTGCCTGGTCGCCGTCGAACTGCAGACCGCAGGCGTCGGTGAGGTTTTCGCCGGAGGAGATGATGCCGCCAAAAGCGGTACAGCTGCCGATGGCGATGACGTGCTGGGCGCGCGCCGCCAGTTCGCGCACCCAGTCGATCACCGGCCGGCCGCTACCGGAGAGCAGCTGAAAGCGGCCACTGCCCTTGGGCCCGCGCAGCAGCGCGCCTTCGACGCAGAGGATGTCGAAAGGCAGCTCGCCGTTGGCAGCCGCCTGCAGCAGAGCGAGGGCCTCGTCGCCGCTGGCTTCCGACAGACCGGGGTGGAGCAGGAGTTCCAGGCCGGCATCGGCGAACTGCGCCAGCACGCCGGCGCGGTTCTCGGCACCGAGCAGCGACTGCGTGCAGCCGCCGCAACCCGCGGCCTGCAGCCAGAGCACTTTCATCCGCGTTCCAGTCCGTAGCGCAGCAGTTTGTGGCGCAGTCCGACGCGCGACAGACCGAGCTCGCTGGCGGCGCGCGACTTGTTCCAGCGATGACGGATCAGCGTCTCCTTGAGCACCCGCGCTTCGAGCGCTTCGAGACGTTCCTTGAGGCCGCCATCGACGGCCATCTGATCGAGCAGATCGTCTTCCTGCTGGTCGAAGGCCGGCGTGCGCAGGATGCGTGGCGCCAGCAGCTCGGCGCCGAGGCGCGGTGATTCGCAGAGCGCCAGCATGCGCAGGATTTCGTTCTGCAGCTCGCGCACGTTGCCCGGCCAGGGGTAGGCGGCGAGGCAGGCGAGCGTTTCGGTGGTGAAACCGTCCACCGTCTTGCCGAGCATTTTCTGGCTGGCATCGAGCAGACGGCCGGCGAGCAGCGGGATGTCCATCGCCCGTTCGCGCAGCGCCGGCACGTGCAGCGGCACTGTCGCCAGGCGGTAGTAGAGGTCTTCGCGAAAGCTGCCGGCGCGCACGTCGGCCTCGATGTCGTGATGGGTGGCAGCGACCACGCGCACATCGACCGAATGCGGGCGGCTGGCGCCCAGGGGCCGAAACTCGCCTTCCTGCAAGACGCGCAGCAGCTTGACCTGGAAGGCCGGGCTGGTATCGCCGATTTCGTCGAGGAACAGCGTGCCGCCGTCGGCCTGCTGAAAACGGCCGCTGCGATCTTCGTAGGCGCCGGTGAAGGCGCCGCGCTTGTAGCCGAAGAGCTCGGCTTCGAGCAACTGGTCGGGCAGCGCACCGCAGTTCTCGGTAACAAAAGCCTTGTCGGCACGCCGACTGCAGTAGTGGATGGCGCGGGCCAGCATTTCCTTGCCGGTCCCCGACTCGCCGCTGATCAGCACCGAGAGATCGAACGGGGCGATTTTCTCGATCAGCGCGCAGACGCCATTGAGCGGGCTGGCCGGGGTGCGGACCAGCGCTTCGAGGCCGAACTCGCGTTTGATGCGCTCGCTTTTTGCCTCGACTCGGCGCGCCAGCACCGGCTCGGCGGTGCGCAAATCGACCGACAGGCGCTGGCTTTGCTGCTGCAGGCGATAGACGTTGGCCGCCGTCTGCAGGGTCAGCAACAGCTGCTCGGGATGCCAGGGCTTCATCAGATACTGGTAGATACCGGCCTCGTTGACCCCGGCGATGATGTCCTCGGCGTCGGTGTAGCCGGAGAGAATGATGCGCAGGGTATCCGGCCACTGGCTGCGCACACCCTTGAGAAATTCGACACCGCTCATTTGCGGCATGCGCTGATCGCAGACGACGATCTGCACCCACTCGCTTTCCATGATCCGCTGCGCCTGCTCGGCGCTGGATGCGGTGAACACTTCGAAGTCGTCTTCCAGGGTCCGCCGCAAGGCTTCCTGCGAGCGCAACTCGTCATCGACCACCAGCACCGTCGGCAGCTTCGCCTTCGGGAGGGCAGTCATTGCGGCAGGCTCCAGCCGAGATCGCGATGAATCGCCAGGTGACGCGGCGTCCACGAGGCCGGCGTCTTGTGCACGAAATGGTAGCGGGCGACGTGATAGCTCGGGTCGAAGCCGTAGAAGTTGCGCTGCAGCTCGGCGAGTTCCGCGGCACGATAGCTGGCCAGCGGTTTGAGCGCCTCGTCGGCGTGGCGCTGCGCGCCTTTTTCCTGCAGACGCGCGGCAAGATCAGGAGCGGCAGCCAGTTCGGCCGCACGCCGCGCGACGTCGACGCGGAAAGCGTCCAGATCCCCAGCCAGACAGGCGTCGACAAGACCGGCGGCGAGGCCGACGGCAGGGCTCATCGGCAGACGGTTGCGCATCATCGCCTGCGCGCCTTCGACACCGACCCGCGCCGGCAGCAGGTAGGTCCAGTACTCCGAGCCGTAGAGGTTGCCCATGTTGCGATAGTGCGGATTGAGCAGCACCCCGGTACGTGCCCAGACCAGGTCGGCGGCGCGCGCCAGGAAGCAGCCGCCGGCGCCACAATTGCCCTGCAGTGCGGCGATAGTCAGCTGCGTCTCGTTGCGGATGATGGCTTCGGCGAGGTCATCGATGGCGTTGATGTTGGCCCACGACTCGTCGGCCGGCGATTCGGCGGCTTCGATGCTGTGCAGATGGATGCCATTCGACCAGAAGTCACGGCCGCCCATCAGGACGATGATGCTCACCGGCCGCTGCTGCGCCCACTGCCAGGCGGCCAGCAGGCGCTGGCACTGGCGGGTACTCATGGCGCCATTGTAGAAGTCGAAATGCAGGAAGCCGACCGACCCGGCCTCTTCGTAGCGAATGTCCTGCCAGGTTCTGCCGACGGCTGCGAAGTACCTTGTTTCCCCGGCCAGCGGCGCTTCCGGGATGCTCGCCAGTTGTGTGGCAAAGACCTGCGTGGCCGGCAGTTTGAAGGTCCTGACGTTGGCTTCGGACCTGGCGTCGGCTCTTGCCGCGGCATTCGCCTCCTCCTCGCGGCGCACATGGCCGATCCACAGCGCGCCGTCCACTGTCGCGCGCAGGATCGCCGTTTCGCGCCAGGCGATCACTTCACCGGGAGCGCCGCCGCGTAGTCTGTCTTCCGGCCAGGCGTCGAACAGCCGACACGGCTCGCCGAACAGGCGATCGGCGACGCCGGGGAAGCCGTCGGCGGCGTTCAGCCGGGCCAGGATCGTCGCGCTGTCGTCGTGCTGCCAGTCGATGGCGCGATCGCTCTGGCGCAGCAATGGCCGCGCGCAGCCGCGTATGCGGGCACTGGCGTCGGCGGCATCGACGGGCACGGGCACGAAACTCCCGCTCGCAAAACGCTCGACGGCACGCAGCACGGCGCAGCTCGCGGCCTCGGTCACCTCGTGGCGGTAGAGGCTGGACTTCCTGGCGACGCGCATCGGGAAGTTTTCGCTGGCCCAGATCGGGCCACCGTCGAGTTCACCGGTCGCCTGCAGGACGGTGACACCCCACGCCTGCTCGCCTTCCTGGATCGCCCAGTCGAGTGCCGACGGACCGCGATCGCCGACGATTCCTGGATGCACGATCAGGCAGCAGTGCTGCTCCCAGATCGACGCCGGGATTGCCCGGCGCAGGTAGGGGGCGACGATCAGCTCGGGCCGAAACAGCGCGACCGCTTCTTCGGCGACCGAATCGGCGATGTCGAATTCGACCGACAACTGGTGACCACGGGCAGCAAGTTCGCTGTACAAGCGCTGGCTGAGACTGTTGAAGGAATGGCAAAGAAGCAGGATGCGCATCCTTGCCCCGCTCAGCAGATGCGCGGCAACTGCTCGCCGGTCAGCCAGTCGACGATGCGCCGACCGCCGAAGCCGGTGGTCATCTGCACGAAATGGTGCGCGTCGACATGCACGCTGCCGATCAGGGCCGCGCGTTGGCCGAGGGGATGGGCACGCATCGCGGCAAGCAGGGCGTGCGCATCTTCGGGCGCAACGATCGCCAGCAACTTGCCTTCATTGGCCACATACAGCGGGTCGAGACCGAGAAACTCGCAGGCGGCGGCAACCTCGGCCTGCACCGGCAGCGCACCTTCCTGGAGCATCATGCCAACGCCGGATTGACGGGCGATCTCGTTGAGCGTCGTCGCCACGCCGCCGCGGGTCGGGTCGCGCAGCGTACGAATTGCGGCGCCACTGGCGCGCATGGCGGCGATCAGGCCGTGCAGCGCGGCGGTATCGGAAACAATGGGCGCTGCGAAACCGAGGCCCTCACGCTGCGCCATGATCGCCATGCCATGCTCGCCGATGCTGCCGGAAACGATGATCTGGTCGCCGGGTCGCGCACGGTCGCCCGAGAAATCCTCGCCGTCGGCAACGACGCCGACGCCGGTGGTGGTGATGTACACGCCATCGCCCGCGCCTTTCTGAACGACCTTGGTATCGCCGGTGACCACCGGCACGCCGGCCGCGCGTGCGGCGCACGCCATCGACTCGACGATGCGTGCCAGATCGGCGAGCGGCAAGCCCTCTTCGAGGATGAAGCCGGCAGCCAGATAGAGCGGCGTCGCGCCGAGCACGGCAACGTCGTTGATGGTGCCGTTGATCGACAGGCAACCGATATCGCCACCGGGAAAGAACAGCGGCGAAACGACATGCCCGTCGGTGGATATCACCAGCCGGCCCGGCGGCATGGGCATCACCGCGCCGTCGTTGCGCTGCCCGAGAAAGTCGTTGCCCAGATATTTCGCAAACAGCTCCTCGATCAGCTGTGCCATGGCCCGGCCGCCGCTGCCATGGGTCATGTCGACGGCGCCGTGGCGCAGGTCGAGCGGGCGCACATAGCCCTTGCGCACGCCGTTCATGGCGTCACCGCGAGATCAGGCGCTGCGCAAGTAACGCGGCCATCGCTGGCAGCAACATAGCGGCCAAAGGAATAGTGCGCGGCGCAGGCCCCTTCGGATGACACCATGCACGAGCCGACCGGGTTTTCCGGGGTGCACACGCTACCGAAGATGCGACAGTCCTGCGGCCGCTTGACGCCGCGCAGAACGGCGCCGCACTCGCACGCCGGATGGTCTGCGACCGCCTGGTAGCCGACGGCGAAGCGGCGCTCGGCGTCAAAGTCGGCAAACTCCTGGCGAATGCGCAGGGCGCTATAGGGCAGCTCGCCGAGGCCGCGCCAGGCAAAGGAGCGGCGCAGCTCGAAGACTTCCGAGACCAGCTGCTGCGCCTTGCGGTTGCCGTCGCGGCTGACGGCGCGCGAAAACTCGTTTTCGACCAGCGCCTGGCCGCCATTGACCTGCTTGATCAACATCAGGATCGCCTGCATCACGTCGAGCGGCTCGAAGCCGGCGATGACCACCGGCTTGCGGTACTCCTCGGCGAAGAATTCATAGGGACGCGTGCCGATGATCGTCGACACGTGCGCCGGCCCGATGAAGCCGTCGAGCGGCAGCGTGCCCCAACGGCGGACTTCCGGTGATTCGAGAATGCTGGCAATCGCCGACGGCGTCAGCACGTGGCAGCAGAGCACCGAGAAATTGCGCAGGCCGAGCGCCTGCGCCTGCTTGATGAGCAGCGCCGTCGGCGGGGTCGTGGTTTCGAAACCGATGGCGAAGAAGACTACCTGCCGCTCGGGATGCTGCTGCGCCAGCGCCAGGGCATCGGCCGGCGAATAGAGCATGCGAATCTCGCCGCCCACAGTCGCGCTCCCCGCAGCCGCCGCAGCGCGACCTCCCCGGCCCAGCTTCGCATTCGCCTTGATCAGCGACAGACCGTCCGACGCCGGCACGCGCATCGGGTCGCCATAGCTGCATAGGGTAACGCCGGCATCGACAGCGAGACGAATGGCCATGTCGATGCGCCCGATCGGCAGCACGCAGACCGGACAGCCGGGGCCGTGAATCAGATGCACCGAGGGCGGTAGCAGATCGGTGACCCCGTAGCGCGCGATGGCGTGCGTATGCCCGCCGCAGAACTCCATGAACGCGTAGTCGCGATCCGCGCGCACCGCCTTCCTGATCGCCGCGGCCAGGCCGCGGGCCAGTTCACCATCCCGGAACTCGTCAATGAACCTCATCGGCCAGCGCTTTTGCTGTCAGGGCGTTCCTCTTGCGACCACTTCATTGGCAACCCTCTCCTCACTCGCTGCTTCGCCGCCTCAAGCGGCCGTGCCTGCGCTTCAGGCGGCGTTTGCTGTCGCCTCCTGAAGCGCAGCCTCACCCAGCTCGGCAAACAAGGCCAGGGTCTTTTCGGCTTCTTCGGGGTCAAGCCGGGTCAGCGCATAGCCGACATGCACGATGACATAGTCGCCGACGGCCACATCCTCGACCAGCGCCAGCGAGATTTCCTTGCCCACGCCGGCGACATCGATCAGCGCCTGCTCACCGGCACGCAGCTCGACGATCCGACAGGGCAGCGCCAGACACATCGCCGCCGCGCCCCTAGCGAGCGACCAGATGCTGCAAGGCGACCCACGCCTGACCGACGCTCAGTCCGCCATCGTTGGGCGGCAGCTGCCGCGCTTCGACGAGGCGCATTCCCTGGGCACTCAAGCGCGTGCGCAGACCGCTGACCAGCACCTGGTTGAGGAAACAACCACCGCTGCCGACCACCGCCTCTTCACCCGGAACCAGCACGCGCAACCAGTCGCCGAGGGCGGCAATCAGCGTCGCGTGAAACAGTGCCGCACCACGCTCGGGGTTCTTCTCATCGGCCAGCACGGCCAGCAAGGGCAGCAGATCGAGCCGACCCTGCGAAATCTTCCAGCCCAGATCCAGGGGCAGGACATCGCCGTAGCGCTGTGCCATGCCCTCGAGCAACATCGCCGCCTGCCCTTCGTAGGCCATCACCGCCTTGATTCCGAGCAGACCGGCGGCGGCGTCGAAGATCCGCCCCATGCTCGACGTCGGCGGGCAGTTCACATTGCCAGCCAGCATCTGCGCAACGGCCGGTGCCGCTTGCTGCGCCGAAAAACGCTCGGCGATTTCATTGGCCCGGCCAAGCCGATGCAGCACCGCTGCCGCCATGCGCCAGGGTTCGCTGGCAGCGCGGTCGCCACCGGGAAGCGCCAGTGGCGCCAGGGACCCCAGGCGCTTGAACTGGTCGCCATCGATGCGCAATAGTTCGCCGCCCCAGGCGGCCCCGTCGGTGCCGACGCCAACACCGTCCAGCGACAAGGCCAGCGCCTTGCCCTGCATGCCATGTTCGGCGAGAACGGCAGCGGCATGCGCATGATGATGTTGCACACCGAGCAGCGGCACACGGGACTGCTCGGCGAATGCAGCGGCAAAGCGGGTGGAGTGAAAATCCGGGTGCAGGTCGTGCGCGACGATCGCCGGTTCGACGCCCAGCAGTTTCACCATCTGCGCGACGTTCTCTTCGAGAAAATCGCAGACGGCGGCGTTGTCGAGGTCGCCGATATGCTGCGACACGAAAGCCTCGTCGCCGCGCGTGACACAGATAGTGTTCTTGAACCAGCCGCCAACAGCCAGCACCGAAGGACCGGAAATCGGCAACTTGATCGCCCGCGGCGTATAGCCGCGCGCGCGCCGGATGAATTGCAGGCCACCGGAGGTAATCCGCGCCACGCTGTCGTCGCAACGGGTGATGATCTCGCGGTCATGCATCAGGAAGGCGTCGGCAATACCGTAAAGGCGCAACAGGGCTTCGTTGTTGCCCACCACCAGCGGCTCGCCGCCGGGGTTGGCGCTGGTCATCACCAAGGCCAGATCCTGTGCCCTTTCCAGCCATCCCATTCCCGGTGGGCGATTCGCCGCTTCGTGAAAGAGCAGGAATTGCAGCGGCGTGTAGGGCAGCATCACCCCCAGCCAGCTCAGCCCCGGCGCCACCCCGGGCAAAGCGGCATCGGTGTTGCCGCGCTTCTTGATGAGGATCGCGGGACGGGTCGGCAGGGTCAGCAAGCCCGGCTCGCCGATGCCCATCTGCACGAACTTGGCCGCCGACGCGGCGTTGGCGAGCATGACCACGAAGGGCTTCTCGTCCCGTTGCTTACGCTCGCGCAGCAGCGCGACGGCGACTGCGTTGCGGGCATCGCAAGCCAGGTGAAAGCCCCCCAGGCCCTTGATGGCGAGAATCTTCCCGGCGCGCAGCAGGGCCAGCGTCTCGGCGAGCGGGTCGCCAGGCAGTGGCAGCCCGTCGGCATCGACCAGACGCAACTGCGGACCGCACTTCGGACAGCAATTGGCCTCGGCGTGAAAACGTCGATCCTCGGGCTTGCGGTATTCCTGCTGGCACTTCGGGCACATCACAAAAGGCTTGAGACTGGTACGTACCCGATCGTAGGGCAGGCCGCGGCTGATGGTGTAGCGCGGCCCGCAATTGGTGCAGTTGGAAAAAGCGTAGCGCCAGCGTCGGTTGCTGGGTTCGAAGGTCTCGGCCAGGCAGTCGCGGCAGACGGCCGTATCGTGCCCGATCATCGTCCCCGCCCGACCACTGCGGCTGTCGATGATCACGAACTCGCGACCATCGTGTGCTGCCGGCGCAGCAGCACGAGACACCACGGAACCTACCCGGGCCAGAGGCGGTGCATCCTGCTCCAGTCGACTGATGAGATTCTCGACCTGCTCGGCCGCACCGCAGACCTCGATCTCGACGCCGCGCGAGTCGTTCCGAACCCAGCCGCAGAGCCCGAGTTCGCGGGCCAGGCGCCAGACGAAGGGGCGAAAACCGACGCCCTGGACAACGCCGCTGACGCGGATGTTCTGGCAAATCATGCTCTCGGTCATGTCAGCCTCCCGACACGGCAGAGAGTTGTGCTTCGAGTTCGACGATGCGCCGCTGCAATGCGGCCACGCTCCCCTTTTTCTTTTCTTGCACCGCCGTGCAGCCAGCGATCAGCCAGGCCAGCCATTCGTCCAAGCCCTCGCCGGTGGTCGCCGAAACCTCGATCACCTGCAGCTGCGGATTGATCTGCCTGGCGTAGGCAACGGCTCGGTCGACGCTGAAGGAAACGTAGGGCAGCAGATCGATCTTGTTGAGCAACATCAGCGAGGCGGCGTCGAACATGCCGGAGTATTTCAGCGGCTTGTCATCTCCCTCGGTCACCGAGAGAATGACCACCTTGTGCGCCTCGCCAAGATCGAAGGCCGCCGGACAAACGAGGTTGCCGACGTTTTCGATGAGCAGCAGCGAATCGTCGGCCGGTGCCAGCTCGTCGAGCGCGTGGCCAACCATGTGCGCATCCAGATGACAACCCTTGCCGGTATTGATCTGTACCGCCGGCGCGCCGCTGGCACGGATCCGCTCGGCGTCGTGGCTGGTCTGCTGGTCGCCCTCGATCACCGCGATCGGCAGCTGCGAAAGCTTCGCCTGCAGCGCTGCAATGCTGCGGCACAGCAGGCTGGTTTTTCCCGAACCGGGGCTGGAAACCAGATTCAGCGCGAAAATGCCCTGCTCGTCGAAACGACGCCGGTTCTGTGCCGCGTAGCCGTTGTTCTTGGCCAGGATGTCGCGCTCGATCTGCACCATCCGCGAGGCTGTCGTCGCCTCCGCGGTGCTCCCTTGCCTGGCTTCGTTGCCGTCCCTGGCTTCGTCGGCGTGGTGGTGGTGGTGTGAATGGTAAGGCAGGTGTGCAGCGCCGCCATGTTCATGCGCGGGCTGGCCAGCGTCCGCGGCGACCGCGACATAGCGCATGCGGCGATGAGTCGGGCCACCGCCCCACTCCCTTGCCTGCGGCGGCGCGTGGCCCCGCGCGACCGGCTGAACGTCTTCCTGCCCGGGCACTGCTCTACCGGCAACGCGAGTCTCCCCGGCACTGCAACCGCAAGTGGTACACATCTGCTGTCTCCTTCTTCATTATTATTCGACCTCCAGCTCCTTGACCCGCATCTCGGTACCGCCGGTCGCTTGAACCGGATAGCCGCCGCAGGCTGGGCAGGGGTCGTAACGGGCCGCAAGCGGCACCGTCTGATTGCAATTAAAACATAAACCTTCGCCAGCTATCTCGATCACCTTCAGAAGGGCTCCCTCGGCCAGCGTGCCGCGAATCACGGCGTCAAAACAGAAACGCATGGCGTCCGGCTCAACGGCCGCGAGTTCGCCAATTTCAAGGAACACGGTCTTCACGCGCTGGAACTGCTGAGCACACGCGGCATCCTCGACGATCTGCAGAACGCCCATGGCCAGCGACATCTCATGCATCCTTTACCGTCACCTCGAAAAGCACGCAGGGATCGAGCGACAAGGCCAAGCGGCGCCCCGCCAGCAAGGCTTCGGCGCGCGTCGCGGCCGGACGACCGGTCATCTCGCGGACGAACACGCCCTGCGGGTGAAAATTCCATTCCGTCGGGGCAACGATGGCGTAGCGCGCAACCCGGTCGCCATCGAGCTCGACGCGGTGCAGCAAGGTGCCGCGGGCGGTTTCGACCCGCGCCAGCCCGCAACGTTCAGCGACCTGCGCCACATCGATCCAGGTCGAGCGCTGCTCGGGCTCGGCCAAAGCCTGCGCCAGCCCGCGCAGATCGACATAACGCGCCTGCAAGCGCGCCTGCAGCCGCCGTCCGTCGCTGAGCAGTGCCGCCACCTCGGGATCCTCGGCCTGCCGGGCAAGCACTCCGGTTTCGGCCGCCTGGCCGGCGAACGTGGGTTGTTCGGCAAAAGCGTCGTCGCCAAAGTGCGACTCCCAGTCGGCGGCCGACAGGCGCGGCAGCAAGGCGACCGGCGCGGCGAGCATGCGCTCGTCGAAACGCGGCGGGCACTGCTCGTCCAGCCAGGCAAGCAAGCAGGCGCCGAAGGCAGCCGCGCCAGATCCATTCCTGCCATCGGCAGCATCGGCAAGGCCCAACAAGCGCTTGCGCCAGACCAGGAACTCGTTCTGCCGCGCCGGCTCCCCAATCAGCGATGGCCAGTCGAGCAACAGGCGCCACAGATGCTCGCCGATCGCTTCCAGCGCCACGGCCAGTGTCTGCGCAGGCGTTGCAGCAAGGTCCGCGCGCAGACCGCGCGCGGCCTGCAGGGACAGTTGCGCCGCCGAAGCCTGCGCACAGCGACAAAGACTGAACAAGCGGGGAATGAATTCGAGAACGCGCTCAAACGAGAAGCCGCGCAGGGCACGCGCTGTCGTCGCCGGTCGCGTGGAAGCGACTGCCGCGGCACCAATTTGCCCGCCATTCCACGTCAGTGCCAGCTGCAGAACACCCTGTTCCACCGTCGCCCTCCCGGAAAGCCTCGTCCGACAATAACAAAAGCCTTTGAATCGATTTTGATTTCGGTCAATCCGCCGCTAAACTGCCGCCTTCACAATACGGCCTCGCCGGCCCTCGCCTTTTTCCGGGATTTCCCTCTGCATGCTTGAAGCTTCGAATCTGGAATGCGTACGCGGTGAGCGCAGCCTCTTCGCCGACGTCAGCTTTCGGCTGGATGGCGGCGAGATGCTCTACCTGCAGGGAAGAAACGGCTCCGGCAAGACCAGCCTGCTGCGCATGCTCTGTGCTCTGACGCCAGCAGTCAGCGGCGAGATCCGCTGGCGCGGCGCCCCGATCGGCAAGCTCGGCGAGGAGTTTCGCAGCGAGCTGTGCTACCTCGGCCACCAGAATGCGATCAAGGAAGAACTGACGCCATTCGAGAACCTGCTATCGGCGGCCCGGCTGGCGCAGGAAGTTCTTGACGAGGAGGCGGCGCTCGAGGCGCTGGCCCTGGTCGGGCTGCGCGGCCGCGAGGATCTGGCCTGCCGCTATCTTTCGCAGGGCCAGAAGAGGCGTGCTGCGCTGGCCCGCCTGGTCAATGAAAAGCGTGCGCTGTGGGTCCTCGACGAACCCTACGTCGCGCTTGACCCGGCGGCCGTCGAACTGGTCGCCGGACTGATCGGCGCCCATTTGCAGGCCGGCGGACTGGCCGTGCTGACCACTCACCAGACGGTGACCGTGCCGGCGGGCGCGGTGCGCGAACTCTGGCTTGGCGATGGCGATGCCACGCGGCGCTCACGGTAGTTAAGGAGATGCTAATATTGCTCCGGGCGGTCATCGGCCGCGACCTGCGCCTGGCCATGCGCCGGCAGGCCGACATCGTCGCGGCAATGTTCTTTTTCATCATCGTGGTCAGCCTTTTTCCGCTCGGCGTCGGACCCGAACCCGACCAGTTGCGGCGCATGGCGCCCGGAGTGCTGTGGGTTGCCGCACTACTGGCGACGATGCTGTCGCTGCCGCGGCTGTTTGCCGACGATCACCGCGACGGCACGCTCGAACAACTGGCGCTGGCACCGCAGCCGCTGGGCTTGATCGTACTCGGCAAGGTGATCGCCCACTGGCTGGTCGCCGGACTGCCACTGGTCATCCTGGCACCGGTGCTCGGCATCCAGTTCGACCTGAGCAGGGACGCGCTGGCGGTGCTGACCGTTTCGCTGCTCATCGGCACACCGGCGCTGTCCGGAATCGGCGCCATCGGCGCGGCGCTGACCTTGGGCGTGCGCGGTGGCGGCGTGCTACTGTCGCTGCTGGTCCTGCCACTGTACATTCCGGTGCTGATCTTCGGTGCCGGCGCGGTCGATGCGACAGTCAGCGGGCTCGGACCGCAGGCCCATTTGTCGCTGCTTGGCGCGCTTGCGCTGGGCGGCGTGTTTTTCGCGCCGTGGCCCACTGCCGCGGCTCTCAGAGTTGCCCTGGAATAAATGACTGACAGAGTAATCAACTGGTTCAAGTACGCCAGCCCGCAGACTTTCTACCCGCTTGCCGGCAAGCTGATCCCGTGGTTCTGGGCGCTCGCGGCGCTGTTCGGCATCGCCGGGCTGGCGATCGGTTTCCTGATCGCGCCAACCGACGCGCAGCAGGGCGAAGGCTATCGCATCATCTTCCTGCACGTACCCGCGTCGTGGATGTCGATGTTCATCTACCTGGTGATGGCTTTCTGGGCCGGAATCGGGCTGGCGTTCAATATCCGCCTGTCGGGAATGATGGCCTCGGCGCTGGCGCCGACCGGCGCGCTCTTCGCCTTCCTGTCGCTGTGGACCGGCGCCCTGTGGGGCAAGCCGATGTGGGGCACCTGGTGGGTGTGGGACGCGCGCCTGACTTCGGAACTGATCCTGCTTTTCCTGTACATCGGCTTCATCGCCCTGCAGGCGGCGATTGACGACCCACGCCGCGCCGACAAGGCCGGTGCAATTCTGGCGTTGGTCGGGGTGGTGAATATCCCGATCATCTATTTCTCGGTCAAGTGGTGGAACACCCTGCATCAGGGCGCTTCGGTGAGCCTGACCAAGGCACCGAGCATGGCCGCCATGATGCTCTGGGGCATGCTGCTCTGCGCGCTGGCCTGCTGGATGTACAGCATCGCCATCGCCCTGATGCGCGTGCGCACGATCATGCTCGAACGCGAGCGGCATACCGATTGGGTGCGCGAGCTGCTGGACGAAAAAGGGTAAGAACATGCACTGGAACAGTTTTGGCGAATTTCTGGCGATGGGTAGCCACGGCCTCTACGTCTGGGGCTCGGTGGTGGTGATGGCGGTGCTGATGCTTGCGGAACCGATGCTGCTGGTACACGGTCGCAAGACACTGGTCGCGCGCCTCAAACGCCAACTTCGCGCCGAGCAGCAAGAGGCCGGGGCGAATCGCTCGCCAAGCCACCACAGCCACAACGCGCCTCGCAACACCCCACAGGAGTAAAGCTTGAAACCTCGTCACAAGCGAATTGCCTTGATCGTCGGCGGCCTGGCCATTCTCGGTATTGCCGCCATGCTGGTACTCAATGCCTTCCAGAGCAATCTGGTGTTTTTCTTCTCGCCGACCCAGGTCGCCGCCGGTGAAGCGCCGACCGGCAAGAGCTTCCGTATCGGCGGCATGGTCAAGGAAGGCTCGCTGGAGCGTCAGCCTGATGGCGTCACCCTGCGTTTCGTGGTCACCGACACGGACAAGGAAATGACGGTTGCCTATCAGGGAATCCTCCCCGATCTTTTCCGCGAAGGCAAAGGCGTCGTCGCGCAGGGCAAGCTTGGCGACGGTGGTCTGTTCACCGCCTCGGAGGTGCTCGCCAAGCATGACGAGAACTACATGCCGCCGGAAGCGGCGAAGGCAGTCGGCGACGCACACGAACGGGCAGCAGCCAACAAGGCGGCAGCAGAGGCCGCCAGCCAGACCATCAAGCAATAGTGCGCACCTTCGGAACACACGGAACCTTCGGACAATAGGCTCATGATCCCTGAACTCGGCAACTTCGCACTGATCCTCGCGCTCTGTGTCGCCCTGGCGCAAGGCACGCTACCGCTGATCGGCGCCCACACCGGCCGACAGCAATGGATTGCCCTGGCGCGGCCGGCGGCCGTCGCGCAGGCACTGCTGCTGGCGCTTGCCTTCGGCTGTCTGACCACGGCCTTCGTGCAGAACGACTTTTCGGTGCTCTACGTGGCCCAGCACTCGAACACCCTGCTGCCCATCCAGTACCGCGTCGCCGCGGTCTGGGGCGGACACGAAGGTTCGCTGCTGCTGTGGGTGATGATGCTGGTGCTGTGGGCACTGGCCGTCGCCATCCGCTCGCAGCAACTTCCCGAGCACATGGTGGCGCGCGTTCTCGGCGTTCTCGGCCTGGTGACCGCCGGCTTCCTGCTCTTCATCCTGCTCACCTCGAACCCCTTCGAGCGCCTGCTGCCAGGCGCCGAAGAAGGGCGCGACCTGAATCCGCTATTGCAGGACCCGGGCCTGATCATTCATCCACCGATGCTGTACATGGGCTACGTCGGTTTCTCCGTGGCTTTCGCCTTCGCCATCGCCGCCCTGCTTTCCGGCCAGCTCGACGCCGCCTGGGCACGCTGGTCACGGCCGTGGACCACCGCAGCGTGGATTTTCCTGACCCTGGGCATTGCCCTCGGCTCATGGTGGGCTTACTACGAACTCGGCTGGGGCGGCTGGTGGTTCTGGGATCCGGTCGAGAACGCCTCGTTCATGCCCTGGCTGGTCGGTACGGCGCTCCTGCACTCGCTGGCAGTGACCGAAAAACGCGGCAGCTTCAAGAACTGGACGGTACTGCTGGCGATCTCGGCATTTTCACTGTCGCTGCTCGGCACCTTTCTGGTCCGCTCCGGCGTCCTGACCTCGGTACATGCCTTCGCCACCGACCCCGGCCGCGGGGTCTTCATTCTCGCTTTCCTGGTGGTGGTCATCGGCGGCTCGCTGGCCCTGTTCGCCTGGCGGGCGCCAAAGGTCGGTCTCGGCGGCCGTTTCGGTCTGCTCTCGCGGGAATCGCTGCTGCTCACCAACAATGTGCTGCTGGTCGTGGCCTGCGCTTCGGTGCTGCTCGGTACGCTCTATCCGCTGCTCATCGATGCGCTCGGCGCCGGCAAGCTGTCGGTCGGCCCCCCCTACTTCGACGCCGTCTTCGTGCCACTGATGCTGCCGGCGGCATTCCTGATGGGCGTCGCGCCGTTTGCGCGCTGGAAGCACGCCAGCGCCGGCGAGCTCGCGCGCACCCTGCGCTGGGCTTTTCTGGCCGCCGGGCTGGTCGGTATCGCGGCACCTTTCCTGCACGGCGAGTGGAAGCCGCTGGTCGCGCTGAGCCTCCTGCTGGCCTGCTGGATCGTTTTCAGCTCCCTGCTGAGCATCGTCGAACGTGTCCAGTCGACCCGCGCCGGGCAGTCCTTCCTGAGCACGGCAAGCCGGCAACCACGCAGTTTCTTCGGCATGCATCTGGCACACATCGGGATCGCGGTCTTCATCGTCGGCGTGACCATGGTCAGCGCCTATGAGGAAGAGAAGGACGTCAAGATGGAACTCGGCGATAGCGTAAGCGTCGGTGGTTACAGCTTCGTGTTCAACGGTGTGCACGAGAAGCAGGGACCGAACTATCGGGCCCTGGTCGGCAACATCGATCTGCGCCAGGACGAGCGGGTGATTCGCAAGATCTTCCCGGAGAAACGCTTCTATGTCGCCTCATCGATGCCGATGACCGAAGCGGCAATCGATAGCGGCTTCCTGCGCGACGTCTACGTCTCGCTTGGCGAACCGATCGACAAGGCCAGACCCGAAGCGGCGTGGGCCGTGCGCGTCTACTACAAGCCTTTCGTCGACTGGATCTGGGGCGGCTGCGTGCTGATGGCCCTGGGTGGGCTATTGGCGATGAGCGACCGCCGTTATCGGATCAAGGCCCGTGCCGCGGCCCCCAGCTCGGCGACGGTCGCCACGACGCTCGCGCAAACCACCTGAGGACACGCCATGAACCGGTTTCTCTGGCCGCTGATCGGCTTCGTCGTTCTCGTCGTCCTGCTCGGCGTCGGCTTGACCCTCAACCCTCGCGACGTGCCTTCGCCGCTGGTCGGCAAGCCGGCACCCGCCTTCTCGCTGCCGCGCCTGCACGCGCCGGAAGAACAGTTCTCGCCCCAGGACATGCTTGGCAAGGTCTGGCTGCTGAACGTCTGGGCTTCGTGGTGCGTCTCGTGCCGACAGGAACATCCACTGCTGGTCGAACTGGCGAAGCGGCACAGCGCACCCCTGGTCGGATTGAACTACAAGGAAGTCCGCGGCGACGGCGCGATCGACATGGACAAAGTGCCCGCCGACAAGGAAGAAGGCATGGCCATCGAGCGCGCCGGCGCCTGGCTCCGCCAACACGGCGACCCCTACACGCTCTCGGCGCTGGATATCGACGGCCGCGTCGGCATCGACTACGGCGTCTATGGTGTGCCCGAAACCTACGTCATCGACAAGACGGGAATCATCCGCCTGAAACACACCGGGCCGATCACTCCCGACGCCCTGTCGAACTCGATTCTGCCGCTGATCGCGGAGCTCTCGAAATGAGACAACTGATGATCGGGCTGCTGCTCGCGCTACTCGGCTGCAGTACGGGCGGCGTATCCGCTGGCGAAGCGCAGCCGCTCGCCGAGAACCCCGTGACCGAGAAACGCCTGCTCGAAATATCCACGGAGCTGCGTTGCCTGGTCTGTCAGAACGAATCGCTGGCCGGGTCACACGCCGAACTGGCCAACGACCTGCGCCGCGAAATCCGCACGCTGATCAATGACGGCAAGACAGACGACGAAATCATGGACTTCATGGTCAGCCGTTATGGCGATTTCGTCCGCTACCGGCCGCCCTTGAAGGGAACGACGCTCTTGCTGTGGTTTGGCCCGGGTGTGCTCTTCGTTGTTGGCCTCGCCGGACTGCTGCGTTACCTGCGCCGCCGTGACCGCACCATCACCGACTCGCCGCTGAGTGCCGAAGAACACCGCCGGGCCGAGGCGCTGCTGCACGACAACGACTCCCGTCAAGGACGTTCATGACCAGCTTCATACTCTTCGCGGCACTGCTTGTCATCGCCGTTGTCGCCCTTCTGTTGCCACCCTTGCTGCGTGCGCCGAGGCCCTCCGGAGGGGCTGACCAGCGCGAAGCCAACCTGGCCATTTTTCGCGATCAGCTCGCGGAAATCGAGCGTGAGCGCGACAATGGATCACTGGCCGAAGCCGACTTCGAGCAGGCAAACAACGAGTTGCAGCGCCGTCTACTCGAGGAAGTTCAGCCAGACGCGAGAGCGCAGCACGAAACCCGCCCTGGCCGCAAGACGGCCCTGGCCCTGCTCCTCGTCCTGCCGCTGGCCGCGGCGGGCGGCTACGCGCTACTGGGCAACCAGGCCGCCCTCGACCCACTGCAGCGACAAGCGCGGATCACGCCCCAGCAGATCGAGGGCATGGTCAACGGGCTGGTCGAGAAGCTCAAGGAGAACCCCGACGACAGCAAGGGCTGGCTGATGCTCGCACGATCCTACAAGGTTCTGGAACGTTTTCCGGAGGCAGCCGAGGCCTATGGCCGGGCCGGCGCGCTGGTCGACGAGGATCCGGAACTGCTCGCCGATTATGCCGAGGTCCTCAGCCGCAGCCAGGGGGGCAAGCTGCAGGGAAAACCGACCGAACTGGTCGAACGTGCGCTGAAGATCGACCCCAACGCACCGCAGGCCTTGCTGCTGGCAGGCGCAGCAGCCAGCGACCGACAGCAGTTCGCCCTTGCCGCCGACTACTGGGCACGCTTGTTGCCGCAATTCGAGCCTGGATCGGACGAGGCCAAGGCACTCGCTGCAGCTGTCGAACGGGCGCGCGAAATCGCCGCGCAGCCTGCGTCAGGCAAACCGGCCGACCAGGCCACCAATGCCAGCGACGGGGTAGTCAGCGGCGAAGTGACGCTGAGCGGCGAGGTCGCCGGCCAGGCCAGACCGGACGACGTGCTGTTCGTTTTTGCGCGCGCCGAAGAGGGGCCGCGCATGCCGCTCGCCGCAACGCGCGCACGGGTTGGTGACCTGCCGCTGCGCTTCCGCTTCGACGACTCGATGGCCCTCGCCGGCGGCAAGAAACTCTCGGATTTCGAGACCGTCAGCATCGAAGCGCGTGTCGCCAAGGCCGGCAAGGCGCAGAGTTCGAGCGGTGACCTGTTTGGCACGCTCAGCGGCGTCAAACCCGGCAGCCAGGGACTCCGCCTGCTGATCGACCAGGTGCAACCCTAAGCCTAGCAGCCGTCGCCACAGACCCCACCGGCCCGCCGGTGGAGCGATTTCCCGGTTTGTTAACCTAGATCAAACCGTCTGCGCGCCGTCCTCCGCTAGACTCTCGGCAGCCTTGGCGCTGGCCAGAAGGCGTTTCGCAGATAAGTCTAAGGGGAGGGAAGTATCGTGTCAGATAACCGCTCAGGATTCTGGGCAACACTCAAACGTCCAAGCATCAAGTACTCACTACTGACGCTGCTATCGGTCGGCTTCGCCTCGGGCGTGTTCTTCTGGGGTGGTTTCAACACCGCCATGGAAGCGACCAACACCCTCGAGTTCTGCATCGGCTGTCACGAGATGAAGGACAACGTCTACCAGGAATATAAGAAGACCATTCACTACAGCAACCGTACCGGCGTGCGCGCTTATTGCTCGGATTGCCACGTTCCCAAGGACTGGACGCACAAGATGATCCGCAAGATCCAGGCCAGCCGCGAACTCTATGGTAAGGTCATGGGAACGATCGATACGCCCGAGAAATTCGAAGCCAAGCGTCTCCAACTGGCAACCAGCGAGTGGGCACGCATGAAAGCCAGCGACTCACGCGAGTGCCGAAACTGCCATTCCTTCTCGGCAATGGACATCGAAAAGCAGAAGTCACGCGCCTCCAAGATGCATAAGATCGGTGTGGAAGACAAACAGACGTGCATCGATTGCCACAAGGGCATCGCCCACAGCAAGCCGAAGAACATGCCGGAAGACGAAGAAGACGACGAAGACGCCACCTTCTAGTCGCAGCGAGCACAGCCAGCGAAAGCTGACCTCATCTGCGAGCAAGGCAGGCAGGAATCATCTGCCTGCCTTGCGCAGTGATAACCGTATCAATCCTGAATGGAGTGTGAAATGAAAAAAACGACCGTTTCCCTGGCCCTGTTCGGTGCCTTACTGGCCTTCGGTTCGCAGCTGGCACAGGCTGCAGCCCCTGACTGGAGCAAGGTTCCCAAACGCACCGTTCAGGTTTTCCACGCCGGCGTAACGCCGGTCGAGTGGGTAATGAAGAAGTCGGAGCACAGTGGTCGTACCGGCGTCAACAAAGGCGAAAGCTGTGTCGGTTGCCATGAAGAAAAGGGTAACCTCAACTTCGACATGAAGCGTCTGGCGAGCAAGGAACTCGAACCAAAGGGTGCACCGAAAACGATGAGCTTCCCGGTCACCATCCAGTCGGCGTATGACAAGGAAAATGCCTATGTTCGTTTGACCTTCAAGGCACCGGCCGGCGCTTTCGACCCCGTTGACAAGGAAAATGAAGTCAAAGTGGCAATGATGTTCGCCAATGCCGACGTTCCCAAGGGCGATCAAGTGGGCTGCTGGGCGACCTGCCATGGCGACGCACGGACCATGCCGGGCGCTGACGACAAGAAGACCAAGTACACCAAGAGCGGCGCCTACGAGTTGATGCAGTGGAAGAGCGCCGCGGGCGCCAAAGCCGTCGACGGCTCGGTGACCGATAAGCGCAACATGGAAGGCGGTACCGCCAACGTGCAGGTTGAAGGCGGCAAGTCCGGCGACACCTACACGGTGACTTTCACCCGCAAGCTGTCGGGTGCGCTGGCCGAAGGCAAGGCCGTCCCGTTCGGCGTCGCCGTCCATGCCGACCATGCCACCGGTCGTTTCCATCATGTGTCGATGGGTTACACCATGGGCTTCGGTGTCGATGCCGACGTGAAGTCCGCCAAACAGTAAGCGATCCACAGCGCGTACGTAAAGCAGGGCTACCGCCCTGCTTTTTTTTCGTCGCGCCGTTCTTTGCGGCGCAGCTGTTCGGCTGCGCGGCGCCCTTACCGGCCGCGCGGTCGATCAGAGGAGTTGGTTCACCAGGTGATCGGTACGCGTGCGCGCCAGGCGCTTGAGCAGGCGCTGGACCGGCGCCGGGTAGCTATCGACAGCGTCAAGCGTGCGGTGGTGATCGAGCCGCTGCGCGTGCGCCAGGATGCGCTCGAGCTCGGCTTCGTGCTGCGCGCGCAGGTAGTGCTGCGGGTCGTGGATCAGCAGCCCGTTCTCAAGATCGAGACGCCAAGCCCGAGGGTTGATGTTGCTGCCGGTGAGCAGCGCGTAATCGTCGTCGACCAGCAGACCCTTCAGGTGAAAGCTGTTCTTCTCGTGCCGCCAGAGGTAAAGGTCGAGAATGCCCTCGTCGACGGCCTTCTGGTGCGTCTTGCAGAAGCGACGCAGATTGGCCTCGTAAAGGTAGGGCAGCGCACCAATCGTCGTGAACGGCAGGTCCGTGGGAATGTAGTAGTCGTTGGCAGTCTTGTCGCCGACGATGATGCTCACCTGGCAGCGCTGCCGAATCTTCTCGTCGATCGCCCGCCGTACCGGGCGCGGCAGGTTGAAATAGGGTGTAAAGATGACCAGGCGTCGCTCGGCGCGCTCGATCAGCTGTAGCACCACTGCATTGAGCGGGTTGGCGCGCCCCAGGCCAAGCAGCGGCGTAACGCCGACCTGTCCCGCGCCGATCGGCGCCGAAGCAGCGGCAGAGGCGGCGGTGATGACATAGTTGCTTTCGGCAAGCGTTCGCCGCAAATTGGCAATCGCACGGCGCAACGACGAGGTCTTTGGTCTGGACGCGGTATCAAGCGCGCACACGGCTGGGTGCGGCTGCAGCACCTCCATCAGCAGTCCGGCAAGACTGTCGGCGACTTGGCGGCTGGCGATCAGATGATAGCGATCCAGCCGATAACGCTGGTGCCAATACAGGTAGATATCGTTGATGCTCCCACCGCTGTAAAGAACCTCGTCGTCAATGACGAACCCCTTCAGGTGCATCACCCCCATCAACTCGCGCTTTTGCACCGCTACGCCATAGATCGGCACGCCCGGGCCGAGACGGCCCGCCATTTCCGTGTACAGAGCGGCGTTGCCGGCGCTGCGTGCCTTGCCGATCAGACCCCGTTGGGCGCGGTGCCAATCGACGAAGACGGCGATCTGCAGCGCCGGCCGTGCCAGCTTGGCCGCATACAGGGCCTCAAGCACTTCCCGGCCCGCGTCATCATCCTGGAGATAGAGCGTGCTGATCAGAATTCGCCCGCGGGCCGCGGCGATCAGAGCCAGTAGCCTCTCGCGGAACTCTTCCGGGCCAGACAAAGTCACGATGCACTCCGTCGGCACGGGGATGCACGGCAAAGTGTCGAGCGCGCCTTCAGGCCTGTCCCGACGGCCGCGCAGACGTTGCAGTGCCGCGAGGAATACGGCGGTCCGGGAACGATATTCGAGAATTTTTTTCACCGCCGGCGATTATACGCGCAGGCCAGGCAGTAGCGCTTGCCCTGCCACGCGCCATGCGCGGCGCTCCTGATTGGGCTTTTAACGGTCATCACAGGGCGAGATACCCCGGATCATGAAAGTCATGACCGTTCCCCCGTCTTTCCCGGCCTTTCGCACGCCAGGGGAGAAAGGAGATGCGTGAGTCGCGTAGGCGACTTTCACATTAGCGCGGAGCGGACTCGCAAGTTTCTCTTTCTGCGGCCGTCAGGCCGTCAACGTCGAACAGGGATCGCCACTGTCCTGCGCCATGCAGTACCAGGCGCTCGCCGAACAACGGAGAAAACAGTATGCCGAGCGCAGTCGACATCGTCGCGCAAACCGATCGCCTGCCATCGTTGCCGGCGGCCTATCTGGAAGTGAAGCGGGTAATCGACGACACCAACGGCTCGATCCGCCAATTGGCTGCCGCGATGAGCAGTGATGCGGCGATGGCGCGCTGCGCTGAGGAAGGCCCGTTGCTTAGCGCTCTTCCGGCCTCTTCCGAGGCGGCTGCTCGGTTCCCGGCGCCAAAAACATGCCAATGCCCAGGATGATCAGCAGTAAAGGCCACCAGGTACGCAGCAATTGCCCCAGATCGACATCAAACAGGCCCAGGTTGCTGGCCAGAGCCAATACACCGATCACGATCAGCGCGATGGCGCCAACATTCCCTCTCATCTTCCTTCCTCCCAAGTGCCCCCGGCCAATGCTGCCCGACCGCATTGCGGCCCGATTCCCGGAAGCACTGCACTCTCCGCACTCTCTGCACTCTCCGCCGCGGCGATAGGCTTACGGCACATAGCGATCGAGGTAATCGTTCACCGCCAGTGTCCCCAGTCCGCGTACGTCGAGCGACGACTCGAGGATGACAGCCTGCTGCTCGGGAGTGAATCGGCGGGCCAGATGCTTCCTGAACTTCTCGAGCAGCACCGGGATACCCTCCGCACGCCGACGACGGTGACCCAGCGGGTATTCGCAGACCAGTTCGTCTGTCTGGCTGCCGTCGGCGAAAAAGACCTGTAGCGCGTTGGCGATCGACCGCTTCTCGGGATTCAGGTAGTCGGCCGAGAAGCGCTGGTCTTCGACGACCTCGATCTTGGCGCGCAAGGCATCGATGCGCGGGTCCGCTGCGGCTTCGTCCTCGTAGGCGTCAGCACTGAGTTCGCCGTTGATCAGGGCGTAAGCGACCATGTACTGCAGGCAATGATCGCGATCCGCGGGATTATGCAGCGGCCCTTTCTTGTCGATGATGCGCAGCGCCGATTCGTGGGTACGAATGACAAGCTTGTCGATTCCTGCGAGTGCTTCCAGCACCTGCGGATGCAGCTCGACCGCACATTCAACCGCCGTCTGGGCATGGAACTCGGCGGGATAACTGATCTTGAAGAGCACGTTTTCGATCACGTAGCTGCCGTACGGGCGAGAAACTCGCAAGGCTTGCCCCTTGAACAGCGCCGCCTGGAAACCCCAAGTCCTGGCCGTCAGCGCACTCGGATAGCCCATTTCGCCCTTGAGCGAAAACAAGGCCAGCATCACCCCGCGCGCAGTCGCATCGCCAGCGGCCCAGGACTTGCGCGAACCGGTGTTCGGTGCATGCCGATAGGTACGCAGCGGATGGCCATCGACGAAAGCCTGTGAGACGGCGTTGATGATCTGTGATCGTCCGCCTCCCAACAGCCAGGTGCACACAGCGGCGGTAGCCACCTTGACCAGCAGCACGTGATCCAGGCCGACGCGATTGAAGCTGTTCTCCAGCGCCAGCACACCCTGAATCTCGTAGGCCTTGATCATCGCTTCGAGAACCTGGCGCATCGGCAACGGTGCCTGACCGCTGGCGAGACGGGTTCGCGACAACCAATCTGCGGTGGCCAGGATGCCGCCGAGGTTATCCGATGGATGCCCCCACTCGGCCGCCAGCCAGGTGTCGTTGAAATCCAGCCAGCGGATCAGGGTGCCGATATTGAACGCCGCCTGGATCGGGTCCAGCTGAAACGCTGTTCCGGGAACGCGTGCGCCATGCGGTACGACGGTACCCGGAACGACCGGCCCGAGCAGCTTGGTGCAGGCCGGGTAGGCAAGCGCCTCTAGGCCGCAGCCGAGGGCATCGATCAGGCAGTAACGTGCGGTATTGAAGGCGCCGCTGGAGTCGATCTTGTAGTCCAGAACGTAGTTCGCGATATCGACCAGCAACTGATCGGGATCGGGGCGGGACTCGGGAATTCGTGATGACATCTTGCTTCTCCTGCGGCTGCTACCGGGCCGCCCGGGTTCGCCAAAGACCGACTTGCGGTCCGCTTGCCGCCAGCTGACTGCCTCGCGAGGGCGCGTAATTCTAGCTGCGTTCGCCCAGGGAGACGAATTCCTGCACCTCGGGACCGACGTAGTTGGCCGACGGACGAATCAGCTTGCCGTCTATGCGCTGCTCGATGATGTGTGCTGCCCAGCCGCTGCTCCGCGCGATCACGAACAGCGGCGTGAACATCGGCGTCGGGACCGCCAGCATGTGGTAGACCACCCCCGAGAACCAATCGACATTGGGGAACATGCGCTTCTGCTCCCACATCACCCGCTCGATACGACTGGCGATGTCGAACAGTGCCTGATTGTCGCCATCACTGCACAGCTGCTGCGCGACGGCACGGATCACCTTGTGGCGTGGATCAGCAATGGTGTACAGGGGGTGACCGAAGCCGATGATGATTTCCCGCTTGGCCAGGCGGCTGCAAATGTCGCTTTCGGCCTGCTGCGGATCGTGATAGCGGCTCTGAATCTCGAACGCGGCTTCGTTGGCGCCGCCATGTCGGGGGCCGCTGAGCGCCCCGATGGCACCGCTGACCGCCGCGTAAAGGTCGGCGCCGGTCCCGGCGATGGTCCTCGCAGTGAAGGTCGAAGCGTTGAACTCGTGCTCGGCGTAGAGTACCAGCGACTTGTCGAGGCTGCTGGCGTGCAGCGCCGAGGGCGCCTTGCCGCAGAGCAGGTGCAGAAAGTGTGCCGCGATCGAGGCGTCGTCGGTCTCGGTTTCGATGCGTCGGCCATTATGCGACCAGTGATACCAGTAAAGCAGCATCGACCCGAAGCTGGCAATCAGACGCTCGGCGATCTCGCGCGCACCGCCGGGATTGTGATCCTGCGCCTCGGGCAGAATGGTGCCCAGCGCCGAGCAGCCGCTGCGCAGCACGTCGGTCGGGTGCGCCGACGCGGGCAGGTTTTCCAGGACCGGCCGCAGCCGCACCGGCAAGCCGCGCAGGGTCTTCAGCTTCTTGCGGTACTGGTTGAGCTGGTTCAGACTCGGCAAGCGCCCATAGAGGAGCAGATAGGCCACTTCCTCGAACGTGGCGTGCTCGGCCAGGGCGATGACGTCATAGCCGCGGTAGTGAAGATCGTTACCGTTGCGGCCGACCGAACAGATCGCCGTATTGCCGGCCACCACACCGGACAGCGCGACCGACTTCTTGCCTTTGGGCACTGCGCTCGCGGGCACTTCGTTCTTCAGCACCTCGTTCATCATCCCCTCCCCTGGCCAGCCAGCCGGCACGTTGCGGACGAGTATTCCCGAGCTTGGCCCTCGCGGTCAACAGCGGCTGCGCGCTTTCAGCCGTCGTCTGTCGGTGGCAGGCATGCGCTCGCCCACGCTGCGATAAGTCAGTCCCCGGAGTAGTCCGACTCCTGGCCTCCGGCAAGGCTGGCATCGGCAGCACTGTCCGAGCGCAGTCCTTCTGCGGCGGGCAGGCGTGCCGGCGGCAGAAAGGCCAGGGTGCAGGCACTTTCATGCCCGATCAAGGGTTTCGGCAGCGGCACGATTTCCACATCGGTGACCCCGACTTCGATCATTCCCAGGCGTTCGGCCGCCGCCCGCGAGAGGTCGATGACCCGGCTGCGATGGCCCATGCGATCGTTGATCCGGACCACCACGCAGTAGGCGGAAAAAGGGCGGCGGACGGCAACCACCGTTCCCAGTGGGAAGCGATTGCTCGCCGCCGAAAGCTTGCTGTGATGAAAGGTTTTGCCCGAGGCAGTTCTGCGGCCGGTAAATCGTTTGCCGTAGAAACTCGCCCGACCGGAAAGAATTGACGGCATTTCCGGCCACTCGCCGGCCCGCTTGAGAAGCGTCGCGGATTCGCCGAGCGCCGGTCCAGAAACCGCGGACAGGGCCAGGGCGAGCAGCGCCAACAGCCGCTTCACCGAACGCAGGCCCAGGCCAGCGCCAGCCCGGCAAGCTGTCGCATGGGCAGCAGCGCTGGTCGCCGGGCCGCGATCACCGCCACCGCCTGCCATTCAGCTGCCAAGGGCAAGGACCGCTAAAGCCAGCCCACAGCTCGGCAAAGCGCTTACAATTCCAGTTTTTTGTGCACAATGGCGCATGCAAGGTCCCCCCGCGGTGGCATCCGGTCACCAGTAATGGCGCAAGCTGCTAAGAATAGCCTGCTCACTGGCGCCCGCACAAGCCACACAGCGATCTCCCCTGCCCCCTGCCGGGCACCGGCATTGCCCTGAAGGCGGTCGAAATGAGAACTCACCTGCTTCCCGACTGGTTACGCGCGCTGCTGATGCGCAGCGTCGGCTATCGCCACTATTCGCTGGTCGTTGCAGTCATCGCCTTCGTGACCACCATCACCTTCAGCTTTCCTTTCATCGCCGTACTGATCCCCGCCGTGCTGCTGGCGCCGCGGCGCTGGCGCACGCTCGGCCTGCTCTGCGGCCTGGCCAGCGGCTGCGGGGCGGCCGTGTTGGTCGAAATTTTCCAGTACCTGGGTTGGGAGTTCATCGCCGCCCGCTACCCTGAACTGGTGAGCATGGAAGTCTGGCAGCAGGCCAGCGAATGGCTGCAAAGCTGGGGCCTGCTGGCCGTCCTTCTTATCGCCGGCTCGCCGATGCCACAGACCCCGGCCCTGCTGTTCTGCGCTCTGGCCGACGTCTCGTCGCTGGGGATTCTGGCGGCGGTGGCTATCGGCAAGACGGCCAAGTACCTGTTCATGGGCTGGGCCACCGCCCACTACCCCTCGCGCTTCATTCGCTACAACTGACTACCGCCGGTGCGGCCGGCTCGCAATGAACGAAGCGCCAGGCGCCCGCGTTCAGGCGACGCCAGCGCTTTCTGCCTGCACGTCCGCCCAGTAGCTCGAACGCACCATCGGCCCGCAGGCGGCGCCGGTAAAGCCCATCGCCAGTGCCTGCTGCTCGTACATTTTGAAGGTCTCCGGATGGACGTAGCGAGCAACCGGCAGGTGGTGGCTCGACGGCGCCAGATACTGACCAATGGTAAGCATTTCGACATCGTTGGCACGCAGGTCGCGCAGCACCTCGATGATCTCTTCGTCGGTCTCGCCGAGGCCGACCATCAATCCCGATTTGGTCGGAATCTGCGGGTAGCGCGCCTTGAAGCCCTTCATGAAAGCCAGCGAATGCGCGTAGTCGGCGCCCGGACGCGCCTGCCGGTAGAGCCTCGGCACGGTCTCCATGTTGTGATTGAGGACGTCGGGCAAGGACCTGCCGAGCACCTCCAGAGCGATCTCCATGCGCCCGCGAAAGTCCGGGACCAGGGTTTCGATGGTCGTCGTCGGCGAGCTGCGACGCACGGCGCTGATGACATCGACGAAATGCTGCGCGCCGCCGTCGCGCAGGTCGTCGCGATCAACGCTGGTGATCACCACGTAGCGCAGCTGCAGGCTGGCAACGCTGTCCGCCAGATGCGCAGGCTCGTCGATATCCGGCGGTAGCGGTTTGCCATGGCCGACGTCGCAAAACGGACAGCGCCGCGTACAGACGTCACCAAGAATCATGAAGGTCGCCGTGCCGCGACCGAAGCATTCGCCGATGTTCGGGCAAGCGGCCTCTTCGCACACGGTGTGCAGTTTCTGCTCGCGCAGCATTTTTTTGATTTCGCCAAAGCGCCCCGTGGCGTTGCCGGCCTTGACGCGAATCCAGTCCGGCTTGCGCTGCGGGGCCTGCGGGATGATCTTGATTGGAATGCGCGCCGTCTTCAGCTCGCCCCGCTCCTTGACACCGGCGACGCGGGCGGCCGGCCTGCCGACGCTGCTCGCCTGCTCCCGTTCCTGATCCTGATCCTGATTGCTCATCGTTACCTGCGCTCCAGTTGTACTGCCAGATGGTCAGCCAAGACCGTCGCCGCTTGCGACGGGGTCAGCGAAATGCCGAGGTCCCGCGTCTGGGTGACCGCCAGACCGGGGTAGCCGCAAGGATTGATTGCCGCAAAGGGCGACAGATCCATGTCCACGTTCAAGCTGACGCCGTGATAGCTATGGCCCCTGCGCACGCGCAAACCGAGCGCAGCCACTTTGGCCGCAGCCACATAGACCCCCGGCGCACCCGCATGCCTTTCCGCCAGCACGCCGTGCGCAGCAAGGAGGTCGATCACCGCCTGCTCGATGGCGCTGACCAGCTGGCGAACTTTCAGCTGGCGCCGGCCGAGGTCGAGCAGGGCGTAGATGACCACCTGACCAGGTCCGTGATAGGTGATCTGGCCACCGCGATCGCTGTTCACCAGAGGGATGCCGAGATCGGTCAGCAAGTGCTCGGCTCTGCCCGCCTGACCGAGAGTGAAGACCGGCGGGTGCTCGCAACACCAAAGTTCGTCGGCGGTCTGCTCGCTGCGCGCGGCTGTAAAGTCGATCATCGCCTGCCAGGTCTGCAGGTACTCGACACGACCGAGATTGCGGACCAACAAGCCGGCCTTCGCCATTCGGCCCGGCAGGGCATCAGCCTCGCCGCCAACACACTCATCCATCGCGACCGCATCCAAGGCAACGACTGAACGCGACGCGAGGCGCCGCTTTTCGTCGCTCATAGGACGATCTTGACTAGCGGGTGACTGCTTAGTTCCCGGTATAGGGTGTCGAGTTGCGCGCGACTGGTGGCCTTGATGGTGCAGGTCAGACTGACGTACTTGCCGCCACTCGAAGCACGCATGCTCATCGTCGCGCCGTCGAAATCGGGCGCATGCCGCAGCACAACCGCAAGCACCTCCTGTGCCAGGGCGCTGTCGGCCAGACCCATTATCTTGAGGGGAAAGGCACAGGGAAAGTCGAACAGGCCGTCGCGCTCATCAGCCATCGCCGCGACCACCGCCTTCACCATCGCGCGCGACCCGCTGACGGTAGGCGCTGTACCAGGCCTGCATCCTGCGTACGGCCGGGCCGGGCTTGCCGCTGCCGACTGGCTGGCCGTCGAGACGGGTGATCGGCAGGACTTCGCGTGTCGAGGAGGTCAGCCACAGTTCGTCGGCGACGCGCAACTCGGCCTCGGCAATATCGCGCAGCTGGCATGGCATGGCATGCGCTGCGGCCAGTTCGAGAACCAGATCGTAGGTGATTCCCGCCAGCATGCGGTGATCCCGCTGCGGTGCCAGCAGCACATTGTCCTTGACCACGAAAATGTTCGACGTTGCCCCCTCGCTGAGCATGCCGTCGCGCAGCAGAATCGTTTCCGCGGCGCCGACGTCGATCGCCTGTTGACGAAGGAGCACGTTGGGAAGCAGCGAGACGGTTTTCAGGTGGCAGCGCAACCAGCGGTTGTCGACCGCACTGAGTACGGCAATGCCGTCTTCGCGTTGCGCGGTCAAGGACGGCAAGGCGGTCGAGAAGATGAAGACCGTCGGCGGCAGATCTTTCGGGAAGCTCTGGTCACGCTTGCTGTCGGCGCCACGCGTCACCTGCAGGTACAGCGACTGATCGTCGAAGTCGCTTTCGCTGATCACCCGTTGCAGGCGTTCGCGCCACTCGCCGGCGCTGTGTGGATTGGCCAGCGCAATGCCGTCGAGCGTGCGCTGCAGGCGCGTCAGGTGTTCCTCCAGCCGGAACGCACGCCGGTCATAGACCGGGATGACTTCGTAGGCACCGTCGCCAAAGAGGAAGCCGCGATCGAGCGGCGAGATCCTGGCCTCGGCAAGCGGCAGGAATTGCCCGTTGAGATAGGCCGTCATCGGCGGTCTTCCGTCGTCACTTCAGGCGCGGCACCTAGTTGAACCACATCCGCACGGTGTCTATCACCCGGCCGACGATCCCCGCGACCGGCACTGCTTCAAGCGCGACAACCGGGTAGTCGCCGTAGGGCTTGCCATCGACGCTGACTTTCAGCGTCGCCAGCGTTTGCCCCACGTTCACCGGTGCCAGCAAGGGCTGTTGGGAAACCAGCTCGGTCTGGATCTTCGGCCCGAAACCCTTGGGCACGACGATCACCAGATCGTCGGCAAAACCGATATTGACCGTGGCTTCCTTGCCTTTCCAGACTTTCAGATTGGAAACCGGAGCGTTCTTGGCATACAACTGCACGCCATCGTAGAACTGGAAGCCGTAGTTGAGCAGCTTCAGCGACTCCTGGATGCGCACACTCGAAGACGACGCACCGAGGACCACTGACAGCAAGCGGCGCGGACCGCGTTTCGCCGACGACACCAGACAGTAACCCGCAGCATTGGTGTAACCGGTCTTGAGACCGTCGACCGTCGGATCGATCCACAGCAGGCGGTTGCGATTCGGCTGCGTGATGTTGTTGTAGGTATATTCCTTCATTGAATAGTACTTGGCGTACTCGTCGGGGAAATCGCGAATCAGTGCGGAGGCCAGAGTTGCCAGGTCGCGAGCGGTGGTGTAGTGGTCGGGGTCGGGCAAGCCGTTCGAGTTGCGAAACTGAGAGCCCGTCATACCCAGTCGCCGCGCCTCGCGATTCATCATCTGTGCGAAGTTTTCTTCGTCGCCGGCAATGGCTTCGGACAAGGCGACACAGGCGTCATTTCCCGACTGAACGATCATACCCTTGAGCAAATCGTCGACTTTGACCTCGGTCCCCACCTGGATAAACATCCTGGAACCGCCGGTCTTCCATGCCTTGCGCGAAATCAGCACTTCCTGGTCGAGCTTGAGGGTTCCCTGCTTGAGTGCCGAGAAAGCCAGGTAAGCCGTCATCAGTTTGGTCAGCGACGCCGGTTCGAGGCGCTCGTCTGGCGCCTGGGCGGCAAGCTCCTGGCCCGAAGTCATCTCGACCAGCAGCCATGACTTGGCGGCCAGTGCCGGCGGCGTCGGTAGCTGTTGGGCAAACGCGAGGATGGGGAGACAAAGCACAACGAAAAGCAGAGAGCGTAGCTTGAGCATGGCAGGGTTCACGGCAAAAAAAGAAACGGATTATAGCAAGCCCTCCGCCGCCGGCCTGTAGCCATTTTGTGACCAGGGCACAGCCTTGAATCCCGTCTTTCGTGATTTAACGCACACGCGCGCGCCCTTCCCGACAAGTACGATGAGGGCTGTTTTTTTGGCACCCCTGCCCACTCGAAAGTGGCCTTCCCTGGACCCCATGTTGCCACCGTTCCGACCTCTCTCAAGCGCTCTCGACCTGCAAGGCGCTTTTGCGCAACTGTCAAGACGCAGTTTCTCCAGCGACAGCCTGGACGACTGCTTGCGACAACTCACGGCCGCGACGGGGCGTATGCTCGACGTCGAGCGCGTCAGTCTGTGGGGGCTTACCGCCCAGCGACAAAGTCTGGAGTGCATTGATCTCTACGAGCTTTCCCGCAACCGCCATAGCGTCGGGGGAACGCTGCAGGCCGCTCGCTACCCCGAGTACTTCCAGGCGCTGAACCGGGGCGAGCCGATCGTTGCCGACGACGCCATGAAGCATCCCAGCACGCAGGCGTTCACAGAGGATTACCTGCTGATGAACGGGATCAGCGCGCTGATCAATTCGCCAGTTCACGTCAACGGAGAACTGCAGGGCGTCCTGTGCATCGAGCGCGTCGGACCCCACTCGGCATGGACTTCGCTGCAGCGCCTGTTGGCGCACGCGGTGGCCAACCTGGTCAGTCTGGCGCTGGTACAGCACCAGGTACTGCAGATTGAGGAGGATCTGCGCGATGCGAACAGCCTGCGGCTGGCGCTGTTTGCCGGGGCGCGCGACGCGATTCTGATTTCGGACGCCAGAACCGGGCATATTCTCGACGCCAACCCGCAGGCCGAGAAGCTGTTCGGACGCCAGTTGCAGCAGCTGCTAGGTCTGCTGCAGAGCGAGCTACATTCTGCAGGCGACGGTCTGGACCTGCGCCAACTGCTCACGCTGGGCCATACCAATGACGCCGAAGCGGTGCGCAGCACGGTGGTCAACGGTGATGGCCACATCGTGCCGGTTGAAATCACCGGCCACGAAGTCGAACTCGAAAAAGGTCGCAGGATCGTGCACGGCGTTTTCCGTCCCCTGGCGGTGCTAAAAGAGCCGGGCGAAAGCTGATCAGCGGGTGATGAAAGTCGGCTTGTAGCCCAGCGCCAGGCGAATCCGCTCGGCGACTCTTTCGGCGTCGACGCGGCTTCGATAGGGCCCCATGTGCACGCGGTGCATGCCCCCGCCGGCGTTGATCTCGATGCCCTCGTTGAGCCAATCCAACTCGCGCAGCAAATGCACGCGCAGGCTCTCGGCGTTTTCAGCGCTAGCGAATGCACCCAGCTGCAGGAAAACGCCAGGCAGTGCCGCAGGCGTGGCCGGCAGCGGCGCGGCAGGGGATGAAACCAGCGCCGGTCGCTCGGCTCGAAGTACTGGCTCCGGTTCCGGCGGCGGCGGCGGCGATTCCACGGCGACGGCCTCGAAACCCATGTTGGCCGCCAGCAGTTCAATCTCGTCGCGTTCGCCGGAGGGCGGCAGCACTTGTCGCGGACGCGGTACCGGTGTCGGCGCCGGCATAAGCTGCGCATAGGTCATGGTCGTCGCGCCATCCGGCACGATCGAATCGACCTGCACCAGAGTGCTGCCGTCATCCACATAACCCAGGCGGTAAGCGGCGGCATACGAGAGGTCGATGACTCGGTCGGCATGGAAGGGGCCACGATCAATGACCCGCACGACCACCGACTTGCCGTTGCTGACATTGGTCACCCGGACGTACGAGGGGATGGCCAGGGTCGGATGCGCAGCGGTCATCGCGAACATGTCGTAGCGTTCGCCGATCGACGTCTTCTGGCCATGAAACTTCTTGCCGTACCAACTGGCGATGCCACGTTCTTGATGCGCTGAGAGGCTGGTTTTCGGCTGGTAGGCCTTACCGAGGACGACGTATGGCCGGTTGGCAAAGCGATGCAGCGGCTCGAGCATGGGTTGTGCGTCCGGGATATCGTCCAGGTTATCGGGAATTTCGTCGCCCGGACCATCGTCCTTGTAGTAGCCGCCGCCCCGCTTCTGCACCACCGGCTTGCGGCCCGTCTTGCTGCGCTCGGCAGTGGCATCGGATGAACGCGACGGCGAACCGCCACAGCCGGTGAGCAGTGCCGGCAGGGCCAACAGCACGAGCACTATGCAGCCGGCCCGCGCAGTCAAGAAGCCGCTCTTTCCTCGCTTCATGTCCTGACCAGCATTCTGTGCGTGTTGATGCTCATCAGCATACCAATACCGACCGACAGCGTCACCAGTGCGGTGCCTCCGTAACTCATGAACGGTAGCGGCACACCGACCACCGGCAAGATGCCGCTGACCATGCCCATATTCACGAAGACATAGGTGAAGAAGCTGAGAGTCACGGAGCCGGCCAGTACCCGCCCGAAAAGCGTCGATGCGTTGCCGGCAATGATCAGCCCGCGACCAATCAGCAGCAGGTAGAGCAGCAGCAGGATGCCATTGCCGAGCAAGCCTCGCTCCTCGGCAAAAACGGCCAGAATGAAATCCGTGTGACGCTCGGGAATGAACTCCAGGTGGGTCTGCGTACCGGCCAGCCAACCCTTGCCATAATTGCCACCCGAGCCAATGGCGATGGTGGACTGGATGATGTGATAGCCGGACCCGAGCGGATCGGTCGTCGGGTCGAGCAAGGTCAGAATGCGTTTTCGCTGGTAATCGTGCAGCATGGTCCAGGCAAAAGGCGCAGCAGCCCCGGCGACCGCCAACAGGCCGCCGATCACCCGCCAGGACAGACCGGCGAAGAAGATCACGTAAAAGCCGGCAGCGCCGACGAGAATCGCCGTCCCCAAGTCCGGTTGCTTGGCAATCAGTGCGAAGGGCACCAGCAGAAGCAGGCTGGCGACGACATAATGGCGGAACTTGAGCAGCGCTTCGTGCTTGTGGAAATACCATGCCAGCATCAGCGGCACGGCAATCTTCAGCAGCTCCGAAGGCTGGATACGGGTAAAGCCGAGCGACAACCAGCGCCGAGCACCATTGACCTTGATCCCGAAGAAGAACACCAGGATCAGAAGAAGCACGCCAACGAGGTACAGCGGCACACCGAAGCGCATCAGCTTCTGTGGTGGCAGCTGCGCCACTGCCCACATCGCACACAGCCCAATAGCCATGTTCACCATCTGCGGCACGAGATGACTGTTGGCGTCATAGGTCGCGCTGTAGACGGTGGGCAGCCCGGCCGCCATCAGCATCAGGGTAATCAGCAGCAGTGGCGTGTCGAGGTGCGCAACCAGGCCACGCCAAGCACGCGCCAGGAACTCCTGCATCAGCTAGTCCTCCTTGACATCGTCTTCCTCCGCCGCACCCTTGGGGAGCTTGCCCAGCAGATAGTAATCGATCACCATGCGCGCGATCGGCGCCGCCGACTGGGCACCGAAGCCGCCATTTTCGACGATCACGGCCAGGGCGATCTGCGGCTCCTCGGCGGGTGCAAAGGCGATGAACAGAGCGTGGTCACGCAGCTCCTTCTTCACCGACGACTCCTTGTAGGTACTGCCTTTCAGACTGAAGACCTGGGCCGTACCGGTCTTTCCTCCCGAGGTGTAACCAGCGCCAGCGAAGGCGCGGGCACCGGTCCCCTGGGTGTTGACGCCAATCATCGCGTTCTTGATCGTCTCGACATGCTGCGGCTTCCACGGCAGGCGGCGCAGCGGCTCCGGCTCGATCATCGTCTTTTCGCCGCTGCGGCTGTCGGTGAGGTACTTGACGAGATGTGGACGGAACATGACGCCCTTGTTGGCAACCGTCGCTGTCGCTTGCGCCAGCTGAATCGGCGTATAGGAATTGTATCCCTGGCCGATGCCGATCGAGACTGTCTCGCCGGCATACCATTTCTGCTGTTCCGGTCGCCGAAAGCGGCGCTTCTTCCACTCCGGTGACGGCAGTACGCCTTCCGATTCGCCGTCGAGGTCCACGCCGGTGCGCTGGCCGAAGCCGAGCTGGCCCATGAAGCGGGCAATGGCGTCGATCCCCATATCAGTCGCCAGCTGATAGTAGTAGGTATCGCAGGACTGAACGATCGACTTGTACATGTCCACCGTGCCGTGTCCACCGACCTTGTCGTCCCGGAAATGGTGGCCGCCGAAGTTGAAATATCCGGGATCCGAAATGCTCTGTCCCGCCGTACGCCTTCCCGTTTCGAGTGCCGCCAGGGCCATGAACGGCTTGTACGTCGAACCCGGTGGATAGGTGCCGTTCAGGGCACGGTTGAGCATCGGCCTGTCGCGCGATTTGTTGAGCACATCCCAGTCCTCGGTACGGATACCGTCGATGAACAGATTCGGGTCGAAAGTGGGACTGGAGACCAGTGCCAGAATGCCGCCAGTCGACGGCTCGATGGCGACCAGTGCGCCGCGGCGGTCGCCAAACGCTTTTTCGGCGACCTCCTGCAATTTGACGTCCAGCGTCAGAGTCAGGTGGCTGCCCTGTACCGGCGGCGTACGCGACAGGCTGCGAATGGCTCTGCCGCCGGCGTCGATTTCGACCTGCTCGTAGCCGGTCTCGCCGTGCAAGGCGAACTCGTAGTGCTGTTCGAGGCCGGTCTTGCCAATATGGTCGGTACCCTTGTAGTTCGCCGTCTGCTCACGCTCGGCGATCTTCTCGAGATCGCGCTTGTTGATGCGATTGATGTAGCCGATGGCGTGCGAGGCGACCGACCCCAGGGGATACTGACGAAACAGACGCGCCTTGACTTCGACACCGGGAAAGAGATAGCGGTTGGCGGCGAAGCGGGCGACTTCCTCCTCGCTCAGACGCGTACGAATGGGCAGGCTTTCGAAGCTCCGGCCCTCCTCCAGCAGCTTGCGAAAACGCCGCTTATCCTTGGACTCGATGTCGATCAGCTTGCTCAGGCCATCGATCGTTGCCTCCAGATTCTCGACGTTCGACGGCGTGATTTCCAGCGTGAAAGCCGAGTAATTGCGCGCCAGGATGATGCCCGCGCGATCGACGATAACCCCCCGGTTGGGGACGATCGGCACCACCGAAATGCGGTTGTCCTCGGCGCGCGTGCTGTAGTAATCGTGCTGCACCACCTGCAGATAGTAAAAGCGGGCGCCCAGCAGAGATAACGCCGCCAACACCGCGAACGCCGCCAGCACGACCCGAAAATGAAAGCGGGAAAGCTCTCGATCCGAGGCATGCAGCGACGACTGACGAGCGAGCACGGCAGACCCTCCTTAATGTGAAAGTCGCGCAGGCGACTCACGAAACTCCCTTCTCCCCTCTGCGGGAGAAGGGCCGGGGGAAGAGGGGGCGGTCATGACTTTCATGACTTGGGGTGTCTCCAGGTTTCATGAGCGTTAGCGACCCGGAAGCGGCCGCAGCCCTTCACAGCGGTCGATTGTCATCGCGGTCAACCGGCTGATGCTGTGGTAGCAGCAGGATCAGCGTCAGCAGCGGCCACAGAAAAGTCGCCAGAAAAGGTCCGAGAAAGTACGCCATCCCGGGCAGGTCGGCACCGACCATCGCCCAAACCACGAATTGCACCAACTGTACCAGCAGGAGCAGCGGAAAGACCTGCAGCGCCTGCTGCCCGAGCGGAAACCACAGGATGCGTCTCGACAGCGCCGAGCCACCGTAGGCGGCCAGAACATAGGCCAGGGCATGCTGTCCCAGCAAGCTGGCGTCGGCAACGTCCATAGCCAAGCCCAGCAGAAAGGCCAGCCCCATGCCGACCAGGCGTGGCTCGCGAACGCTCCAGAACACGATCACCAGAGCCAGCCAATCCGGCACTCCAGGCCAGACCGACGTTGGCAGAAAGTTGAGCAGTAGCGCCAGCGCCAGACTGAAGCCAATGAACCACGGGCGGACAGGCAGCAGAATACGTGACGAGGAGTAGCTGGTCTGCATCGCGTTCAGTCCTTCTTCGGGCGCTTCTTTTTCGCCCGCGAACTCTTCGGCGAGGCTCTAGGATCCTTAGCGGCAACTTCGTCGGCCAGTTCTGCCGGCAAAACCACCGGCCGGCGCGGATCGAGCACCATCACTTCACTGAAATGCTCGACCCCGGCCACTGGCGTGCAACGAATCTGGGCGAAGGTGTAGGTGGTATCACTTTCGATATGTGCCACCCTGGCGACCGGGAAACCCGGCGGAAAGATGCCATCCAGCCCCGAAGTCACCAGCAGGTCGCCGCTCTGGATATCGGCATTGAGCGGCACGAAACGCAGTTCGAGCTCGCCGTTGCCGAGCCCGAAAACGACCGAGCGCATGCCGGTGCGCACCACCTGCACCGGCACCGCCTGCTCCTTGTCGGTAAGCAAGGTGACCTCAGCGAGAAAAGGGAACACCCGCGTCACCTGGCCAACAATGCCAAGGTCGTCAATGACCGGCTGCCCGGCAATCACCCTGTCCTGCTGGCCCTTATCGACAATCACCCGGCGCGCGTAGGGATCGCGTGCCGAATAGAGGATCTGCGCGACCTGGCCGCTGACCTGCTCCCGTTCCTTGACCCCGAGCAGTTTTCGCAAGCGCTCGTTCTCGGCCTCGACGTGCTGGCTGCGCTGCAGCGTCGCAGCGGACTCCAGGCGACTGCGCTGCAACAGAGCGCTCTCCTCCTGCAAGCGAGCAGCACTGGCGAAATAGCTGCCCGCATTGTTCAGCAACTGCGCCGGCAGGTGCGCCAGATCCTGCACCGGGTGAGTGAACATCGATAGTCCCTGGCGAAGGACCTCGAGTGTCTGCAAGCGCGCGTCGACAATCAGCAGGGCCACCGACAGCGCAACGTAGAACGAGAGCAGCGCGAGCGGGGCCGGCCCGCGCTTGAAAAAAGGCGGCGGCTGTTGGTCCATCAATCGATCATAGCGGCAGGCAAGCGACGGCGCTCAGGCCGCGGCACCTCAATCGGAGGCGAAAATGCTGCCGAGATTGTCCATCTTCTCGAGCGCCATACCGCAGCCCCTGGCGACACAGGTCAGTGGTTCCTCGGCCACGATCACCGGCAGGCCGGTCTCCTCCATCAGCAAGCGATCCAGGTCACGCAGCAAGGCACCCCCCCCGGTGAGCACCATGCCCTTGTCGGCAATGTCCGCACCAAGTTCCGGCGGCGTCTTTTCGAGCGCCGACTTGACCGCCGAGACAACGCTGTTCAGCGGTTCCGTCAGCGCCTCGAGGATTTCGTTTGAGGAGATGGTGAATTTTCGCGGAATGCCTTCGGCCTTGTTGATGCCGGAGACCTCCATCTCGCGCACTTCGGCACCGGGAAAAGCCGAACCGATGTGTTTCTTGATGTTCTCGGCGGTGTTCTCGCCGATCAGCATGCCGTAGTTGCGGCTGATGTAGTTCATGATCGCTTCGTCAAGCTTGTCGCCGCCGACACGAACGGAACCGGCGTAGACCATGCCGCCGAGCGAAATAACGCCCACTTCGGTGGTTCCTCCACCGATGTCGACGACCATCGAACCGGTCGGCTCGGAAACCGGCAAGCCGGCGCCGATCGCTGCGGCCATCGGTTCCTCGATGAGAAAGACCTGACTCGCGCCGGCACCGATGGCCGACTCGCGGATGGCGCGGCGCTCGACCTGGGTCGACCCCGACGGCACGCAAATGATGATCCGTGGCGAAGGCGACAGCAGCCTTGAATCGTGAACTTTCTTGATGAACTGCTTGAGCATCTGCTCGGTCACCGTGAAGTCGGCGATCACCCCATCCTTCATCGGCCGAATGACGGTAATCGCACCAGGCGCCTTGCCGAGCATTTCCTTGGCGGCCTTACCGACGGCTTGAATGGTTTTTTTGGAGCTCGGCCCACCTTCGGTCCTGATGGCGACCACCGACGGCTCGTCGAGAACGATCCCTTTCGAGCGAACATAGATCAGCGTGTTGGCGGTACCTAGGTCGATGGCGAGATCGTTGGAAAAATAACTGCGCAGAAAACTGAACATGCTGGCGAAATCCGTGATGGCCCCGCAGGGGCTGCGGTGGGAAAAACTTTTATGATACCTTATATAGCTACCTCGTTTAATACCTTAGTGATTCTCCAGCCATGTCGCTCACCCTAGAACAGGTCCACCGCGTTGCCCACCTTGCCCGCATTGAAATCAGTGACGGTGAGGCGCAAAACACCCTCGGCCAGCTCAACGAGATTTTTTCCCTGATCGAAGAGATGCAAGCGGTCGACACGCGAGGCGTCGAGCCGATGGCGCACGCCCAGGATGTCGCGCAGCGACTGCGCGCCGACCGCGTCACCGAGTCCGGGCAACGCGATCAACGCGCCGCCTTCCAGGAGATCGCACCGGAAACCGAGGCCGGTCTGTACCTGGTGCCGAAAGTCATCGAATGATCACCGACAGCCTGCAGGCTCTGGCTAGCGCGCTAGCCACGAGGAAAGTTTCAAGCGTCGAGCTGACTCGCCAGTACCTCGAACGAATCGCGCGTCACAACCCGCAACTCAACGCTTTCATCACCGTCGACGAGGCCGCCAGCCTGACCCAGGCAAGCGCCGCCGACGAGCGCCTGGCGAAAGGCGAAGGCGGTCCGCTGACCGGCATCCCGATCGCCCACAAGGATATCTTCTGTGCGCAGGGCTGGCTGACCACCTGCGGGTCCAAAATGCTGAACAACTTCGTCAGTCCCTACGACGCAGCGGTCATTGCACGCTTCAAGGCGGCGGGAGCAGTGCTGCTCGGCAAGACCAACATGGATGAGTTCGCGATGGGTTCGTCGAACGAGACCTCGTTCTACGGGCCGGTCAAGAATCCCTGGAAAGCAGATTGCGTTCCCGGTGGCTCTTCCGGAGGCTCGGCGGCTGCCGTCGCTGCTGTCCTCGCGCCTGCAGCCACCGGCACCGACACCGGCGGCTCCATCCGCCAGCCGGCGGCCCTGTGCAACCTGACCGGGATGAAACCGACCTATGGCGTGGTCTCGCGCTACGGCATGATCGCCTTCGCCTCATCGCTCGATCAGGCCGGTCCGCTGGCTCATTCGGCCGCCGACTGCGCGCTGCTGCTGAATGCCATGGCCGGCTTCGACGAGCGCGATTCGACCAGCCTCGAACGCCCGCGCGAAGACTATGGCAAAGAGCTCGCCGCCGCCGCTGACGACAGACCCCTGGCCGGTTTGAAAATCGGCCTGCCGGCAGAATTCTTCGACCACGGCTGCAGTCCGGACGTCATGCAACTGGTCGAAGCGGCGATTGCCGAGTACCGCAAGCTTGGCGCCGAAACCGTCGCCGTCAATCTGCCGAGCATGCAGCTATCGGTTGCCGCCTACTACGTGATCGCGCCGGCCGAAGCCAGCTCGAACCTGGCGCGCTTCGACGGCGTGCGCTACGGTTACCGGGCCCCCGAGTACCAGGACCTCAACGACATGTACAGCAAGAGCCGCGCGCAAGGCTTCGGCGCCGAGGTCAAGCGCCGCATCCTGATCGGCACTTACGTGCTCTCGCATGGCTATTACGACGCCTACTATCTGCAGGCACAGCGCATCCGCCGCCTGATCGCCATGGACTTCGCCAAGGCCTTCCAGCAGTGCGACGTGATCCTCGGGCCGACCAGCCCGAGCACCGCCTTCAAGCTCGGAGAGAAAGCGGCCGACCCGGTGCAGATGTATCTCTCCGACATCTACACCATTGCCGTCAACCTGGCCGGCCTGCCGGCCCTTTCCATCCCCTGCGGCTTCGCCGGCGGCCTACCGGCGGGCTTGCAGCTGATCGGCGACTATTTCACCGAAAGCCGGCTGCTCAATGTCGCGCACCGCTATCAACAAGCGAGCGACTGGCATCTGCAGCGGCCGGCCGGCTT
Source organism: Candidatus Accumulibacter appositus (assembly GCA_000585055.1). GTDB lineage: Bacteria > Pseudomonadota > Gammaproteobacteria > Burkholderiales > Rhodocyclaceae > Accumulibacter > Accumulibacter appositus. The sequence continues at coordinate 56,913 of JEMX01000097.1, forward strand.
TAACTGATGCGCGCGTGAGTGGCTGTGCGCAGTCGACGCCAGCTCTCCCCTTTCGCCTGTCGGCCGCCGGCCACAGGCGTCGTCTTTGAAGAGTGAGTAAGCAGTGATGAAAGCATGGGAAGTGGTCATCGGCATCGAGACGCACGCGCAGTTATCGACAACAGCGAAGATCTTCTCGGGCAGCTCGACAGCCTTTGGCGCCGAGCCCAACCTCCAGGCCAATGCCGTCGACATCGCCTTGCCGGGCGTCCTGCCGGTACTCAACAAAGGCGCCGTCGAATGCGCGATCCGCTTCGGCCTAGCGGTCGGCGCAGAGATCGCGCCGCGATCGGTTTTCGCGCGCAAGAACTACTTCTATCCGGACCTTCCCAAGGGTTACCAGATCAGTCAGTATGAACTGCCGGTGGTCATTGGCGGCCAGCTGACGATTGCGCTGGGAGAGGACGAGCGCGTGGTGAACCTCACCCGTGCCCACCTCGAGGAAGACGCCGGCAAATCTCTGCATGAATGCCCGGGAGCCAACTTCCACGGCCGCACGGGGATTGATCTTAACCGTGCCGGGACGCCGCTGCTGGAGATCGTCACCGAGCCCGACATGCGATCGTCGGCCGAAGCCGTCGCCTATGCCCGCGCACTGCATGCGCTGGTGCGCTGGATCGGTATCTGCGACGGCAACATGCAGGAGGGCTCGTTCCGCTGCGACGCCAATGTTTCCGTTCGCCCGGTTGGCCAGGCCGAATTCGGTACCCGGCGCGAAATCAAGAACCTGAACTCCTTCCGCTTCATGCAGCAGGCGATCGACTACGAAGTACAATGGCAGATCGCGACCCTCGAAGACGGTGGCAGGATCGAACAGGCAACGGTTCTCTTCGATCCGCAAAGCGGCGAAACACGCGCCATGCGCTCCAAGGAAGACGCCCACGATTACCGCTACTTCCCGGACCCCGATCTGCTGCCGCTAGTCATCGATCGCCAATGGATCGACGAGATCGCTCGGCAACTGCCAGAACTGCCGGCTGCGCGACGCGACCGCCTGACCACCGAGTACGGACTCTCAGCCTATGACGCCAAGCTCCTGACCACCTCGCTCGAACTGGCCACCTACTACGAAACAGCCGTCGCCGCGGCCGGTGCTTCCGGCGCCAAGCCTTGCGCAAACTGGGTGATGGTCGACCTGACCGCTCGTCTGAACAAGGAAGAACTGGACATCAGCCAGTCGCCGGTATCGCCCGAGCAACTCGGGGGCATGGTCGCGCGCATCGTCGACGGCACCATCTCGACGAATATTGCCCGCAAGGTGTTCGACGCGCTATGCAACGGTGAAGGCAGTTCCGCCGACCAGATCATCGCCAGCCAGGGTCTGCAGCAGATCACCGACAGCGGCGCGCTGGAAACGCTGATTGACGAACTGCTAGCGGCCAATGCAACCATGGTTGCCGAATTCAGGGCCGGCAAGGAAAAAGCCTTCAACGCACTGGTCGGCCAGGCGATGAAGGCCACGCGCGGCAAGGCCAACCCACAACAGGTCAACGCGCTGCTACGCAGGAAGCTCGGCGAGTAACCCTGCAAGCCTTGAGTAGGCGCCGCAGGGCCGCAAACGGGCGCCAGCGCGGCGCGTGTGTGGTCAGGCCGTGGCGGACGACCCTCAGGGCCGTTCGGCGGCGCGCTTGAGAATATCGCGAAAACGACGCAAGTCCTCGTCGTACTTGAGGCCGACGGCTTGCTGATCCTTGCGCTTGGAGTCGATCACCGACTCCTGTGCCCGGATCTCGTAATCCGCGTCGCGCAAGCCCTTGGCGACTTCGGCCGGCAGACGCCGATTCCTGTAGAACTCGGCCTCGTTCTCGAACTTCTTGCGACGTTTGCGTATCTCGGCGATCCGCTCTTCAGCCGCCTTAATGGTCATGTCGAGGTCACCCAGTGCCCGACTACGCATCACTTCGATATCTTTCTCGCTGCCGTAGGTATTGAGCAGTGCCTGATCCCTGCGTCTCTGCTCATTCTCGATGCGCTCCCGCTCCGCCCGCCGTCGAGCTTCGGCCTCTTTCGCAGCGCGCTCCTCGGCGGTCAGCGGCGCCTCGACGACTCTCGAGGTCCTGCCCGATTGGCCAAGCTCGCGATAGGCGCGCCCATAGCAGGCCGACGGCAGAATGTCACCGCAAACCTGCTTGCCCGACTCGTCGTCGCAACAGAAAATCCGCGCAGCCGCGAAACTCGAAGCACTTCCCGCCAGCACCAGTGCGATCAGCAGGCCAACGCTAACTGCTGCGCGCAACGCCGTACTCCTGCCGATAGCGTGCGACCGCCGTCTCATGCTGTGCGAAATCCGGACGCTCATGAAGGAAGGCCAGCAAGTCGTCCAGACTGGCCACGGCGATCACCGGGATAGCGTAATCCCGCTGGACTTCCTGCACCGCCGACAAGCTGCCACGGCCACGCTCCATGCGATCAAGGGCGATCACCACTCCGCAGGGCGTAGCCCCCGCCGCACGGATCAGCTCGACCGATTCGCGGACCGAGGTACCGGCAGAAATGACATCGTCGATGATCAGTACTTGCCCTGCCAACGGCGCACCGACGATGCTGCCCCCTTCGCCGTGATCCTTGGCTTCCTTGCGATTGAACGAAAAAGGCAGGTTGCGGCCGGCGCGCGCGAGGGCGACGGCAATCACCGCCACCAAAGGAATGCCTTTGTAGGCCGGGCCAAACAAACCATCGCAACGGATACCACTGACGCCGATCGCCGTAGCGTAGAATTCGGCCAGCCGGCCGAGCGCCGCGCCGTCGTTGAACAGACCGGCGTTGAAGAAGTACGGAGAAAGCCGCCCGGCCTTGGTCTTGAACTCACCAAAGCGCAGCACGTCTTTTCCGACCGCAAAGTCAATGAAGTCCTGACGAAAGTCCATACAGCCTTTTCTACGAAACAGGGCCGTTCCCGGCCCGGTGCCCTATGTTACGCATCATTACCCTGAATCTCAACGGCATTCGCTCGGCCTGGCGCAAGGGACTACTTCCCTGGGCCGCGGCGCAGAACGCCGACATCATTTGCCTGCAGGAACTGAAGGCCCAGCACCTAGACCTCAGCAAGGAAATGCTGGCCCCTAATGATTTCCATGCCTACTACCGCTGCGCCGACAAGAAGGGCTACAGCGGCGTCGGGCTGTGGTGCCGGAAAAAGCCCATAGGAGTCAGCGATGTTCTGGGCAGCGCCGAGTTCGACGACGAGGGACGTTATCTGCGCGCCGATTTCGATGGGCTGTCAGTGGTCTCCCTGTATCAGCCCTCGGGATCCAGCTCCGCGTCACGGCAGGAAGCGAAATACCGCTTCATGGACCTCATCTACCCGCACCTGCACGAACTCGCGTCGAGTGGACGCGAGATCGTCGTTTGCGCTGACTGGAACATCGCCCATCAGGAAATCGACCTCAAGAACTGGCGCAGCAACCGCAAGAACTCGGGGTTTCTGCCCGAAGAACGCGCCTGGGTCAGTCGATTGCTGGACGATGGCGGCTGGCGCGACGTCTACCGGCAATTGCACCCGAGCATTGGCGAAGAAGGCTACACTTGGTGGTCAAACCGTGGCCAGGCCTGGGCAAACAATGTCGGTTGGCGACTCGACTACCAGCTCGCCACCGCCGCCATCGCGGCAACGGCGAGAAGCGCGGCCGTCTATAAAGAGCAGCGCTTCAGCGATCACGCACCGCTGACCATCGATTACGATTTCGACCTCGACCGGCCGGGCGCCTGACGAGTTCTGCGGCGGTCATGCCCTGACCTCGCGCTGCAGAACAAAGGCTTGCTGCTTGGCGAGCGCGCATTGATCTCGGGCGCCTAATTCTATAACCTGAAGCACCCATACGCGATCGTGGAGATTGCCCGGAACCCTCTTCGGCCTGTCCTGTCCCGCCTTTCCTTCTACTGCCCGCCGCTGAACCCTTCCCTTTTTCGCCATCACTTTTTACTGCGAGGTCCACCATGCCCGACGTCACCAGCGAACTTTCCACCGCCAGCAAACAAAAGCTAGTCTCCGACATGAAAGTCGTTGTTTCTGACGCGGAAGAGCTTCTTCGTGCCACTGCCGGCGTCGCGGGCGACAAGGTGGGCGAGTTGCGCGAGCGCATTGGCGAGAGGCTGCGCGACGCCAAGCTGCGTCTGGCCGATGCTGAAGTGGCGCTGGTCGATAAAACCAAGGCTGCGGCACGCGCCACCGACGACTTCGTCCATGAGAACCCGTGGCGTGCCGTCGGCGTCGCGGCCGTCGTCGGCCTGCTGCTCGGCGCACTCATCAGCCGCCGCTAGGCATTGCCCCGCGCCATGAGCGACACCACCGGCGGCGTGAAGGGTGGCGGGGGCCTGTTCGCCGGCACCCGCAACGGTGCGATTGCACTGCTCGGCACCGGGCGGACGCGTCTTGAACTTCTGGGCAATGAACTCAAGGAGGAAAAGCTGCGCGCCGTCCGGCTACTGCTCTGGTCGCAGATGCTGGCTTTTTGCGTCGCCCTGGGCACGATCCTGTTGGTCGGTTTGCTAGTTGTCGTATTCTGGGAGCAGCGAGTCGTCCTCCTGGCCACCACCGGGGTGCTGTTCATTGCCTGCGGCGGTCTTGCCTACATCGCACTGCAACGGAGCATGCGCCGACCGGACCATCTTTTCGCAGCCAGCCTGGCGCAGCTCGAAGAGGATCTGCGCCAACTGAAACAAGCAGCCGGCGATGAATCAAGAGCTGATTGACCTTGCCGTCGAGCGCGGCCGACTTATCGAACGGATCAGCAACCAGCGTCAACTGCTGGCCCGGGACCTGCAACCCCTTGGCGGCGCTCTGCAAACGGCCGATCGCGCCATGGCGACCGTGCGCACCAGTACCGCCTACGTCAAGCAACACCCGGAAATCATCGCCGTTGGCGTCGCCGTGCTGATCGTCATCAAGCCCGGCCGCGTCTGGCGCTGGAGCAAACGTGGCTACTTCGCCTGGCGCAGCTTGAACATGCTGCGCAGACAGCTAACCGATCTCGGCGTGCTCGCGCCTCGCCAGCGACCCTAGCCCTAGCCAGCAGCGGGGCGGCGACAGCTGCCCTGCCCGCCCCACACCAGCTCACTGCCAGACACCGAGCTCCAGCAACTGCTTGCTGGCGACCTCGGCCCAGCCGCGGTTGGCCGCCGGACTCGCCGGACTCGGATGCAGCACGCGTCCTATCCCGACGCCCGTCCCGGCCAGGGCTGCGCTCGCCCGCGCCTCGGCGAAAGCTCCCACGCCGATCACCCATTCCGGCCGCAAGGCGGCGACCAAGGCCTGCAGGTGGCTATCGCAGACCGACCGCAAGGCCGCCGCCTCGTCTGCGGGCAGCTTGTCCGGGGTGAGATTGCGGCCACGCTCAAAGAAGGCCAGCGGGCAATAGTTGGCGACGAAGTGTTCGGCGAAGAAGCTCTCGGCGCTACCAAAACGGTCGCGGAACAGTCCCCACAGGCGCCGCCCGCTGACCTCGGAACGGGTGCAGGCAAAGCCTTCGATCGGCCGCCAGGGATTCTCCAGCGCCGGTGGCTGCACTTCGGCGACGATCCCGAGCCAGTCGCGCACCGCCGCGATCTCGCCGAACGGCACGCCACACTGCACCATCCCGAACGGGCCGGGATTCATGCCCAGAAACACCACCCGCCGAGGACCGGCCGCATAGCGACGCAGGTACATCTCGTGCGCCGCCCAGGCGTAAGTCAGCGGATCATAGGTATGGCTGACTGGCGGCGCGAAGCGCAACGCGGCCAGGCTCGCCGACAACTGCCGGGCGGCAGCAATCAGCCTCTCGGTGACGCCGTCGTCTCGTTCCACGGGGCAACCTTCAACAACAGCAGCATGCCGGGAAGCGCCAACCCGAAGCACAGAAAAAAGAAACCGACCCAGCCCAGCGACTCGACCAGCGCACCCGCGGTGGCGTTGATGAAAGTCCGAGGAACGGCCGCCAGGCTGGTAAACAAGGCGAACTGGGTGGCCGTAAACGCCGGGTTGGTGGCGCGCGCGATGAAAGCCGTGAATGCCGCAGTGCCCAGACCGACGCCCAGATACTCGGCAGCAATGACGCTCGCCAGCGCCAGCCGATCGATGCCATCGATGTTTGTCTGCACGCCGCGCCAGGCCAACCAGGCGAAACCTAGAATCGTCGCCATCTGCACCACGCCGAACAGCCACAGCGCGCGGTTGATGCCCAGGCGGACCATCCACAGACCGCCGAGCAGACCGCCGAATACCGCCGGCCACAAACCGGCGTGTTTGGCGATCACACCTATGTCGGTCATGCTGTAGCCGAGATCGAGGTAGAACGGCGTAGACAGGCTGGTGGCCAGCGAATCACCAAGTTTGTAGAGGAAGATGAAGCCGAGGACCAGCATCGCCCCCTGCCAACCCTTGCGGCCAATGAACTCGTGAAAGGGTTCGACAACCGCTGCGCGCAGGGTCTTCGGTGCCGCTACCGCGAGCGGTTCGTCGACCAGCAGCACCATCACCATCCCGGGCACCATGAAGGCGGCGGTAATCCAGAACACCTGCGCCCAGGGAATCAGGTCGGCGAGAATCAGCGACAGCGATCCTGGCACCAGTCCGGCGATCCGGTAAGCGTTGACATGTACGGCATTGCCAAGCCCGAGCTCGTTGTCGCGGAGAATTTCGCGGCGGAAGGCATCCAGGGCGACATCCTGCGTCGCCGAAAGAAAAGCCAGGGCCACCGACAGCCAGATCACCGGTGTCAGATCGGTCGACGGCGAGAACCCGCCGAGCAGGCCAATCGACAACAGCAGACCGATCTGCGAGAGCAGCATCCAGCCACGCCGGCGACCAAGTGGCAGGCGATAGCGATCGAGCAGCGGCGCCCAGAGGAACTTCCAGGTGTAGGGAAACTGGATCAGCGCGAAGAAACCGATGACCTTGAGATCGACCCCGTCGCTGCGCAGCCAGGCCGGTAGCAGGTTCAGCAAGAGGTAAAGCGGCAGGCCTGAGCTGAAACCGGTGAACACACAGATCATCATCCGCCGCGTAAGCAGCAGGCGCAGCCACTCAGGCGTCAAGATTTGCGTCCGAGCCGATAGAAAGCCAAACTGCCATTGAGGTTGGGGTCGTCTGCCACCTCCCGGCCGGCTTCGTCGAATGCCAGGCGCTCACGAATCTGGATGCCGAGCCGACCACACAGGTCTTCGAAATCGACGATCGTGAAGAAGCGCACATTTGGCGTATCGAACCAGTCGTAGGGCAGATCCTCGGACACCGGCATATGCCCGGCGGCAATCGCCGCGCGGTTGCTACGGTAAGCGAAGTTGGGGAAGCTGACCACCGCTTCGGCGGCGACGCGCAGCATCTCGGTGAGAATGCGCTCGGTGGTGTGCATCGTCTGCAAGGCCTGCGAAATGATCGCCCGATCGAAGGAATGGTCTTCGAAGCCAAGCAGCCCCGATTCGATATTCATCTGGATCACGTCGACACCGTTGCGAATACAGGCGAGAACGCTTTCCGGGTCGATTTCGACGCCATAGCCGGTCACATCGCGGGTCTCGTCGAGATAACGCAGCAGCCTGCCGTCACCGCAACCGAGGTCGAGAACGTGCTCGCCGGGTTGCAACCAGTTGGCGATCACCGCGAAGTCGAAGCGCTCGCGTTGCTCTGCCTTGACTCTCCTCTCCTGCTCGGTCATATGGCGATGTTTCCCAGATAGGCGCGCAGCAGTGCATGGTAGTGCTGGTCGTCGAGCAGGAAGGAATCGTGACCGGCGTCACAGTCAATCTCGGCGTACACGACGCGCAGGCGATTATCCAGTAGCGCGAAAACGATTTCCCGCGAACGCGACGGCGCAAAACGCCAGTCGGTCGAAAAGCTGGCGACGAAGAACCTCGCCTTGGCGCGAGCCAGAGCGCTTGGCAGATGGCCGGCGTAGGCGTAGGCGGGGTCGAAGTAATCGAGCGCCTTGGTCATCATCAGATAGGTGTTGGCGTCGAAGAAAGCGGCGAATTTGTTACCCTGGTAGCGCAGGTAGGATTCGATTTCGAAGTCCACGTCGTAGCTGAACTTGTGCTCACCGTGACGCAGTTGCCGACCAAATTTCTCGGCCATCTGGCTATCCGAGAGATAGGTGATATGGCCGACCATGCGCGCCAGCCGCAGGCCGCGCGTCGGCAGGACACCGTGTTCGGCGTAATAGCCGCCATGAAAGTCCGGATCGGAAATGATTGCCTGCCGCGCCACCTCGTTGAAGGCGATGTTCTGCGCCGACAGTTTGGGTGCCGAAGCGATGACCATCGCGTGCCGAATGCGATCGGGGAATTGCAGCGACCATTCGAGTGCCTGCATGCCACCGAGGCTACCGCCGAGCACTGCCGCCCAGGTTTCAATGCCGAGATGATCGGCCAGCCTGGCCTGCGCGGCCACCCAGTCCTCAACAGTGACCAGGGGAAAATCAGCGCCGTAGCGTTTGCCGGTCTCGGGCCTGATCGACAGCGGCCCGGTCGAACCATAGCAGCCGCCCAGGTTGTTGACGCCGATGACGAAGAAGCGGTTGGTGTCGAGCGGTTTGCCGGGTCCGACCAGATTGTCCCACCAGCCGATGTTCTCCGGATCATCGCCATAGAAACCGGCGACGTGGTGACTGCCCGCCAGCGCGTGGCAGACCAGCACGGCATTGGAATGCGAGGCATTAAGCGTGCCATAGGTTTCATAGGCCAGCTCGAAGCCGGGCAGCACGGCGCCGCTCTTCAGCGTCAACGGCGTGTCGAAGCGCACGCACTGCGGAGTAACGAGGCCGACGGAGTTCTCTGGTGACATCGCGATGCTAGGGGTAACCGAGGCAGAAGAAGAAAAAAAACCCAGTCAGCGAGCAAGGCGGACTGGGCGTGCCGCGCTTTAGCCGTATTTATAAGGCGCCCGCAAGCTGATCGTTCAAATCGGCGCCAAGGCCGCGAAAGTTACCTGCAGCCTGCGTAAAAGTCAATTCAGGCGTTGAGTTTCTCCAGCTGCTCGCGAATCTTCCCCGGCTCCTCGTGGCGCAGCAAGCGGCGAACGATGGGTGCCAGTTCGGCGCAATTGCTCTGCATGATGCGTTGCTTGACCGACAGAATCTGTGCCGGATGCATCGAAAACTGGCGCAGACCCATGCCCAGCAGCAAGCGCGTCAGCAAGGGATCGCCGGCCAGTTCGCCGCAGATCGAAACCGGGATGTGCACCTTTTCGGCATTGGCGATGGTGTGTGCCAGCAGCATCAGGACCGCCGGATGCAGCGGATCGTAAAGATGCGCCACCTGTTCGTCGCTACGATCGATGGCCAGGGTGTACTGGATCAGGTCATTGGTCCCGATCGACAGGAAATGCAGGCGGCGCAGAAAGAGGCCGACCGCCAGCGCGGCAGCCGGGATCTCGATCATCGCGCCGACCTCAATCTCCTCGTCGAAAAGACACTTCTCGCCGCGCAAGCTCGACTTCGCCCGTTCGATCGCCGCCAGCGTCTGGTCGATTTCGTGCGCCTGCGAAAGCATCGGAATCAGCAACTTGATCTTGCCGAACTGCGATGCCCGCAAGATGGCGCGCAACTGCGTCTGGAACATCTTCGATTCGGCCAGCGACAAGCGGATCGCGCGCAGGCCAAGCGCCGGATTGCTTTGCATGCGATCACCGGCCACTTTCTCCGGATGCAGGTCCTTGTCGTAACCGAGATCGAAAGTACGGATGGTGACCGGCCTCCCCCCCATGCCGGTGACCACCGCTCGGTAGGCCTCGAACTGTTCGTCCTCGGTCGGCATGTCGCCGCGATCGAGAAACAGGAATTCGGTGCGGAACAGGCCGATGCCTTCGGCACCGCCGTCGAGCGCATTGGCGACATCGCCCGGCAGCTCGATATTGGCGTGCAGCGCGATATCTACGCCGTCGAGGGTCGACGACTTGGCCGTCTTGAGTCGGCGGAGCTTCGTGCGTTCGAGCTCGATCTGACTTTTTCGCAGACGATATTCGTCGAGAATACGCGCATCGGGGTTGACGATCAGCACGCCGCGGGTGCCGTCGACAATCAGGTTTTCCTTGTCGCGAATCAGCTGCCGCGCATTGTGCAGACCAAGCACCGCAGGAATGCGCAGGCTGCGCGCGAGAATCGCCGTATGCGAGGTCGAACCGCCGACGTCGGTGACGAAGGCCGCAAAATGATGCTCCTTGTAAGCGATGACGTCAGCCGGTGAGAGATCGTGCGCAACGACGATCAGATCCTCTTCCTTGACTCCCTTGCCGGTACGCATCGCCATCCGGCCGGGCTGCCCGACGAGTTCCTTGATCACCCGCTCGACGACCTGGCGCACGTCGTAGCTGCGCTCGCGCAGATACTGATCTTCGAAGCTCTCGAACTGACCTACCAGCACGTCCATCTGCTGCACCAGTGCCCATTCGGCGTTGCAGCGACGTTCGCGAATCAGCTGCTTGGGAGTCTCGGCAAGCTCCGGGTCAGCAAGAATCATCGAATGCAGGTCAATGAAGGCGCCGAATTCGCCTGGCGAATGCTGCATCCGCTCCTTCAGGCTGGCAAATTCCTCGTGAACCCTGAGCAGCGCCTCCTCGAAGCGCGCCACCTCTTTATCTACCTGGCGGGGAGCGATGACCAGGTGCGACACCTCGAGCGTCGCATGCGACATCAGACGTGCCTTGCCGATCGCGATACCGCCGGAAACCGGCAGGCCATGTAAAGTAAAACTCATGATCGATCCACTCGGCTCACCGCCTTCACTCCACGCACTCCGTTCACTCCGCCTCGCCAAATTTGCTGGCGACCAGCGCGAGAATGGCCTCGCTGGCCGCCTGCTCGTCGCTGCCCGTGGTCTCGACGATCACCGTCGAACCTTTGCCTGCGGCCAGCATCATCACCCCCATGATGCTCTTGGCGTTGATGCGGCGCGCGCCCTTCTCCATCCACACGTCGCTGTCGAAGCTGCTGGCGAGCTGCGTCAGCTTGGCCGAGGCACGCGCGTGCAGACCCAGTTTATTGAGAATCGCCGTTTCGGCACGTACCATGCGGGCCTCCGATCGTCGTCAGCAACTAGGGCGTCGGCAGCTTGATCACGCCGTCGTGAGCACCGCTGACCGCTTTCTGAAGAAGAATGTCCATGCCCTTGTCGCGATAAGTCAGTGCGCGCAGCAGCATCGGCAGGCTGAGGCCGGAAACACCCTCGACGTGGCCGGACTGGAGCAATTTGAGCGCCAGATTGGCCGGTGTCGCGCCAAATATGTCGGTCATTACCACCACCCCCTGACCTCCATCGACTTCCTTGAGCAGCAAGCGTGCGCGCGGCAGGATATCGAGCGGATCATCCTGCGGCGCCACGCCGAGTTGTGCAATCAATGGCGGACGCTTGTTGAGGACGTGACAAGCATTCTGGATCAGGCTTTCGCCAAAGCAGCCATGGGTTATCAGAAGAATGCCGATCATTACACCCCCTCGTCAAAGCAGGCCGCCATTCTAAGCGATTCCGCGCCTCCGGGCACTGTCCACGGCTGCGGCGCCGCGCTCAGGGAAGCACTTCGAGCGCTGGCGGCTGGCCGCCGACGTAGTCAAGGCGAGCATGCAGCGCCCGGCTGACCTGTAGCCGACCTTCGGCATCGACCCTGAGCACCTGCTCCAACTGCAACACGCGCGCCAGGCGCGGCCAGTCGGCGCCGGCAATGAACAAGGGCTTGGAGGCGACATCAGAAAGCATCCCGGCAGCGGGGCGGGCGCTGACCAGCACGCTCAGTGCCTGCGTATGGGTCACCGGCTGAGCACTACGAGGGTCGAGCAGGTGGCAGTAGCGCCGGCCGTGGCTCTCGAAATAGCGTTGGTAGTCGCCCGAGGTGCCAATCGCCTCGCCGTCGTCGAGTTCGACGGTCGCCAGCGGACCCGGCTGACGCGGGTGCTGGATACCGACCCGCCAGCGCTCACCGTTCTTGCTGCCCAGCGCCAGAACATTTCCACCAATGTTGATCAACGCATTATGTACGCCCTGCACCTTGAGAAGACGCGCCGCGCGGTCCAGCGCCACCCCCTTGAGGTAGCCGCCAAAGTCGAGCGCCAGCATGGCGTTGCGACTACTGACCTGCAATTTGTCGAGTTGCAGATCGGCGATCCCGGGTCGCGCCGCTCGCCAGGCAGCCAGCGCGCCGGCATCGGGCAAGCTGGCTGGCAACTGGTCGGACTGAAAACCCCACAGCGCGATCAGGGCGCCGATGCCGGGATCGAAAAGCCCTTCGCTGAGCCGCGAAAAACGCTGCGCGTCGGCCAGCAGGCCGGCCATTTCCGGCGTCACCGTGAGCGATCGGCCAGCGGTCAGTGCCTGATTCAGGCGACTCAGTTCGGAAGGCTGCCAGGCGTGATAGCTGCGGTGCAGACGGTCGAATTCACGCAGCACGGCCGCCGCTGCGGGGCGTGCCTCGGCCTCGGCAAGGCCGGCAATCAAGACCTCGACACGGGTACCGAAGACGAAGGCCTGCTGCTGGTACAGCGGCGCCCGGCCGCAGGCCGCAAGAAGACAGGCCAGCGCGAAGAGGAGGATTAGGCGGCGGCCACGCACGCACGTTCCAGCGCCACCACGAACAGCTCGGCGGCGTCAAAACCGGTCTGCTCGGCAATTTCCACGATGCACGTCGGGCTGGTGATGTTGATCTCGGTCAGCCAGTCGCCGATCACGTCGAGACCGACGAAGAACAAACCGCGCGCCGCCAATAGCGGCGCCAGCGTGGTCGCGATCTCGCGGTCGCGCGCGCTCAGTTCGCGGGCCACGCCACGGCCGCCGACGGCGAGATTGCCGCGCGTCTCGCCAGCTTTTGGAATGCGTGCCAGGCAGTAGGGAACGACTTCGCCGCCAACGATCAGAATGCGCTTGTCGCCGTCGACGATCTCCGGAATGTAGCGCTGGGCAATCACCGTACGTGCGCCATTGTGCGTCAAGGTCTCGACGATCACGTTGCGATTCGGATCATCGTGACGAACGCGGAAGACGCCAGTCCCACCCATTCCATCGAGCGGCTTGACGATCGTATCCCGCTCGAGATCGATGAAGGCCTGGATCAACGCGGGAACACGGGCGACCACCCCAGGTACCGCAAATTGCGGAAATTCAGCCACCGACAACTTCTCGGAATGATCGCGCAGGGCACGCGGCCGATTGAAAACGCGCGCACCCTCGGCCTCGGCGCGCTCAAGCAGCCAGGTGCTGGTCACGTACTCGGCATCGAAGGGTGGATCCTTGCGCATCATCACGGCGGCGAAATCGCGCAGCGCAACGACATGGCGATCAACCTCGACGAACCAGTCATCATCGTCGGCGAGCATTTCCAGATGCACCGCTTCGGCACAGACCCCATGCAGCGCCGACCAGTGAATCGCCGATTGCTGCACTGCCCACACCGCGTGCCCGGCCGCCTGCGCGGCGCGCATCAAGGCGATGCTGGTGTCCTTGTACGCTTTCAGTGAAGGCAAGGGATCGACGACAAATGCTAGACGCATGATAGTTGCTCCTCCAGGGGTGCCGTGCGTTCGCGCCAGCGAAGCGGCATTTGTACGAGCCGGGCGACGACCCGGTAGGTGCCGACACCGCTCGGCGCTGCTGCGGCAAGCGACGCCAAGCTTTGATCCGCGATCTTACACCGCGCAGCCACTCAGGAAGGCACGGAAAGCCTCGGGAAGCGGCGTCTGTTCGAGACTGCGCTGGGTAAACAGAAAGCGACCGTCACAGACGAAGCCGAGGTCGGCCCAATCGACGCTGTTCAAGGCCGCTGCCAGCACCGTCACATCAACCGCCGGATCGCGCGGAAAAATCGCCAGCACCGCGCCGTCGTAGTTTGTGCAGTGATGAACGAAGAACGGTCGCGGGCGGCGAGTCTTGTTGTTCACATAGACCCGCGGCTGGGTCGACTGGTGATAGCCACGCCCCCAGTGCCACCAGTTGGATTCCTCGAAGGGCCGGATTCGGCGCGCGATCAGGCGCTCCTTGTGCGCCAGCAGCGCCTTTGGCGGCGGCGCGCCCGGCTCGCACCACAGCATTCGCCGCGTGGCGCCAGTGGTCACCGTTGCCGAACAGACGAAGCTGCGATTGCCGTAGGCCTCGCTGGCATACAGATCGTCGGCCCCGGATACGGCACCGACCTTGACGAAGGCAATGTCGGTCAGGTGCAGGCCATAGTCTCCGCGGGTAAACAAGAGGTGACCGCCGCTTTCCACGAAGTGGCGATCCTCCCACTGCAATCTTTCCAGGCCAGCCAGCCCATCGGCAACGCCCTGCGCGGCGTAGCGCGTGCTACGCGAAAAATTGTCGCGTTCGAAACGCCAGATCGCGCAGTTCGGTGTGGCGTCGGCAAAGAGACGCGAGTCGCCAAGATCGACGAAGTCGGTGATCGTTCCGGCCGCATAGAGCAGCCGGTTGAGCGGTATCGCCGAAGTCGCCTTGAGAAAATCGCGTGGCGTGATGAATACCAGTTCACCGCCGGGCGCCAGGTGGCGCAGGCACTTCTCGATGAAGAACAAATACAGATTGGCACGCCCATCGAGAACACTGGCCTTGCTTAGCGCACGCGTCCCGGCCGCAATATCCTGATAGCGCACGTAGGGCGGATTGCCGATGATCGTCGCGAAAGTTTCGCTCTCCGGCAGCGCGAAGAAGTCCATCACCCGCGCCCCAGGGGGTGCGTGCTGGGCATCGATTTCGATGCCCAGCGAAAACGGGAAATGCTGCAGGAAGGCACCGTTGCCGCAGGCTGGCTCGAGCACCCGGCCGCGGTTGCGGACCAGGGCCAGCATCGCCGCGACGATCGCCGGCGGCGTGAACACCTGTCCGAGACCGCCGACATCGAACGTGGCGGGCACTGGCGAGCCTATTGCCATCGGCCACCAGTGAGCGGCAGCAGCGTCGCCGTCAACGCCCGCTCCAGGGCATGACCGGGACCGTCGAAATGCTGTTTGCCGGCGCGCCGTCGATCAATTTTCGGCTGATCGCCAGGTAAACCAGGGTGTTGTTGGCGGCGTCCCACATCCGGATGACCCGCGTCTCCTTGAACATGATCGAGGTATCTTCGGCGAACACCACCTGCTGTTTCGGCAGCTTGGCCGGCAGCGTGATCGGGCCCGTCTGTCGACAGGCGAGCGAAAACTGCGACGGATCCTGCGCCAGGCCAAAACTGCCGCTGACACCACCGGTTCGCGCCTGGCTGACGTGGCAGGTCACACCCGGCACCTGCCGGTCGGAAAAGCTATCGACACATATCTTGTGATTGGCGCCGATCAGCTTCCACTCGGTGGTCACGCAACCGACCTCGTCGGCAAGCGCCAAAGCACTCGAGAAGACCAGTGCGCCAAGCATGGTCGCCCTGGTCAAGCCTGCTGTTCGCTCGATCATCCTTTCTCCTTCGCCATGAATCACTCCTGATACACCTCCAACGTCACGTTGGTGATTTGCCCCACCGGCGAACCCCGCCGGGCGCGCTGGCCGAGATGGCGATCCTCGGAAAGCAGCGTCTTGCTGCGGCTACGCGCCATTCCTTTTATCGTTACTCGTGGCCCCTGGGTGAGCAGCACCGCGCGCAGCGATTCGTCGCCGTGCAGGCCAATGATCTGAACGCCCTTGCCACTGGCCAGGCGTTTCATCTGTTCGAGCGGGAAAATTAGCAGGCGGCCATCTTCCGAAAGTGCCGCCAGATGATCCTGTCCGATGATCCGCAACAGCGGCAGGATGGTCGCACCGTCTTCGACGGCGAGGAAAGCCTTGCCGGCTTTCTGCCGCGAGAGCAGGTCGCCATACTTGCAGATGAAGCCATAACCCGAGGTCTTGGCGACCAGCAATCGGTCGTCGGCACGGCCGGTGATCACGTGCGCGATCCTGCCACCACCCAGTTCGACGAACGACGACAGGGGCGCGCCCATGCCACGACCGTCGGGCAGGCTGGCCACAGCGACGGTGAAGGCGCGGCCCTCGGTGGAGATGATCACCAGCGAGTCGATCGAACGGCATTCCTGCGCCGAACCGGCCCGGTCGCCGTCCTTGAAGACGACTCCCGAGAGATCCAGGCCGTGCCCTTGCCTGACCCGTGCCCAGCCTTTTTCGGAGATGATCACCGTCACCGGCTCGTCGGCGACGGCCGCCGCTTCCGCCCGTGAAGCGGTGACCGCGGTTTCGATGATCGTCCGCCGCGCGTCGCCGTGTTTCTCGGCGTCGGCCTTGATTTCCCGGATCACCTGCCGGCGCAGCAGGAGGTCGCTGCCGAGTAGCTTCAGCAGGCCTTCGCGCTCACTGCGCAGCTTGGCGAGTTCCTGCTCGATGCGGATTCCCTCGAGTCGCGCCAGTTGGCGCAGGCGGATTTCGAGGATGTCCTCCGCCTGCCGATCCGAGAGGATGAAGCGCGCGATCAGCGCCGCTTTCGGGTCGTCGGATTCGCGGATGATGCGAATCACTTCGTCGATGTTCAGGAAGACGATGTGCCGGCCTTCGAGGATATGGATGCGGTCGTCGGCTTTCTGCAAACGATACTCGGTGCGCCGGAAGACCGTCCGCAGGCGGAAGGTGCACCACTCGCCGATCAGGTCGACCAGCGATTTCTGGCACGGCCGACCATCGATACCGACCGCCACCAGATTGATCGGCGCCGAGGTTTCGAGGCTGGTATGGGCGAGCAGCAAAGCGACGAATTCCTTGCGGTCGATGCGTGAACTGCTCGGTTCGAACACCAGCCGAATGTCGTCGTCCTTGCCTGATTCATCGCGCGCGCGATCCAGCTGCGAGGCCATCAGCGCCTTCAGCTGTGCCGCCGATTGCTCGATGGCTTTCTTGCCCGGTCGCGGCTGCGGATTGAGCAGCGCACCGATTTCGGAGAGCACCTTGGCCGACGACACGCCCGGCGGCAACTCGGTGAACACCAGTTGCCAGGCGCCGCGCGCCATCTCCTCGATCTCGTAGCGCGCCCGCACGCGCAGGCTGCCACGGCCGCTGCGATACGCCGCAGCGATATCGGCAGGCGGAGAAATGATCTGGCCGCCGCCCGGGTAGTCGGGCCCGGGCACAAGTTCCAGCAGTTGGTCGACACCGGCTGCCGGGTGCTCGATCTTGTGGATCGCCGCCGCCGCGACTTCGCGCAGGTTATGCGCAGGAATTTCGGTCGCCATGCCGACGGCGATTCCCGAAGCGCCGTTGAGCAGCAGGAAAGGCAGGCGTGCCGGCAAGAAGGCCGGCTCATCGAAGGATCCGTCATAGTTGGGCAGGAAGTCGACCGTGCCTTCACCGAGTTCGCCGAGCAAGAGCTCGGCGATAGGCGTCAGGCGCGCCTCGGTGTAGCGCATGGCCGCGGCGTTGTCGCCATCACGCGAACCGAAATTGCCCTGCCCGTCGACCAGCGGATAACGCAGCATGAACGGCTGCGCGACGCGCACCATCGCGTCGTAGGCCGAGGTATCACCGTGCGGATGATACTTGCCGATCACGTCGCCAACGACGCGCGCCGACTTTACCGGCTTGGCGGTGGACGACAGGCCGAGCTCGCGCATTGCGAACAGCACCCGCCGCTGCACCGGCTTCAGCCCATCCTTGACGTCCGGCAAGGCCCGCCCCTTGACGACCGCGATCGCATACTCGAGGTAGTCACGCGCCGCCGAGTCGTGCAGCAGGATGCTGTCACTCCCGTCATCGCCGCCATCGCCCCGGTCGTCATCAACGACCGCTGGCGGTACACCGCCGGGCGGCAGCGCTGGCGACGCGTCGGTCGGCGGCATTTCGGCAAACAGGTCTGGCGTTGAGTCGTCCTTGCTCACGTTCAGCTCACCCTCAAATGTCGGCGCCGATCAGCGCGCCGTTGTCTTCCATCCACGCCCGCCGACCTGCGGACTCGCTCTTGCCCATCAACATCTGCATCACCGGCCTGGCCACCTCGCCAGCCGGCATGCGGACGCGCATCAGGCGCCGCGTATCGGGCGACATGGTGGTCTCCCAAAGTTGTTCGGGATTCATCTCGCCGAGGCCCTTGAAGCGCGAGATGGCGATCGCATCGGCCTTGATCCCCTCGATGCGCATCCGATCGAGCGTCGCCTGCCGTTCGTCGCTGTCGAGGGCATATAGCTTGCGCGGTGGCCGGTTCTTGCCCTGGCCGGGGACATCGAGGCGAAACAGTGGCGGTTGCGCAAAATACAGATGGCCGCGGGCAATCAGCTTCGGGAAATGGCGGTAGAAAAGCGTGCACAGCAGGACGCGGATATGCGAGCCATCAACGTCGGCATCGGTCATGATCACCACCTTGCCGTAGCGCAGATTGTTCAGCACCGTGTCCGGCGCACTCGCCGGATGCGGATCGATACCCAGGGCGACGGCAATGTCGTGCACCTCCCGGTTGGCAAACAGGCTACCGGCTTCCACCTCCCAGGTATTGAGCACCTTGCCGCGCAGCGGCAGGATCGCCTGCAGTTCCTTGTCGCGCCCCGATTTCGCCGAGCCACCGGCGGAGTCGCCCTCGACCAGGAAAATCTCGTTGCGACGAGTATCCTCGCTCTGACAATCCGAGAGCTTGCCGGGCAGGATCGCCACCCCCGACTGCTTGCGTTTCTCGACTTTCTGACCGGCACGCGTACGCGCCTGCGCCGCACGGATGGCCAGGTCGGTAATCTTCTTGGCCGCATCCGGGTGTTCGTTGAGCCACAGCTCCAGCGGGTCGCGCAGCATACGCGCGACCAGCGCCACCGCGTCGCGCGAGTTGAGGCGCTCCTTGGTCTGGCCCTGAAACGAGGGATCGAGCATGCGCACTGCGAGAACGAAGCTGGCCCGAGAAAAAACGTCTTCGGCCGCCAGCTTGACGCCCTTCGGCAGTAGCGCGTGGTGATCGGCAAAACTTTTCACCGCGTCCAGCGCCGCTTGCCGCAAACCCGCCTCGTGCGTTCCACCGGATGGTGTCGGAATCAGATTGACGTAGGATTCGCGCGCCAGGCCTCCATCGGCCGTCCAGCAGATCGCCCAGGCAGCACCCGAGCCAACCGGGAAGTTCTCGTCGCCCTTGGGCGCATACTTCTCGCCACTGAACACCGGCGCGACCGCTTCGCCTTCGATCTGCTCACTCAGGTACTGCAGCATGCCATCGGCGAAACACCATTCTCTGGTCGCGCCCCCCTCGATGTGCAGTGAAACCTGCAGCCCCGGCAGTAGCAACGCCTTGCTGCGCAGCAGGCGCTCGAGCTGCGGCAACGGGATCAGCGGCGAGTCGAAGAAGCTCGCGTCCGGCCAGGCGCGCAGGCGCGTGCCGCTGGCTTTCTTGGGCGCGTCGCCGATTCGCTGCAGCGGCTCGAGCACGCTCCCGCCGGCGAACGCCATGCGATGCCGCCCGCCATCACGGACCACCTCGACTTCGAGCCGTGTCGACAGCGCGTTGGTCACCGAGACGCCAACCCCGTGCAAGCCGCCCGAGAAGCGATACGCCGATTCGCGCTCATCCTTGTTGAACTTGCCGCCCGCGTGCAAGCGTGTGAACACCACCTCCACCGTCGGCACCTGTTCGAGCGGGTGAATTTCGACTGGAATACCGCGCCCGTCGTCCTCGACACTGACCGACTGGTCAGCGTGCAGGGTCACCGTGATGCGTTTGCAGAAGCCGCCCAGCGCCTCGTCGGCCGCATTGTCGATCGCTTCCTGGATGATGTGCAAGGGACAATCGATGCGCGTATACATCCCGGGACGATGGCGCACCGGCTCCAGCCCCTTGAGAACGGCGATCGATTCTGCGGTGTAGCTCATTACGGTGATTTCTCCAGCATGCCGCCCCGGCGCGAGTGGCGCGGGCGGTCAGGAACGCTTGTCCGGGTCGCCAGCAGTCTGGGTCGCGAGCGACGGCAACAGGCGCCATGGCAAGGCCACAACGCCCGAACAGAGTCTGGCACCCAAGTATATCGAGCTGCGGAGTGTACTACCTCCTAGCGGCCACGGCGAAGCAATCGATAGGGCAAGCGAGCGCATTTCATGAACCGTCGCCGCGAATTCCCGGACAGTGATCCGCACTTCATCCCGAAGGCTTGCAGAAGCCACTTACTCTGGCCGGCCTCGGGAATGCGGTGGGGGCGCTGCCACGGCCGTGATACCATTCCGCGCCATCGGCGACGAGGCCTTTCGAGCGCGGTCGAGTTTTCGCGAGCTCTGACGGCTCCGCTCAGGCAGCGCCGATGCTCCGATCGTCTCCATCCGCAGCAGTGCGAGTCACCGGCCGTCAGATTGAACTCCAACCACCAACGCCTTCATCGACCCGCAGCCGCAATCAGGCCTGAAACTGCCGTCCGGACCACAGCAAGATGCCTGCCGGCGGCACTCGGAACCTTCGTGGTTGGCGGCGACCGCACGCCGACCCTGCCACCGTCCGACACACGCCCGCTGGAGGGAGCGCCATGGCCATGAACAGGTGGCAGTCGCTGCAGGCGCTCAGAGGGCTGGCAGCGCTTGCCGTGGTAGCCTTTCACCTGCAGTCGATCGAAAGGAAATACTCCGGCGGAGACCTGTTGCTGCCGGATTTCCTGGTCCTTGGGCAATCCGGGGTCGATCTGTTCTTCGTCATCAGCGGCTTCGTGATGGTCTCGGTGAGCGGCGGGCGCTATGGCCGAAGCCGGGAAACGATGCGCTTTCTCTGGGGCCGTCTGACGCGAATATATCCTGCCTACTGGGTGTACTTCCTGCTCACCCTTGCTGTTCTCGTGGTCAAGCCAGCGTGGGTCAATTCCTCGCAAGACGGGCAGGCGGATTTGCTTTCGTCCTTCCTGCTGCTGCCCGGTTCCCCTCCTCTGGTCGCCGTCTCGTGGTCGCTGACGCACGAGTTGTGGTTCTACATCGTTTTTGCAGCCCTGTTGCGATTCCAGGAAAAGTGGCTGCTGCCGTCTCTATTGCTGTGGGCCGCGGTCGTCGCCACGGCGAATATCGTGCCGATGCCAGCCGACCTCCCAGCCCTGCTGGTGATCGCCTTTCACCCCTTCAGTATCGAGTTCATCATCGGTGCGCTGGTGGCGGTGTTCATCAACAGCAAACAGGCGCAGCGGATCTCGACGCTGCTGTCGACCGCCGCGGCGGCATTGGTCCTGGCCGCAGGCTTGCCGCTGCTTTACAGCTTCGACGTACTCAGTGCCTTCGGCCTGGCGCGAGCTGGTTTTGTCGGCACCTTGTGCGGCGTCCTGATACTCGCCGTGGCGAACCTGGAGAAGAGCGGCCGCATCGTCGTGCCGCGTTTCCTGAGCTTCTTGGGAGATATCTCCTACACGGTCTACCTCTCGCATGTGCTCGTTCTATCGGCGATTGGTCGCCTGTGGGCGATGACCGGCCCGGCACCTGGCAAGGGCGTGGACAACGTGCTGGCTTGCCTGCTGATGCTTGCTGCAGTCGTGATCTATGCTTGGGCCGGCTACCGCTTCGTCGAGGAGCCGATACTGCGCGTCTCGCACCAGCTTCGCGAGCGTTGGTTCGATGGTTCGCGGTAGTCAGCGCATCACGCGCAGCAGTGAGGCCTCATGCCGGTTCCGCCACGCAGGCGTCACGAGGCAGATCTTGCGCCCCCGGGGTAATCAGAAAGCGCGTAATCGCCGCGGGATTCATCAGCCCAACACCGCCGCTCGCCAGGCGGTAATTCATTACCGGACGTTCGAGAAAGCCGGTCAGATTCATCAGGCGCTCGGCGAGCGCTGCCTTGCGTACGCCTTCGGCAAGCGTATGCAGCACGTGCCCACCGGCGAAGAAGAAATCGATCCGCACCTTGAAGCGCTCCCCTTCGAACCAGCCACTAAAGGGCTCCGCGAGTTGCTCCTGCGTAAGCACGGTCAGTTCCAGGTTGAGCGGGCTGGTCAGGTAAGTGCTCAGGTCTTTTGCCGCGGTAAATTCAACACAGGCGATCGACGCTCGTGCAAAAATCTCGGTCTGCGCCTCGGAGCCGATGATCAGCGGCTTGCCGCTGAACATCTGGCTGCTGCGTCGGAGACTGTCGATGGTCTGCTCGATAGCGGCCTCGTCGGTCTGCAAGAAGCGCCGAGCACAGTTGCCAGTTGTGATGACGGTAATCCCGATCGCCATGTCGAACCCCCTTCAAGTAAGTGAGTGCTGGTGTTCAGTCGCCGTCGCGATTCTTGCCTTGCACCCACAGCACATCGTTGCGACCGGCCGCCTTGTTCAGTGCACGGCCGAGGACGAACATCAGGTCCGATAGGCGATTCAAATATTTGCGCGCAAAGTCGGAGACCTGCTCGGTGGCCGCCAGATGAACAATCTGGCGCTCGGCGCGACGACAGACAGTGCGCGCCAGATGCGCAAAGGCTGCCGCCCTTGTGCCACCCGGCAGGATGAAGTCCTTCAGCGGCGAGAGATCGTCGTTGAACTCCTCGACCAGTGCCTCGAGTCGCGTGATCTGCGCCTCGCCGATCATGCTCGTTCCCGGAATGCACAGTTCGCCGCCGAGATCAAAAAGGTCGTGCTGAATGCGGGTCAAGGCCTTGCGGATGGGGTCCGGCATGTCTTCGGTCAACAACAGACCGACGACCGAATTGAGCTCGTCGACCTGACCCATGGTCTCAACACGCAAGCAGTCCTTGGCGACCCGGCTGCCGTCGCCAAGGCCGGTAGTGCCGGCGTCGCCGGTGCGGGTGACGATTTTCGAGAGGCGATTGCCCATGCTGGCTTTCCTGATCAAAATAAGGGCGATTATAGCTGAAGGAGATTTCGTGACCGCCCGATCACTGCAGCTGAGCGCCAACCTCAGCTTTCTGTTCACCGACAGCCCTTTCGAGGAGCGCTTCGCACGCGCCGCGCGCGCCGGATTTCGCGGCGTCGAGTACATGTTCCCCTACGCCTGGGACCCGCTGGAGCTGTCCCGCCTGCTGCGCGAGCATCGCCTGCAGCAGGTCTTGCACAACCTGCCGGCAGGCGACTGGGACGCCGGCGAACGCGGCATCGCCTGCCTGCCCGGACGCGAGAGCGAATTTCGCGCCGGCCTTGAACAGGGAATCGCCTACGCGCGCGAGCTCGGCTGCGTGCAGCTCAATTGCCTGGCAGGAGTACCGCCCGAGGGTGTTCCGGAAGCGGCGATTGCGGCCACTTTCAAGAGCAATCTGCGACATGCGGCTCGGCAGCTAGCTGGCAGCGGCATTCGCCTGCTGATCGAGCCGATCAACAGCCGCGTCGACATTCCCGGCTTCTGGCTCGACAAACCGACAAAGGCGCTGGCACTGATTGCCGAGCTGGGCGAAGAAAACCTCTGGCTGCAATACGACATCTACCACGCACAGATCATGGAAGGCGACCTGGCACGAAGTATCGAAGCGAACATCAAGCGCATTGCGCATTTCCAGCTGGCCGACAATCCCGGTCGACACGAGCCGGGAAGCGGCGAAATCAATTACCCTTTTCTGTTCGCTCTGCTGCATCGCCTTGGCTATCGCGGCTGGCTTGGCTGCGAGTACAAGCCCTTGCTGGCGGACACCGAGCGCAGCCTGGCCTGGGCGAGAGAGTGGCTGCAGTAGCGCGCGACGCTTGTCGGCGTCGCGCTGCTGGCTGAGCACTCGGCGGATTAATGCTGCGCAAGGAGACATCGGTGAAGAACTGCCCCGAGTTCGATTTTCTCGAATCGCTGTTCGCTGCCGCGACCGCCGCCGCCGCCCCCGCGCGCTGCGTGCCCCCGCACCTGCCGGACGATCGCCATGGCCGCTTGATCGTCGTCGGCGCCGGCAAGGCGTCGGCAGCCATGGCCAGGGCCGTCGAAGAGCACTGGCCCGGCCCACTGAGCGGCCTGGTGGTGACCCGCTACGGATTTGCCGTGCCGTGCCAGCACATCGAAATCCGCGAAGCAGCGCATCCGGTACCGGATGCAGCCGGTCGGGCGGCGGCCGCCGCCATCCTGCAGCGACTGCGCGACCTGCGAACTGAAGATCGGGTGCTGGCGCTGATCTCGGGCGGTGGCTCGGCCCTGCTCGCTGCGCCGGGCGTGGGCGTCAGCCTGACGGAAAAGCAGGCCATCACCACGGCCCTGCTGCACAGCGGCGCCAACATCCATGATATGAATGCCGTCCGCAAACACCTTTCGGCGATCAAGGGCGGCCAGCTGGCCGCTGCCGCCTGGCCAGCATCGCTGCTGACGCTGGCCATTTCGGATGTCGCCGGCGACGATCCGGAAGTCATTGCCTCCGGCCCAACGGTCGGCGACCCGAGCACCTGCTCAGACGCCTTGTCGGTGCTCGACCGCTACGCCATCGACATTTCCGCTGAGCTGCGCCGGCGCCTTCAGGATGGTCAGCTCGAAACACCGAAACCCGGCGACCCCCGTCTGGCCCGCAGCGAGTTTCGCATCATCGCCAGTCCTGCCCTGGCCCTGCAGGCGGCAGCGGCAACGGCCGTGGCCGCCGGCGTGACGCCGCTAATCCTTGGCGACGCAATCGAAGGCGAGGCACGCGAAGTGGCGCGCGTGCTGGCCGGCATCGCCAGGAGTTGCGCAGACTACGGCACCCCAGCCAAGCCCCCCTGCGTTCTGCTCTCAGCCGGCGAAGCGACGGTCAGCATACACGGGCGGGGGCGCGGCGGGCGCAACAGCGAACTGATGCTGGCGATGGCCATTGCGCTACAGGGACAGCCGCGAATCCATGCGCTGGCCGGCGACACCGACGGCATCGATGGCTCGGAAGACAACGCCGGCGCGCTGATCGGCCCGCACACACTGCAGGATGCGGCAGCACTGGGCCTCGATGCGCGCGCCGCGCTGCACGACAACGACGCCTACGGCTTCTTTTCGGCGATTGGCGACCTGCTGATCAGCGGACCGACGCTGACCAACGTCAACGACTTGCACGCCATTCTGGTGCGCTGAACAGGACTGCGGGCACCCGCTGGCCGGGCCCCGCCTCAAGAGTCAGCAAAAACCTTGCAGAACCGCAGCTCTTCCGGATAAGGAAAGAAATCCTCGACGTGACCGGCGCGTATTTTCTCCTGCGCCATGCGCCAGAAGTTCACGTCGAGCAGCGCCCGATGGTACTTGAGGAAAGCCGAGCGCACCTTCGGCGAGCCGAGCAGGAAACGGGCGAACTCCTCCGGAAAGACATCGTGCCGACCGACCGAGTACCAGGGTTCGTCGGACATTTCCATTTCCGGGTACGGCGCTTCCGGTATGACGCGAAAGTTGGTGTCGGTCATGTATTCGATTTCGTCGTAATCGTAGAAGACGACGCGGTTGTAGCGGGTAACGCCGAAGTTCTTCCAGAGCATGTCGCCCGGGAAGATGTTGGCGCAGGCCAGTTCGCGGATGGCACTGCCGTATTCATGAACTGCGTGCTCGATTTCCTCCGGCGTCGCCGCGTCGAGATAGATGTTCAGCGGTGTCAGCCGGCGTTCGATGTACAGGTGCTTGATCACCAGGTCTTCACCATCCTCCTCGATCAGCGATGGTGCGAGCGTACGTAGCGCCTCGAGCAATTCCGTCGAAAAGCGCTTCTTGGGAAGCAGGACATGCGAGAACTCCAGGGTGTCGGCCATACGGCCGACACGGTCCACCTGTTTCACCAGCAGGTACTTGCGCTTGACGGTGTCACGGTCCATTTCCTTGGAGGCGCCGAAGATGTCCTTGATCAGCTTGAAGACGTAGGGATAGGAGGGCAGGGTGAACACCAGCATCACCAGGCCGGCAATGCCCGGGGCAATGATGAATTGGTCTTCGGAATGCCGGAAATGCTGCTTGAGGTCGCGGAAAAAAAGCGTCTTGCCCTGTTTGCCGAGACCGAGCATGGTGTAGAGCTCCGAAGCCGGCTTGGTAGGCATCATGTCGCGCAGGAAATGTACGTAGCCCGAAGGCACTTCCATATCGACCATGAAATAGGCGCGCGACAGGGAGAATAGAACGCTGATCCGCCAGCGGTCGAGGAGGATCGTGTCGAGAACCAGCTTGCCTTCCGGTGTATGCAGAACCGGAACGGCAAACACGAACTCGTGATGACCATTGATTGCCTTGCCGAAGATGTAGGCGCCCTTGTTACGGTAGAAGGCCGAGTGCAGCACCTGAATCTGCGCGTTGGCTTCGGCGTCCGGCCACTCGCCAAGGCGCTGCTCGGCAGTACGCATGAGGTAGCCAATGTCGCGCTCGAGATCCTCGAAAGGACGTTGCCAGTCGAAGTCCACGATGATCTGCCTGATGGTCTCGAACAAGCCTCTCTGTGCCGGGTAGTAGCTGCGATAGGTCGGTGGCGATGCCTGAATGTACTCGGTCGACACCGCTGGGCGGGCGAAGATGTAGTCGTTGTTGAAGTAGGTGCGGTGGAGGATCTTCGAGCACACCGAGTTGAAAAAGGTCTCGGCAAGTTCGGGCTGCTTGTGATTGATCAGGTGCCCGATATAGAACAGCTTGAGCTGCTGCCAGGTGGCATCGTCGAGCGCAGCCGCGCCGAAGTCGGCACAGAGCGACTCCGCGGTCTCGCTGACCCGTTCGTCGTAGGAGCGGATGCGCCTGCGAACGGCGACATGGACGCCCTTCCAGTCGGCGGCCTCGAACAGACCCTTGGCTTTCTGACCGTATTCACGGATCAGTCGATAGTGGCGATCGAAGCCGTCGATCATCGCTTCGGCAATGCGTTTGGCGAGTACGTTTTCTACAGTCGAAATGTCCATGGGACCTACCAGGATGGCCTGAGCTGGAACGATTGTAGCACCCGGGTCGGCACGCCACCGCGCACCGCGACAGGCCCTCGCCCGCCCGCCGGCGGCCCCCTCCAGGCGCCAGCAGCAACGCTTGCCGGCGCCTGGCGGACTGGCAAGGCGCCGGCATTTACGAGATAATCGCGAGCGCGCGGCAGGAGCATCTGTTTTTTTTCAGATCCTTCGTGCCCGAACACGCAGCAAACTTCGATCCGCCGGCCCCGCACTACCGTATAGCGCTGCCCAGCGCCGGTGCCGATACGTGAGTCGGCTACAACCACACTACACTATATGGAGTTGGCATGAGCACAAGTCTGATCAAAATCCCACAAGGCGGCCAGAAAATCATTCCAGGGCAAGCGATCCCGGATAACCCCATCATCCCGTTCATCGAAGGTGACGGGATTGGTGTCGACATTACGCCGGTGATGATCAAGGTCGTCGATGCTGCCGTTGCCAAGGCCTATGCCGGCAAGAAGAAGATCGCCTGGATGGAGGTCTACGCTGGCGAGAAGTCGACCCAGAAGTACGGTTCCGACGTCTGGCTGTCGAAAGAAACCCTCGACACGCTCAAGGAATACTCGGTTTCGATCAAGGGCCCGATGACCACCCCGGTCGGTGGCGGCATCCGCTCGCTGAACGTCGCCCTGCGCCAGGAACTCGATCTCTACCAATGCGTCCGTCCGATCCAGTACTTCCGCGGCGTCCCCTCTCCGCTCAAGGATCCGTCGAAGACCAACATGGTCATCTTCCGCGAAAACACCGAAGACATCTACGCCGGCATCGAATGGCTGTCCGGCTCCGATGGTGCCAAGAAGGTGATCAAGTTCCTGCGCGAAGAAATGGGCGTCACCAAGATGCGCTTCCCGGAGACCTCGGGCATCGGCATCAAGCCGATTTCCAGGGAAGGCACCGAGCGTCTGGTACGTGCCGCCATCAAGTACGCGATCGCCAACAAGCGCAGATCGGTGACCATCGTGCACAAGGGCAACATCATGAAATACACCGAAGGCTCGTTCCGGGACTGGGCATATGACCTGGCCAAGAACGAGTTCGGTGGCGTCGAGCTCGACGGGGGCCCCTGGCTCAAGCTTCCTGACGGCATCATCATCAAGGACTCGATCGCCGACGCCTTCCTGCAGCAGATCCTGCTGCGTCCGGCCGAATACGACGTGATCTGCACCACCAATCTGAATGGCGACTACATTTCCGACGCCCTGGCGGCGCAGGTCGGCGGTATCGGCATCGCGCCCGGTGCCAACATCTCCGACCTCTACGCGTGTTTCGAAGCCACGCACGGCACGGCACCGAAGTACGCCGGGCTGGACAAGGTCAATCCCGGCTCGCTGATCCTGTCGGCCGAAATGATGCTGCGCCATCTCGGCTGGCTCGAAGCCGCCGACCTGATCGTCAAGTCGATGGAAGCGGCGATTGGCGACAAGGTCGTGACCTACGACTTCGCGCGCCTGATGGACGGCGCAACTGAAGTTTCCTGCTCGGCTTTCGGCGACGCGATGATCGAGCGCATGTAGGCGGACGCCATACGCCAAGCATGGCCAAGCTGCAAGGACAAGGCCCCCGCGAGGGGGCTTTGTTGCTTGAGCATCACCTGCAACGAGGACGCGCATCGTCATGACGACATTGGCCAAACCCCTGACCGGTCTCAAGGTCATCGAACTCGGCAGCCTGATCGCCGGGCCCTTCGCTGCGCGGATCATGGCCGAGTTCGGCGCCGAGGTGATCAAGATCGAATCGCCCGCTGGCGGCGACCCATTGCGCAAGTGGCGCAAGCTCTACCAAGGCACCTCGCTGTGGTGGTATGTACAGTCGCGCAACAAGAAATCGCTGACCATCAATCTCAAGCATCCCGCCGGCCGCGAGATCGTTCACCAGCTGGTCGCCGAAGCCGACATCGTCGTCGAGAATTTCCGCCCCGGCGTTCTCGAGAAACTCGGCCTGGGCTGGGAAACGCTTTCGGCCATCAACCCCGGTCTGGTCATGCTGCGCCTCTCGGGCTTCGGCCAGAGCGGACCAATGGCGCAACAACCCGGTTTTGGCGCCATTGGCGAATCAATGGGCGGGCTGCGTTACGTCACCGGCTTCGCTGACCGGCCGCCGGTCAAGACGGGCATTTCGATTGGCGATTCGATCGCCGCGCTGTGGGGCGTGATCGGCACGCTGATGGCCCTGCGTCACAAGGAGCTGAACGGTGGCCAGGGGCAGGTGGTCGATGTCGCGCTCTACGAGGCGGTCTTCGCGATGATGGAGTCACTGCTGCCCGAGTTCGACGTCTTCGGTTTCGTCCGCGAACGAACGGGCAACATCATGCCCGGAATCACGCCGTCGAACACGCACGCGACGCAAGACGGCAAACATGTCGCCATCGGCGCCAATGGCGATGCCATCTTCAAACGACTGATGCGGCTCATCGGCCGCGACGATTTGGCCAACGACGCTCAGCTGGCCGACAACGCCGGTCGCGACGCGCGCCGCGATGAGATCTATGCGCTCATCGATGCTTGGGTGGAGGCGCATGACGAAGCCGCCGTGCTGCACGCCCTGGCCGCCGCCGAAGTGCCTGCCGCACGCGTCTACTCGGCCGCCGACATCGTCGCCGACCCCCAGTACCTGGCCCGGCAGATGATCGAAACCGCCACCCTGCCCGACGGCCAGCCGTTCAAGATCCCGGGCATCGTTCCGAAACTATCCGAAACTCCGGGAAGCACCGAGTGGCTGGGGCCGGCACTCGGCGAGCACACCGAGGAGACGCTACAGCGGCTCGGCTACGCAGCCGAGGCGATCAGAGCCTTGTGTGACGCCGGCACCGTCTCGCTCGGCGCGTCGCGCTCGCCGCGCGAGTCCTGAGAACCGCCAGCCCGCCGCCTTGAAAGTCGAGTGCGCAGCAGCGAGCCTTGATCACACGAACTCATAGTCGATCCGTCCGATGCGCGCCCGCCAGTAAGGGCGCGGCCCCTGTGGCATCAGCCAGCGCGCCTCGCCGCGCATGGGAATGGTCATCCCCTCGTGCTGTTGGTAGTCGGACCACAGCCCCTCCCACGGCGACACGACGACTTTGCCGTTCAGCGTGCGACCACGCGCCTCCGCGCGGACGGATTCGATCAGTCCTTCTTCGTCGAAGCCAAACAAGAGGCTGATGCTGACCTCGCCATCTTTCAAGGTCGCGATTGCCGAATTTTGGTCGACCGCCTGCCACTGCACCCCCTGGCTAGGCAAGAGGGCGGTCGGATAGCAGGCGGCTTCGGCCAGAAAGCGCATTAACTCATCCTGCGCGATATCGCCTCTCCCCTGCCGCTTGGCCAGTGAGGTCAATCCGAACAGCGCCGGGTGAAGCGTCCCCTCGCCGGCGACGTAGGCGTCATGCACATGCACTGTCAGGCCCGGAACGATCGTCACCCGCCCATCCCAGACGAAGCCCGGCCGACGCGCAATCACGCGCTCGCCGGAGGTGAATGGCTTCCAGCGGTCAGCACCGCTTTCGGCAATATTGAAGCTGCCCGCATGCTCGATTCTGACTGCGCCGAGCATCGGCTGGCCGGCCGTCAAGGCAAGGCGAAAGTAGCGCTGCACCGGATCAGGCAGACCCCGCAGTTCACGCTGGTCGAAGCGTGCTGGCACGACGGCCTGTCTTTCCGCGACCAGCCGCGATTGCAGCGCACGGGTCAGGAAAGCCCAGCGCGCGGCACCAAGCATCGACACCCCGACGTAAGCCAGTACCGACAGGAAAACAATTGTCAGCAGCGATTCCATCCATTCCATTCCGATCCCTTCCTTCTACATCGTCGATTTCGTTGATTTCGTTGATTTCGTTGACTCCGCAGCCACTGGAGGTCGGGCGCCCAAGCAGCAATCCGCGCTGCCCGGCGCAAAAATCGGCAGACCCGGGCACATGCCAGGCATTATGCCATCAAGCTGCCCCCTGCAACGCCTGTATCGGCGAGCAGAGAAGAGCCATGGTTTGACCCGGGCATATCGGTATAACATCGAGCACCGCGTGAACCGACAAATCGACGACCAATGGCAAACAACGAACGTAACGACCTCGACACCGTCAAGCAGCGCTTCAGTCTGAAGCGTGAGCTGGAATATTTCTTCGGTGCACTGCGCTTTTTCACGCGCCTGCCGGTGCCGAAATGGGTCGGTCACAGCAGCGACGCGCTCAATAGCGCGGCGCGCTATTTTCCGGCCGTCGGGCTAGTGGTCGGCGCCATCGCCGCGCTGGTCTTCATCGCCGCCAACCAGATCTGGCCAATGACGCTGGCGGTGCTGGCGGCGATCGCCAGCAGCATCTTTCTGACCGGCGCGTTTCACGAAGACGGTTGGAGCGACATGGTCGACGGCTTCGGCGGCGGCTGGGAGAAGGCGCAGATCCTGAGCATCATGAAGGACTCGCGGATCGGCAGCTTTGGCGCCGTCGCGCTGATCGTGCTGCTGCTGGCCCGCTTCCTGGCACTGGTCGAGTTCGACCCGCTGATCATTCCAGCGGTGCTGCTGGCCGCTCATACTCTCTCGCGCTTCGCGTCGACGACGCTCTTGCGCTGCCTCGACTACGTTCGCGACGAGGGCAAGGCGAAGCCGCTGGCAACGCGCATCGGCTGGCGCGAGCTGGGATTTGCCGCGCTCACCGCCCTGCTGCCGCTACTCTTGCTACCGCCGTTCGAGGCTTTGCTTGGCTGCCTGTTCGCAGCCCTGGCGACGCTGTGGCTGGCGCGCATGTTCCGGCGCCAGATCGGCGGCTATACCGGCGATTGCCTCGGCGCCACGCAGCAATTGTCCGAAGTCGCCTTCTACGCCGGACTCTTGTGCAGCTTTTCCTGATCCGCCATCCGCGCCCCCTGCTCGAGAGCGGCATCTGCTACGGCCGGCTTGACATCGAGGCCGAAGATCCACAGCCGGTGGCCAAGCGCCTGCGCACTTTCCTGCCCGCCGATACGCCAATCGTCACCAGTCCCTTGCGTCGCGCCCTTGGCCTCGCCGAAGCCTTGCATGCGCAAGCGCAGGTCGATGCGCGGCTGATGGAAATCGACTTCGGAGAATGGGAAGGCCAGCGCTGGAGCGAGATCGACCGCCGTTTCCTGGATGCCTGGGCGGCCGATGTCCTGCATTTCGCCCCACCGGGTGGCGAATCGGCGGCGATGCTGCGGGCGCGCGTCATCGACTGCGTAGACAGCCTCAGCCTGTGCGCAGAGTATGCAAAGCGCCTGGCGCTGGTCACGCACGCCGGCGTGATCCGCGCTGCGCTCGGCTACTGGCTGCAACTGCCGATCAAGGAGTGGAGCCAGCTGCCGCTCGCTTTTGGCAGCATCTCTCTGCTTGAGATCGATCGCCATGGCGGTCTGCCGCAAACGGAGAGCGGACAAGCTGCGGCGCAACTGCGCTATCTCAACCATTGAGCGGCGCACGCCGTGTGGCCTCGCCGCACGACCGCTCAAGCGCGCGGGTGGTGCGCTGCGTGCAGGCTCTTCAGCCGCTCGCGGGCGACATGGGTATAGATCTGCGTCGTCGAGATGTCCGCATGGCCGAGCAGCAGCTGCACAACACGCAGGTCGGCGCCATGATTCAGCAGGTGCGTGGCAAACGCATGCCGTAACACATGCGGCGAAAGTCGCGCCGGATCCATGCCGGCGTGCAATGCATAGCGCTTGATCAGTTGCCAGAACGCCTGCCGGCTCATCGCCGCGCCACGGGTGCTCAGGAAGAGGTCGTCGCTCTGCCGTCCATTGAGCAGTGCCGGCCGTCCATTGGCGAGGTGGCGACGCAGCCAATCGCACGCCACCTCGCCAAGCGGCACGATGCGCTCCTTGCCACCCTTGCCGAAGACGCGCAGCACGCCCATGTCGAGATTGACTTCGTACACCTTGAGGCCGACCAGCTCGGAGACGCGCAGGCCAGTCGCATAGAGGGTTTCGAGCATCGCCCGATCGCGCTCGCCGAGCAGGGTCTCGGTCTTCGGCGCCTCGAGCAGGCGCTCGACCTGCAACTCGGAAAGCACTTTCGGCAGCCGCGACGGCTGCGCCGGCATGGCGATCTTCAGCGTCGGATCGCTGCTGCGCAGGCCGCGCGCGAGGAGGTGGCGATAAAAGCGGCGCAAGGTGGACAGGTAGCGCGCCTGCGACGAGGCGCGCAAGGTTTGCGAGAGGGTGGCGACGAAGCGCAGCAGGGTGACCTCGTCGACCGCGCACAGCCCGCCCAGGTGCTGCTCGGCAAGCCAGGCCGCGAGTTGCGTGAGGTCGCTGCGATAGCTGGCCAGCGAAGCCCTGGCCAGGCCGTCTTCCAGCCAAAGCGTGTCGCAGAAGCTGTCGATCGCGGCGAGATCGGCAGGATCGGTGTCAGCAGCCTTCATGCGCCAGCAGCCAGCGCTTGACGTCGAGGAGAAAGCCGCCGTTCTGGCGCGCGAAACCGCCCAGCCCGCCGCCGGCTGCGAGAACGCGATGACAGGGAACGACCACCGCAAAAGGATTCGCACCACAGGCCTGGCCCACGGCGCGCGGCGCATTGTGCAGCGCCTTGGCAATCTCGCCGTAGGCGCGCGTCTGGTGCGTCGGGATGGCCGCAATCTGCTGCCAGACCCGGCGCTGGAAAAACGTCCCCGAGGGGCGCAAGGGCAGACCGAAAAAAAACTCCGCGTCAGTCAGGTAGGCGGTGAGCTGGCGCGCGGCCTCGGCAGCCAGCGCGTTCCTCGGCGCGACTTCAGGGCCCGGTGGCAGGAAGCTGATCCGCCGCACTTCGTCGTCGTCGCATTGCACGCCGAGGCAGAAGCCGGGCGCGGCGACCACTGCCTGGTAGTCAAGGCCATCACCCGGCGAGCGCGCAACGATCACTGCCACTCAGGAATCCTTGCCGAGCAAGGCTGCCTTCAGATCGTCCTGGACCGGCTTGCTGCCAAGCCAGATCCTGAGCAGCGCCCGATAGAAATCCTCGCCGCTAATGTCCTTTCCCTGCACCTGCCCGTTGACCGTCAGACGAGTACCGCTATCGGGCAGCCAGTCGATGACGATGCGGCTTCCGCTCTTCGCTTCGCCGATCGCCAGCATGCGCTCGGAAAGCTGCGTCAGGCGCTCCTTCAGGCCAAGCATTTCGGCTTCGGAATGATTGCTGGCCATACCTTCCTGCAGCGCCTCGACGAACTGCTGCGCAGTGAGGTCGCGCAACAGGGTAATCGCAATTCGTTTGCCACCCTTGGCCGCCAGAACCGCCTCGCTGTCGGCACTTTTCTCGGGCAAATAGAGCGCCATGGCATAGACCTGGAAGAAGACCTTCTTGCGCAGGCCGGCACCGTTGACCAGCAAGTCGCCGTTGCCGACCCGAGCCTTGTCTTCGAACTTGACACCGGCCACTTCGACGGCGGTCGCCAACTGGCAGAACAGGGCGGCCATCGCCGCCATCAGCAGTTTTTTCATCACCTCATCCCTCCTTGCCTTCAGCGCTTGCGTTTCTCCAGGAGCGCGCTCAGGCACGCACCTCGCCATTGCCGAGAACGATCCACTTCTGGCAGCTCAGCCCTTCGAGTCCGACCGGTCCGCGCGCGTGGATCTTGTCGGTCGAAATACCGATTTCAGCACCCAGACCATATTCGAAGCCATCTGCGAAGCGCGTCGAGGCATTGACCATCACCGATGCCGAGTCAACTTCGCGCAGGAAACGCATCGCCGCCGTGTAGTTTTCGCTGACAATGGCGTCGGTGTGATGCGAACCGTAGACATTGATATGTTCGATGGCTTCGTCGAGTCCGGCGACAAGCTTGACCGAGATGATCGGCGCCAGGTATTCGCGGGCGTAATCTTCCTCGGTCGCCGGCCATGCGGTGCTCACGATGGCCAGGGTTTCCGGACAACCGCGAAGCTCGACACCGCGGTCGGTCAACATGGCGGCAATCAGCGGCAGTAAATCGCCGGCAACGGAACGCGCCAGGAGCAGCGACTCGGCGGTGTTGCAGGTACCGTAACGTTGCGTCTTGGCGTTCTCGATGATCTGCAGCGCCTTTTCCGGGTCGGCATGATCGTCGATATAGACGTGGCAATTACCATCGAGGTGCTGGATCATCGGTATCCGTGACTCGGCCAGCAAGCGCGAGACCAGCCCCTTGCCGCCGCGCGGCACAATTACATCGACGTATTCGCGCATGGTGATCAGATGTCCGACGGCAGCGCGGTCGGTGGTATCTATCACCTGCACGGCAGCCGGCGGCAATCCGGCACTGGTCAGCCCCTCGTGGACCAGGGCGGCAATCGCCCGGTTGCTGCGGATGGCTTCCGAGCCGCCGCGCAGGATCGCCGCATTACCCGACTTAAGGCACAGCGCTGCGGCATCGGCAGTGACGTTGGGGCGTGCCTCGTAGATGATGCCGACAACGCCGAGCGGCACCCGCATACGACCCACCTGGATGCCGCTCGGGCGGTACTTGAGGTCACTGACTTCGCCAATCGGGTCGTCCAGCGCAGCGACCTGCTCGACGCCTTCGGCCATCGTCGCAACGCCTTTCTCCGAAAGTGTCAGACGATCGAGCAGCGCCGGTTCGAGGCCGGCAGTGACGGCAGCGGCCAGGTCCTCGCGATTGGCCGCGACCAGGACGCTGGCCTCGCGGCGAATGGCTGCGGCAATCGCGCGTAGCGCAGTATTCTTGGCGTTGCTGTCGGCACGCGCCATGGCTCGCGACGCTGCGCGTGCCTGCTGGCCGACGGTTTGGATGTACTGCTCTATGCTCATGAGGCTTTCCAAAATTGCACAGGGGCCGATAGGTGTCAAAAAGTTCAAAAAGCGCGCCAGAGGCGTGTCAGAAACGTCTCGGAAACCTGCCCGGCACCGGCGAAGCCGGCCATTGCCGCCCCACCGAAAAGACCATGAGGACCGAAAAGGCTGGCATTGTTGCAGTGCAGCGAGGACAATGGAAGCCGCAGCGGGGATTGGTCAACGGCCGAGTTTCCGTCGAGTCGCGATTATAGGCGCCGACGGCATGCCGGGGTCAACGGAACCACCGCGGAGAATTGTACTCAGAGGGCTATTCCTCACTCTCAACTGCCGGCGTCGATCATGAAACGAAAACTGATTTTGCCAACGGAAGTGAAAGTCTGCGCCACCTGCAGCTACTGGGATGGGCAGCGCAAGGTCGATACCGAAATGCGGCTGGTCGTAGTCAGCGAAAGTTGCGTGGGCGAGTGTCTGGTGCAGAGCAAGCCCTCGCCCAGCCTCAACGATGTGCGCAGCGAAAGCGACGATTGCGTTTGGGAACATCTGGCGCCGGGCGAGGACGCCTCGAACGAGCTCGACGGGGATCGTAGCGCCTGAAGTCACCGGCGACCAGCCTCTCCGGCCAGCACTTCAGGTAACAGCGATGTTCAGGCCAAGGCGCAGGAACTCGCCCCACACGTCGCCGCGCTCCACGCCCTTGATCATCCGGTCGATACGCGCCGCCTGCGCCAAAGCCGCCCGCGCCCGTCCGCCCTTGACCCGTTGCAGGGCCTTTGTCATCTGCGTCTGGCGAGCGCCCCAGACGCGGGCCCCTTTCAACAGCTCGGGCAAGGGCTGACGCGCCTCGAGGCCGGCATTGATCTGGGCCAGCGCGCGCACTTCCTCGGTCATGGCCCAGAGCACCAGGGGCGGCGCCTCTCCCTCTTGCTGCAGGCCATCAATGGTGCGCGTCAGGCGCACCACATCCCCCGCCAGCATTGCTTCACGCAGACCGTCGAGATCATAGCGGGCGACGTTGAGCACCGCCTCGCGAATCTGCTCGAGGCTTAGCGCGCCCGACGGGTAAAGCACTTCAAGCTTGAGAACTTCCTGGTGCGCGGCCAGCAGATTGCCTTCGACACGCTCGGCAATGAAGCCCAGCCCGGCCGCATCAGCACTTTGCTGTTGTCGGGCAAGACGGCCGGCCAACCACATCGACAACTCGCCGAGCCCGGGCGCAATCAGTTTGACCACCGCCCCGGCGGCGGCCACGGCAGCCACCCAGGCGGCCTTCTCCTCGCGCCAGTCGGCGCCGGTCATCGTCACCAGCAGCAGCGCATCCGGTGAAGGACGTGCGCAGTAGGCCTGTAGCGCGGCGCCGCCGTCACGCCCCGGCTTGCCGCTTGGCAGGCGCAGGTCGATCAGCTTGCGACCGGCGAACAGCGACATGCTGCCGGCCGCGTGATAGAGATCGTTCCAGTTGAAGGCAGCGTCGGCGACCAGCACTTCGCGTTCGTCGAAGCCCGCCTGGCGCGCTGCGGCGCGGATCGCGTCGGCCGCTTCGATGACCAGCAGCGGCTCGTCGCCATGGACCAGATAGACCGGCTTGAGCTCGCGCTGCAGCTGCGCCGCGAGGTGTTCGCCCTTGAGCTGCATACCGCTCGCCGCTATCTGGCTGCGCCCGGCTTGGCGGAAGCGGCGGGAGCGGTCGCGTCGACTGGCTTGGCGGGAGTGGTGGCAGGATCGGCTGGGCTAGCCGGCTTGGCGGCCGCCAGCCGGCGCATCAACTGGTGCACCAGATCGTTTTCCATGTCACGCCAGAGCAGCACCTCCTCCTGCTGCTTGGCGAGCACGTTGGAGTCGTCGTAGGTCAAGTCGCGGATCAGTTCGATGGTCCCTGGCGCAATCAGATCGCGGCCCTTGGCATCGACTACACGATAGGGGTACAGGTAACGCAAACGCAGTTCGCTGATCCGGCCGGTACCGGAGACCGACAGGATGATTCGGTCGCGATACTCGGTGCCGGGCAGGAAAGTGGCCTGCGCATCGCTCGCGACAAGGGCCAGGCGCGTCGTCTCCGATGAGCGAATGGCGCGCCGCAGGTCGGCGCCGACCACCGAATACTCGGGCATCGCCAGGTAGATGCTCTCGTAGGGCAAGGCGTACGAGCCGCGTAGCTGAAAACCGCAAGCGGCAAGCAGGCTGAGCACCACCAGCAGGAGAGCACGCGTGGCGATATGAGCAGGAGCCGGCAAGGTGTGCAGCAGCGCTGGGCGCATCGGAGTCTCCCTCCAGGTCTCAGGCGACGATATTGACCAGCCGGCCGGGCACGACAATCAACTTCTTCGGCACCGTACCGGCCAGATGCTTGGCGGCCGCTTCGCAGGCCAGCGCCGCGGCTTCGATACTCGCCCGGTCGGCGTCTGCCGGCACGCGCAGGCTGCCACGCAGCTTGCCGTTGATCTGCAGCATGAGCTCGATCTCGTCCTGCACCAGGGCGGCCGGGTCGGGCTGCGGAAAAGCCTGCGTGCTGGCTGTGCAACCGGGCCGCAAGGCCGCAAACAGGGCTTCGCAGACGTGCGGCACGATCGGGTTGAGCATCAGCACCACCGCTTCGAGCGTTTCCTGCCTGAGCGCGCGCACGGTGGCCGAGTCGCCGGGCACGCGATTGTAAGCGTTGAGCAACTCCATCACTGCCGCGATCGCGGTATTGAACTGCTTGCGGCGGCCATAGTCGTCGGCGACCTTGCCGATCGTCTGATGCAACTGCCGACGCAAGGCGCTCAGCTCCGCGGGAATTTCACCGGATTCGGCGGCGCCGAGCGGCGGCTGCGGGCCCGCCGACACATGCTCGAAGACGATTCGCCAGAGGCGCTTGAGAAAGCGGAAAGCGCCCTCGACGCCGGCGTCCGACCACTCCAGCGACTGGTCGGGCGGGCTGGCGAACATGATGAAAAGGCGCGCCGTATCGGCGCCGAACTGGTCGATCAGCGCCTGCGGATCGACGCCGTTGTTCTTCGACTTGGACATCTTCTCGATGCCCCCGACAGTCACCGCCAGGCCGTCGGCACGCAACGTCGCGCCGCTGGCACGACCACGTTCGTCATGCACGGCGTCGACGTCCACAGGGTTGATCCACTGCTTCTTGCCGCTGGCATCCTCGCGGTAGAAGGTCGGCGCGACGACCATGCCCTGGGTCAGCAGATGGGCAAAAGGCTCGCCGAGCAAGACCCTGCCGGCTGATTCCTCGCCGAACAGCCCGACGTCGCGCATCAGCTTGGTCCAGAAGCGCGCGTAGAGCAGATGCAGAATGGCGTGTTCGATGCCGCCGATGTACTGATCGATGCCGCCCTGGCACCAATAGGCGACGCGCTCGTCGACCATCGCCTGCTCGTTGTCCGGGCAGCAATAGCGCAGGAAGTACCACGAGGACTCGACGAAGGTATCCATGGTGTCGGTTTCGCGCCGCGCCGGCTGACCGCATTTCGGGCAGCTGCAGGCGTAAAACTCGGGCATCGAACTTAAGGGAGAGCCGGCGCCGGTGATGGTCACGTCTTCCGGCAGGACCACCGGCAGGTCGGCGTCGGGCACCGGCACGTCGCCGCAGCGCGTGCAATGGATGATCGGAATCGGGCAGCCCCAGTAGCGCTGCCGCGAAATACCCCAGTCGCGCAGGCGGAACTGCACCTTCTTCTCGCCCAGGCCCTTGGCCTCCAGATCGGCGGCGATGGCCTCGGTCGCAGCCGCGTAGTCCAGGCCGTCGTACTTGCCGGAGTTGACACAACTGCCGCCTAGCTTGTCGGCGTACCACTCCTGCCAGCCATCGAGCGCGAAGCTCACGCCGGGCCTGGCAATCACCTGCTTGATCGCCAGACCGTACTTCTGGGCGAAGGCGAAATCGCGCTCATCGTGCGCCGGAACGGCCATCACCGCACCGTCGCCATAGCTCATCAGCACGTAGTTGCCGATCCACACTTCCACCTGCTCGCCGCTCAGCGGATGGGTGACGAAAATGCCGGTCGGCATGCCCTTCTTGTCCATTGTCGCCAGGTCGGCTTCGGCGACGCCGCCGCGCTTGCATTCCTCGACGAAGGCAGCGATCTGCGGATCGCGCGCCGCCGCGTAGCTGGCCAGCGGGTGTTCGGCAGCGACGGCACAGAAAGTGACGCCCATGATCGTGTCGGCGCGGGTGGTGAACACCCACAGCTGCCCGGGCTCGCCGTCCAGCTCGTACGGGAAGGCGAAGCGCACGCCAGTACTCTTGCCGATCCAATTCTTCTGCATCAGCCGCACCTGTTCGGGCCAGCCTTCAAGCTGTTCCAGATCGGCGAGAAGTTCCTCGGCGTAGGCGGTGATCTTCATGTAGTACATCGGGATTTCGCGCTTTTCGATCAGCGCTCCCGAGCGCCAACCACGACCGTCGATGACCTGCTCGTTCGCGAGCACGGTCTGGTCGACCGGGTCCCAGTTAACCGTACCCAGACGCTGGTAGATCAGGCCTTTCTCGTAGAGGCGGGTAAACAGCCACTGCTCCCAGCGGTAGTACTTGGGCGTGCAAGTGGCGATCTCGCGCTGCCAGTCGATGGCGAAACCCAGCCGCTTAAGCTGGGTCCGCATGTAATCGATGTTGGCGTACGTCCATTGCGCCGGCGGAACATTGTTCTGGATCGCGGCATTCTCGGCGGGCATGCCGAAAGCATCCCAGCCCATCGGCTGCAAGACGTTGTAGCCAAGCATGCCGTGGAAGCGCGCCAGGACGTCGCCGATGGTGTAATTGCGCACGTGCCCCATATGCAACTTCCCGGACGGATAGGGGAACATCGACAGGCAATAGTACTTTGGCCGGCGGGGGTCCTCGATGGCGCGCGCCGCGCCGCTATCGTTCCAGAATTGCTGAGCGGCGAGTTCAACGTCCGCGGGCTGATACTTTTCCTGCATGGCCAGTAGGGGTCCGGAAATGGGCTGAAGCGCGAATTATACGCACAGCCGCCTGGCCCTGCTCCGCTGACACGCCGGCGCCCCATGGGAACTCGCCGGTGACCTCACTCGAGCGCTCGCATGCGCGGTCCTGCTGGCAACTGCCGGGGGTACCTGCAGCGGTGTTAGAATCCTCCCCCTCTCGTTGTCACTGGAGCTGGCCATGAACAGGCATCGCGTGCAGACCCTTCTTGGCGGCTGTTTGCTGGCCGGCGTCTTGCTGCCGCTGCCGTCCACCGGCGCGGAACAGGCCAACGCCATCGTCGATGCGCTGCAGATGCCGGCGTGGATCGAGCGCCAGGGTGTCCGGCACGCGCTGGTGCCGGGAACGATCCTGGCCAACCAGGACAAGCTCGTCACCGGAGCCGATGCGCGCGTGCGCATTCAGCTGGCTGATGGCAGCGTGCTCGCCCTGGGCGACAACAGCGAAATGCGTTTGAATGCCCTTGGCGTCCGCGAGAAGCCGGTGTTCACGGCGGCCATCGACGTCCCGCACGGCAGCCTGCGCTTCACCACCGGGACCTTCTCCCGGCAGCACCGGGAGCGGGCGATCAATCTGCGTTTTGGCACGCTCACCGCCGGGGTACGGGGAACCGACCT